>NZ_JBITWR010000003.1:0-629548 GCF_044544025.1 Streptomyces sp. NPDC055243
GTTGATAGGCCAGATCTGGAAGCCCGGCAACGGGTGGAGGTGACTGGTACTAATAGGCCGAGGGCTTGTCCTCAGTTGCTCGCGTCCACTGTGTTGGTTCTGAAACCACGAACAACCCCGTATGTCGGGCCACGACTACGGTGCGGTTGACAGTTTCATAGTGTTTCGGTGGTCATAGCGTGAGGGAAACGCCCGGTTACATTCCGAACCCGGAAGCTAAGCCTCACAGCGCCGATGGTACTGCAGGGGGGACCCTGTGGGAGAGTAGGACGCCGCCGAACTATTATTAACGGGAAACCCCCGCACCTCTGGTGCGGGGGTTTTCTGCGTTTAGGGCCCGCCAAGGGCCCTTTTGCATTCACTCCGGCCGCACCAATTTCGTGTCGTACGCCAGAATGACCGCCTGCACCCGGTCCCTCGCCCCCGTCTTGGCGAGAATCCGGCCCACATGCGTCTTCACCGTCGACTCCGCCAGGTGCAGTCGGCCCGCGATCTCCGCGTTCGTCCAGCCCTGCCCGATGACCGTCAGGATTTCGAGCTCCCGGTCCGTCAGTGAGGCCAGGCGCGGGTCACGGGTCGGGTCGGCGTCCGCGCCCGAGCGTGTCGGCAGGTGATCGGCGTACGCGTCGAGGAGGCGGCGGGTCAGGCTCGGGGCCACGACCGCGTCTCCCGTGGCGACCGCCCGGATGCCGGAGAGGAGCTCCTCCGGCAGCGCGTCCTTGATGAGGAAGCCGGATGCGCCCGCGCGCAGGCCCGCGTACGCGTATTCGTCGAGGTCGAACGTGGTGAGGATCAGGACGCGGGTGCGGTCGCCCGCGGCCACGATGCGGCGCGTGGCCTCGATGCCGTCGAGGCCCGGCATGCGGATGTCCATCAGGGCGACATCCGGGTGGAGTTCGGCCGTCATGCGGACCGCGTCGCTGCCGCTGCCGGCCTCTCCCACCACCTTCATGTCGTCCTGGCTCTCCAGGAGCATGCGGAAGCCGAAGCGTTGCATCGGCTGGTCGTCGACGATGAGCACGGTCGTCACTGGGCGGGTTCCTTGGGGAGACGGAGTACGACTTGCCAGCCGCCCGGCGGGTGCCGCAGCGGGCCTGCCTCAAGTGTCCCGTCGTAGAGGGCCGTTCGCTCGCGCATTCCCGTCAGACCCCTGCCGCCGGGGCCCGTGGTCGAAGACGCCGCGGTTGGAGTCGGTGGCGCGCCGCCCACACCCGTGTCCGTCACCGTCACCCGCACCGCGTCATCGCCGTACGCGACCTCCACGTGAGCGGTCGCCTCCGGGCCTCCGTGCTTGAGGGTGTTCGTGAGGGCCTCCTGCACCACGCGGTAGACCGTGAGCTGGCGGCCCGCCGGGAGCGAGTCGGGCCGGCCGCTGACCGTGTTGCGTACCGGGAGGCCCGCTGCCCTTACGCCGTCGATGAGGTGGTCCAGGTCGGTGAGTGCGGGCTGTGGGGCGAGTGCGGCACCCTCCTGGGCCTGAGGCGCGTCCTCCCGCAGTACGTCAAGGAGTCGGCGCAGCTCCGTCAGGGCCTGGCGGCTCGTGGTGCCGATGGCCGTCAGGGCCTGGGCCGCGCGCTCCGGGGACTTGGCGGCGGCGTACGAACCGCCGTCCGCGAGGGTCGTGATGACCGAGAGGTTGTGGCCGATGATGTCGTGCATCTCGCGGGCGATACGCGTGCGTTCGGCGTTGGTGGCCAGCTGCGCCTGCTGGTCGCGCTCCACTTCGAGCTGCTTGGCGCGCTGCACGAGCGATGCCATGTATTCCTGGCGGGTGCGGACCGCGATGCCGAGCAGCGCGACGATCGCGAAGCTCATCATCGTCGACACGACCTGCTGGTCCCAACTGCCCTGCGGGTGGCGGACGTGGCCGACCACGGGCGGCAGCACGAGCAGGGCGTACGACCAGGCCAAGGTGCGCGGCGGAAGCCGTGTCGCGATGTTGAAGACGACGATGAGCAGTGTGAGCGAGGCCTGTAGGACGGCGCCCGTCCAGTTGTTGATCAGGGACGCGAACAGCATGACCGCGTAGACCGCGAGCGGATGGGTGCGGCGCCACAGGAGTGGCACCGTGACGGCCAGCGTGATCGCGTACAGCGTCCAGGCCGGGACATCCGTGTTCTGGGCGATGTTCCGCCAGCCGTCGCCCACGAGGTCGATGAACGCGGCGAACACGAAGAACCCGGTCAGATGGAGGTCCCAGGCCCATGGATGCCGCCGGTCGAAGGCCCGCAGCCACTGGAGGCAGCGCTCCACGTACCGCGTCAGCGGCTGGGCGCCCGCGGACCAGTCGTGGTCCGGGGCGCCCTGGCGGCTTCCGCTGCCGTCGGGCCGCGGGGAGGTCCGGGAGGTCACGGTTGCATCCTCGTACGGGAAGCGCTCATACGTCGCGTCGCTTCAGCAGATACGCCGCCGCTGCCAGCGACGCCACCGCCCACGCGCACAGCGTCAGCAGGCCCGCGCCGGGCGAGAGGTCGCCGGACGACGTCTGCACGGCGGCGAGGGACTCGGCGGCCGGCAGCGGGAAGTAGTTCAGGAGGTCGCGCACCAGGTCGTTCGGGATCATCGTGGCGAGCTGCGGCAGGAGGATCAGGCCGCCGACGTACGCGCCGATCGCGCCCGGGATGCTGCGCAGGGCCGAGCCGAGGCCGAGCACGATGACGCCGATGAGGGCGGTCCCGGCCGCGGAGCCCGCCACGGCGCGGGCGATGCCGGGGTCGCCGAGCGACGCTTCCAGGTCCGAGCCGCCGAGGAAGATCTGGGCCAGCGGGAACGTGAGGAAGTCGGTGATCAGGAGCGTCCCGAGCGCGACCGTGCCGAACACCGCCGTCTTCGCCCAGAGCACCGGCAGCCGGTGCGGCACCGCGGCCATCGTGGCCCGCACCATGCCCGTCGAGTACTCGCCCGCGGTGATGAGGATGCCGAGGACCGCGATCGCGACCTGGCCGATCTGGGTCCCGAGCAGGGCGTAGGTGACCGGGTCGATCTCGTTGGCGGGGTCGGGCGTGTAGGTGGCACCGACGATCATGCCGATGACGACGGTGAAGACGCTCGCCACGCCGATCGTGATCCAGGTCGAGCGGAGCGTCCACAGCTTGTGCCACTCGGAGCGGAGGATTCCGCGGGTGGAGAGACGGTAGGGGGCGGTTGACGTGGGGGCTGTTGCCGTCGCGGTGCTCATGCCGCCGCTCCTTCCGGCACGCCGGGGGAGACCGACGCGACGTACTCGACCGAGTCCCGCGTCAGGTCCATGAAGGCCTGCTCCAACGATGCCGTGTGCGGGGTGAGTTCGAAGACCGGGATGCCGTGGTGCGCCGCCGTGCGGCCGATGTGCTCGCCGTCCGTGCCGCGTACGTCGAGGACGCCCGGCGCGTCACTCGTGATCTGTACGCCGGGTGCGGCGAGCAGCTCGCCGAGCAGGCCCGCCTCGGGGCTGACGACCTTGACGGAGCCCGTGCCGGACTCGCGTACGAACGCCTCGACTGTCGTGTCGGCGAGGAGCCTGCCGCGGCCGATGATGATCAGGTGCTCGGCCGTCAGCGCCATCTCGCTCATGAGGTGCGAGGAGACGAGGACCGTACGGCCTTCGGCGGCGAGGGACTTGAGGAGGTTGCGGATCCACAGGACGCCCTCGGGGTCGAGGCCGTTGACCGGCTCGTCGAGGATGACCACGGCCGGATCGCCGAGGAGCGCGGCCGCGATGCCCAGCCGCTGGCCCATGCCGAGCGAGAAGCCCTTCACGCGCTTGCGGGCCACCTCATGGATGCCCACCAGGTCGAGGACCTCCTCGACGCGGCGGCGCGGGATGCCGTGCGTGTGGGCCAGGGCCATCAGGTGGTGGAAGGCGGTGCGGCCCGGGTGGACGGACCGGGCCTCCAGGAGCGCGCCCACCTCGTGCAGGGGCGCGGTGTGCGTGGCGTACGTCCGGTCGCCGACGGTGGAGCGGCCGCGGGTCGGGGCGTCCAGGCCGAGGAGCATCCGCATGGTGGTGGACTTGCCCGCGCCGTTGGGTCCGAGGAAGCCGGTGACGGTGCCGGGGTGGACGGTGAAGGACAGGTCCTCCACGACGGTCTTCTCGCCGTAGCGCTTGGTGAGTTCGTATGCCCGAATCATGCTTCTGATGCTGGCGCTCGCGAAGGTGCGCGGCGTCGGACCAGGGGCGGGACGTGGGCGGTGGCGGGTAGTACCGCGGTAGGACGGGAACCCCGAGGGGACCCCCGCCCCGGTCCTGTCTAGCCGGGGAGTTCCGTGTGGGGCCAGCGGGTGCGGGCCTGTTCGCGGGAGCGGAGGAGGGCCAGGGTGGGCAGACCGCGGTCCGCGCCGGTGGTCAGGAGATCCGGGAGCTGGGGGAGCGGGGCCACGGCGGCCACGTCGTCCAGGACCAGCGTCATTGGTGGGTCGAGCCGACCGGAGGATGACCGTTCGGCCATGCGCCGGCCGTGCTCGACCACGCTTGAGGCGAGTGCCGTGAGGAGGGGCATGGCCCCCGGACCCTTGGGCGATTTGGGGTCCTCGATGGCTTCACCCACCACGAAAAGCGTGCCCCCTTCATCGATGAAGGAATCCAGGGTGAGGGCATCTGTTCTGTTTGGGGTGCAGGATTCCCGTACGTTCAGGGTGAAAAGGGCGGAGAGTGCGCGGGCGGTCAACTCCTGGGCCATGTCGCGGCGTTCGGGGTATGCCGTGAGCGCCGCCTCCAGTTCGCCCGCCGCGCCCGATGCTGCCTTCTGGTGCGTGCGCAGGACCCGTACGGCGTCCTGGACTCCCGTTCCCTGGGCCCAGCGGTGTACGTGCTTGACGGGGCGGCCGTCCACCGCTGCCGCGTGGAGGAAGCTGCGCAGGAGGGTCTCGGCGGTGTCGGCGACGCTGCTGTCCAGCTTGGCGCTGGGCCTTATGGCGGCCAGCAGAGCGGTGGCCCGCTGTGCGGCCACTGCCTTGTCCTCGCAGTTGGTGGTGGGGGACCAGTGCATTCTTGCGGGGGTGTCGCAGAGGTGGGAGGGGTCGTAGACCAGGACCGGGCCCAGCTTCGCTCGGGCGTCCTTGGTCTCTTCCCACAGGGTGGGGTCCGAGGTGAGTACTAGGGCTGCGCTTTCCGCGTCGCGGATGGCCTGGATCGCGTGCGCGCGGCGGGTTTCGGCGGGGCCCAACACCAAGGGCGTACGGGGGGTGGGGACCGTGGCTGCTTCCGTACCCGGCGTCTCGGTGCCGTACCCCTCTGCGCGGCTGACGCCCTGGTCATCGGCGCCCGGCGGTGTGGGCTGTGCCCACCCGTTCCGCCCTGCGGAACGATTGCCCACAGCGGGGACGGCTGCTGGAGGAGCGTGAGCGGGAGCGGCCTCGGCGGAAGCCGTCTCGACCGGGGTCGTCTCGACCGGGGCCCTCTCGACCGGGGTCGTCTCGACCCGTGTCGTTTCGACCGGCGTCGGCTCCGCCGGAGCGTGCGTCGCCGGACGCGGTGCCAAGTGGCCCTCGCGTCTCGCTCTCCGGACCGCCCGCCAGCGCGTCACCGTGCCCATGACGAAGATCGTCAGGACCACCAGCACCATCAGCTGGCCGATCAGCAGGCCCCAGAACAGGCCGTAGCCCGTGAGCTGGGCGGCCGGGGTCGCCGGCCACGCGCCCGCGATGTCGTGCGGCTGCTGCAACAGATGCCGCATCGCCACCGGCGTATTGCCGAAGGTGACGTTCTGGGGCCAGGAGCCGTGCGAGAAGAAGCCCGCGAGGCCCGTCGCCGACCAGACGAGGACCGTCAGGCCGAGCACGAAGGCGAGGCCGCCGACCAGCACGCCGTCGGGAATGCCCCGTTCACGCGACTCACGGCGGCCGCCCCGGTCGCGGTATTCGGGCTCGGGCTCCCGGTAGGCCATCCCTTACGCCACCCCGGAACGCGACGACGACGACGGGCCGTTCATCTGCTGCTCCATGTACGCCGCACGCTCCTCCGCCTCCAGTTCCGCCGCCCGCAGCGCGTCGTCGCCGAGCAGTTGGTCCGCCGACGACTCCGTCATCGCGCGGTCGGTGAAGACCAAGGGGCGTTCGGTCTCCGTGATCAGGTGTTTGACCACCTGGACGTTGCCGTTCACGTCCCACACCGCGATGCCGGGCGTGAGGGTGGGGATGATCTCCACCGCCCAGCGCGGCAGGCCCAGCACGCGGCCCGTCGCTCGCGCCTCGTCCGCCTTCTGGGCGTAGATCGTCCTCGTCGACGCCATCTTCAGGATCGCGGCCGCCTCCTTGGCCGCCGCCCCGTCCACCACGTCGCTGAGGTGGTGGACCACCGCCACGAACGAGAGTCCGAGCCGTCGGCCGAACTTCAGCAGGCGCTGGAAGAGCTGCGCCACGAAGGGCGAGTTGATGATGTGCCAGGCCTCCTCGACCAGGAAGATGCGCTTCTTCCTGTCCGGGCGGATCCAGGTGTGCTCCAGCCAGACGCCCACGATCGCCATCAGGATCGGCATCGCGATCGAGTTCCGGTCGATGTGCGAGAGGTCGAAGACGATCAGCGGGGCGTCCAGGTCGATGCCGACCGTCGTCGGGCCGTCGAACATGCCCCGCAGGTCACCGTCGACCAGACGGTCCAGGACGAGCGCGACGTCCAGACCCCACGCCCGTACGTCGTCTATGGCGACGTTCATCGCTTCCGCGGACTCCGGCTCCGGGTGCCGCAGCTGCTCCACGATGTCCATCAGGACCGGCTGCCGCTCGACGATCGTCTCGTTCACGTACGCGTGGGCGACCTTGAGCGCGAAGCCCGAGCGCTCGTCGAGCCCGTGCCCCATCGCGACCTCGATGATGGTGCGGAGCAGCGCGAGCTGGCCCGTCGTCGTGATCGCGGGGTCCAGCGGATTGAGGCGGATCCCCATGTCGAGCGCGGCCGTGGGGTCGAGCCGGATGGGAGTTATACCCAGCTCCTGGGCGATGAGGTTCCATTCGCCCACCCCGTCCTCGCCCTGCGCGTCGAGCACGACGACCTGCCGGTCCTTGAAGCGCAGCTGCCGCAGGACGTACGTCTTCTCCAGGGCCGACTTGCCGTTGCCCGACTCGCCGAGCACCAGCCAGTGCGGGGCGGGGAGCTGCTGGCCGTACAGCTGGAAGGGGTCGTAGATGTACCCCTTGCCGGAGTACACCTCGCGCCCGATGATCACGCCGGAGTCGCCGAGGCCGGGGGCGGCCGTCGGCAGATAGACGGCCTGGGCCTGCCCCGTCGACGTACGCACCGGAAGTCGGGTCGTCTCCACCTTCCCGAACAGGAAGGACGTGAAGGCGTCCGTGAGGATGGTCAGCGGATCCCGCATGTTGGCAGCCCTCGCCTCTAGCGTCGGATGCCGGTCGCGAACGGCAGCGTATTGACGAAGGCCCTGTGGTGCTCGCGGTCGCACCACTCCAGCTTCAGATACGACTTCCCGGCCGAGGCCCGGATGGTGCGCTTGTCGCGCGCGAGGGCTTCGGGGGAACGGGACGAGACGGTGATGTAGCCGACGAGATTGACGCCGGCCGCGCCGCTCGCCAGGTCCTCGCCGCGCTGGTCCAGACGGGAGTTCGATGCGATGTCACGCGGGTCGACCGTGCGGTTCAGCTTGGCCTGGCGGCTCGCCTCCGCCTCGTCGTTCGTCTTCTCCGTCAGCATGCGCTCGATGGCGACCTCGGTGGGTTCGAGGTCCATGGTCACCGCGACCGTGCGGATCACGTCCGGGGTGTGGACGAGCAGCGGGGCGAGGAAGTTGACGCCGACGGGCGTCATCGGCCACTCCTTCACCCAGGCCGTGGCGTGGCACCAGGGGGCGCGGGTGGAGGACTCGCGGGTCTTGGCCTGGAGGTAGGTGGGCTCCATGGCGTCGAGCTCGGCGGGCCAGGCGTTGCGCTTCGTCATCGCCTGGATGTGGTCGATGGGGTGGTCCGGGTCGTACATGGAGTGCACGAGCGAGGAGAGACGTCCCTGCCCGAGCGGCTGCCGTACGCGGATGTCGGCTTCCTGGAGCCGCGAGCAGATGTCGGTCAGCTCACGCGCCATGACGACCGCGAGACCGGCGTCCTTGTCGAGCTTGCGGCCGCCGTGCGGGCGGCTGGCGCGGGCCATCGCCTGGGCCTCGGCGGCCAGGTCGCGCGAGTAGTGCATGCAGGCCACCAGATAGGCGCGGTGCTGCTCGCTGCTGGTGGAGACCATCGACTGGAGCTGCTCGTAC
This sequence comes from Streptomyces sp. NPDC055243, assembly GCF_044544025.1. NCBI lineage: Bacteria > Bacillati > Actinomycetota > Actinomycetes > Kitasatosporales > Streptomycetaceae > Streptomyces > Streptomyces sp. NPDC055243. Next base: position 8,181 of record NZ_JBITWR010000003.1, read on the forward strand.
GACTGCTGGAGCCAGGGCAGTGCCCGGTCGTCGCCTCGTACGCTGACGTCCTTGGCGTGGGCGTCCGGGTCGGCCGGGAGGGTGCGCGCGAGGATCTGAAGGCGCGTCACGAACCCGTCGCCGTTCGCGACGTGCTTGAGCAGCGTCCCGAACCGGTCGACGAGGGCCTCCTGGTCCTCGGAGTCGCGCAGACCGACGCCCGGTCCCTCGATCTCGATGGCGGCGGTGACGGTGCGCCGGTCGGCGTGCAGCAGCACGGCGATCTCGTCGGGGCCGAAGGGCGCGGCCAGCCAGCTGATGCGCCCGATGCCCGGCGGCGGGCCGACCTCGATCTCCTTGCCGTCGAAGCGGATGCCCGCCTCGGGGGTGGCGGAGCGGTAGGCGGTGCCGCGCTTGAGGGAGCGCTTGTAGCTGCGGTTGATCTCGAACCACTTGTAGAACGTGCGGCCCTTGTAGGGGACGTAGACCGCGGCGATCGCCAGCATCGGGAAGCCCATGAGCAGCACGATGCGCAAGGAGAGGACAGGGACGAGGAGTCCGCACATCATCCCGAGGAAGGCGCCCGCGATGATCATCGCGATCTCGCCGGTCTCCCGGTTCTTGCCGACGATCGCGTTGGGCCGCGCGCGGCCGATCAGATATGTGCGGCGGGGCGCGACCGGTTGCGACACGTGGGACTGAGTCGTCAACGCCCTTCACCTCCCGTGCGTTTGGTACTTCCAGTGGAACCGTTTCCTGCGCCGCCGCGGTTGCGCGCGTGCGGAGTGCTGGTCGCGCTGCCCCGGGGCGGGGGTGCGGCGGAGGGGACAGATCCGCCGCCGTTCGATGAGCCGCCGCCTCCGCCGGGGCGGCTGCTGTGGGCGGCCACGCCGCCGCTCAGGGGGTTGGCGGGCCGCGCCTGGCTGTTGCCGCCTCCGCCGCCGCCTCCACGGGAGCTGTGGGTCTTGATCCCCTGGGACACGAGGGACGCGGGGGAGGAGATGACGGCCGCGGCACGGTTCTCGGCGCCCTGGGAGATGCGGTTGTTCCGGGTGTTGGCGATCTCGTCGCCGAAGCCGGGGACGAAGCGGTAGATCATGGCGCTCGCGAAGATGGCGAGCAGGATGATCGAGAGCCCGGAGACGACCGCCGAGAAGGAGTCGGGCCCGTCGTCGGCGGAGAGCGCTCCGGCGAGGCCGAGCACGATGACGATGATGGGTTTCACCAGGACCACCGCGATCATGATCCCGGCCCAGCGGCGGACGTGCGTCCACAGGTTCTTGTCGACGAGACCCGCGTACACGACGGTGCCGAGGAGCGCGCCCACGTAGAGCAGGGCGGCCCGGATGACGAGCTCCAGCCAGAGGATGCCGGCCGCGAGGATCGACACGAGCGAGACGACGATCAGCATGATCGGCCCGCCGCCGATGTCGTCGCCCTTCTTCAGCGCGGCGGAGAACGTCCCGAAGAACGTGTCCGTCTGCCCGCCCGTCGCCTTCGCGATGACGTCGCTCACGCCGTCGGCCGCCGAGACGACCGTGTAGAGGATCAGCGGCGTGAAGGCGGAGGCGAGGACCGTCAGCCACAGGAACCCGATGGCTTCGGAGAGCGCGGTGGTGAGGGGGACGCCGCGCACCGCGCGCTTGGCCACCGCGAGGAGCCAGAGGAGCAGGGTCAGGATGGTCGACGCGGCGAAGACGACCGCGTACTGCTTGAGGAAGCTGGGGTTCGTGAAGTCGACCTCGGCGGTCTTCTTCACGGCTTCGGAGAGCTTGTCGACGGTCCAGGAAGCGGCTTCGGCGCAGCCCTTTGCCAGGGAGGCGAGGGGGTCGGCGGTGGAGTCGATGGGGGCGTCGGTGGGGTACTCACCGCTGCCTCCGCTGCTGCTGCCGCCGTCTTGGCCTTTTTCGCAGTACTTTTTTGCCGGGCCCGCGATCAGCTCGCAGGGGTCGTCCTTCGGCTCCGGGGCTGCGAAGGCACGTGTGGCCGTCAGCACCGCTGCGGTTTGCGCCGCCGCGAGGACGGCGGTGACCTTCAGTGCACGGCGTGGGCTACCGGGCATACGTGAACCCTCCGTACTCCTTGACCGCCTCGCCGATCTCGTCGGCTCCGGAGATGGGGTTGTCGCCGTTCACCGGCGTCGGTCCGGACTTCTGGCTGGAGTCCAGAACCTTCCAGTCGTCGTCACTCCACTTCAGCTTCATCGTCACGGTGAACCAGCTGCCCGTGACGGGGTTGGTGGAGTTCTCGCCGGTGAGCCCGAACAGGCCACTGCACCAGACCTCGACGGTGGCGCTGCTGGCGCTGTAGCTCTTGATCTTGGTGCCGGCGGGCAGCGTGCGGTTCACGAACGTGCTCCCCGCAGGTGCACTGCCGGCGTTGTTCAGCCCGATCTTCTTCAGGAAGGCCTGCGAATAGTCGGAGTCGAACCCGTTCTGCAGCTTGTTCACCGAGCTGGGGTCAGCGATGGTCTGCACGATCTGGTGCCGACGGGTCTGGTTGAACATGCCGTCAGAACCCAGTGCCGACGCATAGTTCGCGGCAGCGGACTGGACACCCTGCTCGCTCTTCGCGAACCCGGAAGGAATCCCGGCCGTCTTGCCGTCGACGGGCTGCTCCCCGGTGGCGGCGGTGGGATCCGCCCCCGCCTTCTTGCCGTCGCCGCCTCCCCCTCCGGAGGAGGACCCCTCACCGCCGCGGTTCGCGAAGGCGATGGCCGCGATGAGCACCACCACCACACCGACCACCGTCACGAGGCTCCGTGACGAAGAACGGCCGGATCTGCGCCCTCCCCCGTACCCGTCCTGGCCGCCCCCCTCGCCCTCGGGAAGCCGCGTCCGGGTCTCGCCCGAGCCGCCGTAGAGGCCGTCGTTCCGCTCGTCGTCGAGACTCATGCCGCGTACGCCCCCTCAACCTCTCGGTGAACCGCCACGTACGACGGTAGCCGTGCTGGTTCCCGCGCGGGCGCGGTGTGGTGACTCGACATCAGGGAGTTGCAACCTCAGCCGGTGGGCACGACGGGTGGGTGGGTCGGAGGGGGACAGGGGGAGAGGGGGACGGGGGGACAGGGAGACGGGGACGTACGTGGGTGGCGGGCGCTAGACCGCCATGCCGTACACGATGGTGAAGACCGTGCCGAGCGATCCGATGATGAAGACGCCGGTCAGGCCCGCGATGATCAGGCCCTTGCCCTGCTCCGCGCTGAAGGTGTCGCGCAGCGCCGTCGCGCCGATGCGTTGCTTCGCCGCGCCCCAGATCGCAATGCCGAGACAGAGGAGGATGGCGATCGCCATCACGACCTCGATCATCACCCGTGCCTCGTTGCCCAGGCTCCCGAAGGGACCCCAGTCGGGGGCGATCCCGCCGATGATGGTGGTGATGTCGCCCTTTTCGGCTGCCATAAGCATGTGTAACTCACCGCCCCTAGTGGGTTGTTCTGTCACCTCTGCCTACCGCAGTACAGAGGACAGCTCATTCTCGCCGACAAATGGGCCAGTGCATGTCGACTTGGCGTCATTCGTTGGCTGAAACGTATGGTCACTCTGTGTATCACGGTGAGTGACGCCGGGCAATGACGGCCCGGCGTGCCCTCTGACCAGGTCTCATTCTGACCTGGTCCGGTGACGGAGACTCACATCATGGGTCATGTACGCCCGTCGAGGCCATCGAGACCGTCCAGGCCGTCGAGACCGCCGAGCCCGCCGCCCGTCACTACGTACGAACAGTCGGTGTAGCGGTAGCCGGGCTGGACCTTGCTGCCCTCGGCATTGTTGCGTACGCCGCCCACGCCGCTCGCGTCGCGCTTGTAGAGGAAGTGGTAGTCGCCCGGGGGCAGGTTGAGCGTCTTCTGGGGGTGGCCCTTGCCCGCGAGGCAGGCCTTCTTGCCCTGGGCCTTGCTGGTGTACGTCTTGCAGCCGCCGCACGAGGCGAGCTTGATGCTGCCGGTGGTGGGGCCGGTGTAGAGGACTTCGAGCGTTCCGGGGCCGCCGTTCTCGACGACGTACGTCAGTTTCGCGCCGCCCGGCGCCTTCGTCGGGGGCAGGCTGCTTCCGGCCGACGGGCGGGCATCGGCGATCTCGGCGGCGATGGCGATGTCCTTGGCGCGGTCGCGCTTGCCGTTGCTCTTGTAGGTCCCGGCGAAGTTCTTGAGCGTCTTGGCCGCTTCCGCGAACTTCCCGTCCTTGAACTCGTCCACGCCGCACGCGTACACCCCGGACTCCACCGCCCCGGCCGCGTCGCCGGAGAGGCCGCCGCCCGCGTCGTCGGGGAGGGCCTTCGCCGTGGAGCCGATGCCGCGGAGCTCGTCGGTGGCCTTGCAGGGGTCGGAGCCCTTCAGGTCCGTGGAGCGCGCGTCGATGGCGGCGCGGATGGCGGGCTCGACCTTCGCTGCCTGGTCGGAGTCGGGGAAGGTCCGCAGGAGCTCGCCGAACTCGGCGCCGCCGGCCGCCGCTCCGAGACCTTGGGCGCCGCACTCGTAGAGCGAGGTGGCGAGACGGTCGTCGGGCCAGGTGGCGAGGGTGCCGACGCGGTCCTTGCCGAGGGAGCCGGGGAGGGTGCGGAGGTACTTCAGGGGCTCCAGGGCCTCGCAGTACTTGCGCTCGTCGTACGGGGCGGCGACGGACTTGTAGTACGCGGTGAGGCTGTCCGGCACGCGCTCGGCGGCCTTCGACCCCGGGTGGTCGTCGCCGAGGTCTCGGTAGATGGCGAGGGCGGAGCGGTAGTCGTCCTCGGCGGCGTCGAAGGTGCGGCCGTCGGCTGCCGTGACGATTCTGTCGGCCTTGTCGAGCCGGTCGAGCAGCATCTCCTCGACGGCTTCGTCGCGCGCGGCGTCGTACGCGATGACGCCGCCGGCGGGCACGGCGAGCAGGACGAGCCCGAGCCCGGCGGCGAGCGGCGCGCGCAGCGGCCAGCTCTGGTGGGTACGGAGCGCGCGGCGGGCCCCGTCGGCCGCGGCGAGGACGAGAAAGGCGATGAACCCGACGAGTACGCCACCGGGGACGCCGTCGACCTCGGCGGGAAACGCCACGAAGAGGAGCCCGACGGTCGCGGCCCAGCAGAGGGCGGCGAGGAGCCAGCGCTTGAGGAGGACGTAGCCGAGGCCGAGGCCGGTGAGGTTGAGGAGGCCCGCGGAGAGGGCGCGCAGGGCGTCGGGGGCGGGAGGGGGCGCTGGCGCGGGCAGCGGTGCGGGCGCAGGCGCTGGCGCGGGTGGGCCGTAGGTGGGCGGGGCTGCGGGAGGCGGCGGCAGGGGCGGAGGCGACGAGGGGGGTGGCGGCGACGAGGGCGTCGGGGGCGGGGGTGCCATCGGGGGCGGGGGCCCGAAGTGGCCTCCCTGGCCCGGCGGCACCGCGTCGTTGGGCTCTGCTCCCGGCGTGGCGTGCTCGTCCCCAGGTTGCATGTTCGGCTCCCCCCAGCCGTCACAGCACAGCGCTTTGATTTGCGCTCAATTCCCCAACGATCGGGGAAAGTTGGACACTCGTCAACAGCCCGCGCACCCTCCGTCCCTCCTGCCTGCCCGCCCGCCTTCAGCCGCGGCGGCCGAGCGCCTTCGCCCGGGTGTGCCCCCAGCCGGTCAGGAGAAGGCCGGCGGTGGTCGCCATGCCGTAGGCGGCCAGGAGGGCGGCGAAGCCACCGGGGAGCCAGCCGAGGAAGCCGTTGTAGTCGTGGTCGATGAGCAGTCGGATGAGGCCTTGCGCGGCGAAACACATCAGGACTGCGCCGAGGATCTGCAGGATGTCGTACTTCACGATACGAACGTATCAACGGCGCAATGGAATTTCCCTATCTAGAAAGGAATATCTCTCTATTACGTCACACATTCGAGGTCCTATAGTGGGAGTCGTGCGTGACGAAAACAAGGCTCGTTGCACGGTCTGCCGTGCCGGAATCAGCGCCGCGGGCAAGCGCGGCCGCCCCGCTCTCTACTGCTCCCGCAGCTGCCAGGCGAGGGCCTACCGACGCCGGAAGCGGCCGCCGGTCCCGGCGCCCGAGAGCCCGGCGCCCACGTCCGCCGCCCGGTCGCGCAGGCGGCGCCAGATCGCCGAGGCGGTGTGGCGCATCGCCGCCGAGCGGGGTCTGGACGCGGCGAGCATGCGGGAGATCGCGGCGGAGGCGGGGGTGTCGCTGAGGGTGGTCCAGTACCACTTCGGCAGCAAGCACCAGCTCATGGTCGCCGCCCTGCACATGCTCCACCGCGAGAACGAACGCCTGGCGAGGACCCGCGTCCACTACGACCCCGCGAACCTGCGAGGCGTACTGAGCGCGATGCTCGACGAGTTCCTGCCCCTGGACGCGCAACGGGCCATGGCGCTGAGGGTCTTCTCGGCCTACTACGCCCGCAGCCTCACCGACCCCGCCATCGCGGCGGTCTTCCTGAGCGACGACCACCCCTTGGAGGAGCTCGTCGCCAGCTTCATCGCCACGGCCCAGGAGAGCGGCCAGACGGCCCCCGGCCTGGACGCACAGCGTGAGGCGGACCTGCTGGTGGCCGCTGCGGTCGGCCTGGGCGGGGACGTACTCCACGAGCGCCGCACCCTGGACGACGTACGCGCCACGCTCGACTACCACCTGGCCAAGATCTTCACCCCGGCGACGGCAGGCGCTCCGGGAGGCTAGCTGCGCTCACCGGCCTTGATGATCGCTTCGGCCTCGAGCAGAGGGTCTTCGAAGCTGACGTTCTCGGCGATCTGGTGAATCAGGCTCCGGTACTCCGCACGCCGGTTCACGGCGGTGGTGCCCAGCGTGAGCACGACCAGGCGTTTGCCGTCCGGGTGGGGGAGGTGGGCGAAGACCTGGAGGACAGGGTCCTGGGGGAGGCCGGAGTCGGCGTTCGGGGTACGTACGAGCTCGCTGAACGAGGCGGGGCCGCAGGGCAGTTCGAGGTACTCGATGTTCGCGTGGCCCTCGGCGCCCGCGACGGCGCGGGCTGCGGTGATGGCGGGGGCGGCGGGGGCGATGTCTCGCCAGGAGAGGGTGAAGAGGGAGAACAGGAGGCCGCCGCTGTTCTCGCCTGTGTTGCTGCCGGATACGTCGTCGCGGTGCAGACCGATCGAGCAGCGGGTGGTACCGGCCTCGGCGAGAACGGCCAACAGCTGCTGCCCTCGTGCGAGCTGCACCAGGAACTGCTGGCGGGCGAGGTCGTCCCCGAAGGAGTCCAGGATCGGTGCGATGGCGTTGCGCAGAGCGTCGGATCCGGGGGAGTCGGGCGGGTGCAACAGGGCGCGGAGGGGAATCGCGGTGAAGCCTGCCGGTTCGGCGAACCAGAGATCGGCTTCGGGGTCATGGGCCGACTCGTCGAGAAGGAACCTGGGCGCGGTCACAGGGATTTCACCTTCGGTTTGCGCGGATCAACGTACGGGGTGAATCCGGCGCGACGACCGCGTTCCACGTCCTCGGCTGTGGCACCCCACTCTGTGGTGAGGGCTTGATCGGCCATCGCCAGACGCTGCCTGAGGATCTTGAAGTGACCGGGAGTTCGGCCACTCGGTGAGGGCGCGGCAACGATGCCGACCATGCGAGGGTCGCCGGCGAACCAGATCGTCTCGATGCGGGCTTTCAGCTGCGGCTTGGCCCGGGGCGCCATCCTGCGGTGCCACCAGCCCACACGGAGGTGGTTGGAGACGACGAGGGGGAGTTGCTGCTGGGGGTTGGCGGGGTTGGGAAACTCGAACCATCCGTGCTGAGCGCCCAGGATGTCGGGATAGTCGGTCAGGCCGTACGACACTCCTCGAAGGACCTGCCATGGGTATGCACGCAGGATGCGGAGCTTACGCATAGCGATAGGGAAGTACCCGAAGACTTGGACGAAGAGTCGCCAACTGCCGTAGATGGAGTATGGAATAAAAATCCATAGCACCCAGTCCCTGTCGATGGAAAGCCCGAGGAATGCGATCCAGACGCCGACCCACCCGATGAGCCCGGCCACGTTCTTGATCATGAGTAGGAACCAGGCGCGTCGTGTTGGCGGATGCTGCCATGCAGTGGGGTAGTCAGCAGGGTTCATCGGGGTTCTTCTTTCTGCAGCAGGATGTTTACGAGAAGGCGCGTGCGATGAACGGGATTCCTGGTACGTCGAGTAGGAGACGCCCCCCATCAACCCTGGTCGTCACCTCGGCCCTGCCTTCGTCGTCATCGAAGAACCCATAGCCAGAAGTCGCGAGGCCCATAGCGCCTGAAGTGACGGCTACGTTTTCGGCTGCCGTCTCGCTCGTAACCGCTGCTTTGATCAAAGGGTTTCCCAGTTGGATGACGTCCTTGCCCGCATCCAATGTCTGTGTGCCGTAGGTCGCCAACTTCTGTCCGAGGCTCATGGCCCCAGTTCCTGCACGCACCGCACGAGTGGCGACCCGGCCACCCTTAACGACGGCGCTGAGCCCGGGGGCTACCCCTACCGCGTCGGCTCCTACCGAGACCAGGTTTCCGAAGAAGTCAGCGTCGTACTCGTTTTTGGAGAAACCGTCCATCAGCGACTGCCGCACGACCGGATCCGAGATTCGGACCCCAAGCGCCGCACCACTTGCAGCTGAAGCCGCCAGCATTAGTGCGGCTGCTACTCCAAGGCCCAAAGGTGCAGTAGCCAAGATCGCTGCCAGGGCAAGCACCCCGGCAAGTGCGCTGAGGATGTCTGGAAGGTTCTCTTTGACCCATTCCCAGGCTTCTTCGAACGCGCCAGGCTCATGCGGCGCCAGTTTGTCCGTCGCGTCGCGGATCTTCTCCGCGCGGTACTTGGACCTCTCGCTGTGCTCGTTCTGCAGGCTTCGGGCCCTGCCCAGAATCCGGTCGAGTTCCGCCTGAGCTTCTTCTACCTTGCCGTCGGCGAGCTTCTGGGCCTTCTTCGCGTCTTCTTGTTTCTTGCCCTTCTTGTCCAGGTCGGGATCATCACCGGCGGTGTCGGCATCTCCCTTCGCGGCCTTCAAGGCTTCCCTGGCGTCCTTGGCCTTCCCGTTCAGATCCCTCGCCCGGCGCTGGAAGTCGTCCAGGTCGCCTTCCCAGCGCTCCAACTGCGTGGCGGCCTTCTCGATGGAGCGGGCGGCGTTCTTCAGATTGAGCGTCAGTGGCCCGTCTTTGATGGTCTCGCGGAAGGCTACTGCCGCATCACCCTCCCAATAGCTGCCGTCCATCAGCTTGGTGACGACCTTGCGGGTGTCGCGGAGGATGGTGACGCAGGTGCCCAGCTTCTTGTGGAGCTCCTTGACGGTGTCGCGGTTTCCAGGGGTCGGATCAAAGCCGAGATCCGGATAGGTGGAGGCACTCGTCACTTCGGCACCTCTACGATGTCGTCCTTGGTCTTTCCGGCCTTGTTCATCGCCTTCGCAAGTGCGGCTTCGACCTCCATGAAGGCGTCCTTGTTCTTCTCGATGATCTTGCTCAGATCCTCCGTCTGCTCACCGATCTGCTCCGCGCCGTACTTCCAGTCCCCCTGGAACTCCTCGCACGCCTTGTCGAGCTCATCCGTCCCCAGCCCGCCAACGGTCGCACCGGACAAGGCGCTTCGCAGGCCCCTCAAGGACGTGACTGATCCATCGAGCAGCTTCATGAATCCTTCGAGCTCGACCGCGTCGACTCTCAGCTTCTCGGCCATTCCTACCCCCGGGGTCGTCTGGTCGTGTCCACGCAGCCGGCGGTGGTGCGTGTCAGGGGCTTCACCGGCACTCCGGTGCCGCGTTCTCGCCGCGGTGGGGAGAGGGAGCCTGAGTCAACCGACGCTATCCATGGGGCCTGCTGTTTCGCGAGTGCGAAGTTTGCGGCAAAGGTGTCTGAAGCGGCGCCTATCGGGCAAAGCGTGGCGTGATGCGCATCCCGTACAGAGAGGGGGAGTGAGCGGCCGGGGTCATGGCTGGGCCTCGGGCTTCAGGGGTACGTCGACGGGCCGATACGACATAGGGCTCTGGCCCGATTCCCCTGCTCCCAGGGCTAGTTAGCTTCGTGTCCATGCGAATCGGATTGCTTGGAACCGGACATGTGGCGCGTGCGTTGGCGAGCGGCTGGGAGGCGGCGGGGCATGACGTCGTGCTGGGGTCGCGTGACCCGAAAGAGCGGGGTGATGCGGAGGAGTTGCAGAGGTTCACGGTCGTGGGGCTCGGGGAGGCCGCCGCTCACGGGGAGGTGTTGGTCAACGCCACGCCCGGAACGGAGTCGGTGGGGCTGCTGAAGGGGATCGGCGCTACCGCGCTGGCCGGGAAGGTGTTGGTCGACGTCGGTGTCGGGTTCACCGAGGGGATGGAGCTCTCCCATCCCAACTACAGCCTCAGCGAGGAGATTCAGGCCGCGTTTCCCGAGACGCCGGTGGTCAAGACGCTCGTCACCATGGACTCCGTGGTGATGACGAATCCGGGCAGCTTGGAGGAGCCCGGCATGGTCTTCCTGTCCGGTGACGACGCCGCCGCCAAGCAGACCGTGCGGCGGCTGCTCGGCGACCTGGGATGGCCGGATGCCTCCCAGTTGGATCTGGGAGGCATCGGGACCGCGCGCGGTCAGGAGCACGCCGCGCTGCTGTTCATAGGGGTGGGGGACGCGCTCGGCACGTACGGCTTCGGGTTCAAGGTGGTGCGGCCACGGGTCGCTTGAGCGCCCATGGCCGGCGACCCGTGCTTCTGGGCGGGCCGCCATCTCGCTGACGCGGCGTTCCCGCCGCCCGCAAGAAGGCCCCGGCGCGGCGGTCCGGGGGGACGCCGCGCCGGGGTTCGCGCCGTACTCGGTCGGGTCAGCCCGCCGGGGAGTCGCTGACCTTGCCCACCGGGTTGATCTCCAGCTTGGCCGGGGTGTCGGAGACCGGGAGGGTGCCCGCGGGCCAGTCGAGGGTCACGTGCTTGGTCTCGTTCGGGGGCGTGACGACGAGGCTGGTGATGCGGACGCCGGAGCCGCCGGTGTTGTTGTACGGGAACGTGATGTTGAAGGCGGCGGATTCGCCGTCCTTCAGGATGCTCTTGGCCGGGGGCTCTCCGTTGCGGTCCACGGAGAGGGTGTCGCCCGTGTTCGCGGTCAGATCGACTCCCGCGTAGCCGTTGATCGTGCAGTCGCGGCCGCCGCCGTTCTTGAAGACGACGGTGACGACGCCTTCCGTCTTGTCGGTGGTGTTGTCGGTCGCGTTCACTTCGAGCTCGTCCGTACGGCAGATGCCGACCTTGCCGTTGCTGTTGTCGCCGGTACCGGCGGACGTGCCCTGGGCGGCTTCGTCTCCGCCACCGCTTCCTCCGGAGGTCCCTTCGCCACCGCCGCCCGAGGCCTCCGCGCCGCCGGAGGCGTCTCCGGCGCCGGTGCCGGAGTCCTCGTTGCTGCCGCCCTTGTCCGCCGACGAGGAAGGCACGGTGGTCTTGCTGTCCGCCGCTCCCGCCGCGTTGTCGTCGCCGTTGCAGGCGGTGAGCGAGAGGGCCGCGACGAGGCCGATGACGGCTGCGACTGCCTTGCGGGTGTGCTTCATGGGTTCCCCCGGAGTAGTGCTGCTGTTCAGTGGTGATCACAGCTAAAGGGGGCGGTCCCGGCAGGGGCAAGGTACGCCGGGTCATCTGGGACGCTGGAATGGTTCCAGGGGTCTGACCTGCGAGAACATGCCTTGCCTGGGACAGCGGGGTGGGACGCGTACGGAGTGGTTTGATCATGGACATGCGGTTGATCTAGGGTCCCGGCGTCATTACTCGACGGGGGATCGGATCACACCATGCGTACGCGCTCCAGACTGGCCGCGGTCTTCGTGACGGCGGCGCTCGCCTTGACGGTTTCCGGGTGCGAGGGGGACGGGGAGGACGCGGGGGCCTCCGGCTCGGGGGCCGGGTCCGCCGCCGGGGTTGTCGCCGGCGGCGGGTCCGACACCGGCAAGGGGGCGGGCACCGACACCGGCACCGGGGACGCATCCGACTCCAGTGCCACTCCCGCTCCCAGCTCCAGTGCCACTCCCGGCGTGGGCTCGGACGAAGCGCCCGCTCGCAACGGCGGTACCAGCGGTGGGCCCGGAGTCCGCCAGAAGTGGATGCTCGAGAACCTGCCCCAGGCGGACACCGTCATGGCCGCGGGCGAGTACCTCCAGCGCTTCACCACTTGCGAGCGCTACAGCATCGATCCGTCGGACGAGCGCTACTACCCCATGGACGAGAAGTTCGACATGGGCTGGGGCGTGCAGTTCCGGGGCACGTGCGACGACGGCGGCGACGGCTGGATCCGGGTCTTCAAGACCAGCGACATGAAGCAGTTCCAGACGGCGTACAAGGCGGACGTCGCCGAGCGGATGAAGACGAGTGAGCTGGCCGGCGTGAAGGGCGGCTTCGCCATCGGCAAGGACTTCGCCGTGATCGCCCCGGACGACGACACGATCCGGGACCTGTCGGCCTCCGGGCTCCTGATCCTCAACTGCAACCCGAACTTCCAGCCGGTCGGGGACGTCTCCACGGCGCCCGCGCTGATCGACGGCTGCGTTCTGACGGACGAGTTCGTTCAGTAGACCAAGACCAGTAGACCAAGATCAGTAACCCAAGATCAGTGGGCCACGATCAGTGGCCCTCGACGAAGTGGTCGAACTCGCCCGCCTGTACGCCGAGTACGAAGGCGTCCCACTTGGCCCGGGTCGTGGTCACGACGTTCTCGGGGGCACTGGTCTCCCGCAGATGGACGGCGTCGTCCTGGCCGTACGCGAATTCGATCCAGGGGCCCGGGCCTTCCTCCCCTTCGGGGGCGGCGCGGATCCAGTCGAGGTCCGGGGGGATGCGGGGGGTGTCCTCGGGCATGCGGACGGTCCTTTCCGAGGGTGGGCGGGTGAGCGGGCGGGTGCCGGGTCGGAGCCTGGTGGGTGCCCGGTCGGAGGCGGACGGGCGCCGGGTGGGAGCCTTCCGCGCTGCCGACAACCGTAGCCGCGCCCTCGAGTTACGCCCCCCGGCTCCCGCACGCCTCTAGACTGAGGCACGGTGGACTCCCGCGCGGTGAGGGGTGGTTGACGGTGCGTAAGGCGTGGCTGGTCGCAGCCGTCGGCATCAGTGGGGCGATGAGCTTCATCGCCCTGCTCGTCGTGGGGACGTACATGGCCGCGGGAAGCATCGCGAACGGCGCCGGGCAGGGGAATGTCGGCCTCGCCAAGGGCGCCGTACCCAGTACCTACCAGCCCCTCGTGCAGAAGTGGGGCAATCTGTGCAAGGCGATCAACCCCGCGCTGCTCGCCGCCCAGCTGTACCAGGAGAGCGGCTTCAATCCGAACGCCAAGAGCCCGGCCAAGGCCCAGGGGATAGCGCAATTCATCCCGGGGACCTGGGCCACGCACGGGGTCGACGGTGACGGCGACGGCGACCGTGATGTGTGGGACCCGCAGGACGCCATCCCGTCCGCCGCCTCGTACGACTGCAAACTCGCCAGTTATGTGAAGGACGCCCCGGGAAGTCCGACGGAGAACATGCTCGCCGCGTACAACGCGGGTGCGTACGCCGTCATCAAGTACGGCGGCGTGCCGCCTTACAGCGAGACCCAGAATTACGTGAAGACCATCACGGACCTGGAGAAGAGCTTCGCCCGGCCCACCAGCAGGGTGCAGCCGTCACAACAGGCGGCAGGGGCCATCTACTACGCGCAGAAGAAGCTCGGCACGCTGTATCTGTGGGGTGGAAACGGAACCCCCGAGCAGGGCGGACGGTTCGACTGTTCCGGTCTTACGCTCGCCGCCTATCGGAGCGTGGACATCGATCTGCCGCGTGTCGCGAACGACCAGTACAACGCGGGACCGCATCCGAAACGGGACGAACTGCTCCCGGGTGACCTGGTGTTCTTCTCGGACGACCTCACCAATTCACGCGCCATCCGGCATGTCGGGATCTATGTCGGCGGGGGCTACATGATTAATGCCCCGCGGGCCGGTGCGGTGATCCGCTTCGACCCCATCGATACGCCGGATTATTTTGGCGCGACTCGCGTCACCGAGGACGGCGCGAATGCCGTGCCCGACAAGCGGTCCGCGGCCTGAGAGCCCGCGCGGACGCCGCTCGCGGAGCGCGTGCGCGGGGCGTGATGTGGCTTGAACTCTCCGTCAGTACACTTCTCTGAGCTGCGGCGATGAGTCTCTCTTCGATAACGTCTCAGTGATCATTCGGTGGAGAGTGGAACGTAGTGAAGGGGACCGTGCGTTCCCTTGACTGGAAGAGCGAGACCACCCGGTAGCGAGCGGCATTGACCACGCGGCAAGCAGCACTGGACCACGGGGGTTGATGGAAGGGCGCACGGCAAGGTGCGTCCGAGGCGAGGAGACAAGGGGCCGCAGCACCATGGCTGGACTCGACACAACCGGGTCGAACCCCGACGTCAGCCTGCTCTACGACATCAACGGCCTGGCGGAGGATTCGCCGGCCTTGCTGGCGAAGTCGATGGCATTCGTCGGCGAGTACGGATTGCTGGTCGCGCTTGTTCTGCTCGTCCTCTGGTGCTGGTGGGGCCAGCGAAAGCGGGGCGCGCTCGATGACGCCGCTTCGTCTGTCGCCGCTGTTGTCTGGGCGCCGTTGGCGGCCGGGATCGCTGTCCTGGTGAATGTGCCGATCCGTGGATTTGTCGAGCGTCGTCGGCCTTTCAAGGATCACGACGGGCTGGAACTCCTTGTGCACGGAAAGACCGACTTCTCCTTCGTGAGCGATCACGCGACGCTCGCGATGGCTCTCGGTGTCGGGCTTTTCGTGGCCAACCGGAAGTTCGGTCTCGTCGGCATCGCCCTCGCCTTGCTCGAAGGGTTCTGCCGGGTCTTTATGGGCGTGCACTATCCGACGGACGTCGTGGGCGGATTCGCGCTCGGGACGGCTGTCGTGCTGCTGCTCTCGCCGCTTGCGATGGCCGCGCTCACGCCTGTTGCCAAGGCTGTCGGGCGTTCGGGGCGGGGCGGGTGGCTGGTGTGGGCGAAGCCGGGGGAGGCTGTGGCGGAGTTGCCTCGGCGGGCGGCCTCCGGGCCGGATGAGCGGGATCTCGCGGCGTAGGGGGAGCAGTTGGCGCGGCTTCCGTCTCCGCTTCCGTCTGTGCTTCCGCCTCTGCGCGGCGGCGCTTCAGCAGCCACCAGCCGGTGCCGGCCGCTGCGGCGGTGACTCCTGCGGAGGCAATGGCCATGGGGCCTGCCTCGGGGTGCTCCGCCCGGGTGGTGGCGGCGTGGGCCGTGGGGGTGGCCAGGGCGAGGAGCGTGGCGGTGGCTGCGGCGGCCTTGGCTATTCGTGGGGTCATACCCCCAGAGCAGTCCCCTTCCGGGGAGTGGGCCACCTGAGGGCGTGTCGGGTGAGCTGTTCGGGTTGCGGGGGCCGCCGTCCGGGGTAAGGACTTTCCTCTTCCCGGCCCAGACCCCGTCCGGCGATGGAGGACGAACTCGGCGAAGCCGGTGATCGACGGCGCGCGGGGCTCTGGAGCCCGTTACAACGCCTGGGGGAAGTCGAAGAAGCGCTTCGGGTCGTACTGCTTCTTCAGCGCCTTCAGGCGTGGTGCCGCCGAACCGTAGTACGCCTCGCGCCAGTTGGTCAGGGTCGGGTCCGCGTAGTTCTGGTACGCCGCGCCGGACGCGTATCGGGCCATCGCTCCATGGGCCGTTTTGAGCCATGCCTGCGCCGGCTTTCCGGACGTGCCGGGGCGCCACGACGCGATGTACTGCGCCAGCATCCGCGAGCGGCGGTGCACGAAGGCCGTGGCCGTCGGGTCGACGCGGTTGATCGCGCCGCCGAGGGCGGTCAGCGCGATGCTGCCCGCGCTCGCGCCCGTCACGTTCTCCACCTGGGAGAGGAGTGCGCGGATGCCCGCCGCCGAGAGCGAGCGGTCGAAGAAGTCCGAACTCGCCGCGTACGTCTCGCGGTTCAGCGCCCCCTGCGGGCTCCGCCCCGGCGTCGCGCCGGGCAGGTGGCACTGGGCGTCCGCCGAGAAGGACGAGCAGCCCGCGTACACCTCCATCGACTCCTCGTACGAGCGCCGCTTGAGGGAGACGCTGCGGGCCGGGGCGCCTATCTTGTCCGCCAGGCGGTCCACCGCGTTCTGGAGTTCTCCGTACGTCCCAAGGGAGAAGCAGGCGACCGAGACCGTGGGCGTGCCGCCCGGCGTGTTCGCCAGGTGCGCCGACGACCAGATCTCGTCCGGCTGGTCGGGGCCCCACTCCTGCCACGCCTTGACGACCGCCGCCGCCTTCGACCAGGGCCAGGTCATGTAGGCCGAGACGCCCTGCGGGGCCGCGTGCGTGCGGAACCGGAGCTCCGTCACCACGCCGAAGTTGCCGTTGCCCGCGCCCCGCAGCGCCCAGAACAGGTCCTTGTTCTCGCTCCTGCTCGCCGTCAGCTGCTTGCCGTCGGCGGTGATGAGCGTCGCCGACGTCAGGCTGTCGCAGGTCAGGCCGTACGCCCGGGACACCACGCCATGGCCGCCGCCCAGCGTCAGGCCGGAGACGCCGACCGTCGGGCAGGAACCCGCCGGGATCGTCACGCCCTTCGCGGCCAGCGCGCGGTAGACGTCGATCAGCTTGGCGCCCGCGCCGACCGTGGCCGTCGAACCGCTGGCGCGCGTTTTGTTCAGCTTCGACACGTCGACGATGAGACGGCCGCTGCCGGACGACCAACCCCCGTAGGAGTGGCCGCCGTTGCGTATGGAGACCGGGACGTCGTGCGCGCGGGCGTAGGCCAGGGTCGTACGGATGTCGTCCGGGTTCGCCACGTACGCGACCGCCGTCGGCCTGAGGCTGTCGTAGCGCGTGTTGTAGAGCTGGCGGGCCGCCGCCCACTTCGCCTCTCCCGGCTTGACCAGGGTGCCGTCCAGGTCCTTGGCGAGGGCAGTGAGGTTCGCGGCGGCGGACGCGGCGGCGCTGGACGTGCGGATGGGGGTGCTGGAGCCCGGGGAGCCCGCGCTGCGGGAGGTCGTGCCCCCGCCGCCGCTCCCGCTGCCTCCGCCGGAACCGGTGCAGCCCGCGGCCGCGAACGCCGCCGTCGCCGCTGCCGCCGTGCTGATGAACGTACGTCGCTCCATGACCCGCCTCCCGTTGCTTCCCGGAGTACGAGACGGGCTGCGGGACCGGTGGGTTCCGGTGAGCGGCAAGGGGAGTTGTGCGGGATCGGCGCGGGGCCCGTGAGCGGGGGCCATGCGCGGGAGCCGTGAGCGGGGGCCTGCGGCCTACCCGTCCGCCATGTGGGATTCCGCGTCCGTGCGGGCCTTGCTGCGCGCTCTGCGGGCGGGGCCGCGCCAGCCGCAGCTGCACCGGGCCGCACAGAACCGGCCCTGTTCGACCGTCGTCGCGCGGTGGGGTTCGTCCTGTTGCTCCTGGGCCACGACTCCACCGTACCCACGCCAGGTGAACGCTCTTCCGCGTGACGGGTCAACGTACCGGTCGTTACACGGAACGACAGGGGGCTACAGCACCTCGCGGGAAGGCTTGGGGGTAGTCGGGCGATGGGTCAGCAGCACAGGCGCACAGGCGGGGCGGTCGTCACGGCCGCGGCGGTGGGTCTCATGGCCGTCGCCACGGGATGCTCGGGCGGCGGAGCGGCGGCCGACGACGGGCGCAGCGCCGCCGAGGACGCCGTCGACGTGGTGCGGGACTCCGCCGACGCCCTGGTCCGCGCGGGGAGTTCCAAGGCGCGTACGTCCATGGAGATGGCCAGCGGCGGGACCCGCGTGACCATCCGCGGGCACGGCTCGTACGACTTCGGGCGGCAGGTGGGGCGGTTCGTGGTGGTGCTGCCGAAGGATCCCGCCGGGGACGAGGAGCACCGCCCCATCACGGAGCTGATGGCGAGCGGCGCGCTCTACATGAAGAACCGGGGGGCCGGGGTGCCCGCCGACAAGTGGGTGCGGATCGACACGGCGTCCCTCTCGGACGGCAACCTGGTCACGGGCGGCGCCACCGATCCGCTGGCCGCGGCGGAGCTGCTGCGGGGTGTGCGCAAGGCGTCGTACGTCGGGGAGACGGCGGTGGCGGGCGTGAAGGTGCGGCACTACCGCGGGACGGCGGACCTGCCGAGCGCCGCGAAGGCGGCCTCCGAGGGGCAGCGGCGGGCCCTGGGGGCGGCGGCGAAAGGGTTCAGCAAGGGTGGGGTGCCGTTCGACGCGTACCTCGACGAGGAGGGGCGGCTGCGGAAGCTGCGGCAGCACTTCAGTGTCGCGAACGCGGAAGTGGCGTCGACCACGTTGTTGTACGACTTCGGGGTGCGGGTGGATGTGCGGTTGCCGGCGAGCGAGGACATCTTCGCGGGCAAGATCGCCGAGAAGTAGAGCGGCGGAAAGAGCGAAGCGGAGACGTAATCCCCGGGGAGTGGGGGTACCCGGCTAGTCGCGCCCGGGGGTGTGGAAATGGTCCGTCCGTGCCATGCGCGGTGTGTAGGCCGCTCCCTACTCTAGGAAGTCGGTACCGGCAGGAAGCAAGGTCAGGAAGAGGTGATGAACGTGGCTCTGGTGCGCGGTACGACTGTTCAGGACCACGTCGCCCTTGCCGAGATCGAGCTGTGCGGCGAACTCATCATCGCGGCGTCCGCCGCCGGTGAGGAGCGGTTGAGTGCCGACCGCATCGACGAGGTCCTGAACGTCTCCACCGACGCGGACCGCCCGGACGCCCCCGGGGACTAGCCCCGGGCCCCGCCTTCGCCTTCCGGCGGGGGCCTGCCCGCCTTCGCGGCGCGGCGTTGTGGGTGCCGAACGGCTCTGCCTGCCGCTTCGCGGCAACAAGACCGCCGCTTCGCGGCGGAGGTCTCCCACCCACCCGGCACCCCGGGGCAATCGGGCGGGGATGATCCGTCGCGCAGCGGCGGGCTCGGGGACTGGTGCCCCCGGCGGGAGCCTTACGTTCGCATCATGCGGGCGATCGCCTTCGTCGCCTCTTCGACCTTCGCGTCGATCTCGTCGCCGCCCTTGACCGCCGCGTCCGCCACGCAGTGCCGCAGGTGTTCCTCCAGGAGCTGGAGGGCGAAGGACTGCAGGGCCTTCGTGCCCGCCGAGACCTGGGTGAGTATGTCGATGCAGTAGACGTCTTCCTCGACCATCCGCTGCAGGCCGCGGACCTGCCCCTCGATGCGCCGCAGGCGCTTGAGGTGCTCGTCCTTCTGCTTGTGGTAGCCGTGGACGCCCTGGTCGTGGCCGCCGGGCTCGGAGGGCGCCTCGGTGTTCATGGCCACACCGGCCGCATCGGTGGTCGTCATCGCGTCCTCCTGCTTGGACAGTCACTCTGCTGGGCAGTCATAGGAAAGCCACTGGCTCAACTGGCTTCCTATACCCCTAGTGGGTATAGAATACTCGATTGCTCGGGGGGCGTGCTGATCACTGTGCCTGATGGGCGACACTGGGGTCTGGCCGGTTAGCCGTGG
The DNA here is from genome assembly GCF_044544025.1 of Streptomyces sp. NPDC055243. Lineage (NCBI taxonomy): Bacteria > Bacillati > Actinomycetota > Actinomycetes > Kitasatosporales > Streptomycetaceae > Streptomyces > Streptomyces sp. NPDC055243. The sequence goes on from NZ_JBITWR010000003.1 coordinate 27,422, forward strand.
CCGGATGATGCGCCTAGCATCAGCCTGACCGAATCCAAAGCACCCCGAGGACCCCACGTGCGCTTTCGTCTGACCCCCAGGGAGACGAGCTTCTACGACATGTTCGCCGCTTCCGCGGACAACATTGTCACGGGCTCGAAGCTCCTGATGGAACTGCTCGGGGCTGACGCCTCCGCCCGAGTCGAGATCGCAGAGCGTATGCGGGCCGCGGAGCACGCTGGAGACGACGCGACACACGCGATCTTCCACCAGCTGAACTCCTCCTTCATCACGCCCTTCGACCGCGAGGACATCTACAACCTGGCGTCGTGCCTGGACGACATCATGGACTTCATGGAGGAGGCCGTCGACCTGGTCGTTCTTTACCAGGTCGAGGAACTCCCCAAGGGAGTCGAGCAGCAGATCGAGGTCCTGTCGCGAGCCGCAGAGCTCACGGCCGAGGCCATGCCGAATCTGCGGACGATGGACAACCTCACCGAGTACTGGATCGAGGTCAACCGTCTGGAGAACCAGGCCGACCAGATTCACCGGAAGCTTCTCGCCCAGCTCTTCAACGGCAAGTACGACGCCATAGAGGTGCTGAAGCTGAAGCAGATCGTCGACGTGCTTGAAGAGGCGGCCGACGCGTTCGAGCACGTCGCGAACACGGTGGAGACCATCGCGGTCAAGGAGTCCTGAGGCCTCTCCATGGACACCTTTGCTTTGATCGTGACCATTGGCGTCGCGCTCGGATTTACGTATACGAATGGCTTTCACGACTCTGCGAATGCCATTGCCACTTCCGTCTCCACCCGTGCGCTGACGCCCCGCGCGGCGCTCGCGATGGCCGCCGTCATGAACCTCGCAGGCGCCTTCATGGGCAGCGGGGTCGCCAAGACGGTCAGCAAGGGCCTGATCGAGACGCCCGAGGGCAACAAGGGAATGTGGATCCTCTTTGCCGCCCTGGTGGGCGCCATTGTCTGGAACCTCATCACCTGGTACTTCGGGCTTCCTTCCTCCTCCTCCCACGCCCTTTTCGGTGGAATGGTCGGAGCCGCGCTCGCCGGTGGAATCGGGGTGATCTGGTCCGGCGTACTGGACAAGGTCGTCATCCCGATGTTCATCTCGCCCCTTGTCGGTCTCGTCGCCGGATATCTGGTGATGTGCGCGATCATGTGGATGTTCCGGAAGTCCAACCCGCACAAGGCCAAGCGCGGATTCCGCATCGCGCAGACGGTCTCCGCGGCCGGAATGGCGCTCGGACACGGTCTGCAGGACGCGCAGAAGACGATGGGCATCGTGGTGATGGCCCTGGTCATCTCCGATGTGCAGGACGCCGACGCGCCCATTCCGATCTGGGTCAAGATCGCCTGTGCGCTGATGCTCTCCGCCGGTACGTACGCGGGTGGCTGGCGCATCATGCGTACGCTCGGCCGCAAGATCATCGAGCTGGACCCGCCACAGGGATTCGCCGCCGAGACCACCGGCGCGGGCATCATGTTCACCACCGCTTTCATGTTCCACGCGCCGATCTCCACCACGCACGTGATCACTTCCGCGATCATGGGTGTGGGTGCCACCAAGCGTGTGAACGCCGTGCGCTGGGGCGTCGCCAAGAACATCATTCTCGGCTGGTTCATCACGATGCCGGCCGCAGCCATCGTCGCGGCCGTCAGTTTCTGGATCGTGAATCTCGCCTTCCTGTAGGGAGACGAGAGACGAAACGCATTACCGGCGGCATCGAACGCACAACGGAAAGGCCCGCCCCCCGGGAGCCAGGGGGCGGGCCTTTCTTTGTTGCCCCTGCGGTGGCACCGCCATGCAGCACCGCAAGGAGTCGGGACACCCGAGGGGTGTGGCTCAGCCGAAGCGGCCCGAGATGTAGTCCTCGGTGGCCTGCACGGAGGGGTTGGAGAAGATCCGCTCCGTGTCGTCGATCTCGACGAGCTTGCCGGGCTGGCCGACCGCCGCGAGGTTGAAGAAGGCCGTACGGTCCGAGACGCGCGCCGCCTGCTGCATGTTGTGCGTCACGATGACGATCGTGAAGCGCTCCTTCAGCTCGCCGATCAGGTCCTCGATGGCGAGGGTCGAGATCGGGTCCAGGGCCGAGCAGGGCTCGTCCATGAGCAGGACCTGGGGCTCGACCGCGATCGCCCGCGCGATGCACAGACGCTGCTGCTGACCGCCGGAGAGGCCGGAGCCGGGCTTGTTCAGGCGGTCCTTGACCTCGTTCCAGAGGTTGGCGCCCTTGAGGGACTTCTCGACGATGGCGTTCAGCTCGCTCTTCTTGTACGAGCCGTTGAGCCGCAGGCCCGCCGCCACGTTGTCGAAGATCGACATCGTGGGGAAGGGGTTGGGGCGCTGGAACACCATGCCGATGGTGCGGCGCACGGCGACCGGGTCGACACCGGGACCGTAGAGGTCCTCGTCGTCCAGGAGCACCTTGCCCTCGACGCGGCCACCGGTGGTGACCTCGTGCATGCGGTTGAGGGTGCGCAGGAAGGTGGACTTGCCGCAGCCGGAGGGGCCGATGAAGGCCGTCACGGAGCGGGGCTCCACGGTCATCGAGATGTCCTCGATGGCCTTGTGGGCGCTGTAGTAAGCGGTAAGGCCCGATACGTCGATTCGCTTGGCCATGGGGATCACTGCCTTAAGGGGGTTACAGAGAGGTCGCTGATGTGGCCGCGTCAGCGGCCCGTCTTGGGGGCCTTCCAGCGGGCTACGCCGCGGGCCGCCAGGTTGAGGATCATGATGAAGCCGATGAGGGCGAGCGCCGCCGCCCAGGCGCGGTCGTAACCTGCCTGGTTGCCGGCCGCGTACTGCTGGTAGATGTACAGCGGCAGCGAGGCCTGCGAGCCCTCGAACGGGTTCGTGTTGATCATGGGGTTGACCCAGACCAGGAGCAGGACCGGTGCGGTCTCGCCCGCGATACGGGCGACCGCGAGCATGACGCCGGTCGTGATGCCGCCGATCGCGGTGGGCAGGACCACCTTGAGGATGGTCCTCCACTTCGGGATGCCGAGGGCGAGTGACGCCTCCCGCAGCTCGTTCGGGACGAGCTTGAGCATCTCCTCCGTGGAGCGCACGACCACCGGCATCATCAGGATGGCGAGCGCCATGGCGCCGGCCCAGCCGGAGAAGTCGAAGCCCAGGATCAGGATCCAGAAGCTGAGGACGAACAGACCCGCGACGATCGACGGGATGCCCGTCATGACGTCCACGAAGAACGTGACGACCTTGGAGAGCTTCCCGCGCCCGTACTCCACGAGGTAGATCGCGGTGAGCAGGCCGATCGGCACGGCGATCAGGGAGGCCAGGAGCACCTGCTCCAGGGTGCCGATGATCGCGTGGTAGATGCCGCCGCCGGGCTCGTCGTCCGCGACCACGCCCATGGAGTGGGTCAGGAAGTAGCCGTTGAAGACGTTCGAGCCGCGCTGGACGGTCTCGTAGATCAGCGAGGCCAGCGGGACGACCGCCAGCAGGAACATCACCCACACCATCGAGGTGGCGAGGCGGTCCTTGGCCTGGCGTCCGCCCTCGACGGCGACCGCGAGGGCGTACGAGGCGCCGACGTAGAGGATGGCCGCGATCAGGCCCCACTGGATACGGCTGTCCAGGCCGGCCCCCGCACCGATGCCGATGGCGACAGCGGCGGAGCCGAGCGCGACGACGGCCGGTGTCCAGCGCGGGAGGCGGGCGCCCTGAAGGCTCGTGGGCTTGACGATGGTGGCGCTCATGCGTTGGCCCCCGAGTACTCCTTGCGGCGCGCGATGATCAGGCGGGCCGCGCCGTTGACCAGCAGCGTGATGACGAAGAGGACCAGACCGGAGGCGATGAGCGCGTCACGGCCGTACTCGGTCGCCTCGTTGAACTTGCTGGCGATGTTCTGCGCGAAGGTGCCGCCGCCGAAGTCGAGCACGGAGGCGTTGATCACGAAGCTCGGGGAGAGCACGGTGGCGACGGCGATCGTCTCGCCGAGCGCGCGGCCCAGGCCCAGCATCGATGCGGAGATGACGCCCGAGCGGGCGAAGGGGAGCACCGACATGCGGATGGTCTCCCAGCGCGTGGCGCCGAGCGCGAGCGCGGCCTCCTCGTGCATCTTCGGGACCTGCAGGAATACCTCGCGGCTGACGTTCGTGATGATCGGCAGGATCATGATGGCGAGCAGGATGCCCACCGTCATCAGGGAGCGCGGGGCGCCGCCCTGGTACTCGAAGATCCCGGTCCAGCCGAAGTAGTCGTCGAGCCAGCTGTAGAGGCCGGTCAGGTTGGGTGCGACCACGAGGGCGCCCCACAGGCCGTAGACGATCGACGGCACGGCGGCCAGCAGGTCGATCACGAAGGCGATGGGGGTGGCCAGCTTGCGCGGCGCGTAGTGCGAGATGAAGAGCGCGATGCCGATGGCCACGGGGACGGCGATCACCAGGGCGATGATCGAGCTCACCACGGTGCCGAAGACCAGGACCGCGATGCCGAAGTACGGCTTGCCGCCGGTGGTGCCACCGGCCGGGTCCCACTCGAAGGTGGTGAGGAAGTTGCCCGTGTTGTCCGAGAGGGCGATGGCCGCGCGGTAGGTCAGGAAGGCCGCGATGGCGGCCATGATCACGAGCAGCGCGATGCCGGAGCCGCGCGAGAGACCGAGGAAGATCCGGTCGCCGGGGCGGGTCGCGCTGCGGCGCGGACGCTTGGGCGTGATGCCCGAGGGCCGTACGTCGTCGAGGGGTGGGGGTGCTGTCGTACTGCTTGGTATATCCATGGGATTCTCCGGTCTGCGGAGCCAATCACCGCTCTGTCGGCGGCGGTTGCTCCTGGCGGCGGTGCACCGGACGGTGCGGCCGGCCCTGACTCACGGGGCCGGCCGCACTCGGTTCAGCTAGCTCAGGCCCGCGACGGTCGTGCGGACCTTGGCGATGATCTCGGCCGGGATCGGCGCGTAGTCGTTCTCCTTGAGGACGTTCTGGCCGTCCTCGCTGGCGATGTAGGTCAGGAAGGACTTGGTCGCGGCCAGGGTCTCGGCCTTGTTGCCCTTCTCGCAGAGGACCTCGTACGTCACCAGGGTGATCGGGTAGGCGCCCTCGGCGGCGGGCTTGTAGTTCAGCTCCAGGGCGAGGTCGTTGCCCTTGCCGACGACCTTGGCCTCGGAGATGGCCTTGGAGGCGTTGTCGACGGTGGCCTTCACCGGCTCCTTGGCCTCGGTCTTCAGGTCGACGGTGTTGATGCCGTCGGAGGCGTACGAGAGCTCGAAGTACGAGATGGCGCCGGCGGTCTGCTTGACCTGGCCCGCGACACCGGAGGAGCCGTTGGCGGACTGGCCGCCCTTGGCCTCCCAGGACTTGCCCGGCTCGTGCGCCCAGGCGGACGGGGCCGCGCCCTTGAGGTACTTGGTGAAGTTGTCCGTGGTGCCGGACTCGTCCGAGCGGTGGAACGCCTGGATCTTGGTGCTGGGGAGCTTGGCGTCGGGGTTCAGCTTCTCGATCGCCTTGTCGTCCCAGGTCTTGATCTTGCCGTCGAAGATCTTGGCGAGGGTCTCGGCGTCCAGGACGAGGTCGTCCACACCGGGCACGTTGTAACCGACGGCGATCGGGCCGCCGACCATCGGCAGGTCGATGGCCTGGCTGTTCTTGCAGACCTTCTTCGACGCCGCGATCTCCTCGGGCTTGAGCGCCGAGTCGGAGCCCGCGAAGGCGGTCTGGCCCTGCATGAACGCGGTGATGCCGGCGCCCGAACCCGTCGGGTTGTAGTTGAGCTGAACGTCCTTGCAGGTGGTCGAGTAGACCTTGCGCCAGGCGTCGATCGCGTTCTTCTGCGCGGACGAACCGGAGGCGGCGAGCTGGCCCTTGGCGTCGTCGCACTTGATGTTGGCGTTGGCGTTGGTCTCCTTGCCGGTGCCGCCGCTGCCGCCGCTCGTGTCGTCGGAGCCGCACGCCGTGAGGGCCAGGGCGCCGGAGACGGCGAGGGCGCCGAGGGAGAGGGCGCGGAGCCGGTTCTTGCGCTGAAGCTTCACTTTCGGGATTTCCTTCCGGGAGCCGCCGGCCCGTTGCTGGCGGCGTGCGAGGTCTTCGTCGTGCGAGTTCTTCGGTCCTGCGGTACTGCGGTTCTGCGGTCTTACGTTGTGTTGTAAGGCTGAAATTAGGCAGGGCAGGTGAAGTGGCCAAAGGGCATGAGTGAACGGAGGGTGAACCTCGGCGGTCGGCCTGGTTAGGCAACGCACTACGGAACGTAGCGGATCAGTTACGCCGGGTTGAGCACGCCGAGCAGGGCGTCGACAAGGTGCTGGTCGCGGGGCTGCGTGAGGCGGTTGCGGGCCGCGGTCGGCGAGAGCCAGAGGATGCGGTCGACCTCGTCGTTGGGGGTGAAGTGGCCGTCGGCCACCTCCGCCGCCCAGTAGGCGACCTCTTTCGGGCGGCCCTGGGCCAGGTAGCGGACCGTGGGGAGGCGGGCGCCGGGGACGCAGCGGTGGCCGGTCTCCTCCTCGACCTCGCGCAGGGCGCCCGCGAGGGAGTCCTCGGCCCGCTTCAGCTTGCCCTTGGGGTGCGACCAGTCGTCGTACTTCGGCCGGTGGACCAGGCATATCTCCAGGCGGCCGTCGAGCGGGGAGCGGCGCCACAGGACGCAGCCCGCGGCCAGCACGACGTCGCCTTCGGCGCGCGTCACCGGGTGCTCACCGCCTCCGTCTCTGCCGCTGTTCCCGCCTCGCGGAGCCAGGCCTGGTGGAAGTCGAAGCGTGCCGCCTCCACCTCGTGGCGCTGGTCGGCGTGCAGGACGCCCAAGGCGTACGCCGTCGCCGGGGCGATGCGGGGGGTGCGGGCGGCCGATGCCGCGGCCGAGGCGGCGTCCGCGGCCTCGCGGTGGCGGTCCAGGGCGTGGCCCGCGTCCGCGAGGCGGAGGTCCGTGCCGGGGGCGCCGGGGCCTCCGGTGAGGACTTCCTGGGCGTACCTGTGCAGGCGCAGGAGGGCGCGGGTCTTGAGCCAGGGGGCGTCCTGGGCCTCGGGGGCCTCACCCGCGGCGAGGCCGTGCGTCAGCGCTTCCGCGTTGTACGGGTGGCCCGCCTGGCCCAGGGGGAGTGCGGTGACGGCTTCGGCGAGGTTCTCCTCGGCCTTGGCCGCCAGCGGCTTCAGGTCCTCCACGGCGTGGATCAGGGGGACTTCGCTGGCCAGTACGGCGACGTTGTCCGCCACGGCGTGGAAGCGGGAGGAGCCGAAGGCTTGGAGGGCTGCTGAGTGGGCCCGCGTACGGGCGAGGGTGAGCTGCCGTTCCAGCAGTGCTGCCGCCTTGGCCGCGCCTACTGTGAGGCCCCTGGGCGTACTGCCTTGTTCATCGGCACCCTGAGGCGAGGGCTGCGGCGACCCCCATCGCCCTGCGGAACGCCTGCCCCCAGCGGGAACGGGCTCCTTGGGCGCCGGAACCGTCGGTGCTCCGGAGAGGCGGTGCAGGGCGTCCAAGAGGCGTTCCAGGCGGGTCGCGTACGCGTGTTCCCTCGCCAAGGTGCCGGAGAGCCATGCCAGTTCGGGGCGCAGCCCGGCCGCCCACTCCTGGTCCAGGAGCGGGCGGAACGTGTGCAGCGTGCCGCCGATGCGGCGCGCCGCGCGGCGCAGGGCGCGGGCGGCCTCCAGGGACTCCTCGGCGCCCTGCGCGTCCGTCGTCGACTCGCGGTGCAGCCGCAGCGAGCGCAGGAACTCCGTGGCCTGGCCCTGCAGATAGGCCGACAGGACATCGCCTGTCGTCGTCTCATGGTTTAGCTGTGCCACGCCGGCGCCTCCGGGCGTCAATGAGCATCTCCTGTACGTTCCGCAGGGGCTGGCCCTCCGGATCAAGGGCGTGCCGGGTCCAGTTGCCGTCCGCGCCCAGGTGCCAGGAGGCGGTGGTGTCCGACATGCCGGTCTCCAGGAGCCGGCTCAGCGCCGCCCGGTGTGCCGGGTCGGTGACCCTGACCAGCGCCTCGATGCGCCGGTCGAGATTGCGGTGCATCATGTCGGCGCTGCCGATCCACACCTCGGGCTCGCCCGCGTTGCCGAAGGCGAAGACGCGGGAGTGCTCCAGGAAGCGGCCGAGCACGGAACGGACCCGGATCGTCTCCGAGAGCCCCGCCACGCCGGGCCGCACCGCACAGATGCCGCGCACCCACACGTCCACCGGCACGCCCGCCTGCGAGGCGCGGTAGAGCGCGTCCACGACGGCCTCGTCGACCATCGAGTTGACCTTGATGCGTACGTACGCCGGGCGGCCCGCGCGGTGGTGCTGGATCTCCTTGTCGATGCGTGAGATCAGCCCGTCGCGCAGGGACTTGGGAGCCACGAGCAGACGGCGGTAGGTCTCGCGGCGCGAGTAGCCCGAGAGCCGGTTGAAGAGGTCGGACAGGTCGGCGCCCACCTCCTGCTTGGCGGTGAGCAGCCCCAGGTCCTCGTAGAGACGGGCCGTCTTGGGGTGGTAGTTGCCGGTGCCCACGTGCGAGTAGCGGACCAGCGTCTCGCCCTCCTGGCGGACGACGAGGGACAGCTTGCAGTGCGTCTTCAGGCCGACCAGGCCGTAGACGACATGGCAGCCCGCCTCCTCCAGCTTCCGCGCCCACTTGATGTTCGCCTGCTCGTCGAAGCGCGCCTTGATCTCGACGAGGACGAGCACCTGCTTGCCCGACTCGGCGGCGTCGATCAACGCGTCGACTATCGGGGAGTCGCCCGAGGTCCGGTACAGCGTCTGCTTGATCGCCAGGACGTCCGGGTCGGCGGCCGCCTGCTCCAGGAAGGCCTGCACGGACGTGGAGAAGGAGTCGTACGGGTGGTGCAGAAGTACGTCGCGTTCGCGAAGGGCGGCGAAGATGTCCGGGGCGGACGCCGACTCCACCTCGGCGAGGTCGCGGTGCGTGCCCGCGATGAACTTCGGGTACTTCAGCTCGGGCCGGTCGAGGGCCGCGATGCCGAAGAGCCCGGTCAGGTCGAGCGGACCGGGCAGCGGATAGACCTCGGCCTCGCTTATCTTCAGCTCGCGCACGAGGAGGTCGAGGACGTTCCGGTCGATGGACTCCTCGACCTCGAGGCGCACCGGGGGCCCGAAGCGGCGCCGCATGAGCTCCTTCTCCAGGGCCTGGAGCAGATTCTCGGCGTCGTCCTCCTCCACCTCCAGGTCCTCGTTCCGGGTGAGCCGGAACATGTGGTGCTCCTGGATCTCCATGCCCGGGAACAGCTCCGCGAGGTGCGCGGGAGCGGCGATGACGTCCTCGATGGGGACGTACCGCTGGGGGGAGGCCTCGAGGAAGCGGGAGAGGAGCGGCGGGACCTTCACGCGTGCGAAGTGTGTGTGTCCCGACACCGGGTTGCGCACGACCACGGCGAGGTTGAGCGAGAGCCCCGAGATGTACGGGAAAGGGTGCGCCGGGTCGACCGCGAGGGGGGTCAGGACGGGGAAGATCTGCTGCCGGAAGAGCGTGAAGAGGCGGGACTGCTCCTTCTCCGTCAGCTCGTTCCAGCGGACCAGGTGGATGCCCTCGTCGGCGAGGCCGGAGGCGACGTCCTCCTGGTAGCAGGCGGCGTGCCGGGCCATGAGTTCGCGGGAGCGGTTCCAGATCAGCTCCAGGACCTCGCGGGGCTGCAGACCTGAGGCCGAACGGGTGGCGACGCCGGTCGCGATGCGGCGCTTGAGGCCTGCCACGCGGACCATGAAGAACTCGTCCAGGTTCGAGGCGAAGATCGCCAGGAAATTAGCCCGTTCGAGTAGTGGCGTGTTCGGGTCCTCGGCGAGCTCCAGGACGCGTTCGTTGAAGGCGAGCCAGCTGCGCTCCCGGTCCAGGAAGCGGCCCTGCGGAAGCTCCTGGCCGTCGTGTCCTACCTGGCCGTCCTCGTCGTACGCGTCGAGATCGGCGTCGATGTCGGGGTCGAGGTCGGAGACCGCGGCCGACAGGGTGTGCGGGCGGTGTGCGGCGATGGAGCCGACGGAGGGCTGGGGGTGCTGGACCTGACCTTGCGCGCTGGGCTGGCTCATGGCCCCATTGTTCCGCGCGGGGACCCCGATGGGCGCGTCGGAGAGTGCCGGGGTGAGAACGAGCTTCCCGTTCATGGGGGGAGGGTCGGGCACGGCGGGCTGCATTGAGTGAGGGTCGCAAGCCAGTCTGAATCACTGGTTACGGCGACATGACGTGCGGGACATGTGCCGGAGGCCCCCGGGCGTCTACACACGTCCGGGGGCCGGTGGAATCAGGCGGTCCGGCGCCGCAGCACCCGGAATGCCGCGTAGGTCGCCGCCGCGGCGAGCGCGAGGACGATGCCCGTCTCCACGAACTGGAGGGGCCAGAAGTGGGACGAGGGGTGGAAATCGTTGTACCAGCCGGTGACTTGGTGCTTGTCGAGGCACTGCCTGAACTGGCCCGCATAGTTCGAGCACACGGACTGCGGCAGCCGTTGGCCGTCGGCGGTGAGCATGCCCTGCTCCACGCCGAAGCCGTTGCCGGGAGGGCCCTGCGCGTACTCGCCCGACGAGGTGACCGTCTCCGTCGCCCACAGGCGGCCCCGGAGCAGCGGCAGCGCGATGACCGCGCCCGCGGTGACGGCCAGCGCGGCGGCCATCGCGGGCAGCGTGCGCCGCAGCACCACCGCTGCGAGCGTGCCCACGGCGAGGCCGAGGAGGGCGTACGCGACAGCCACCGGGCCCACGGACCCGTAGATCGCGCGCTCGAACCAGGAAGTCTGCGGACCGTTCAGGTCCGGCCCCGCCCGCCAGGCCAGGCGCTGTCCCGCGGCGAGCAGCGTGCCGCAGCCGACCACGACGGTGGCGCACAGGGCGAACCGGACGGTGAGCCAGCGCACCGGGGAGACGGACTGCGTCCAGGCCAGCTTGTACGTGCCGGTCTCCATGTCCCGCCCGATCATCGGGCCGGCGACGAACAGGCCGATCAGGCAGGGCAGGGCGAGGATGGCCACGCCCGAGTAGTCGATGTACCGGCGGAACGAGGAGTCCGAGTCGAGGTATTCGCGGACCGTGGTGTAGCAGTCGGGGGTGATGTCCACCCCGATGGTGCAGCCGGTCGCCCTGAAGGCATCCGCCTCGTGGGAGATCACCAGCTGGTTGGTGACCAGGAACGCGATGGCGAGCACCATCAGACCGAGCGTGATCCACAGGGCGGTGCGGTGCTGGCGCAGTACGGCGCGGTACGGGCCGGGCAGGGTGAGGGCGGTGGGGCGGCCCTGAGTCCGGGCTGCGGGCGCCGTCGTCGACGCGGTCACGTGGTCACCGCCGGTTCGGTCGCGGTCGTGCCCGGCGTCAGGAGTGCGGGCGCCTCGGGGGAGCGCAGATGGGCCAGCAACAGTTCCTCCAGGGAGGGCTCTTCGATCTCCCAGCCTTCGCCGACCGGGCCTTCGGGCCGTATCAGCGCGGTCAGGCCGCGCCCGGTGGCGCGGGATTCGACGACGGTGTGCGGGGCGAGGTCCTCGGCGGGCCGGCGCCCGGTGACCAGGGCGTGCGCGCCGACGAGGTCGTCGATGCCGCCGCCGAGCCGCACCCGGCCGCCGGACACGAGCAGCAAGTGGTCGCAGGCGTCGGCCAGTTCGGCGACGATGTGCGAGGACATCACCACGGTGGTGCCGTGCTCGGCCGCCTCGGCCATCAGCGTCCCCATCAGCTGGTGCCGGGCGAGCGGGTCGAGGTCGGCCATCGGCTCGTCCAGGAGCAGGAGTTGGGCCCGTTTGCCGAGCGCGAGGGCGAGCGCGACGCGGGTGCGTTGACCGCCGGAGAGCGTGCGCACGCGCAGCTTCGGGTCCAAATCCCCTTCGCGTACGACACGTTCGGCGATCTCGGTGTCCCAGCGCCCGTAGTTCAGCTCGGCGCCGAGCCGCAGCGTGTCGGCGATGCTGAGCTGCGGGTAGAGCGGCTTGTCCTGGGCGACGTACGCGACGTGCTCGCGCGCGGTGGCCGGGTCGGTGCCGAGGACGGAGAGCGTGCCCTCGGAGGGCCGCATCAGCCCGGCCGCGAGGGCGAGCAGCGTCGATTTGCCCGCGCCGTTGGGTCCCACTACCGCGCAGATCCGTCCGGCGGGCAGCCGGAAGGAGCAGTCGCGCAGGGCATGGCCCCGCCGCCCGTAACTCTTGGCAAGCGCGGCCGCCTCGATGGCGGTGTCGGTCATGCGGGGTCCCCCTCGGTCACGTGCTGCTTCGACTGCTCTGTGTTCTCTGCGTGCTCGGTGTGCTCTGACTGCGTGAACTGCTCTTCGAGTACGGCGCTGAACAGCGCCGCGACGTCGTCCCTCTCCAGACCGGAAGCGCGGGCGCGGGCGGCCCACTGGCTCAGCTCGCCGCGCAGCGGGGAGTCGGTGGGCGCGGAGCCCAGCGACTTCCGCACGAAGGTGCCGAGCCCGCGACGGGCCTCGACCAGACCCTCGCGTTCCAGTTCGCGGTACGCCTTCAGGACCGTGTTCGGGTTGATGGCCGTCGCCTCGACGACCTCACGGGCCGTGGGCAGCTTGTCCCCCGGTTCCAACAGGCCCAGACGCAGGGCCTGTTGGGTCTGCTGGACGATCTGGAGATAGGTGGCGACGCCGCTGCGCCGGTCGATACGGAACTCGACCATGCCCTTGCACCACCCTTTCACTAATTGAGTAGTGAAAGGGTGGTGCAAGGGGGCCCGTTCCGTCAAGGGGTCCGAGAGCCCGGCGCGGCCGGACGCATGAAGGGCGCGGTGTTCCCCCGGGGAACACCGCGCCCTTCATGTCGTACGCGTCTCGTACGTGTCGTAAGCGGGAGGCTCAGGACTCCGTGCGGTACATCAGGTCCGTCTCGTGCGTGACGAACCCGAGCCGTTCGTAGACGCTCACCGCCGCCTTGTTGTCCGCGTCCACGTACAGCATCGCCGTCGGCAGGCCCGCCCCCGCCAGATGGTTGAGGCCGATCGTGGTCAGCGCCTTGCCGAGGCCGCCGCCCTGCGCGCCGGAGCGCACCCCGAGGACGTACACCTCGCCGAGGCCCTCGTCCGCGTGCACCTTGGTCCAGTGGAAGCCGACCAGGTCGCCGTCCTTCTCCGCGAGGAAGAAGCCCTCCGGGTCGAACCACGGCTCGGCCTTGCGGTCGTCCAGGTCGCGCTGGGTGAGGGAGCCCTGCTCGGGGTGGTGGGCGAAGGCGTCCGCGTTCACCGCCAGCCAGGCCGCGTCGTCCTGGCCGGGAACGAAGGCGCGTACCGAGACGCCGTCGGGAAGGGCGGGGGCGGGCAGGTCCAGGTCGCCCAACGAGCGCCGCATCTGCCGCAGTTCACGGAAGAGGGTGAGCCCGAGCACCTGCGCCAGGTGCCTGGCCGCCGAGTGTCCGCCGTGCGCCCAGATCCGCAGCCGCCGCCCCGACTCGGCGAGCAGCGCGGTGCCAAGGGCCCTGCCGTGGCCGCGGCCGCGGTGTGCGGGGTGCACGACGAGTTCGGCGGCGGGGGCCTCGATGGGGTCGGTGTCCTCCAGCTGCGCGTACCCGACGAGCTCGTCGCCGACGCCGAGCAGCAGATGCCGCACCCCGGTCCGCGCACCTCCCCGCAGCTGCAGCCGCCCCTGCTCGGACACGGCCTGCTGGCCGTCCGTGCGGGCCGCTTCCGCGATGAGTCCGAGCACGGCGTCGGCCTGGTCGGAGGTGAGGGCGGCGACGGTGTCGATCTGCCGCAGGTTGGCGGGAGGCTGCTGCTCGTCAGTCATGGAGTCGAGGGTACGGCGGCGGCCGATCCAGGAGCAGATCACGGAGGCCACAAGCCCAGTTAGGGCTCTACTCAGAAGGTAATGGGCAGGAAGGCGTACACACGGTTGTCCTCGTACGGGGGCAGCCTCTGGGTGCCGGCGAGGTGGTTGTTCTCCTGTGCGCCCAATCTTTCTTAATCAGTGATCGGAGCATGACATAGAGTGATGCGCGTAGACCACGGGGGGAGGCCTACATCGCGATGCGCTCCGCCCTGGTTTCATCCGACCAAAACATGTCTCTGGGGGGAGCGCTGTGCTCACGGAACGTCTCATGTCCAAAATGGCAGCGGTATCAGCAGGTGCCGCTGCCTTCGCGATGGTGGCGAGCCCGCCCGCCCACGCGAACTGGAGCGGGACCATCTTCGATTTCGTGTCCGGTCAGGAATCCCGCCGTTGGAAGGACGATGGCTATAACAGAGTCACCTTCACCGGGTGTGACCCGAACGGCCTGAAGAGTGTGGGGGTCAAGATGCGCCGGCACAAGTCCATGGCGCCGGACCCCAGTTACGGCGAGAAGACGTTCAAGAAGTGTGCCACGGCCCGCTATCCGAACAATGTCAGTCGTGGTGCCTGGCACGGGCTGCCCAGGGGGAAGTACTACTTTGAGATAGGAAAACTCCGCGGTGCCAACAAGGTAAGTGTCTACGAGGTCCATGTATGGACTAGGAACAGCCACGGATAGACCTGATCTCGGGCGGGGGCTCGGGCCCCCGCCCGGTGCCCTCGACTCCCCGCTCCAGCTCCACTTTTGCACACACAAGCACGGAGAAAAGCGTGCGATTCCGTACTCGGCTGCGATCCAGCAGCGCCCTGTGGGCCGCACCGCTCGCCTTGGGCGTACCTGTCCTCTATTACCTCACTGGCGCCAGCAGGCCGGAGTCACCCGACTTCGGTTATGCCCCCACGATCGTCTCCGCGCCCCTGTATTACTCCTACGCCATTGCCTACGCCATTGTGTCTGCCCTCTCTGCATGGGAGAGCGGACGGCTGAAGGAGGGTGGGGGGCTGCAATTGGCTCCAGCTCGGTCGCGGTACCGAGTGGCCGCGGAAATGCTGTGGCCGGTCGTCGCTCTCGGATGGCTCATGTTGATCACGCCCGTCGTTCTGGCGCTCGCGGACTACCGGGTATGGCCGACCGAGACCAGCCTGCGACCCCTGTGGCTCGCCCTCGTGATGTGCGTGGGGCACGCGGTGATCGGATACGCGGTCGGTGCGCATGCGCCGAAGGCACTTGCTGCTCCCGTAATGGCTGTCGTGGTCTGGGCGGCCGTCTCGTACACCGTGACCTTTGACACCACCTGGCCGCGACACGTCTCCGGCGGCTACTTCAATGACTTCATGTTCGGCGAGGCCACGTCTTACGGGGCGCTGTTGCCGCATGTGCTCTTCACCGGCAGTCTTGCTTGCGCCATCGCCCTCGGCTGGGCCCGTCTGTCGCGTACCGCACTGCGGGTTGGCCTCGCCCTGGTGGTCGCTGTCGCCGGAACCGGCACCGCGTGGGCGATGACGAGCAGTTGGGGTGCCAATCCGCCGCTCTTGACCGATCAGGCTCCCATGACCTGTGTCGGCAAGGCGCCCCAGGTTTGCGTGCCGACGCTGTTCAAGGACACTCTCGGCCCTGCACGGACTGAGACTGATCGGATCCTCGAGGACTTCCGTGCGGCAGGCGTCAAGCTCGCCCCCCGACTGGTCAGTGACAGTGTCACCGAAGGCCGCATGGAAGGGAGTGAGCGCGCCACCGCGCATGTCTGGCGCCCGCCCCTCAGCTCTGCGGTCCGCAGCGGTGATCTGCGATACCAGCTCACCGTGGAAGCCGTCACGCCCCCTTGCCGCCGCCCGAACAGGACGCGTGTGGTGGCCGCCTCGCTCTGGGCGACGAAGGTCACTGGCACGGATCATGAATACCGGGCGCTCCTGCGGGATTTCAGTGCTGGTGATCCTGAAGAGGCCGCATTGCAGGAACGGGCAGAACAAGAGTTCAAGGAAGGCACTCGGCTCCCCGAGAGCCGCCAGGGCGGCTGGTATCGGCACACGCTGCGTGCCGCCTGTGGAGGGCCGCGGTGACAGAGGGCACATCCCTGGCCTCCGGAGCGCTCTGGTGGCTCAAAGCCCGTCGCGCAGTGGTCCTCTGCGGCGCACTTGTGGCCTCCACGCTGCTGGTACTCGCGTTCCAGGGCGGCGCTGCGGTGCCCGTGCTTTCTCTCCCCGCATCCGCGTCCGTGTCCGTGCCCCTCATGCTTTTCACCCCCGTGCCCGTGGTTGCTGCTCTGGCCTGGTGCCTGGACAGTCGGCTCGCGGAGGCCGAAGATGTCGCAGTGCGTCCGGTATGGGTGCTAGACAGTGCACTGGTCGTCGCTGTCCTCGCAACGACCGCAGGCATCGGTCTCGTTGTGTCCAGATGGGCCGACTCGGGCCCGGCAGGAGCGTCGGGGGTGGGGCGGGACGCCGCGTTCCTGAGCGGATTGGTTCTGTGCCTGCGCCCCTCGGCCGGGCAGGCCGCAGTCATGGCGGCCCCGGCCTGGCTGGCCCTGGTCGTCTTCTTCGGGTTCTCGCCCTCGCGGGAGCCTTATGCCTGGACAGTCGTCGGTCACCCTGTCGACTCCTCGTCCTCGCTAGTCGCCGGCGCGCTGGCCGTTGCCGTCGGACTCGCCGTACTGATCCGCACTTCGAGGAATGCCGCATGAGCCGTACGACCCTGGAACTGTCCTCGTGCACCTTCACCTACCGCCGGTGGCTGCCCCCCGTACTGGAGGACTTCACGTACCACCTTCCGCAAGGGCTGACGATCCTGCTGGGGCCCAACGGAGCCGGAAAGTCGACGGCATTGCGCCTGGCCGCATCAGTCAGTCGCCCGCGCGTGGGCACCGTCACCTTCGACGGCCTCGTAGCGGGCACCAAGGGCTACCGGCAGGCCGTGGCGTGGATGCCGCAGCACATCACAGCCATGTCCGGCCTGACTGCCCGTGAGCAGGTCGCCTATACGGGTTGGCTCAAGGGGATGACCAAGGCCGACGCCTGGGAACAGGCGGCCGATGCGCTCAGCCGGGTCGGGCTCGTCCCACAAACCGACACCAAGGTGAAGCGCCTCTCCGGAGGCCAGCTTCGCCGAGTTGGGGTTGCCTCGGCCCTCGTTCACGACGCGCGCGTGCTGCTCTTGGATGAGCCGACGGCAGGCATGGACCCGCGTCAACGCCGGGTGTTTCGAGAGCTTTTGCAGCACGTCACCGATGCCGGCGTACAGGTACTGATGTCAACGCACGACGTGACCGACCTTGCCGAAGAGGCTGACCATGTCACAGTGCTCGATCAGGGGGCGATCACCTTCACTGGGCCGACCGAGGAGTTTCTTGCGCATGCGCCGGCCGACACAGCGGCTGGCCGCATGGCTGAGGCCGCATACTCGCAGCTCGCGGAGAGCTCGGCCGGATCATAGCCCGGCCGTAGCGCGGCATCAGGAGCCGGGTGGATCCGTAGCTGTCGCCGATGGCTGGACGCTGTGGGTCCCGGTGGGCAGACCAGGTATCGCGCCCGATCGCGGAGAGCTGGAGCGCAACGCGCCGGGACTCAGAGTGCCTTCGCCGAGGGAGACGTCGTCCGTATCGGTGCGCTGGTTCGCGCCGCTGGACAGAGCCGACGCCCGCAACCACCTCGTAACCCGTAACCCCCTGTCGCGCTACGCGCGTTGACTTTAGGCTGCGCACGGAGTTTCACACCCTCAGTCTTCTCTCACCCTCCCAGGGGGACACGTGTCAGCCACACCTCAGCCTCGGCGGCCAAGACGCCGCGCCACCCGTGTGCTCGCCGCCGCGGCCGGTCTCGCCACGCTCGGTGCGCTGGCCGCCGCGCTGCCCGCGAGCGCCGGGCAGGATCACGCGGGCGCGGACGGCAAGAAGCGCACCGTCGACGTGCAGCTGCTGTCCTTCAACGACTTCCACGGCAATCTGCAGCCGCCGGCCGGATCGTCGGGCCAGGTGACGCAGAAGCAGCCCGACGGGACCGAGAAGAAGATCGACGCGGGCGGCGCCGAGTACCTCGCCACGTCTCTTCGTACGGCCCGCAAGGGAAATCCGTACAGCGTGACCGCCGCGGCCGGTGACCTCATAGGCGCCAGCCCGCTCCTGTCGGGCCTCTTCCACGACGAGCCGACGATCGAGGCTATGAACAAGCTCGACCTCGACGTCACCAGCGTCGGGAACCACGAGTTCGACGAGGGGGCCAAGGAGCTGGCCCGCATGCAGAACGGCGGCTGCCACCCCAAGGACGGCTGCTTCGAGAAGGGCAAGAAGTTCAAGGGGGCGGACTACCCCTACCTCGCGGCCAACGTGACCGACGAGAAGACGGCCAAGCCCATCCTGAAGCCGTACTGGGTGTGGAAGCACAAGGGCGTGAAGGTCGGCTTCATCGGCGTGACCCTGGAGGGCACCCCCGACATCGTCTCCGCCGACGGCGTCAAGGGGCTCAAGTTCCACGACGAGATCGAGACGGTCAACAAGTACGCCAAGATCCTCGACAAGCAGGGCGTGAAGTCGATCGTCACGCTCATCCACGAGGGCGGCTCGCCCGCGAGCCAGGCGTACAACTACGACTGCGACTCCCCGGGCGCGGGCGACGGCATCTCCGGCCCGATCACCACCATCGCCAAGGGCATCACGCCCAAGGTCGACGCCATGGTCACCGGGCACACGCACTCCGCGTACGTCTGCACCATCCCCGACCCGTCGGGCAAGCCCCGCATGGTGACGTCCGCCTCGTCGTTCGGGAAGCTCTACACGGACACGACGCTCACGTACGACCGCAAGACCAAGGACATCGTCCGTACGTCCGTGAAGTCCGCGAACCACGTGGTCAGCCGCGAGCAGGCCAAGGCCCCGGACATGACCTCGCTCATCTCCCGCTGGGACAAGCTGGCCGCGCCGGTCGCCAACAAGCCCGTGGGCTTCATCTCCGCCGACATCCCGGGCCGCGGCGCCACCACTCCCGAGGCGCCGCTCGGCGACCTGATCGCGGACGCGCAGCTCGCGCACGGCAAGTCGCTCGACCCCGAGACGGATCTGGCGCTGATGAACCCCGGCGGCATCCGCTCCGACCTCGTCCACAAGGCGAGCGGCAGCGAGGGTGACGGGGTGGTGACCTACGGCGAGGGCTTCACCGTGCAGCCGTTCAGCAACACGGTCAATCTCGTCGACCTGACCGGCGCGCAGCTGATCACCGGCCTGAAGCAGCAGGTGAGCGGGTCGAACGAGGCATCCCCCAAGATCCTGCAGATCTCGGACGGCCTGACGTACACGCTCGACATGACGAAGTCCGGCGCCGACCGCGTGGTCACCGACTCGATCAAGCTGGGCGGCAAGGCGATCGATCCGGCCACCACCTACCGTGTGGCGATGAACTCCTTCCTCGCGGGCGGCGGCGACGGCTTCGCCGAGCTCGGCAAGGGCACGAAGCCGCTGGTCGGCAGCGACGACCTGAAGGCGTTCAACGACTACCTGACCGCCAACTCCTCGGCGGACAAGCCGATCGCGCCGCCCAAGGCGGACAGGATCACCATCGTGAAGTGAATGACGCGTTAACAGTCGCGCTCAGAAGGTGGCCTAAATCGGCGGTTACTGGGCGTAAGGCTTGGGGTGGGGTGTGAACGTATGGTGAAATCAGCTGATGCGTTCCCCCCACCGCATAGCCACGCTTCCGCCCGATCACAACCAGGCTAATCCGTCTGATGGTTGGCACGCCGCATCGGTTCCCCCAGAAGCAGCTCCAGACGCGGTAGAGACCACCGCTCCGCTCAATCCGTACGACGAGCTCGGCGCCCTCGCCGGACCGAATCCGCTGGAGGACTTCCTCCGCGAGACGGACGACGAGGACGAAACCGGCAAGCCGGACGCTCCCTGGCAGCCCCCGAACCACCGCCGCGGCAGCCGCCGCCGCAACCGGTTCGCCGGACTCCCGCTCGCCGGGAAGGCCGTCGTCGCCCTGGTCGTACTCGCCGCCTTCCTCGCGCTCGGCGACCGCTGGGCCCTGCTCTACGCCGAGCACGAGGCCGCGGACAAGCTCAAGGAGTCCATGCACCTGAGCGCCGCGCCCGAGGTCGAGATCGAGGGCTTCCCCTTCCTGACCCAGGTCCTCGACAAGCGCGTGGACAAGGTCAAGGTCACCGTCCCGGACGTCGCCGCCGACCGGATCTCGCTCGCCGAGGTCTCCGCCACCGCCACCGACGTCAAGATCACCGGCGACGGGCCCACCGACATCAAGGGCGCCCTCATCAACGAGATGAAGGGCGAGGTGCTGCTCTCCTTCGACGACCTGAACCGCGAACTGGGCGCCTCCCAGGTCACGTTCACCGGCCGCGGCAGCGACCAGGTGCTCGCGCGCGGCACCCTGCCCGTCGCCGGGCACGACCTGAAGCTGCGCGCCGACGCCCGCATCCAGCGCAACGGCGACCGCGGCATCTCCACCGACATCGGCAGGATGAGCCTGCAGATCGGCGACCTGGCGACCTACCGGCCCGGAACCCGCGAGTCCGAGGGTCTGCACCTCAGCAAGGCCTCCACGGACCGCATCGCCAAGGAGACCGCCAAGGCGAAGGCGCTGCTCTCCGTCCCGTCGATCGTCCAGCGGCTCGATGTCCCGGACTCCGTGGTCAGCGGCGCCCTGAAGAGCGACACCAAGCTGAACGAACTCGTCGGCTCGCCGCGCTTCGTGAACGACGTGATGGGCCTGAACCTCATCGACGTCGCCATGGGCCACCCCGAGCTCCTGAAGAAGCTGGGCCTGGACCCGGCGCTCCTGAAGGGCCTGTCCCAGCTCACCCGGCCGGTGCTCGCCGACCGCCTCACCCTCGCCTTCCAGCTGCCGAAGCTGCCGGGCAAGGGGAACGTGTGGCTGCAGGACGTGAGCGTGCAAAAGGAAGGCATCCGGGTGCGGCTGAGCGGTACGGGGCTGGGGATCGGCAAGTAGCGCTTGCCTGGCGGGGGCAGCGCTCTACGCGGCGGGGGGCGGGGTCGCGGCGCCCGGCAGGCTGACCGTGGCCACCGTCCCGCCGTCCCGCGCGGGCCTGAGCGCCACCTGGCCGCCCGACTGGTGCACGGTGCGGGCCACGATGGACAGGCCGAGGCCCGATCCCGGCAGGCTGCGGGCCGACGGGGAGCGCCAGAACCGGTCGAAGACGTGCGGGAGTTCGTCGGTGGGGATGCCGGGGCCGTGATCGCGGACGGTCAGCGCGCCGCCCTTCAGGGCCACCTCGACGGTGGAGCCCGACGGCCCGAACTTCACCGCGTTGTCCAGGATGTTCACGATGGCCCGCTCCAGGGCCGCGGGCTCCGCGCGGACGTACCAGGGGGAGAGGTCCGCGGCGAACGTCAGCTCGGGCCCGCGCAGCCGCGCCCGCTCCAGGGCGGTCTCCACGACCTCGTGCAGGGCGATGACCTGCACCTTCGCGGACTGGCCGCTGTCCGTGCGCGACAGCTCCTGCAAGTCGCCGATCAGCGCCGCCAGTTCGGTCATCTGCGCCGTAACCGAGGCAAGCAGGGCCTTGCGGTCGTCGGGCGGGATGGCCCGGCCGGTGTCCTCGCTGCGGGCCAGCAGCTCGATGTTCGTACGCAGCGAGGTGAGGGGGGTGCGCAGTTCGTGCCCCGCGTCGGCGATGAGCTGCTGCTGCAGGTCGCGTGAGGAGGCGAGGGAGGCGGTCATCGAGTTGAAGGACCGCGAGAGGCGGGCGATCTCGTCGTCGCCCTCGACGGGGATGCGCAGGTCGAGGTCCTCGGTGCGGGCCACGTGCTCGACGGCCCCGGTGAGCTCGTCGACCGGCCGCAGACCGGTGCGGGCCACCCACAGGCCCGCGGCGCCCGCGCCGATCACGCCGACTCCGGCGACCGCGGCGAGCAGCAGGGCGAGCTTGTTCAGGGGGGTGTCGATCTCGGAGAGGGGGCGGGAGAGGGACACCGTGAAGCCGCTGTCCCTGTCCACCTGCGTCAGGACGCGCACCGACTGGCCGTCGTCGGTCTTGCCGTCGTGCAGGGCCTGTTCGCGCACGCCCTGGGCCACCTGCAGATCGGCGCCCTCCGGCACGACGGGGGTGGAGCCGCGTCCCACGCAGCGCGTGCCGTCCGCCTGGACGACCTGCACGAAGACCGTCGTGGTGCCGGGCGCCGTCCCGGAGTTGGGCGAGGTGCCCCGGTCGCGACAGGTGGCCGCCGTCTCCGCGAGGTAGGGGCCACCGACCTTGAGGCTGCGCAGCGAGTCGTCCATCTGGTCGCGCAGCTGCGTGCGGGTCAGGAGCCAGCACGACACCGCGACGGCCGCCACCGCAAGCGCCACCGCGCACGTCACCAGGAGCGCGAGCCGTGAGCGCAGGGGCATCGCGCGGTACCGGCGGAAGAACTTGTTCACTCGACGCCGCCGGAACCGGGCCGCAGCACGTACCCCACACCCCGCACCGTATGGACGAGCCGGGGCTCGCCCCCCGCCTCCGTCTTGCGGCGCAGGTACATCACGTACACGTCCAGGGAGTTGGACGAGGGTTCGAAGTCGAAGCCCCAGACCGCCTTCAGGATCTGCTCCCGGGTGAGCACCTGCCGGGGGTGCGCGAGGAACATCTCCAGGAGCGTGAACTCGGTGCGGGTCAGCTCCACCGTGCGCGCCCCGCGCGTGACCTCACGCGTCGCGAGGTCCATCCGGAGGTCGCCGAAGGCGAGCGTGTCGCCCTCCTCGGCCTGGCCCGCCGCGGCGGCGTACGAACTGCGGCGCAGGAGCGCCCGGATACGGGCGAAGAGCTCGTCCAGCTCGAACGGCTTGACCAGATAGTCGTCGGCGCCCGCGTCGAGCCCCGTGACGCGGTCGCCGACCGTGTCACGCGCGGTCAGCATCAGGATGGGCGTCAGGGAACCGGTCGAGCGGAGCCTGCGGGCGGCGGTGAGGCCGTCCATGCGGGGCATCTGGATGTCCAGGACGACGAGGTCGGGGCGGTAGGCCGCCGCCTTCTCCAGCGCGTCGGCGCCGTCGACGGCGACCTCCGTGCCGTACCCCTCGAAGGCGAGACTGCGCTGCAGCGCCTCCCGCACGGCGGGCTCGTCGTCGACGATCAGGATGCGCTGCTGCTGCTCGCCTTCGGCGGGGCTCATCGGCTTGTGACTTCCTCGGGTACGGGTCTGACGGGGCCGGTATCAGCCTCGCACGCGCGCGCGGGGCTTGCGGCGTGCGGCGGGGCGGGAGGGGTTGGCCGTGGCCACTTCCGGGGCACGCACCGCGGTGGCGCCGTGCAGTTCACCGGCCACGGCGAGGGGGAGGCCGAGCCCGGCCGGATCGGTGTCCGGACGGCCCCACCCGACGGTGACGGCGAGGGCGTGCCGGGCGCGGTTGACGGTGATCAGGGGTCCGGTCATGGCGGCCTCCAAGGGCTCCGGGGTGTCGAGGGTCTCCAGGTCTCCAGGTCTCCAGGGGGAGTGGCCGGGGTCAGTCGGTGGAGCCGGCGCGCAGGGTGTCGAGGTCGGCCTTGACCGTGTTGACCGGGATGGCGAAGCCGAGGCCGACGCTGCCCGAGCCGGACTCGGTGCCGCTCTGCGACGAAGTGGGCGAGTACATCGCGGAGTTGATGCCGATGATGTTGCCGTTCATGTCGATGAGGGCGCCGCCGGAGTTGCCCGGGTTGAGCGAGGCGTCGGTCTGGAGGGCCTTGTACGTGGTCTTCGACGACCCGGTGTCGCCGTTGAACTGCTCGCCGCCGTACTCGAACGGCCAGTTGCCGCCGCCCTGCTGTTGCTGCTGCTGACCCTGGTCCTCGTCCGTCGACACGGTGACGTCGCGGTCGAGGGCGGAGATGATGCCGCTGGTGACGGTGCCGGTCAGGCCCTCGGGGGAGCCGATCGCCACGACGTCGTCACCGATCTTGACGTTGTCGGAGTCGCCGAGGCTCGCGGCCTTGAGGCCGGAGGCATCCTCGAGCTTGATCAGCGCCAGGTCCTTCTTGCTGTCGGTGCCGACGACCTTGGCGTCGTACGACTTGCCGTCGTTCGTCGTCACCTTGACCGACGAGGCACCGGAGATCACGTGGTTGTTGGTGATGATCTCGCCGTCGTCCGTGATGATCACGCCGGAACCGGTGGCCTCGCCCGAGCCGGACTTCGCGCTGATCTCCACGATGCTGGGGCTGACCGCCTCGGCCACGCCGGAGACGGTGCCCTTCTGGCTGGTGGGCACGACGTTCGTGTTGGTGGCGCTGCTGGACGTGCCGTCCTTGCCGGTCAACTCCTGGAAGGCGTAGGCGGTGCCGCCGCCCACCGCCGCGGCCGCGATGGCGACGGCGGCGAGCAGGGCCAGGGGGCCCCGCGCCCGGCGCCGGTGCTTCTGCGGCTCCTCCGGTGCGTGCTGCGGCTCCTCCGGTGCGTAAGCGGGCGGGGGCGGGTACGCGCCCTGCGTACCGCCATGGTGAACAGGCGCTGACGACTGCTGCTGGGGGTACTCGCCGCTGTGGCGGAAGGTGTCGGTCATGGGATCTAGGCTGCGGGGCGTTCATGAGAGGCGGCTGAGTACGCCCTGAGAACGCCAATAGAAGTGCGTATGCCCCATATAAAGCCGCCGCCGCGCGGCGATCTTCTCCCGCCCGCCCACCCGATTGCCCCGCAGCCGTTTCCCGCTGTGGGCAGGTGTCAGGTGTCAGGCGCAGCCGCAGGACTGGCGGACCACCAGCCGTGAGGGGAACAGCTTCAGGCGCTCCCGGCGGGAACCCGCCACCCGCAGGCCGTCGTCCAGGACCAGGTCGACCGCCGCCCGCGCCATCGCGGGGCGGTCCGACGCCACCGTCGTCAGTGGCGGGTCCGTCAGACCCGCCTCCTTGACGTCGTCGAAGCCGGCCACGGCCAGCTCCCCCGGCACGTCGATGCGAAGCTCCCGCGCGGCACGGAGGATGCCGATCGCCTGGTCGTCCGTGGAGCAGAAGATCGCCGTCGGCCGGTCCGGCCGGGCCAGCAGCTCCAGCGCCATCTGATACGCGTCGTAGCGGTTGTACGGCGCCTCGAAGAGCCGCCCCTCCACCGAGCGCCCGGCCTCCCGCATGGCCCGCCGCCATCCCTCGACGTGGTCGGAGACGGGGTCACCCACCGTCGGGGTCTCGGCCGTGCCGCCGACGCACGCCACGTACTCGTGGCCGTGCTCCAGGAGGTGCCGCGTGGCCAGCTGGGCGCCGCCCAGGTCGTCCGTGACGACGGCGACGTCGTCGATCGCCTCGGGCCGCTCGTGAAGGAGCACGACCCGCGCGTCCCACGCGTCGATCTCCGCGGCGGCCGAATCGGTCAGGCCGTGGCTGACGAGGATGAGCCCGGAGACCCGCATGCCGAGGAAGGCCCGCAGATAGTGGGCCTCGCGCTCGTCCACGTAGTCCGTGTTGCCGACGAGCACCATTTTTCCGCGCTCGGAGGCCGCCTGCTCCACGGCATGCGTCATCTCCGCGAAGAACGGCTGGCGCGCGTCCGGCACGATCATGCCTATGAGGTCGGTACGCCGCGACGCCATGGCCTGGGCGACCCGGTCGGGCCGATACCCCAGCTCTTTGATCGCGGCGAGTACACGCTCGCGCGTGGCCGGGGCAACCGGCCGGGGTCCGTTGTTGATGACATAGCTGACGACGGCGGTGGAAGTACCCGCAAGTCGTGCCACGTCATCCCGAGTCACCTTGGCCACGCGCGGAGTCTACGCGGATGGACCTACCGCTGGGCAGGGCGTACGGCAGCTTCCTTCGGCGAGGTCACGGCCGGGGCCGCCTCCTCACCGGGGGAGTCGTGGCGCTCGCCCTCGGCCGGTGGGGTCGCCGCCTTCGCCTTCGCCGTGTCGGCCGCACGTTCGACCTTCTCCGGCGTGACGAAGCGATAGCCGACATTCCGCACGGTGCCGATGAGCGACTCGTGCTCGACACCGAGCTTCGCGCGAAGGCGCCGTACGTGGACGTCGACCGTCCGCGTACCGCCGAAGTAGTCGTAGCCCCAGACCTCCTGGAGCAGCTGGGCCCGCGTGAACACGCGCCCGGGGTGCTGCGCCAGGTACTTGAGCAGCTCGAACTCCTTGAAGGTCAGGTCAAGGACCCGGCCCTTCAGCTTCGCGCTGTACGTCGCCTCGTCCACGGAGAGATCGCCGTTGCGGATCTCCATGGGGGAGTCGTCGGCGGTGATCGACTGGCGGCCCATCGCGAGCCGGAGCCGCGCCTCGACCTCGGCCGGACCCGCGGTGTCGAGCAGTACGTCGTCGATGCCCCAGTCGGCGGTGACGGCCGCGAGGCCGCCCTCCGTGACGACGAGGACGAGTGGACAGCCGGGTCCCGTGGAGCGGAGGAGCTGGCAGAGGCTGCGGACCTGCGGCAGGTCACGCCTGCCGTCGATCAGGATGACGTCGGCACCAGGGGTGTCGACGAGGGCCGGGCCTTCGGCGGGGGCCACCCGCACGTTGTGCAGCAGCAGGCCGAGGGCGGGAAGCACCTCCGTCGACGGCTGAAGGGCATTGGTAAGGAGCAGCAGAGAACTCATCGCCGCCCACCTGCCTGGGTCGTCTTACGGTTGTGCACGGTTCGCTCGCCCATAACGTCGGTTCCTCCTCGGTCCCTGCGAGGACGTTTACGGCACTGCTTCGTACTGATTGCTACGTAGGATCGCCCGCGCCCTGGGCTCTCCACGTGCGGTTCGGTCGGCTTCGCGGACGCGTTCGCCACGAGGCTGCAGAAAGCACGAAAGGACCCGGGGGCTTCGCTGCCCGGATCCTCTGCCAAGGAGAATAGCCCACATGACTCCAGGTCCGGCAGGTCGAGCGGCGGGATCTTCTGTGCCGCCGATCACTCGCACTCCGTCTCACGTTCAACGGCGCGTAACGCTGCGTACACAGGACGGGGTCGCCATCGAGGCCGCGTACGACCCCGGGCCCGACCCCGCGGGGGAGCTCGCGATCGTGCTCGCGCACGGCTTCACGGGCGGCGTCGACCGGCCGCACGTGCGCCGCGCCGCGGGGGTGTTCGCCCAGCGTGCGGCCGTGATCACGTTCTCCTTCCGGGGCCACGGGGCGTCCGGCGGGCTCTCCACGGTCGGCGACCGCGAGGTGCTCGATCTGGCGGCCGCGGTGGAGTGGGCGCGGTCCCTCGGCCATGCGCGGGTGGTGACCGTGGGCTTCTCCATGGGCGGTTCCGTGGTGCTCCGGCACGCGGCTCTCGCCGGTGCCGCGCAGGATGCCGCGCACGGGGGGCGCACAGAAGCGCGGGTTGACGCGGTGGTCGCGGTCAGCGCTCCGGCCCGCTGGTTCTACCGGGGGACGGCGCCGATGCGGCGGCTGCACTGGGTGGTGACGCGGCCCCTGGGGCGCGTGGTGGGCCGCTTCGGCCTGCACACGAGAATCCACCCGCACGAGTGGGACCCCGTCCCCCTCTCCCCGGTGGAATCGGTCCCGCTGATCGCGCCCACGCCGCTCCTGATCGTGCACGGGGACCGGGACCCGTACTTCCCCGTGGACCACCCCCGGATGCTGGCCGCCGCCGCGCGGGGCGGGGCCGAGCTCTGGCTGGAGGCGGGGATGGGGCACGCGGAGAACGCGGCGGACGACGCCCTGCTCGGTCGGATCGCCGAGTGGGCCACGGCATCATGGACGTCGGCATCCGCCGAAGGTTCGGCATCAGCCGAAGGAGAGGAGCTGTCGTGGTGAACGGCACCATTCGTTACTGGGCCGCGGCCAAAGCAGCCGCAGGCGTCGCGGAGGAGCCGTACGCCGCGACGACGCTCGCCGAGGCGCTGGACGCTGCGCGCGAGCGACACCCCGGCGAGCTGGTCCGTGTACTGCGGCGATGCTCGTTCCTCATCGACGGCGACCCCGTGGGTACCCGCGGGCATGAGACGGTACGGCTGGCCGAGGGCGGCACGGTCGAGGTGCTCCCGCCGTTCGCAGGAGGGTGAACAGCGCTATGAGCGATCCGCGACATGAGGGTTACGAGGGGTACCAGGGACACCAGGGTCACCAGGGGTACGGGGACTACGACCCGTACCGCCAGGAGTACCCCCCTGCTCCCGAGCAGCAGCAGCCCTACGCTCCCGAGCAGCAGCACGGCTATCCCGCACCGGAGCAGAGTTACGGCCAGCAGGCGTACCCCCCGCAGCAGCAGTACCCGCAGCAGGCCTACCCGCAGCAGCCGTACGCCCAGGACGCCTCGTACACCCAGCAGTGGGAAGGGCAGACCTGGGACACCCAGATCCAGCCCTCGCCCGCGGTGGACGTGACGGAGACGGCCTACCTGCCCCCGCAGTCCTACGGCCAGCCGCTGCCCCCGGAGCCCGCCGCCCCGGCGTACGACTCGACACCCGCCCACGCCCACGCCGACCCCGGCAGCCGGCCCACGGCGGCGGACGAGCCTCGGCCCGAGGCCGATTCCCGGCACTACGGGCCCGCCACCACCACCGGCAACCCCCGCGTCACCGACGCCCAGCGCGCCCGGGCCGAAGGGCGGTCGCCGATCATAGAGCCGGGGATTCAGCCCGCCGCGCTGACCGCGGTCCTCGGGCTGCTGCTCGCCGGGACCGCCGCCGTCGGGCAGTACGCACTCCTCGTACCGCTGATCCTGCTCCA
Organism: Streptomyces sp. NPDC055243; assembly: GCF_044544025.1. NCBI lineage: Bacteria > Bacillati > Actinomycetota > Actinomycetes > Kitasatosporales > Streptomycetaceae > Streptomyces > Streptomyces sp. NPDC055243. The sequence continues at coordinate 55,671 of NZ_JBITWR010000003.1, forward strand.
GGCCGTCACCGCGGCCGGATGGTTCCGGCTCAACGGGATGTGGCCCGCACGGCAGGGCATCGCGCTCGCCTTCATGGGCGGTGTCGTCGCCGACATCGCGCTGCTCGTCACCGGCAAGGAGAACGCGCCCGCCGCGATCCTCGGCACCCTCGGCGTGTGGGTGCTCCTCGTGCTCGTCCTGCAGCTGCGCAGCCACGCGTCCGCCGACGAGCGGATGGCCGGGCTGATGGCGACCGTCGCGTCCGCCGCGCTCGCGATCATCGCGACCGGGCATCTCGCGGCGTCGTCCGACGCCGTGACGGTGGGTGGCATCGCCGTCGCGGTCGCCGTGATCGCCCGCGCGCTGCCGCTGCCGACGCCCGCATCCGTCGTCGTCGCGCTGCTCGCCGCCGCCGGAGCGGGTATCGCCGTCGGCGGCACGACGGACTTCGGCAACAAGGGTGCGCTGCTAGGCCTCGGCGCCGGTGTCTGCGCGCTGATCGGCCACCGGGTCGCCAGCTACGACTACCCGTCCCGTTTCGTGCACATGACGGCGGGCGTCGCCCTGCCGCTGGCGGCGGCCGCCCCGGCCGTCTACGTCCTGGGACGGGCCATCGGCTGATCGTCACAGCTGATCGACAGGTCCCCGGCAGGGCTCTCCCGCCGGGGACCTGTCCTTTAGGCTCGCGGCAAACGTCAGTTGAGTCGGGGGACTAGGTGGGGGAACACCGGACATGAAGCGCGCCGTACGAATACTTCTGATCGTCGTCGTGATCCTGGGGGGCCTCTTCGTGGGCGCCGACCGCCTCGCGGTGGGCTTCGCGGAGGACGAGGCGGCGGAGAAGCTGCGTACCAGCGAGGGGCTCGGCGAGACGCCCGACGTCTCCATCAAGGGCTTTCCGTTCCTGACCCAGGTCGCGGGCGGCACGCTCGACGACGTCGAGATCGGCATCAAGGACTACGACGCCACCTCCGGCTCCGACAAGATCCGCATCGCCGATCTGAACGCCCGGATGCAGGGCGTCGAGTTCTCCGGCGACTACAGCTCCGCCACCGCCGAGACGGCCACCGGCACGGCCCGGATCTCGTACGACGAGCTGCTCAAGGAGGCGCAGGGGGAGCCGCCGGTCGAGCTGCCGCTCGGCGCCACCGGCAAGGTCGTCGGGCTCTCGGACGGCGGCGACGGCAAGATCAAGGTCGAGGTCGAGGTGAGCAAGGGCGGCGCGAAGCTGCCCAAGCCGGTGCACGTGCTCAGCTCGGTCAAGGTGGAGAACGACACGATCAAGGTGAACGCCGACGAGATCCCGAAGAAGTTCGAGGTCATGGGCGTCTCGATCCCGCTGCCCGAGGGCCTGGTCCGCGATGTGACCGACTTCGAGGAGAAGGTCGGCGGACTGCCGGGCGGCATCAAGATCGACGAGGTGACGCCGGCGCGGGACGGCGTGGAGATCTCGGTCAAGGGCACGAACGTGAAGCTCGCGGGCTGAGGCGCCCGCCGGCTGAGGCCGAGCAGGGCCGTTTGGCCCGGCAATTCCGCAGTACGAGACGAAGCCGTCCGCGCGATGGATGCGGCAGGGGTGAACACGACCCCAGCCCCGTGCGGGCGGCTCTACTCGTTCCCTTGATCCCACATAGTGGATGATCGCGTCTCATCATCCGACACGCCGGTGACACGGCGCCCCTCGCGTCCTTACGATCGGACGCATGCAGCGACAGGCGGACCTCACGAAGCGGCGGGCAGTAGACCTGTGCCGCGTCGCCGCCATGCTCTGTCGCACCTTCTGAGCGGGAGCTCCGACTCCCGTATCCCCCGGCCCGTTGACACCGTCAGGGCCACCCCGTGCCGCGTACGCCGCGCCACCGCGCAGTCACAACCCGTACCCGGCATCCCCTCGCACAGCACCGCAGCCCCGCCGCAACTGCCCCGGAGGAGAAGAAGTATGAGCCGCAGCGACGTCCTGGTAGACGCCGACTGGGTCGAGGCCCACATCGACGACCCGAAGGTTGCCATCGTCGAGGTCGACGAAGACACCTCCGCGTACGACAAGAACCACATCAAGAACGCGATCCGCATCGACTGGACCGACGACCTCCAGGACCCGGTCCGCCGCGACTTCGTCGACCAGGAGGGCTTCGAGAAGCTCCTCTCGGCCAAGGGCATCGCGAACGACACCACCGTGGTCCTCTACGGCGGCAACAACAACTGGTTCGCGTCCTACGCCTTCTGGTACTTCAAGCTCTACGGCCACCAGGACGTGAAGCTCCTCGACGGCGGCCGCAAGAAGTGGGAGCTCGACTCCCGCGACCTGGTCGACGGCGACCAGGTCCCGCAGCGCGCGGCCACCTCGTACAAGGCCAAGCCCCAGGACAAGTCGATCCGCGCCTTCCGTGACGACGTCGTCGCCGCGATCGGCGCGCAGAACCTGGTCGACGTGCGCTCGCCCGACGAGTTCAGCGGCAAGCTGCTCGCCCCGGCGCACCTTCCGCAGGAGCAGTCGCAGCGTCCGGGCCACGTCCCGTCCGCGCGCAACATCCCGTGGTCGAAGAACGCCAACGACGACGGCACCTTCAAGTCGGACGACGAGCTCAAGGCCCTCTACGAGGACGAGCAGGTCGACCTGGCCAAGGACACCATCGCGTACTGCCGCATCGGTGAGCGCTCGGCGCTCACCTGGTTCGTGCTGCACGAGCTGCTCGGCCAGACGAACGTCAAGAACTACGACGGCTCCTGGACCGAGTACGGCTCCCTCGTCGGCGTCCCGATCGAGCTCGGCGCCAACAAGTAGCACCCCTCCCCGAACCCCCGCAGTGACCAGCTAAGGACGAACGCATATGTGTGGAGCGAAGGCCGGCGGACCCGACGCCTCGACGATCAAGCCCGGCGAGACCACCATCCAGGGCCAGGTGACCCGCGACGGCGAGCCCGTCAGCGGCTACGTGCGCCTGCTCGACTCGACCGGCGAGTTCACCGCCGAGGTCCCCACCTCGGCGACCGGCCAGTTCCGCTTCTACGCGGCCGAGGGCACGTGGACGCTGCGCGCCCTGATCCCGGGCGGCACGGCGGACCGCACGGTCGTGGCCCAGACGGGCGGCCTCGCGGAGGTCGCGATCGCCGTCTGAGTTTTCACGCGCGGGCTCCGTCCGCCGACTTCCGGCGGACGGGAGCCCGACGCGCATGAACGGCCGAAGGGCCGCATCCCTGGGGTTGGACGCCTTTATTCGCGGGATGCGGCCCTTCGTGCCGTCCGGCAGCGGAACGCGTGGCCAGGGCTTGGGCGCGCGGTGCAGGGCGGAGAAGTCCGCCGGCTAGCGGTGACGCCTGCCGTCCAGCTCGTCCCACCACTCGTCGGACTTCGGGTCCCCCGACGGGTCGTCCCACCAGCGGTCGTCCGGGCCTCGGCGGTTGGCCACCATGGCGGCCACGGGTGGGATCACCATGGCCACGACGCACATCCCGACCGCGACGGGAATGGACCACAGGCGCACCACGCCCCACGCCAGGACGAACAGGGCGATGCACGTGCCCATCATGGCGAAGTAGGCGTGACGCCTCCGCGCGTACATACGTCCAGCGTAAAGCCGCACCGGTCGATGCGGTCGGTGCGGTCGGCCGTGGTCAGTAGACGAGCGCCTGGGTGCCGTCCGTCATTGCTTCCTGGACGAAGACCTGTGCGCCCGCGATCCGTACCCCCTCGATCACGTCCTTCTCGGTGATCTCGCGGCGCGCCGCGCACTGCGTGCAGAGCGTGATCTGTCCCGCGGCCACGATCGAGTCGATCAGGTCGGGGAGCGGCGCCGCGTGCGGAAGCTCGAACTCCGCCGCGCGGCCCGGAAGGGCGAACCACGCGGACTCGCCGGTCAGCCAGAGGGAGACCTCGACGCCGCTGGCCACGGCCACGGCCGCCACCGTGAACGCCTGCGAGCAGCGCTCGGGTGCGTCGGCCCCGGCGGTCACCTTGATCACGAGCTTCTTCGCCATGGCCGCATCGTAAGGCCATCCGCGCGGCCACCCGTAAGGCCACCTCGCAGAGAGAGGCGGGCCGCGCACGACTACAGTGGGAGCGGCTCTGATACCTGCCCCAATAGCTCACCGAGGAGCACCCCGTGCTTGAGGCCTTCTTCTCCGCCCTGCTGGTTCTGGTCTGCGTCGGCGTTCTCGCGTTCGCCGGACTGTCCGTGAAGAAGCTGTATCAGGGTCAGCGCTGAGCCCGTACGCCACCTAGAGATCGCCTGAGCTTCCCATGATCGAGATTCCGTCCGACCTGCACCCCGACCTCGTGCCCCTCGTTTGGCTCCTCGGCAACTGGGCCGGCGCGGGCGTCACCGACTTCCCCGGCGCCGAGAAGGCGAACTTCGGCCAGGAAGTGTCCTTCACCCATGACGGGCGGGACTTCATCGAGTACCACTCGCACACGTGGGTGCTCGACGCCGAGGGCAACAAGGTCAAGCCGCTGGAGTCCGAGTCGGGCTTCTGGCGCATCGACAAGGACCGCAAGGTCGAGACCGTGATGGTCCGCGACGACGGCGTCGTCGAGGTCTGGTACGGCGAGCTCGCCGACCAGAAGCCGCAGATCGACCTGGTCACGGACGCGGTCGCCCGTACGGCGGCCTCCGGCCCGTACACCGGCGGCAAGCGTCTGTACGGGTACGTGAAGGGCGACCTGATGTGGGTCGGCGAGAAGCAGACCCCCGAGGTGCCGCTCCGTCCGTACATGTCGGCGCAGCTGAAGAAGGTCGTCACGCCCGAGGACGTCGCCGAGATGGCCAGGGGCCTGGGCGATCTGCCGGACGACGGCATCGCTTTCTTCAAGTAGGCCGTTTCCCCTCTGGCCTAGACTGCCTGTGTGGCGAGCACCGATTCCGACTGGAAGAGCGACCTGCGACAGCGCGGCTACCGGCTGACGCCGCAGCGCCAGCTTGTCCTCGAAGCCGTCGACACCCTTGAGCACGCGACCCCCGACGACATCCTCTGCCAAGTGCGGAAGACGGCGTCGGGGGTCAACATTTCCACGGTGTACCGGACCCTGGAGCTCCTGGAGGAGCTGGGGCTGGTCAGCCACGCGCACCTGGGGCACGGTGCGCCGACGTACCACCTGGCGGACCGGCACCACCACATGCACCTGGTGTGCCGGGACTGTACGAACGTCATCGAGGCGGATGTCTCGGTGGCCGCGGAGTTCACCGCGAAACTGCGGGACACGTTCGGCTTCGACACGGATCTGAAGCACTTCGCGATCTTCGGGCGCTGCGAGGACTGTTCGCGCAAGGTCACCAAGGACGCCGAAGCCGCCGAGGAATAAGAACGGCCGCTACCGGGTCGTAGTGTGGGTGAACATGAAGAGCCCCCTCCTGTCCTTGCCCGGCGCCGTCCCCGCCGAGGGCGTGGACGAAGGCGTCGCCGCCCACTACGGCGATCTGTTCCGTGAGCAGCGCGCCCTCGCCGACGGCACCGGTTTCGTCGACCTCTCGCACCGCGGCGTCGTCTCCGTCTCCGGCCCCGACCGGCTGAGCTGGCTGCATCTGCTGCTCACGCAGCACGTGACCGAGCTGCCCGTCGGCCAGGCCACCGAGGCGCTGATCCTCTCCGCGCACGGCCACATCGAGCACGCCCTCTATCTCGTCGACGACGGCGAGACGGTGTGGGCGCACGTCGAGCCCGGCACGCAGGACGCGCTCGTCGCGTATCTGGAGAGCATGAAGTTCTTCAACCGGGTCGAAGTCGCCGACCGCACGGACGAGTTCGCGGTCGTGTATCTGCCGGCCGGTTCGATCGCCGCGGTCCCGGAAGGCGTCGTCGTACGCGAGACGCCGCACGGCCGTGATCTGTTCCTGCCGCGTACGTCCCTCGAGTCGTACGCCGATGAGAGCGCCCCCGCGATCGGCATCCTGGCCTACGAGGCGCTGCGCGTGGAGGCGCACCGGCCGCGGCTCGGCTTCGAGACGGACCACCGCACGATCCCGCACGAGCTGGGCTGGATCGGCTCGGCGGTGCACCTGCAGAAGGGCTGCTACCGCGGCCAGGAGACGGTCGCCCGCGTGCAGAACCTGGGCAAGCCGCCGCGCCGCCTGGTCTTCCTGCACCTGGACGGCAGCGAGGTCCTCCTGCCGGCGGCCGGAACGGAGCTGCGCCTCGCCTCGGAGGGCGAGGAGGGCCGGAAGCTGGGCTTCGTCACGACGGCCGTACGCCACCACGAGCTGGGCCCGATCGCGCTGGCCCTGGTGAAGCGGAACGTGCCGCTGGACGCGGGGCTGCTCGCCGGGGCCACGGCGGCTTCGCAGGAAGTCGTGGTCCAGCCGTAGGAACACCCCCAGGAACAAACATGACCGGGTCACAGGTGTGGCCCGGTCACGTATGTGGCCCGGTCACATCTCCAGAAGCACCGTGAACGGCCCGTCGTTCGTCAAGGACACCCGCATCTGTGCGCCGAAGCGCCCCGTCGCCACCGTCGCGCCCAGGGACCGGAGTTGGGAGACGACCTCGTCGACCAGGGGCTCGGCGACATCGCCGGGCGCGGCGGCGTTCCAGGTGGGCCTGCGGCCCTTGCGCGCGTCGCCGTAGAGCGTGAACTGGCTGATGACCAGCAGCGGCGCGTCGATGTCCGAGCACGACCTCTCGTCGGCCAGCATCCGAACGGACCAGAGTTTGCGGGCCAGTTGGGCCGCCTTCTCCTTGGTGTCCTCGTGGGTCACCCCCACCAGGACGCACAGGCCCTCGCCGTTGATCTCGCCGACCGTCTCGGGGCCGTTCTCGCCCTCGACGACGACGCTCGCTCCGTCCACTCTCTGCACCACAGCACGCATATGGCCCATCATGCCGTGCTCCGTACGGCCGAGATGCGCCGGATGCGCCGCCCGTGAGGTTGGCCTGAACCCCCCATCTGGGGCCGATTGGGGGCACTCGCTCACATAGCGGCCACCCGGGGTGGCACCATGCTCATCACGCGGTGTACCGCGCCGGTCGAGGGGACGGTAGAGCCACATGAGCACACCAAGTACGGGACAGCCGCCCGGACCTGTGTCGCTGACCCGCATGAGCGCTGCGCGACGTACGAACGTGCCGCGGCCGCCCATGCAGCGCACGGGCAGTGCGGTCCTTTCCGAGCAGCCCGCGCCCGACCTGGCCGCGCTGCTCCTGCGCGAGCTGCGTGAGCTGCGCAGGGACGCACAGCAGAACGAGGCGGACCTGAGCTATGTCCGGCGCCTCCTCCAGGGGCGGATCGACATCCTGCGGGCCGAGGTCGCGCGCCGTAAGGACCCGTCGGCGCCGGGTCCCGAGGGTCCTGTCGTGCACGGTCCCATCGTGCACCGGCTCTCGGAGATCCTCACGGACGCGCCGGCCCGGCACCGCTCGTCGGCCCGGCATGTGACGCTGGGCACGCCGCACAGCGCGGAGTACGGCCTGCTCGCCACGGAGATGCTCGCCGAGGTGGAGCTCTCCGACCTGGACGCCCGTACGGACGACGAGCTGCACACGGCCATGGGGCGGCTCATCCGCTACGAACAGCAGGTTTCCCGGCGCCGCCAGCAGCTCCAGCGCACGGCGGACGATTGCAGTGCGGAGATCGCCCGCAGGTACCGTGAAGGTGAAGCACAAGTAGACGACCTGCTCTCGTGACCCGGTGATCCCGGCCTCCGCGGGCGGCCGTCACGCCACCCCCGCCCCGGAAGGCCGAAGATGACCTCGACGTCCGCCGAGTCCGCCGCCACCCCTGTCATATCCCCGGTCCTCGCCGAGGTCGTACGTTCAGGCTTCGTCGAGGGCCGCCACAGGGGAAGCCTGGTGCTGCTGGCCGCGGACGGCAGCGTGGAGCTGGCCCTTGGGGACGTGAGCGCCCCCGTCTTCCCCAGGTCCGCCAACAAGCCGATGCAGGCGGCTGCGGTGCTGCGGGCGGGGCTCGACCTGTCGGGCGAGCGGCTCGCGCTGACCGCGGCGAGTCACTCGGGGGAGGGGTTCCACCGGGACCTCGTCCAGAAGATGCTGGCCGAGCGCCGGCTGACGGCCGCCGACCTGCAGTGCCCGCCGGACCTCCCGCTGGACGCGGTCGAGGCCGAGACATATCTGGCAGCGGGTGCCGTTCGTGACCGGGTCACGATGAACTGCTCCGGCAAGCACGCGTCGATGCTCGCGGTGTGCGACCTGAACGGCTGGCCCACGGATTCCTACCTGGACCCGGGTCACCCCCTCCAGCAGCTGATCCTGAAGGTGGTCGAGGAGGCGGCGGGCGAGAAGGTGGCCGCCGTCGGCACGGACGGCTGCGGCGCGCCCCTGATGGCGATCTCCCTGACCGGCCTCGCCCGGGCCTTCCGGCACTTCGTCCTCGCCCCCGAGGGCTCGGCCGAGCGCCGGGTCGCGGACGCGATGCGGGCCCACCCCGAGTACGTGGCCGGTACGCGCCGCCCCGACACCTGGCTGATGCGGGAGATTCCCGGGGCCCTCTCCAAGATGGGCGCCGAGGCGGTCCAGGCGTTCGCGCTGCCGGACGGTCGCGCGCTGGCGTTCAAGGTGGACGACGGAGGGATACGGGCCCTGGGTCCCGTCCTGGCCCGTGCGCTGCACCTGGCGGGTGTGGAGGCGGACGTACTCACCCGCGTCGGCCGTGCGCCGCTGCTGGGCGGGGCGGCCGAGGTGGGGGAGATACGGGCGGCGTTCTGAGGGTTCCCCCCCAAGGCTTTCCCCCCCGACGGACCCGGATGGGTTCTCTCTCCCCCCCCGACGAATCCCCCGGGACACCCGCCCGCCCGTTCCTCCCCCACCGGCACCCCCGTGCCCCCGCGCCCCCCGTGCCCCCCGTGTACCCCGGTTCGGTGGCTGACCGGGCTCCCGGCTCCCCTCCGGATGGGAACCCGGTCAGCCAGCTCTGTCAGCCCGACTGGGCCAGCAGCAGGACGAGGAGCGCAGCCCCGACCCCGCTGATCTTGGTGCTCTTGGCCTTGATGCCCACGGTCAGCAGGACGAAGGCGACGATTCCCATCGGCCCGTACTTCCACTGGATGAGCTGCTCGAATCCGATGGCGAGAGCGGCGATGACGATGGCGATGAGCGGCATGACGTTCCCCCTTTCGGGACGGGGCGCCGAGCCCCGGCCCATCAGGTCGGCAGCCATCCGATGGGCAACGGCTGGTGGCCAACCCCTGAGGGTTCCTGCCAGGTTGCCTAAGTTGGCGACCAACTTCACCTGAGTTATCTCCGCGATGGCTCGATTCATAACCACCTTCCGAGCAACTCCCCAAAGATGGCGCGAAGTTGTACTGTTTGGTTGTGAGCCCGGAACCTGCCCAAGTCAATGGGATGAAGAGGCCGCACAGGTCTCACCACGAGGTGGCCGACGAGCTGCGCGACCGGATCAGGTCCGGGTTGCTGCGGCCGGGTCAGCGGATGCCGACGCAGGCCGAGCTGGCCGACGAGTTCGGCGTGGAGCGCGGTGCGATACGTGAGGCGCTGCGCACGCTTCAGGGCGAGAACCTGCTGGCGAACGTGTCCAAGGGGAGCCCCGCCACGGTCGCCGAGACCTCGAAGCAGGTCCTTTCCGGGCCCGGTGGCGTCCGGCCGCAGCCCACCATGGTCGGCCTCGCCCCGCGTATCGCCGCCGCGTTCGAGGCCGACCACGTGGAGATCGACGCGCTCTGCCTGACCTCCATCTCGCTCACGATGGCGATCGGGGAACCACTCCGTCAGATTCACGCCGGACAGCGGAAACCGGCCAAGGTCACCGTCCGCGTGCTGCTGCCGAGCCGCAGCATCGATCTCGCCTTTCCGGCGCCGGTGGACAGCGGGGACGACGAGGGCGGGCAGGTGCACAGGCGCTGGCTCGACCAGCGCAACGCACAGGGGCAGGTGCTCCGCCACAACCTCCTGGCGCTGCGCGCCTCGCACGGCATCGACGTCGACGTCTCGTTCCGCGCGCTGCCGTTCACGCCGCCGGTGAAGCTGTATCTCATCAATGGTTCCGAGGCGCTCTTCGCCTACTACACGCTCGCGAAGCAGAGCGAGCAGATCGACCACGAGCCCCTGGAGATGTACGACGCGCAGGGCGCGCAGTCGATGCTCTTCCCCTTCCACCAGGGTGACGGGCTGCGGGACACGACCTTCGTGGAGCAGTCGCATCTTTGGTTCAACGCTCTGTGGGGCACGATCAGTCAGGATCTGGAGCTGGCGCGCGGCTAGCGGACGAACGGCCCTCAGATCGCGGGGCCGGTCATCATCAGCGCGAGGACGACGGCGCCGATGGAGCTGCAGGTGGGGCTCTTCGCCTTGATCCCGACGGTCAGCAGGAGCAGTCCGACGAGGCCGGTGGCCCCGTACTGCCACTGCACGAACTGTTCGAGGGTGATGGCGGACACGGCTGCGAGGAGGGCGAGGACGGTCATGATGGTTCCCCCTTCTGCCATCTCGGATGAGTTGGCAACCAACTTCACTTGAGTTGTCCCCACTTGGTCCCGCAACATAAACAACTTCAAGACAACTGCCCCGAGATGGTGGGTAGTTGTATCGTCTGGTCGTGACCCAGGAGAACGTTGCAGTGAACGGCAGCAGAAAGCTCACTCCCCAGGACATCGCCGACACCCTTCGCGACCGCATCCGCTCGGGCGACCTCAAGCCGGGCGACCGCCTCCCCACGCAGGCGGTGCTCGCGGAGGAGTTCGGCGTGGAGCGGGGGACGGTGCGCCAGGCGCTGAAGACGCTTCAGGGCGACGGACTGCTTGCCAACGTGAGCAAGGGCAGCCCGCCACGGATCGCGGCGGAGCCATCGGGTCCGACGTCGGCGGTCGCGGGCCCGCAGGCGTCGATGGTCGGCCTCGCGCCACGGCTCGCGGCGGCGTTCTCGGAGCCGCGGGTTCGGATCGACGTCGTGTCGTACACGGCGGAGACGCTGATGATCGCGCTGGGGGAGCCGGTGCGCCGCGTCCACGAGGGGCTCATCCGGCCCACGTCGATCGACGTCCGCATCCTGCTGCCCAGCAGCGACATCGACCTGGCCTTTCCCAGGCCGGTCAGCGGCCTGGGCGACGAGGACGGCAGGATCCAGCAGCGCTGGCTTGCGCTGCGCAACACCCAGGGGCAGGTCCTGCGCCACAACCTGCGCGCGCTGCGCGCCTCGCACGGCATCGACGTCGACGTCTCGTTCCGCGCGCTGCCGTTCACCCCGCCGGTGAAGCTGTACCTGCTGAACCAGCAGGAGGCGCTTCTCGCCTATTACACGATCGAGCGCAGCACGCTGGACTTCGGGAGCGCCGAGATGGAGGCGTTCGACGTCTCGGGGCTGAGATCGCCGCTCTTCTCCTTCGACAAGGCCTCGGCCCCCCGGGACGCCGCGTTCGTCGAAGAGTCCCAGAAATGGTTCGACGCGCTCTGGGCAACCATTGCGACGGAGCTGACACTCTCTTAGTGACTCCTGATACGACGCAGACCGAACAGATGGCAGAAGAGATCGAGAACCTGCGTGATCTGATCGTCCCCGCCCGTTTCGTGCTCTTCGACTTCGACGGGCCCATCTGCCGGCTGTTCGCCAGGCACTCGGCCGTACGGATCGCCGCGGACATGGTGCGCGGCCTTGAGGGGCGGGGCCTGCGCGGGCTCCTGCCCGACGGGCTGCCGGGCGCGGAGGACCCCCAGATCGTCATGCGTGCCGTCGCCGCCCGGCACCCCGGCAGCGATCTGATCACCGAGATCGAGGAGCAGCTCACCCAGGACGAGCTGAAGGCCGCGGCCACCGCATGGCCCACGCCGTACGCCGACCCGGTGATCCAGACCTGGGTCCATCTCGACGCCCGGCTCGCGATCACCACCAACAACTCCGCGCGTGCGGTGACGAGGTACCTGGAGTCGCGCGACCTCACCCACTGCTTCGCCCCGCACATCTATGGCCGGACCCCGAACCTCGACCTGCTCAAGCCGAACCCGTACTGCGTCAAGCGGGCCCTGAGCGCCATGGGCGCCGACCCCGCCGCGGCGCTGATGATCGGCGACGCCCCGACGGACTACGAGGCCGCGGTGGGGGCCGGAGTGCACTTCCTGGGCTACGCGCACGACGACCGCAAGGCAGGGCGGCTGCGGGACGCGGGCGTCAAGCGCGAGCACATCGTGGACTCGCTCGAACCCGTGCTCAAGATCCTCCGCACCCGGCGCTGAACCGACCGCCCGTGCGGACTCCCGGGTCAACTCCTGGCGGTATCCGCTCGCCGAGTAACGCCTGGCGCACATGCGCGTTACAACCTTGGTGACTCTCGGCCATACGCCTCCCCCGCGTCGCGGGAGAGAGTGGGCCTCATTAGGCTGTGCGGCAATTTCGGGTACGCGCGCGAGCATCAGGAGCGGCACGTGTCGATCAGCACCTGGACGAACGGAACTCCGGTGTTCCGTGCCGTCCGCCCTGTGCTCCCCCAGCTCCCCGGGCTTCTCGAACTCCCCGAGCTCCCCGAGCACCCGCTCGCCCCGGAGGACCTGGACGCGCTGCGGGACACGGTCGGCTTACCGCTGGATCGGTTCTGCGAGGACGGGAAGCCGGTACAGCCCCAGCTGATCAAGGCCCTGGTCGAACTGCTCGCGCAGCTGGTCCTGGTGCGCAAGGAGTCACTGGGGACTCCCGTCGGCGGCTGGCCGCACGACGAGAAGGACAGCAGAGGCTTCCTGCGGAACCTCGCCCGGCATCTTCACGAGCGTGACGTGCGGCCCGGCTGGGCCGAGTTCGGCGGCCTGTTCGGAGCCTTCGGCATCGGGCCGGATGCGCTGATCCACTGCGCGGAGCGGGCGCCCTCGATGGCGCGGCGACCGTACAGCCTCCTCAACACGGATCTGCGCCGGGCCACCGTCCTGCTGCCCTGCGACCGGAGCCGGCCGGTGAGCCTGGACTGGTCCCAAGCGACCTACGGCGATCCCGCCTACGACCTGGCGTCCCACCTGGTGCGCATGCGGTACCCCGACTTCCAGTGGCAGGAGGTGATCGACGCCTGGGCCGTCGCCATGCACAGGCGCAGGCCGTCGGCCGTCACCAGAGTCCTGAAGGACGTCCGCAGCTACATCGCCCTCGAACAGGTCCGTGCCGTCCATCTCGACGTGATGGGAGCGGCGCGTTCCCTGGGGACGACGCTCGACAGCACGCGCCTTGGGGCTGCCGCCGAATCCGTGCGCCAGTGCCTGCACCCGGCGGAGAAGGCCCTCGGCCTCACACGACTGCCCGATGTGGGCGAGGTGGAGCGGGCGCTCTACCGGTGGCAGGCGGCCCGGATCGAGGCCCGGCACGCGGCAGCACCGGGCGGCGGCCCCCGGCTCGTGCCGTCCACCTTCTCCTGGCAGCCCGACGAACGCGTCCCGGAGCGCCCGGACTTCCCCCGGAGCGCCGTCCTCCAGGCGCTGGCCGCCGAGGGCGCGGCGCAGCAGCACCGGGTGTTCAAGGGCACGGCCCACCTCAACACGGTGGTGCGGGTGGACGGAGTCGAGCGCCCCGTCGTGGTGCGGCGCAAGGCGGGTGCCGTGCCGCGCCGCGAGAGCGGCTTCCTCAGCGAACACGCCGTACTCGACGCCATCGAGAAGTCGCAGGCCGGGGTCAGGGCGCCCAGGGTCCTCGCGCTCGGGACCAGCGACCGGGGCGATCTGTTCGCCGTCCACTCCTACGAGGGCCCGCTCGGCTGCGAGAAGCCGCCGAGTCATCCTGTGCACGGCCTGCTGCCCAACGAGGCGGACAACCTCGTGGACCAGCTCCACGCGCTGACCCGGGTCGACTACGCCAGGCTCGACCCGGCCGCGGCGAACACCAGCTTCTACGGCCGGCTCAGCCGTGAACTGGTCCGGTTCGTGCACTCGCTGCCCAAGGAGACCCAGCGGCAGGCCCGAGCCTGCGGCCTTCCGAACGGGTGGCGGCTACAGGAGATCCTCGGCAGGCACGACACCGCACCACGCACATCGGTGCTGCTGCACGGCGACCTCAATCCGTGGAACCTCGTGCGGGGCGAGTTCGGCGGCCGACTCACCATCATCGACTGGGAGTTGGCGATGATCGGTGACCCGCTGTACGACCTGGTGCGCCATCTGCACCTCACGCCGACCCGGGTGGAGATCCGGCAGCGGCTGTTCGCGCGCTGGGCCCGGATGCTGCCGCCCGAGTACACCAAGGGCTGGGAGAAGGACTGGCGCGTGTACCGGTGGATCGAGCTCGTCCGCTCCGCCTACGTTGACCTGGACCGGCTGGAGACCGGCGCCGCTCTGGACAGCCCGCACGTGCGGCGTGCCGTCGAGTCGTACGCGATGACGCTGGACGCGGCGAAGGCTTCGCTCGGTCTGCATCGGGCGGGGGCGGCGGCGGGGGTGCGGGCGCGTCGTTGAGCTGGCTCTCCGGGAGGGCGGGTCCTTACGTCGTCCGCCTCCTGAACAGCAGCCCCGATGCCCCGACCGAAGCCGCCAGGATTCCCGCGCACCAGGCCAGGGCGGCCCACGGTGTCGAGCCCACCGGCTGGTTGAGGAGCAGGCCCCGGAGGGACTCGATGACGTGGGTCACCGGCTGGTGGTCGGCGAAGGGGCGGAGCCAGCCGGGCATGGTGGAGGTCGGGACGAAGGCGCTGCTCGGGTAGGGCAGGAAGCTCACGAAGAACGTGAAGCCGCCTGCCGCCTCGGGGGACTTGGCCAGCAGGCCCACCGCTGCCGAGAGCCAGGACAGGGCCAGGATGAACGCCAGGAGGATCGCCGTCGCCGCGAGCCAGGCCGCCGGGGTCGCCGTCGGGCGGAAGCCGATCGCGAAGGCCAGGGCCAGGACCAGGGTCGTGGCGATGAGGTTGCGGGCCACCGAGGCGAAGACGTGGCCCGTCAGGATCTGCGCGCCGCCGATGTCCAGGGAGCGGAAGCGGTCGATGATGCCGCCCTTCAGGTCCTCCGTCACCGCGATCGCCGTGTTCGACGAGCCGAAGCCGGCGCAGAGGAGGAGGACTCCGGGCACTACGTACGTGACGTACGACCGGGTGTCCGTCTTGATCGCGCCGCCGAAGAAGTAGACGAAGATCAGGAGGAGCATCACCGGGAGCGCCATGGAGGTGATCAGGGCGTCCACGTTGCGGCGGCTGATGCGGATCGCTCTGCCGGTCATGATGAGGGCTGCCTCAGACATGGGTGGTCAGCTCCTGTGGTTCCTGGCCCTTCGGCCGCTGCGGGGGCGTCGGGTTCGTGAGGGTCAGGAATACGTCGTCCAGCGTTGCCGTGCGCAGGGTGAAGTTCGCCAGGTCGGTGCGGTCCGGGTCCAGGTCGTCCAGCAGGTCGCGTACGCCTGTTGCCGTGCCGTCCGTCGGGAAGCCGAGCGTCAGGGTCTCGGGGGAGTGGTGCGTGGCCCGCTCGGTCAGTCGGATGTACGCGTGGTGGGTCTTGACCGTGGCGTCCAGGCGGTGGCCCGGCACCAGGGATTTGAGGGCCGATGGTGAGCCCTCGGCCACGATCACTCCCTCGTGCAACACCGCGATGTGGTCGGCCAGTTGGTCTGCCTCTTCCAGGTATTGGGTCGTCAGGAAGACCGTCGTGCCCTGTGCCGTGAGGTCGCGTACGACCTCCCACATCTCCTGGCGGCTGCGCGGGTCGAGGCCCGTCGTCGGCTCGTCCAGGAAGATGATTTGGGGGTCGCCCACCAGGCCCGCCGCCAGGTCGACGCGGCGGCGCATGCCTCCCGAGTACGTGCGGACCAGGCGGTCGCCCGCCTCCGTGAGGCCGAAGCGGGCCAGGAGTTCGGCGGCCCGGGTGGCGGCGGCAGGGCGGTTCAGGCCCGCGAGCCTCGCCATCATGCGGAGGTTCTCGGCGCCGGTCTGCGTCTCGTCGACCGCGGCGAACTGGCCGGTGAGGCTGATCGCGCGGCGGACCTCGCGGCGTCCCGTACGGATGTCGTGGCCCGCCACCCGTGCCGTGCCCGTGTCGGGGGTGGTGAGCGTGGTGAGGATGCGGACGGCCGTCGTCTTGCCTGCGCCGTTCGGGCCCAGGAGGGCGAAGACGGCGCCGGGCGGGACGTGGAGGTCGATGGATCGGAGGACGGGGACGGCTCGGGTGCCTGATCCGTAGGTCTTGGTCAGGGCCTTTGCCTCGATGGCGGGTGGGGTGGGTGGTGGTGTGGGCGTGGGTGGCATGGCTTCCCCCGGGTCTACTGCGTAGGGCTTACGCGTTACCGTGTAAGGGTTACGCAGAACTACGATGTGCGTCAAGCACGGCAGCTCAGGAGGAGGCAGCGGCGGATCATGGCGGCAGATGGTGATGGTGGTGGCGTGCAGGGTGAGGGCACGGGGTTGTCCGTGAGCCTTGAGACCGCCTGGGGGTTGCGGGAGCGGCCCTCGAAAGGGCCCAAGCCCGGTCTGAGCCTTGATCGCATCGTCGACGCGGGCATCGCCATCGCCGCCTCGGAGGGGATCGGCGCGGTCACCATGGGGCGGGTCGCCAAGGCGCTCGGCGTCTCGCCGATGTCCCTCTACCGGTACGTCTCCGCCCGGGACGAGCTGTACGTCCTGATGCAGGACGCGGCGACCGGGGCTCCGCCCGAGATGCCGGCCGAGGTCACGGGGTGGCGGGCGCGTCTGGAGTGGTGGGCGCGGGCCCAGCGTGAGGTCTTCCGGCGCAATCTGTGGCTCGTACGCATCCCCATCACGTCACCGCCCGCCTCGCCCCACTATCTGGAGTGGATGGAGCAGGGGCTCGCGGCGCTCGACGACTGCGGTCTGGAGGAGGGGTGGAAGCTCTCCGTGCTCATGCTGGTGGGCGGGTTCGTGCGGAACGAGGTCACGCTCATGGCCGATCTGGACGCGGCGATGAGGGCGAAGGGGCAGGAGCCGGATGAGGCGATGCGTCGGTACGCGCGCACCATCGAGGCTCTGATCTCGACCGACCCCGGACGGTTTCCGGCGCTGCGGCGGACCCTGGATGCGGGGGTCCTCGACGTCGCGGATACCGAGGACGCGGAGTTCGATTTCGGGATCGGGCGGGTGCTTGATGGCGTGGCGGTGCTGGTGGGGGATGCGGGGGGTGCGGGGGACGTGGGGGATCGGTAGAGGCCTGCGGCGCATCCGGCCGTGGGTGGGGGTCGATGGCGCGGAGCCGCTGTGCGGAGGGCGACGGGGCCGCGCCGGTATGTCCGTACTCGCTATCTCGGTCTGAGTGCCTGGTGACTTCGGCGGGGGAGTTGGTTCGTGCCGTGCTCCGTGCGGACATACCGGCACGTCCCCTCGCGTCTCGTCGCCGGGCGCGGGTGCCTGGGTCCCCCGCCGGACTCTCGTGGCCGAGGCTTGGCCCGTCCCTTACGCGTACGTCGTCAAGCCCGAACGCAGTTGCCCGAATGCCCGGTTCGACGATGCCACCGCGTCCGGCCATACCGCCTTCGCGGTCTCGCCCGCGTCGATCCTGCGCCAGTTCTCCAGGGCGAGGATGCGTTGTACGGCGATGATCTGGCCTGCGGCCAGGCGTGCGGCGAGTGTGTTGGTGTTGGTCGCTTTGCCCAGTGCCTCGCCCAGTGATGCCTCCGATCGCTCCTGGTACGCGTACAGGCGTGCCACCAGCGATGGCGTTCCGTACAGGAGGCGGTGGAAGGCGAGTACGTGGACGTTGTCGCACAGGCCCGTCACCGGGTCCTGGCGTTCCAGGCCGTCGAGGAAGTTGCGCTGGAGGGCGTCCAGGGGGGTGCGTTTTGCGGGGCGTGTGGAGACTACCCGGGCCGCCTCGTCCACGTGGTCCGCGAAGCGGTGGAGTACGAGGTCCTCCTTGGTCGGGAAGTACCGGAACAGGGTCGGCTTCGAGATGTCGGCGGCCGCCGCCACCTCTGCCACCGGGACCTTCTCGAAGCCCTTCTCCAGGAAGAGCGCGATCGCGATGTCGGAGACCGCCTCGTACATCCGTTGCCTCTTGCGCTCGCGCAGGCCTGGGCCGTTCGCTTCGTCCGTCATGGCGGGAGCCTATCGCACGGGTGATACTCGGTAATAAATTTAACTCGGTTACATTATTCTGGGTCGTATGACGCCACTCGATCGAGCTCTGGATGAAGAACGCCGCTATCACGACAGCTGTCGTGCCGCCCTCGTCGGCATGGTCGAGGGGGCAGAGGAGCAAGTCGTCAGGGGATCGGACGTCTCGGCGTCCGGTGCCGATGCCGAAGTCCTCGGTTATCAGTTCCGCAGTCATGCCAAAGCGATGCGTGAGCTGCCTGAAGCGCCTCTGTTCTTCGGTCGGCTCGACTTCGCCGACGATGGGGTGGAAGCCGGTGATCACCGTGGGCAGAGCTATCACATCGGCCGCCTTCGGATCACTGAGCAGCCATCGGCCCCGCCTCTGGTCGTGGACTGGCGTGCCCCTGTGTCCCGCGCCTTCTACCAGGCCGGATCCCGCGACTCCCAAGGCGTCGCCGTGCGTCGCCGCTTCGGCTGGGCGCCCGGCAGCAAGGGGGCGTCCGCCGATCTCACCGGGCTGGAGGACGAGCCGTTGGCCGGCGAGGCGGCCGTGGCGCCCGCCGGCGGCAGTCGCATCCTCGCCGGGGAGATCGAGCGGCCCCGCGTCGGCCCCATGCGGGACATCGCCGCCACCATCCAGCCCGAGCAGGACGACCTCGTCCGTGGTGAACTCGCCGCCTCCGTGTGTGTTCAGGGCGCCCCCGGCACCGGCAAGACCGCTGTTGGGCTGCACCGTGCCGCCTATCTTCTGTACACCCACCCGCAGCGCGTGCAGCGCGCCGGGCTTCTGATCCTCGGGCCCAACCGCACCTTCCTGCGCTACATCGCCGAGGTGCTTCCCTCGCTCGGCGAGACCGGCGTGCGTCAGTCCACCGTGGGGGACGAGATCGCCAGGGCCACCGCCCCCGTGCGGGCCCAGGACAGTGTTGTTGCGGCGGGGGTGAAGCATGATGCCCGGATGGCCGTCGTCCTGCGGCGCGCTCTCTACTCGCGTGTCGCCGTGCCCACCAACTCCATTGCGGTGCCCGACGGTTCGTACACCTGGCGGGTCTCGCTCGACGAACTGGAGCGGATCGTCGCGGACGTGCGGGCGGAGGAACCTCCGTACGACGTCGGGCGCGAGCGGGTGCGTACGCGTGCCGTTCGGCACATCCAGGAGCAGGCCGAGCGTCGCGCGGGCGCCGTGAACAACGCCTGGCTGCAGAAGATCTCCCGGGCCCGTTCCGTCTCCGCCTTCGTCGACGAGGCCTGGCCGCGGGTCAGGCCGGAGGAGGTGCTCGCCGCCCTGCTCGGGGACGCGGATGCGCTGGCCGCTGCCGCGGACGGCGTTCTCGACGCCGATGAGCAGCGGGCCGTCCGGTGGGGGAAGCCGCCGCGCTCGTACAAGTCGGCCAAGTGGTCCGCCGCCGATCTCGTCCTGCTCGACGAGATCGCCGGGCTGCTCGAACGGCCGGAGGGGTATGGGCACATCGTCGTCGACGAGGCCCAGGACCTCTCCCCGATGGAGGCCCGTGTGATCGCCCGCCGCGCGGACTTCGGCTCGCTCACCGTCCTCGGCGACCTCGCCCAGGGCACCACCCCGTGGGCCGCCCGCGGCTGGCCCGAACTGCTCGGGCATCTGGGGAAACCCGATGCGTCGGTCACGCCGTTGACCGTCGGGTTCCGTGTTCCGAAGGCGGTCGTGGGGCTCGCCAACCGTGTCCTCGCCTCGCTCGACGTCGACGTACCGCCCGCTCGGTCGCTGCGTACGGACGGTGAGTTGAGGATTCGCCAGGTGCCGGACGTGGGTGCCGCGACCGTGGAAGCGGTGCGTGCCGCGCTCCTTCGTGAGGGCTCGGTCGGTGTCATCGCCGCCGATGCCGATGTCGACCTGCTGCGCGAGGTCCTCGGCGTGGGGGGCGTCGAGTGCGCGGGGCCGGACGATCTGGGTGCGCGGGTGACGGTGCTGCCCGCGTCCATGGCGAAGGGTCTGGAGTACGACCATGTCGTGGCCGTCGAGCCCGCCGCCATCGTGGAGGCGGAGAGCCGCGGGGCGCACCGGCTGTACGTGGTCCTGACCAGGGCGGTCTCCCGGCTGGATGTGCTGCACAGCAGGGCGTTGCCGTGGGAGGTGTGAGGCGCCGGCTTGTGCATGCCGTTGTGGTTATATAGCCACGGAGGTATGTTCGTTGCATGCCCATACCGTTCGATGTCCTGGCCGAGCCGAGCCGCCGGAAGATCCTCGATCTGCTCCTTGAGCGGCCCCATCTGGTCGGCGAGCTCACCGAGCGGCTCGGTCTGAGCCAGCCCGGCACGTCCAAGCATCTGCGGGTCCTGCGCGACGCGGGGCTCGTGCGGGTGCGGCAGGACGCGCAGCGCCGCTGGTACGAACTGCGGCCCGAGCCCCTCGCCGAGCTCGACGCGTGGCTCGCGCACTACCGGCACCTCTGGACGGGCAGGATCGACGCACTCGAACGGCACCTCGACGTCATGGACGGTGACTCCTCATGAATCCGCACACCGACACCCTCATCCCCGCGGACGGCGGCCGGAACGTCCTGCGGATGGAGCGCCGCCTCGCGCACCCGCCCGCCAAGGTCTGGGCCGCGATCACGCAGCCCGAGCATCTCGCCCAGTGGTTCCCCTCCGAGGTGACGGTGGAGCTGCGGCCCGGCGGCGCGATGGGCTTCCACTTCCCCGGTGACGAGGGGCCCGGCATGACCGGCGAGGTCACCGATGCCGACGAGCCGCGTCTCTTCGCCTTCAGCTGGGGTGACGACCATCTGCGCTGGGAGATCACCCCGGACGGTCCTGACGGGGCAGGGTCGCTGCTCACCCTCGTCCACACCTTCGGCGACCGCTTCGGCGCCCCGAGCTTCGCCGCCGGCTGGCAGCTGTGCATCTCGGCGCTCGGCCAGTTCCTCGACGGCGGGCAGGCCGAGGTGAGCCGGGACGCGGGCGAGCTGCACGAGGCGTATCTGGAGCAGTTCGACCTGGGGCACGGGCAGGTGACCGACGACGGCATCCGTTTCGAGCGGCAGCTGGTACGGTCCGCGGACGCCGTGTGGGCCGAACTGTGTGCGGGGGAGGTGCCGTTGGAGGGTGACACCGCGCCCGACGGGTTCCTCGCGGACGGCGTCTCGGCGGGGCCCGTCACCGCGCTGCGGGCCCCGGATTCACTGACGTACGCCGTGCATCCCAAGGGCGAGGTGCGCTGGGAGTTCGGTGAGGGGACGGGCTATGGGACTCGGCTCGTCCTGACGCAGACCGGTCCCTTCGACGGCGCGGACGCCACGGACGAGGCGCTCGCCGCCTGGCACGCCCGCATCGAGCGGCTGGCGGGGCAGCTCCTGGAGGGCTGACGGGACGGCTCAGTCGTTCAGGACGGCTTCCATGACCGCCTTCGCGATCGGCGCCCCGAGCTTGCCGCCCGCGATCTCCGAGCGCGGGATGTCCATGTCCTTCGGGTCGACGAACACGGCGACCGCGACGGGCGAGGAGCCGTCGTCCTGCTTGGCGTACGAGACGAACCAGGCGTACGGCCGCTCGTCGTTGACGTTCGAGCCGTGCTGGGCGGTGCCCGTCTTGCCGCCGACCGTGACGCCGTCGATCCGCGCCTTGTTCGCCGTGCCCTCCTCGACGGTGTGCTCCATCATCTCCTGCACCTTGCCCGCGGTGTCCTCGGAGACGGCCTGGCTGAGCTCCTGCGGCTTGCCCTTCTCGATCGTCGAGAGGTCGGGGCCGCGCAGCTCCTCGACCATGTACGGCTTCATCAGTTTGCCGTCGTTGGCCAGGCCCGCGGCGACCATCGCCATCTGTAGCGGCGTGCTGGTCAGGCTGCCCTGGCCCATGCCGGTCAGGGCGGTCTGCGGCTTGTCGAGGTCGTCCGGGTAGCTGCTCGCGGAGGAGCGCACGGGGATGAACTGCTGCTTGTTGAAGCCGAACTTCTCCGCCGTCTCGCGCATGTCGTCGTCGCCGACCTTGAGAGCGGTGTCGAGGAAGACGTTGTTGCACGACCACTGCATGCCGACCTTCAGCGAGGCCTTGTCGCAGGGGGCGCCCGGCACGTCGTTGCCGATCGTGGTGGAGCTGAGCGGCAGTTTGTAGGGGGCCTTGGCGCCGGTCTTCTCGTCGATGTCGTCGATCACGCCGTGCTCCAGGGCCGCCGCCGCCGTGAGGATCTTGAAGGTGGAGCCGGGGGGATAGATCTCGCGGAGCGCGCGGTTGGAGAGGGGCTTGTCCTTGTTCTTGCTGAGCCGCGTGAACTCCTTGCCCTCCTTCTGCGAGATCCCCGCGAAGACGGAGGGGTCGTACGAGGGGGTGCTCGCCATGGCGAGGACCTTCCCGGAGCGCGGGTCGAGCGCGACGACCGCGCCCCGGGCGTTGAGGTCCACCAGGCCCTGGTAGGCCGCCTTTTGGGCCTTGGGGTTGATGGTCGTGATGACGTCGCCGCCCTGGCGCTTCTCGCCGGTCAGCATGTCCAGGGTGCGGCGGATGAAGAGGCGGTCGTCGTCGCCGCTGAGCACGTCGTTCTCGACGCCCTCCAGGAAGGTCGCGCCCTGGGCCTGCGAGAAGTAGCCGGTGATCGGCGCGTACATGGGGCCGCTCTTGAAGACCCGCTGGTACTTGAAGTCCGTCCCCTTGACTTCCTTGGAGCCGGTGATCGGCTTGCCGCCGACGATGATGTCGCCACGGGGGTGCGAGAAGGCCTCGATCTGGACGCGCCGGTTCTTCTCGTGCTTCGCCAGGGACTCGCCCTCGGCGAACTGCACCCAGGTCGCGCGCAGCAGCAGGGCGAGCGTGAGCACGCCGCAGAAGACGGCTATGTGGCGCAGCGGCTTGTTCATACGCTCCCCCCAAGACCCATGAAACCAGGACGTGATGAATCTTCATCATGCGCCAGACCGCACGGTTCTCCGCCCCATTGTTGCCGAATGGTCACACTCGCATGCTGTCCCGTCCGCCCCCTCGGAGAACCTCGATCACGCTCGCATAGCTGTCGGAGCCGTGCCCGGCGGCGCTCGTCCGCTCCATGGTGGCCTTCAGGAGTTCCGGCAGCGCGTTGTCCACACCGCGGTCGGCCGCCGCGTGGATGAGGTGTCCGATCGCCGTGATCTGTACGTCGACGGTGGCGTCGTCGCCCGGATAGCGCCCGGCGTCCACCTGGGGCGCGTAGGCCGCCATGAATCCGGCGACCGCGTGCGTCATCCAGCGGATGGCCACGGGCGTGAAGTCGGCCGCCTTGGTCGCGTCCGCGCCGACCAGGGCCGTGCCGTGCAGCCAGCCGGTGAACGTGGACCACATCAGGCCGAGCAGGGCCACGTCGTAGAGCGAGGCGCGGCCGGGCTCCGCGCCCAGGTAGAGCGGATCGCCCAGCACGGCGAGGGTGGTGCGGTGCGCCTCGAAGACCTCGGCCGAGCCGCTGTAGAGGAACATCATCTCCGGGTTACCGACCCCCGGCGGCGTGGTCATGATCGCCCCGTCGAGATAACCGAGCCCCAGGGGAGCCGCCCACGCCGCCGCCTCGTCGGCCTGCTCCGGGGAGCTGGAGGTGAGGTTGACCAGGGCCTTTCCGGTGAGGGATGCGGCGACGGGGTCCAGGACCGCGTGCAGGGCGTCGTGGTCCAGGACGCAGGCGATGATCAACGGGCTTGCGGCGACGGCCTCTTCGGGGGTCGCGGCGAGGCGGGCGCCCCGGTCGACGAGGGGCTTGGCCTTGGCGGCGGAACGGTTCCAGACGGTGGTGGGGTGGCCGTTCTCCAGGAGGGTGGCGGCGAGGGCGGCGCCCATGTTGCCCAGGCCGATGACGGTGACGGGGGTCTTCGCCGTGGTGGAGGTGTTCTCTGCGCTGACGGTGTTCTCTGCGTTCATGGGGACCACGCTCGCAGCGCGCCGCGGCCCCGGACAGTGACAGGGGTGACGGCGCCCACCAAATTCCTGCCACGCCCCGCCGGGCCTCCGCGGCGGCCTAGTCTCCCCGTATGAGCGCTGGTTCCGTGGCCTTGGTCGTGACCGAGGAGATAGCGATCCCCTCGTGGGATCTGTACGAGCTGAGCATCCCCTGCACGGTGTTCGGGAAGCCGCAGCCGGATCTGTCGGACCACTGGTACGACTTCCGGCTGTGCAGCGCGTACGAGGGTGAGGGCTCGGCGGGCTCCGCCTTCGGCCTGACCGTGCGTACGCCGCACGGCCTGGACGACATCGTCGGGGCGGACACGGTCATCGTCACGTCCGTGCCGGACGCCTGCGTGGAGGAGGGCCGCCCGCTGCCGGACGGCCTGGCCCCGGCGCTGCGCCGCGCGTACGACGAGGGGGCCCGCATGGTCTCCCTGTGCACCGGCGCCTTCGCGCTGGCCGACGCGGGGCTGCTCGACGGCCGCCGGGCCACCGCGCACTGGATGCACACCGCCCAGCTCGCCCGGCGCTACCCGAAGGTGGAGGTCGACGACTCCGTCCTGTACGTGGACGACGGCGACGTACTGACCAGCGCGGGCGTGAGCGCGGGCCTCGACCTGTGCCTGCATCTGGTCCGCCGCGACCTGGGCGCGCACGTCGCCAACCAGCTGGCCCGCCGCATGGTCGTACCCGCCCACCGCCCTGGCGGCCAGGCCCAGTTCATCGACCTCTCGGTCCCCGCGACGGACGACGAGGGTCTTGGCCCCGTACTCGACTGGGCGCGCGCCCGCCTCGACCGGCCCCTGACGGTCGACGACCTGGCCCGCCGCGCCGCGATGAGCCCGCGCACCCTCTACCGGCGGCTCCAGGCGGCCACCGGCACGACCCCGCTCCAGTGGCTGCTCAACCAGCGCCTGGCCCGCGCCCAGAGCCTGCTCGAATCGACGGCCGCCCCGATCGACAAGATCGCCGAGCTGAGCGGCCTCGGCACGGCGAACAACCTCCGGCACCACTTCCTCAAGCAGGTGGGGGTGTCACCGGGGGACTACCGGCGGGCGTTCGGGGCCGGCGTCGGTCCTCGGGCGTAGGACCAGCGCCCCATGTGCGTCGCGAGGGCGCTGATTAGGGTCGACGTCCATGCGGAACACCGAGATCGTTCGACGTGGGGGCCCGGAGCGCAGGCGCGAGACGCTGGAGCGCCTCGACCGGGAGCGGGACATCTGGCTGTCGACGGCTCATCCGGAGCACGGCCCGCACCAAGTGCCCCTGTGGTTCCGCTGGGACGGCCTCGCGCTGTGGATGTGCACCGGCGCGAACTCCGCGACGGCCCGCAACGCCCGGCGGGAGCCACGGGTGCGCCTCGCGCTGCCTGACACCTTTGACGTGGTGCTCGTGCAGGGCGAGGCCCGGTGCTTCCCGGCCCGTGACGTCCCGCGGGACGCCGCGGACGGGTTCACCGACAAGTTCGGCTGGGACCCGCGCAAGGAGGAGGGCCCCTTCCTGTATCTGCGCGTGACACCGCGAACGGTGCGGGCCTGGCGCGGCGAGCACGAGCTGAGCGGCAGGGTCCTGATGCGGGAGGGGGAGTGGGTGGTGTAGCCGCCCCCGCTCCTCTTCCCGTTACTCCTTGCGCGGCTGGTTGAGCCGGAGCATGTTCCCGGACGGGTCGCGGAAGGCGCAGTCGCGGACGCCGTACGGCTGGTCCATCGGCTCCTGGAGCACTTCGCCGCCCGCGGCGCGGATCTTCTCGAAGGCGGCGTCGACGTCGGTGGTGCGGAAGATGACGCCCCGCAGCATGCCCTTGGCCATCAGCTCGGCCACGGCCTGCCGGTCGGCGGCCGACGCGTTCGGGTCGGCGAGCGGGGGCTCGAGGACGATCTCCACGTCCGGCTGCGAGGGCGAGGCGACGGTCACCCAGCGCATGCCTTCGTAGCCGACGTCGTTGCGCACTTCGAGACCGAGCGCGTCGCGGTAGAAGGCGAGCGCCTTGTCGTGGTCGTCGACGGCGATGAAACACTGTGCGAGGTTGATTTCCATGCGTACGACGCTACGTACCGGCGTCGGGTTTCGCTTCTCCGTTCCTGACCGGCCTGGTGTAGATCTTGGCGACGCAGGCCGGGATGACGGCACTGTCCTTGTGGTCGCGGGCCCGGTACGCGCTCGGGCTCTCGCCGACCAGCTCGGTGAACCGCGAGCTGAAGGAGCCGAGCGACGTACAGCCGACCTCCATGCAGACGTCCGTCACCGACAGGTCGCCGCGCCGCAGCAGCGCCTTGGCCCGCTCGATCCGGCGGGTCATGAGATAGCTGTACGGCGTCTCGCCGTAGGCGGCGCGGAAGCTGCGCGAGAAGTGTCCCGGCGACATGAGGGCGGCCCGCGCGAGCGCGGGGACGTCCAGGGGCTCCGCGTAGTCCCGGTCCATGCGGTCACGGGCGCGGCGCAGCCGGACGAGGTCGTCTAGAGACACTGGCACACGAGGAACGTTACCGACCGGCCGCGAACGCGGCGCGTCCAGTGGTGTGTTGAGGCCCGTCCAGTGGCGTAGCGCACTTTTGCAAGCAGGCGCTTGCAATAGTTAGCAAGGGCCAGGCAGTATCGAGGCATGGCATCACTCAACGTCGGCAATCTCGGTGAGTATCTGCGCGAGCAGCGGCGCAACGCGCAGCTCTCGCTCAGGCAGCTCGCCGACGCCGCCGGGGTGTCCAATCCGTATCTGAGCCAGATCGAGCGCGGCCTGCGCAAGCCGAGCGCCGAAGTGCTGCAACAGGTGGCCAAGGCGCTGCGGATCTCCGCCGAGACGCTGTATGTCCGGGCCGGGATCCTCGACGAGAAGGAGCGGGACGAGCTGGAGACGCGCGCCGTCATCCTCGCCGACCCCTCCATCAACGAGCGGCAGAAGCAGGTTCTGTTGCAGATCTACGAGTCGTTCAGAAAAGAGAACGGCTTCGAGGTTTCGGGGTACGCGGATGACGCGTCGTACGCCGACGAAGCCTCGTACGCGGCCGATGTGGACGCCACCGCTGACGGCCCCCGCACGGCCGACGGCAGTGATGCCGACCCCAAGGACCATCCCTCAAGCTGAACGCGAATCCGGGAGGACCATCACCATGGCCATCAAGGACGACCTGCGCAACACCCTCACCGACACGACCCCCGCCTACTTCGTCGTCGGCACCGCCGACCTGGCGTTCCAGCAGGCGAAGAAGGTGCCGGGCGCCATCGAGCAGCTGATCGCCGAGGCGCCGGCCCGGATCGACGCCGTGCGCAACACCGACACGAAGGCCGTCCAGGACAAGGCCGTCGCCCGCGCCAAGGAGGCGCAGGAGACGATCCAGACCAAGGTCGCCGATCTGCTCGGCACGCTGGACACGGACCTGAAGAAGCTCGGCGAGAGCGCTCAGGGCCTGGCCCTCAGCTCGGTCGGCGTCGCCGCCGAGTACGCCG
The DNA here is from genome assembly GCF_044544025.1 of Streptomyces sp. NPDC055243. Classification (NCBI taxonomy): domain Bacteria; kingdom Bacillati; phylum Actinomycetota; class Actinomycetes; order Kitasatosporales; family Streptomycetaceae; genus Streptomyces; species Streptomyces sp. NPDC055243. The sequence goes on from NZ_JBITWR010000003.1 coordinate 82,860, forward strand.
TGAAGGCGCGCGAGAAGTACGAAGAGGTCGCCGAGCACGGCGAGCAGGCCGTGCGCACCTGGCGCGGCGAGGCCGCCGAGGAGATCACCGAGCTGGCCGTGGCCGTCGAGCCGGACGCCGAGGAGAAGCCGGCGACGGCCGACTCGGGCACGTCGGACTCCTCCGAGCCGCAGGCCGCTGCCTCGGCGAAGAAGCCCGCCGCCAAGAAGGCCCCGGCCGCCCGCAAGCCGGCGGCGAAGAAGACCACGCCGTCCACGAAGTAACCCGTGGGGAAGGGCCGGGCACTCCAGAAGTGCCCGGCCCGTTCTCCGGGTAGCGGGTACGGTGTCCGCGTACTCAAGAGCCGAGACTGGTGGTGGACGTAGTGCTGATGCAGGGGTTCGCGAACTTCATGTGGCTGCTGTCGTTGGCGCTGATCGTCTTCAGCGGCTTCGCGCTCGTCGACGCGGCCATCCGGCGTGAGGACGCCTATCGCGCCGCCGACAAGAAGACCAAGCCGTTCTGGCTGATCATCCTCGGGCTCGCCTTCATCGTGAACCTGATCTTCAACATCCTGTCGTTCCTGCCGATCATCGGGCTCATCGCGACCATCGTCTACATGGTCGACGTGCGGCCCGCGCTGCGGCAGATCACCGGTGGTGGCGGCGGACGCCGCGGCGGCTCCAGCAGCGACGGTCCGTACGGGCCGTACAACGGCGGCCGTTAGCCGCCCGTAGCCGCCCGCGCCCGGCCGCTAGCCGCTGCCGTGCCCCGTCAGGGGCGCGGACTCGTCACCGCGGCTCCGGTGAACGCTAGCGGTCGCGGTCCAGCAGCAGCACGGCGACATCATCGGTCAGGTCGCCGCCGTTCAGCTCGCGCACCTCGTTCACCGCGGCCTCAAGGAGTTCGTCGCCCCGCAGGCCCGCGGCGATCTGGCGGCGCACCATCTCCACCATGCCCTCCTGGCCGAGGCGCTGGTTGCCCTGGCCGATGCGGCCCTCGATCAGGCCGTCCGTGTAGAGCATCAGGCTCCACTTGCCGCCGAGCTCCACCTGGCGGCGCGGCCAGCGTGCGTTCGGCAGGAGTCCGAGCGCCGGGCCGTTGTTCTCGTACGGCAGCAGCTCGGCGAGGTGGCCGTCGCGGGCGATCAGCGGGGACGGGTGACCGGCCAGGCAGAGCCCGGCCCTGCGGCCGTCCGGGGCGATGTCGACCGTGCAGAGCGTCGCGAAGATCTCGTCGTCGGCCCGCTCGTGCTCCAGGACCTTCTGAAGGGTGCTGAGCAGCTCGTCGCCGCACAGGCCCGCGAAGGTCAGCGTCCGCCAGGCGATGCGCAGCTCCACGCCGAGCGCGGCCTCGTCCGGGCCGTGGCCGCAGACGTCGCCGATCATGACGTGCACGGAGCCGTCGGGGGTGCGCACCGTGTCGTAGAAGTCGCCGCCGAGCAGTGCCCGTGAACGTCCCGGGCGGTAGCGCGCGGCGAACCGCAGCGGGGAGCCGTCGAGCAGCGGCGTCGGCAGCAGGCCGCGCTCCAGGCGGGCGTTCTCCTGGGCCCGCAGCCGTGACTCCGTCAGCTGGCGCTGGGCGGCGTCCGCGCGCTTGCGCTCCACGGCGTACCGGATGGCGCGGCTCAGGAGCCGTCCGTCCAGCTCGTCACGGAAGAGATAGTCCTGGGCGCCGACCCGCACGGCCTCCGCGCCGCCCTCGGTGTCGCCGCTCGCGGTGAGCGCGAGGACGGCGTGCCGGGGCGCGAGGCGCAGGACGTGCTTGAGCGTGGCGAGCTCGTCCTCGTCCTCGTCGGGCGCCGCGGGGCCCGACATGGCGAGGTCGAGCAGGATGCAGTGCACGTCGTCGGTGAGCAGCCGCTCGGCCTCGGTGAGGTTGCGGGCGGTGCGGACCTTGATGGGCTTGCCCGCGGAGTCGAGCATCTGGGGGACGCTGAGGGAACCCACCGGGTCGTCCTCGATCACCAGGAGGCTGAGGCCGGGGCCGCTCGCCTGCTGGTCCATGTCCCTCGACGTCGGTACGGGCCCCACGGGTGCGGGGACGGGTTCGGGCGCCGGCACAGGTGCGGGCATCGGCGTCGGCAGAGCGTGAGCCTGACCGCCTTCCGCGGCCGGGATCGCCCTCTGCCGCGGTATGGGTACGGGCATGGCTTGGGTTCCTTCCCTCCCCCCGAGGGCATGGTGGATCGACGGTCGAACGCTCCACCGACGGGGACCATAGCGTTAGCCGAGGCTCGATTGGAATGGCGCGCGGCAAACAGCCACCGTCATATGCCGCATCAAGGACCGCAATTGGGCACGACAGGTCCCCACCGGGATGACGAACATCACGCCTGAGGGGTTGAGAGACGGGCCGAGGGGTGCGGTGGGTCACATGACGCACGGCACAGGCAGGGCACAGGCACGGCCCAGGCACAGCTCAGGAACCGCACAGGGGCCGCACCGACACGGCACGGGCTCCGTGGGGGCGCCGCACGACTACGTGCACGACTACTTGTCGGGCCGCACGACCCCGAGAATCTTCATCGACCCCGCGCCCGCGACGGTGACGTCCCGCCCCGGCCGGGGCGCGTGCACGATCGCGCCGTCGCCCACGTACATCCCGACATGGCTGGCGTCCGCGTGATAAATGATCAGGTCACCGGGGCGCATGTTCTTGACGTCGATGCGGGGCAGCTGCTTCCACTGCTCCTGCGACGTACGCGGGATTCCCTTGCCCGCGGCGGCCCAGGCCTTGGACGTGAGGCCGGAGCAGTCGTACGACGACGGGCCCTCGGCGCCCCACACGTACGGCTTGCCGATCTGCGCGGTGGCGAACTCGACGGCCTTCTTGCCCGATCCGGTCGCCTTGCCCTTGATGTCCTTCAGGACGCCCGAACTCACCCACGCCGACTGCTTCTTGAGCTGGGCCTCCTCCTCGAGCTTCCGGAGCCGCTCCAACTCCTTCTTCTCGAGCTTGGACTCCATCTCCTCGGCGGCCGAGATCTTCTTCTTGATCTTCTTCTTCGACTCGGCCTTCGCCTTGCGGTTGGCCTCGAGCTTCTTCCACTGGGCGGTGGCGTCCTTGGCGTAGATCCGCAGGTCTTCCTGCGTCCGCTCCATCTCGGTCATCATGCCCTTGGTGGCCTTGTGGCCCTCCCGGATGCGCCCGGCGCCGTCCAGGAACTCCTGCGGGTCGTCGCTGAGCATCAACTGGGCCTCGGAGGAGACCCCGCCGCTGCGGTACTGGGCGCGGGCGGCGGCGCCCGCGCGGGACTTGAGCTTGTCCAGCTTCTGCTGGCCCTTGGTGATGGAGCGGGCGAGCTTCACGATCTGCTTGGACTGCTTCTCGCTCTTCTCCTCCGCCGCGTTGTACGCGTCCGTGGCGACGCCCGCGTCGTGGTAGAGCTTCTCGATCTCTTTGCGCACGTCCTCAAGGGACTTGGTCTTGCCGGGCGTTGGCTTCGCCGGACTCGCGTAGGCCGCGCCGGGTGCGCTCAGCACCGCTGCCGCGCAGATCAGCGCCAGGCCAGCCACAGTCGAACTCCGCTTGCCGGTCACGTCCGCCTCCCCCAAAGCTGATTTACCGTCAGTAACTTACGGTTGCCCCGGGGATGGTGCCATGCCGACGCGCAATGCGACAGAGCGCGGCGACGACTCCGATCCCCACCCGCCCCATGTGACGAACGGCATGCGGAGATCGTTCCCCGCAGGTCGGGGGCCCTGCGCGACGGCGGTGCGGGGCGGGGGAGTCACGCCTGACGCGGTGCCAATGCTCCCCATCGCACCGTCAATTCACCCTGCCGCCACCGCACGGACCGGTCCGCGACCGGCCAGTCCGCGGCCAGGTCACGCACCGTCCTGATCCACCGCTGCCGGGCGCCGTACGAGGCGTAGGGCGCCGCGGCGGCCCAGGCCCGGTCGAAGTCGCGCAGGAACGCGTGCACCGGCTCGCCCGGCACGTTCCGGTGGATCAGCGCCTTGGGCAGCCGCTCGGCGAGGTCGGACGGCCGGTCGAGGGAGCCGAGGCGGGTCGCGAAGGTCACGGTGCGCGGCCCCTCGGGGCCGAGCGCGACCCAGACGTGCCGCCGCCCGATCTCGTCGCACGTCCCCTCCACCAGCAGCCCGCCGGGCGCGAGCCGCCCGCACAGCCGTTCCCACACGGCGGCGACCTGTTCCTCGTCGTACTGCCGGAGCACGTTCGCGGCCCGGATCAGCGTGGGCCTGCCCGGCAGCGGGACCTCGAAGCCGCCGTGCCGGAAGGAGAGCCCCTCCCGCTCGTACGGCTTCGCGGCAGCGACCCGCGCCGGATCGATCTCGACGCCGACCACGCGCGCGTGCGGGGCGGCGGTCCTGAGCCGGACGAGCAGCTCGACGGCCGTCCAGGGGGCCGCTCCGTAGCCGAGGTCGACGGCGACGGGGTCCGCCGAGCGCCGCAGCTCGGCGCCGTGCGTGGCGGCGATCCAGCGGTCCATGCGGCGCAGGCGGTTGGGGTTGGTGGTCCCGCGCGTCACCGTTCCCACGGGGCGGGAAGGGGTGCGGGAGGCCATGGAGGAAAGGGTATGCGCCCTGGCGGCAGGGGTGCTCGCCGCGTCTCGCGAGGTCATTGGTTGAGCCGGAACCGGTAATGATTTGGCAAAGAGGAAATGGAGTCGTCCCTTCCGATGTTCACCCTCTGGAGGACCGTGCACGCCCTCCCTTAAGCCATGCCCGCGCGCGCACAAGGAGGACTGCCACGTGAGCCAGTACGTGTCCAGGCTCAGTCGTCGCTCGACAGCGGCGCCCAGCAGACTCCGGATTCCCGGCACCCACCGGCGCCCGCGCCGGGTGGCCATGCTCAGCGTGCACACGTCCCCGCTGCACCAGCCCGGCACGGGCGACGCGGGCGGCATGAACGTCTACATCGTGGAGCTGGCCAAGCGCCTCGCGGCGATCAACATCGAGGTCGAGATCTTCACGCGCTCGACGACCGGCGCACTGCCGCCCGCCGTCGAGCTCGCCCCGGGCGTCCTGGTGCGCCACGTGGACGCGGGGCCGTACGAAGGCCTGGCGAAGGAGGAGCTGCCCGCCCAGCTCTGCGCCTTCACGCACGGCGTGATGCAGGCATGGGCCGGCCACCGCCCCGGCTACTACGACCTGGTCCACTCGCACTACTGGCTCAGCGGCCACGTCGGCTGGCTGGCCGCCGAGCGCTGGGGCGTGCCCCTCGTGCACGCCATGCACACCATGGCGAAGGTCAAGAACGCGGCGCTGGCGGCGGGCGACACCCCGGAGCCCGCGGCGCGCGTGATCGGCGAGACGCAGATCGTGCGGGCGGCCGACCGGCTGATCGCCAACACCTCCGAAGAGGCCGACGAGCTCGTACGGCACTACGAAGCGGACGCGGGCAAGGTCGCCGTGGTCCACCCCGGCGTGAACCTCGACCGCTTCCGCCCCGCCGACGGCCGCGCTGAGGCCCGCCGCCGCCTCGGCCTTCCGCAGGACGCGCTCGTCCCGCTCTTCGCGGGCCGCATCCAGCCCCTGAAAGCACCGGACGTCCTGCTGCGCGCGGTCGCGGTCCTCCTGGACCAGCGCCCCGAGCTGCGCTCGAACATCGTCGTACCCGTGGTGGGCGGCCCCAGCGGCAGCGGGCTCGCGAAGCCGGAGGGGCTCCAGAAGCTGGCCGCCAGGCTGGGCATCGCGGACGTGGTCCGCTTCCAGCCGCCGGTGGGCCAGGAGCAGCTCGCGGACTGGTTCAGGGCGGCCTCGGTCCTGGTGATGCCCTCGTACAGCGAGTCCTTCGGCCTGGTGGCCATCGAAGCTCAGGCGGCGGGCACCCCGGTCCTCGCCGCGTCGGTGGGCGGCCTGCCGGTCGCCGTACGCGACGGGGTGACGGGCTTCCTGATCGACGGCCACGAACCGGCCCACTACGCGCGCGTGCTGCGCGATTTCGCCGAGAACCCGCACCTGGCGGACCGCATGGGCGAGGCCGCCGCACAGCATGCGCAATCCTTCGGCTGGGACACGGCCGCGTCCGCCACGGCGGACGTGTACACGGCAGCGGTGCACGAGCACAGGCGTCGCGTACGCTCGCATCATGGCTGATGAGGCGGCGAAGGCGGCGGTGAAGGATGCGGCGGCGAAGGACGCGGCGGCGGTCATCGAGGGGACGCTGACAGAGGCGGACCTGGAGTGGGAGAACCCGGAGCCGGGCTCGTACGTGGTGACGCTCCCCGGCACGCGGAAACTCTCGACGACCCTCTCCGTGAAGCTCGGCAAGCACGCCCTGTCCCTGACGGCGTTCGTGATCCGCCACCCCGACGAGAACCACGACGCGGTCCACCGCTGGCTCCTGGAGCGGAACCTGCGCCTGTACGGCGTGAGTTACGCGATCGACTCCCTCGGCGACATCTACCTCACCGGCAAGCTCCCGCTCTCGGCGGTCACCCCGGACGAGCTCGACCGCCTGCTCGGCTCGGTCCTGGAGAACGCGGACGGCTCCTTCAACACGCTCCTGGAGCTGGGTTTCGCGTCGGCGATCCGCAAGGAGTACGCGTGGCGGGTGTCGCGCGGGGAGTCCACGCGGAACCTGGACGCGTTCACTCACCTGACTCAGCCGCAGGGCTGAACTCGCCTCCGCCAGAGGACTTTCAAGAGGACCCGTAGGACATCTTCCCCGTACGGGGGCCCCGTGGCATGCTCGCGCCCATCGCAGACATGAATGGCGTTCACATCCATGGAAGGTGGCGGCGGGCATGGGCAGGGAACACCCCACGCGGCGGGGCGTACTGGGCGGCGCGATAGCGGTGGCGGCGGTCGCGGTGAGCGGCGGGACGGCACAGGCATACACGGGCAGGGGCGAAACCCCCGCCCTCTGGCGGGAGTTCAGGGCGACCCCGCACACGCACCCCCAGATCCCCTACGTAGCCCGCGCGGGCGCCCGCTCCGGCATCCGCCGCCTCCCCCGCCGCAAGGTGGTCGCGAACGTAAGGGACTACGGAGCGAGGCCGGACGGCACGACGGACGCGGCCCCCGCGATCAACCGCGCGCTGGCGGAAGCGGGCGCGCGGGGCGGCGGCACGGTCGTCGTCCCGCCCGGCGACTACCGCGTCGACGACATCATCCGCATAGCCCACGACAACGTGGTGCTTCGTGGGGCGGGCAGCGCTCGCACCACCCTCCACGCGACGAAGAACCTCACGGAACTGATCGGCCCCTACGGCTCCCGCTACGGCGGCGACAAGTCGAGCTGGTCCTGGGCCGGCGGCCTCATCTGGCTCTGCCCGCAGCGGCGTTGGGAGTCGCTGACGACGGCCATCAAGGCGAAGGCGTGGCCTTTCGAGGGCTGGACGGGCAACAAGAGGGACGAGTGGGAAACTCTTACGGCGGCCGCCCCCGCCAGACGCGGCGACCGCACCCTGAGGGTCACGGACACCTCCCGCCTCCACCCGGGCGACCTGGTGCTCCTGCGCCTGGCGGACGACGCGGACCACACGCTCCTGGAGCACATGGCGGGCGGGGGATCGGGCCCGGAGGCGTACACCTGGGACGACAAGACGAAGCTCACGTCGTACGTCCCCTACGAGTGGCCGGTGAGGGTCACTTCCGTACGGAAGAACACGGTCACCCTGGAACGCCCGCTCCCCTTGGACGTACGGGAGGAATGGGACCCGCGCCTGACGACGCACGTAAGAGCACTGATGGGCGCGGGAGTCGAAGGCCTGACCCTGCAAGCAGTGGAAACCCCTCAATCCCCCCACCTCCTGGACAAGGGCTACAACGGGGTCACGTTCCAGTGCGCGTACGACTGCTGGGCGGACGACATCGTGGTCCGGCACGTGGACAACGGCTTCGGCCTGGTGGGCGCTTCGGCCTGCACGCTGCGCCGCACGCGCGTGGAGGGCAGGGGCGCGCACCACCCGTACTTCTGCCGGGAGGGCTCGCACGACAACCTGACCGAGGACTTCCACATAGCGCAGCGGACGGCCCCGGCCCCGCCGGGCACCCAACTCCACGGCATCAACGTGGAGGGCCTGTCCTCCTACAACGTCTGGTCCCGGGGCGAGATGGAGATGGGCACGTTCGACAGCCACCGAGGCATGCCCTTCGCGAACGTCCGCACGGACATCACGGTCGACAACAACGGCCGCCACGGCGGAGACGCCAGCGCGGGCCCCCTCTTCGGCGCCCGCTTCACCCACTGGAACATCCGCGTCACCAACGGCCGCGCGGGCCTGATGAAGATCGACGCCCTGGCCCCGTACAGCGCGACGGTAGGCATCAACGAGGTCCGGGAGTTCGACCAGACCGACGTACCGGACTTCTCCAGAGACCTGCACTCCCGGATCGAGCTCTACGGGACGACGGACAGGGTGCGGCCACGGAATCTGTATGAGGCGCAGAGGGAGCTGTCGCTGTAGCCGTGGTCCCACCAAGTCGGCCGATTCGGCCCCAGACGGGTGCTTTGCCGCCAAACCCGTCCAACTGAGTGCACCCCTCAGACAGTTCGAGCTACACAGGAGGACTGAGGAACTGGGCCGTTCTTGCTTGATGGGGGGACTCGCCAAGTGGTGCTGACGATCGATCTCGCGGTTCTGCTGGCTGTCGTCATCTTCTTGCTGTGGCGCAGACGCGTGAAGCCCAGGACCCGGCTCGACACGGGCCTGACCATGACCGTCGTGCTGGTCTTCGGGGTACTGATCGCCCCGACCGCCTTCGGGCACGGAATCATGGACGCCGTGAGCGAGGTCGCACAGGGCATCTCGGACGTGGGCCAACCGTGACCGCCCCCGGGCGGCAGCCCCCACCCGGCACAAAGCCCCCTGCCCGCGAAAGATCGCGGGCAGGGGGGCTCAGATCACTTCTGGCGTCGGGCTACTTCTTCTTGCCCTGGTTCTTGACCGCCTCGATCGCCGCCTTCGCCGCGTCCGGGTCGAGGTACGTGCCGCCGCGCTTCAGCGGCTTGAAGTCGGCGTCCAGTTCGTACGCCAGCGGGATGCCCGTCGGGATGTTCAGGCCCGCGATGTCCTCGTCCGAGATGCCGTCCAGGTGCTTGACCAGGGCGCGCAGCGAGTTGCCGTGGGCCGCGACCAGGACCGTCTTGCCCGTCAGGAGGTCCGGGACGATGCCGTCGAACCAGTACGGGAGCATGCGGACGACGACGTCCTTGAGGCACTCCGTCTGCGGGCGCAGCTCCGGCGGGAGCGTCGCGTAGCGGGGGTCCTCGAACTGCGAGTACTCCGCGTCGCGGTCCAGCGCCGGCGGCGGGGTGTCGTACGAGCGGCGCCAGAGCATGAACTGCTCCTCGCCGAACTCGGCGAGCGTCTGCGCCTTGTCCTTGCCCTGCAGGGCTCCGTAGTGGCGCTCGTTCAGGCGCCAGCTGCGGTGGACCGGGATCCAGAGGCGGTCGGCGGACTCCAGGGAGAGCTGCGCGGTGCGGATCGCGCGCTTCTGGAGCGACGTGTGGACCACGTCGGGAAGCAGGCCGGCGTCCTTGAGCAGCTCGCCGCCGCGCGTCGCCTCCTTCTCGCCCTTCGCGGTGAGGTTCACGTCCACCCAGCCGGTGAACAGGTTCTTCTCGTTCCACTCGCTCTCGCCGTGGCGGAGGAGGATCAGCTTGTACGGTGCGTCGGCCATGCCCCTGAGCGTAATCGAACCCCCGGGTGCCCCGCGCGTCCGCCCGGACCCCGGACAGTGCGGGCGTGAGACGGGCGACAGTTGACGGGTTCTGCTAATCCGCTGGCTCTTCCGGACCGCCGAGTCGTAATGTTCGCTCGTCGCTAGCGACGCTTACATTGAGCGCTCTGTACGTACGACTGATCCGTGGGGGACCCCGATGCCACTCGCCGCCCTGAGACGCGCCGCCAAGGACTCCGTCTCCGGTCTTCCCCGCGCGTTCTGGTGGCTGTGGATCAGCACCCTCGTCAACCGTCTCGGTGCCTTCGTCGCCACCTTCATGGCGCTCTACCTGACACTCGACCGCGGCTACTCCGCCACGTACGCCGGTCTCGTCGCCGCCCTGCACGGCCTCGGCGGTGTCGTCTCCTCGCTGGGCGCCGGTGTCATGACCGACCGGCTCGGGCGGCGGCCCACCCTCCTCATCGCCCAGACCTCCACCGCCCTGTCCGTGGCGCTGCTCGGCTTCATGAAGGACCCGCTGGCCATCGCGGCCGTCGCGTTCCTCGTCGGCATGGCGAGCAACGCCTCGCGGCCCGCCGTCCAGGCGATGATGGCCGACATCGTCCGCCCCGAGGACCGGGTGCGGGCCTTCTCGCTCAACTACTGGGCCATCAACCTCGGCTTCGCCATCTCCTCCACCGGCGCCGGTTTCATCGCCGAGTTCAGCTACCTCGCCGGGTTCCTCATCGAAGCCGTGATGACCCTGGTCTGCGCGATCGTCGTCTTCGTGAAGCTGCCGGAGTCGAGGCCCGTGCGCACCGCCCAGGAGAAGGCCGCCGAGCCGGACGTCGGCCTCGGGGCCGTCCTGCGCGACGGGCGTTTCATGGGCGTCGTGGGGCTCTCCTTCCTCATCGCGCTGATCTTCCAGCAGGGCTCGGTGGGGCTGCCCGTCGCCATGGGAGAGGCCGGGTTCACGCCCGCCGACTACGGGATGGCCATCGCCGTCAACGGCGTGCTGATCGTCGCCCTTCAGATCCCGGTCACCCGCTTCATCGAACACCGCGACCCGCAGCGCCTGTTGGTCGTCTCCGCGCTGCTCGCGGGCTACGGCTTCGGGCTCACCGCGTTCGCCGGGTCCATCGGCGTCTTCGCCCTGACCGTGTGCGTCTGGACGCTGGCCGAGATCGTGAACGCCCCGACGCAGACCGGCCTCGTCGTACGGCTCTCACCGCTGCACGGCAGGGGCCGCTACCAGGGCATGTACACGCTGTCCTGGGCCGTCGCCGCGCTCGTCGCCCCGCTGATGTCCGGCTTCGTCATCGACCGCTTCGGAGCCGAGTGGCTCTGGGGCACCTGCGCGGTCATCGGGACGGTCGCCGCCCTCGGCTACTGGTCGCTGATGAGGGGGCTCCCGGCGGAGGGGGACGGGGACGGGACGGTGGGAGTGGTGCCCACACCCACCGTCCCCGCCCCCGACGCGGTCGCCGACCGCGTCCCCGGTGTCACCGGGTGAAGCTGAGGTGCTTCACCAGGTGAAGTCGAGGTGCTTCACCGGGTGAAGTTGAGGTACTTCCAGGACCCGTGCGTCGTCGAGTTCACGTTGTCGCCCGACGAGTTGTTGATGTACGAGGCGCGCATCCGCGCCCGGATGCCCGACTCGCCGGGAGCCTCCAGGCGCACGGCGGACTTGCCGTTCGTACCGAGCTTGAAGTACTCGGAAGCGCCCGCGGAGCGCCACCTGCCGTCCACGCGCACCTCCAGCTGGAAGCGGTGCTTGCGGCCCTGGTAGTACGTCATCGACGTCGTGAGGACCGGATCGGTGTTCTTGTGGAAGTAGTGGTACGTCGTGGAGCCGATCTTGCCCGTCTTGTAGTGCTTGGAGACGGACGTGGAGACCTTCACCTTGGCGCCCACCGTGGACGTGGCCTTCTTGGACGTGTACCGGGCATCGCCCGCGAAGACCGCGGTGACGTCCGTGTCGCGCTTCATGTCGACGGTGGCCGACAGGTCGCCGCGGGAGTTGACGACGCCCTTCTTGATCAGCTTGTTGGGCTTGTCGGCGCCGTAGGGGTTGGCCCAGATCTCGACGGTGCGGTTCTTGTACGTGGTGCCGAGGTGCGCGGTGAAGGAGACGTCGGCGCCGTAGCCGTAGACGTTGCCGTTCTTGTTCAGCGTCAGCTTGGTCGCGGTCCGCGCGACGTCGACCGTGTCCGAACCGGAGGTCGCGGCGTGCGTGGCGTCACCCGCGTACGCCACCTTGTACTTCACGTTCCCGCCGGCCGGCGGGACGTCGGTGAACGAGAAGGAACCGTCCGCCTTGGTCTTCGCCTTGGGCAGCGCCTTGCCGTCGGGGGACTCGATGTCCGTGCGCGTGACGGTCAGTTCGGTCCCGGCGGGCAGCGGCGCCGCCGTGTCGGCGAGCTTGCCGGTGACGGTGAGGGTCTTGGCGCGGGGTGCCTTCGTGGGGGCGGTGACCGTGAGCTTCGGCAGCGACTTGCCCGGCTCGGTCAGGACCCGCAGCGAGAAGACGCCCTCGCTGTTCTCGGAGACCGCGAAGAGGCGGCTGCCGTCCGGCGCCCAGGCGAGCCCGCCCTCGGCGAGCGTGTCGGCGCCGCTGCTGTTGCCGGTGTTCGGGAACTCGTACTCCCGGACCTTGGACCACTTGCCCTGCCGGTAGATGTGCACGTCGGGCGCGTACCAGGAGGAGGTGCCCGCGGCCACGGTGCCGTCCGGGGCGATGTCCACGGCCGCGCCGTAGTCCCCGGAGTCGTAACGGCCCACCGGCGACAGGTCCTTGGTGGAGTACACCGGGTGGTAGTACGGGGCGCCGCTCGCCGTGACGATCTGGGTCCCGTCGGGGGAGACCGCGATGTCGTCGAAGAAGCTGCCCTCCACCGACTTGGAGACCTTCAGCTCCGGCTTCGGCCCCGACACGTCGTACACGGTCAGGGTGTCGTTGCTGGTCGCCTTCTCACCGGCGACGAGGATGCCGGAATCGGGATCGGAGCCGAGTTCGGGCGCCGCGTAGAAACTCGCGTCACCGTCCTGGCCGAGCGCGACGACGGGCTCGGCGCCGGAGAGGTCGAGCGAGCCGATGCCGCCCCCGGCGTCCGGGCCGTAGCCGAACCACAGCTTGCCGCTCGCCAGCGCCAGGGTGCGCGGCTTCTCGGCGCCGTCGAGCGCGTAGCTCGCGCTCTGCGTGTACGAGGACGTCTCCACGGAGACGATCCGGTTGAGCCCCGCCACGGCCGCGTACACCTGGCCGGAGTCGGGCGAGAGCGCGAGGCCCTCGACGTCAGGGAGCCCGTCCAGGGTGGCCTTGACGGCGCCCGTGTAGTCCGTGACGACGATCTTGCCGCCCCTGGGGTCGGAGACGTAGACGCGCTGGTGCTCCCCGTCCACGAGCACGTCACCCGCCGACTTCACGTTCAGGAGCTTCGACGAGTCCGCCGCGGCCTGGCCGGACGTGACCGCGACCAGAGCCGCGGAGCTGAAGAGGACCGCGAGCGCTGTCGCGGTCGAGATGGTGCGCGTACGCACGGTATGTGACCCCCCACATAGAAAGAACCCAGGTCAGAGGCCTGGGCCTTGATCCCCCGTTGCAGCGCCCTCACAGTAGGGCATTCCTGTGAAGGTTGTGGAGAGAGTTTCGCGAGTGACTTCGCGGGCGCGAGCCGGATGCGATGGGCCCGCCGAACGCGCGTGTGCGCCGTTGGTGCGCCCCTTCCCGGTGGGCATGGAACGGGCATCAGGCAGTACGCCTTCGAGGAGGAGACCCATGGCTGAGTCCCCCATCACCGAACCCGTCCCCGAGCAGTCGGCCGACACACCCGGCCTGCCCGCACTCGTGCTCCTTGGCGCCTGCGGCTGCGGTTCGGGCTGCGGCTGCGGCTGTCAGTCGGGCGGACCGTGCCAGTGCGGCGGCTGCTGCGGCTGAGGCACCCGGAGCGAGCGATCCGGACCACTGGACCAGCGGACCGGACCACGCAAAAGGGTGCGCCCCGCACCATCCATCGATGCGGGGCACACCCTTTGCGCGTACGTCTGACGCGTACGTCTGACGCATACGTCTTGCGCGTACGTCGCCGACGCGAGGGCCTGTTCAGGCGCCTTCCACGGGCGTCCCCGTCTGCTGCATCTCGTCCGCGTGCTCGCCGGTGACCAGGTAGACGACCCTCTTCGCCACCGAGACCGCGTGGTCGGCGAAGCGCTCGTAGTAGCGGCCGAGCAGCGTCACGTCCACGGCCGTCTCGATGCCGTGCTTCCAGCGGTCGTCCATCAGGTGCTGGAAGAGCGTGCGGTGCAGCAGGTCCATCTCGTCGTCGTCCTGCTCCAGCTGGAGCGCCAGATCGACGTCCTTGGTGATGATGACCTCCGCCGCCTTGGCCATCAGCCGCTGCGCCAGCTGCCCCATCTCCAGGATCGTCGCGTGCAGATCCTGCGGAACGGCCGACGCGGGGAAGCGCAGGCGCGTCAACTTGCCGACGTGCTGGGCGAGGTCGCCCGAGCGCTCCAGGTCGGCGCTCATCCGCAGCGAGGTGACGACGATGCGCAGGTCGGTGGCGACCGGCTGCTGCCGTGCGAGGAGGGCTATCGCGCGCGCCTCCAGTTCGTGCTGCAGATCGTCGACCTTCTGGTCGGCGGCGATCACGCTCTCGGCCATCTTCAGGTCGGCGTCGAGCATGGCCGTCGTGGCGCGCCCGATCGCGGACCCGACGAGGCGGGCCATCTCGACCAGGCCTTCGCCGATCGAGTCAAGTTCCTCGTGGTACGCGTCCCGCATGTGGATGTCCCTCTCTAGTACGTCCCGGGGGGTGACCCCCACGCTCCCACGGTGCGGGTCCGACGCGTCCGTTTCCGGCATCCCGAATGAACCGTCCCTGTCACCGAGGTGAACTGTGGGCGACGCGTAGCGCGCCCCCCGGAGCCGCTCCGGCCAGGACCGGAGTAACCCGTTCGGCCGAAGTGAACCACCACCGTCCCCTCGGTGAACTCTGGGCGACGAGTGTTCGAGCCGGTACCCGGATGGCTGGGGCGGATGCTCATCCGGCGCATAACCTGGGGGCATGGACGTGAACGCGGCGGTCGCCGCAGCGGCAGCGATCGCCGGGGTGTGTACCGGTGTCATCGCCATGCTGGCGTTCCGCTGGAGCGAGCGCGACCTGAAACGCCCCACCCGGACCTCCCTGCACACAGACCCCGTACTGCCGCCGGGGGTCGACACGGTGCTCTCCGTGCTCCGCTCGTCCGCCGTCGTCCTCGACGAGGCGGACAGCGTGGTGAAGGCCAGCTCGGCGGCGTACGCCCTCGGCCTGGTCCGCGGCGGCAAGCTCGCCGTGGAGCCCATGCTCCAGATGACGCGCGACACCCGCCGCGACGGCGAGATACGCCAGGTCGAGCTGGACCTGCCGCGCCGCGGCACCGGCCGCGGCGAGGCCCTCGCCGTCTCCGCCCGCGTGGCGCCCCTCGGCTCCCGCCTGGTCCTGCTCCTCGTGGAGGACCTCACCGAGGCCCGCCGCATCGAGGCCGTACGACGCGACTTCGTCGCGAACGTGAGCCATGAGCTCAAGACCCCGGTAGGGGCACTCTCCCTTCTCTCCGAGGCCGTCATGGACGCCTCGGACGACCCCGAGGCCGTCGAACGCTTCGCGGGCCGCATGCAGATCGAGGCGACGCGCCTGACCAACCTCGTCCAGGAGCTCATCGACCTCTCCCGGGTCCAGAACGACGACCCCTTGGAGGACGCCGAACCCGTCCGTGTCGATGAACTGGTGGCGGAGGCGATCGACCGCAGCCGTCACCAGGCCTCGCACAAGCAGATCACCATGGCCGCGGGCGGCACCGCCGACCTGCAGATATGGGGCAACCGCGGCCAGCTCGCGGCGGCGCTCGGCAACCTCGTCGAGAACGCCGTGAACTACTCGCCCGCACGGACCAGGGTGGGCGTCGCCGCCCGCCGGGTCACCGCACCGGGCGGGGACCTCATCGAGGTGGCCGTCACCGACCAGGGGATCGGCATCTCCGACAAGGACAAGGAGCGCATCTTCGAGCGCTTCTACCGAGTGGACCCGGCCCGCTCCCGGGCCACCGGCGGCACCGGCCTCGGCCTCGCCATCGTCAAACATGTGGCCGCCTCGCACGGCGGGGAGGTCACCGTGTGGAGCTCCGAGGGACAGGGCTCCACCTTCACCCTGCGGCTGCCCGAAGCAGCCGCGGCCCGCGACCGCGGATCCGGTCACGGCGGGAACGGCAGCGAAGCCGACACCGCACGGCCCGGCGAGACCACTGCGTACGAACCCATTCCTGCCCCGGAGGTCCTTCCGTGACCCGAGTGCTCGTCGTCGAGGACGAGGAATCCTTCAGCGACGCCCTGTCCTACATGCTCCGCAAAGAGGGCTTCGAGGTCGCCATCGCGGCCACCGGACCCGACGGACTCGACGAGTTCGAGCGCAACGGCGCCGACCTCGTCCTGCTCGACCTGATGCTGCCCGGCCTGCCCGGCACGGAGGTCTGCCGCCAGCTGCGCAGCCGTTCCAACGTCCCGGTGATCATGGTCACCGCCAAGGACAGCGAGATCGACAAGGTGGTCGGCCTCGAAATAGGAGCCGACGACTACGTGACGAAGCCCTTCTCGTCGCGCGAGCTCGTGGCCCGCATCCGCGCGGTCCTGCGCCGCCGCGGCGAGCCCGAGGAGGTCGCACCGCAGGCCCTGGAGGCGGGCCCGGTCCGCATGGACGTGGACCGCCACGTGGTCACCGTCTCCGGCTCCAAGGTCGACCTGCCCCTCAAGGAGTTCGACCTCCTGGAGATGCTCCTGCGCAACGCGGGCCGCGTCCTGACCCGCATGCAGCTCATCGACCGCGTCTGGGGCGCGGACTACGTGGGCGACACCAAGACCCTCGACGTCCACGTCAAGCGCCTACGCGCCAAGATCGAGCCGGACCCCGGTGCTCCGCGCTATTTGGTGACGGTGCGAGGCCTGGGCTACAAGTTCGAGCCGTAGCCGGGCCCTCGGTAGACGCGTGAAGGGGCGGGAACCCGGTGCCGGGTTCCCGCCCCTTCGTACGTGCGTCGATCAGTGCTCGGCGGCGTCGCCCGCACCGTGCGACTGGGCGCCGTCACCGGCCGGCGTGGAGGCCGCCCCGGACGGCTCGGTGTTCGCGCCTTCGGCGGGCGTGCCCGAGGGGTTCGTGGAGGCCTCGCCCGACGGGTCGGTCGAGGCGCCGCCGGAAGGCTTCGTCGACGGCTTCGAGCCCGGAGCCTCGGGAACCTCGGTCGGGCCCCACTTCTTGAAGTAGCTCTCGGCCGGTACGACGAAGGTCTTCATCTTCACGTCGCCGGTCTCGCTGAAGGCGAAGACGACCGGCTGCGCGTTGCCGTCCTTGACGGCCTCGCGGCTGCTGGGCAGGACGGCGGTGGCGTTGTCCTTGCCGCCGATGACGACGGAGCCGCCGGCGGGGATCGTCAGCGGGCCGCCGCGCTTGGAGGCCTTGTCGTCCTTGCCCGGCTTGATCTCGGCCTTCTTGCCGGTACCGGTGACCGTGATCGCGTCCAGGGTCTGGTCGGTGCTGCCGTTGTTGAAGATCGTGGCGGCGATCACCGCGGGACCCGTCGACTTCAGGTCGGGCTGGGTGATCACCATGGCGTTCTGGATCTTGATGTCGCCGACGGCGGTCGCGGCGTTGTCCGGCTTGATCTCGTGCGTCTGAGCGTTGTTACCGGCGCCGCACGCGGCGAGCGACGCGAGCGAGAACGCGATGGCGGTGGCGGCGATGGCGCCACGTCGAAGGCTGCGGCTCACGGCGGCGGCAACTCCTTGAACGAGAGCGGTACGGGAGGGCGGACGGCCGTAAAGCCGTCCTAAGTGTGTGTCAGCGGGCTCAGGTTACCGAGCCGTTCCCGTGCCGCCGCACCCGACCCGCCCCTAGGACCCGCGAGCCTCTCCCGCACCCTTCCTGTCCGCCCCTCATGTCCCGCCACACACGCCCCTGCCGTCACCTGCACGCCATTGGCCTCTCGTTCACCATTCACATAAGGACCGTCAAGAGTCATCACGGCCCGTCTTGCGGATTTCCCGTAAGGAATGCATGGCGGTGCGGGGAAGTCCGGGGAATTGATCATCGGGGGCACTTGATCAATTCCGGATTCACGCCGAACGGCGGCTAGCACGTCTCTCCGGTCACCGAACGGAGTAGCGGAAGTTCACCGCTTGGAACCTGGCAAACCGGGACGTTCAGCCTCGTGGAGCGCTCTCGGAGGGCGTGTGACGGGCATGTTTCTGCTTCCCCGGAGAGCCGCTCCCACCTGCGAATACCTCGCTCCGGAAGCCCTTCGCAGCACGTTCCTGTTGCTGTTGTCAAGCCCCGAGATATGCCCTGACCTGCGAAAACGCCATTCAGAAGAGGCGGTTCTCGTGTTAGGATGGATAGCCACGGAAGGGGTACCTGTCACATGACGTTCAAGGTTGGCGACACCGTGGTCTATCCCCATCACGGGGCCGCGCTGATCGAGGCCATTGAGACTCGCCAGATCAAAGGCGTGGACAAGACCTACTTGGTGCTGAAGGTCGCCCAGGGCGACCTGACGGTACGTGTGCCTGCGGACAATGCGGAGTTCGTCGGCGTACGTGATGTGGTCGGTCAGGACGGGCTCGACCGGGTCTTCGAAGTACTGCGCGCGCCGTACGCCGAAGAGCCCACGAACTGGTCCCGTCGTTACAAGGCAAATCTCGAGAAGCTCGCATCGGGCGATGTCATCAAGGTCGCGGAAGTCGTGCGTGACCTGTGGCGTCGTGAGCGTGAGCGCGGACTGTCCGCGGGTGAGAAGCGCATGCTCGCCAAGGCTCGCCAGATCCTGGTGAGCGAGCTCGCCCTCGCGGAGAACACGAACGAGGACAAGGCCGAGGCCCTGCTTGACGAGGTCCTCGCGTCCTGATCGCGTCCTGACATACGCATACGTCTTGGCGCCATGAAATGCCGCGGTGCCCGCTGACCCTCAATGGTGTCGCCGGGCGCTGCGGCATGTTCGTACCCGGACGCGATCCGGGAAGACGCTGGTCCCCGAATACGTACGCCCTGCTCAGCGCTGTCTGGTGCTCTCTGTGCTGTTGGCGTGTGTGCCGGGCTCGGGCAGCTGGTTCGACCAGATGTCACGGAAGGGTCCGGTCAAGGCGTCGCGCCCGGCACGCTGAGGCCATACCCACCTCCCCCGAGCCCACAAACCTGAACGGAAGCGATGTCTGAGGAATCCCGCACCGCGGTCGTGATCCCCGCAGCCGGACGCGGCGTACGGCTCGGCCCGGGCGCCCCCAAGGCGCTCCGCGCGCTGAACGGCACGCCCATGCTCATCCACGCCGTACGAGCCATGGCCGCGTCCCGCGCCGTCTCGCTCGTCGTCGTGGTGGCCCCGCCGGAGGGCGCCGCCGAGGTCAAGTCCCTGCTGGCCGACCACGCGCTGCCCGACCGCACCGACTTCGTGGTGGTCCCCGGCGGCGAGACCCGCCAGGAGTCCGTGAAGCTCGGCCTCGACGCCCTGCCGGAGGGCATCGGCGTCGTCCTGGTGCACGACGCGGCCCGCCCGCTCGTGCCCGTGGACACCGTCGACGGCGTCATCGAGGCCGTGCGCGAGGGCGCACCCGCCGTCGTCCCCGCGCTGCCCCTGGCCGACACCGTCAAGCAGGTCGAGCCGGGCGAGCCCGGAGCGCCCGAGCCCGTGCTCGCCACGCCCGAGCGGGCCCGTCTGCGCGCCGTGCAGACCCCGCAGGGCTTCGACCGCGACACCCTCGTCCGCGCCCACGCCACGGTCACCGGCGACGTCACGGACGACGCGGGGATGGTCGAGCAGCTGGGCGTCCAGGTCGTCGTCGTACCCGGACACGAGGAGGCCTTCAAGGTCACGCGGCCCCTCGACCTCGTCCTCGCCGAGGCCGTGCTCGCCCGCAGGAGGGCCAACGATGGGTTCTGAGGACCAGCCGCGGCAGATCCGCCTCCCGCAGGTCGGCATCGGCACCGACGTGCACGCCTTCGAGGAAGGGCGCGAGCTGTGGTGCGCCGGACTCCTCTGGGAGGGCGAGAGCGCGGGCCTGGCCGGGCACTCGGACGGTGACGTCGCGGCGCACGCCGCCTGCGACGCCCTGTTCTCCGCCGCCGGCGTCGGCGACCTCGGCGCGCACTTCGGCACCGGCAGGCCCGAGTGGTCCGGTGCCTCCGGTGTGACGCTGCTCGCCGAGGCGGCCAGGATCGTGCGCGCCGAAGGCTTCGAGATCGGCAACATCGCCGTCCAGGTCATCGGCGTACGCCCCAAGGTCGGCAAGCGGCGCGACGAGGCGCAGAAGACGCTGAGCGCCGCGGCGGGCGCCCCGGTCGCCGTGTCCGGCACGACGACGGACGGGCTCGGCCTCACCGGCCGCGCCGAGGGCCTCGCCGCGATCGCCACGGCCCTGGTCGTGCGGACGGGCTGACCGGCGTACCGGTGACGGGTGAAATGCCGCCGGGGCAGGGTGTGTTGGAGCAGTATCGGAGAACGCACCCCGCACCGCGCGGCGTCACCCATCGACGTACGAGAGAGAGGCATCCGCCATGGCCGCCGAACTGTCCGACAAGCTCAAGGCCCTTCTCGACACCCCCGTCTTCGTCTCCGTCGCCACCATCCAGCCCGACGGCAGCCCCCAGGTCTCACCGGTCTGGGTGAAGCGTGACGGCGACGACCTGCTCTTCTCCACCACGATCGGGCGCCGCAAGGAGCGGAACCTGCGCCGCGACCCGCGCGTGACGGTGCTGCTCCAGCCCTTCGACGCCCCGTACACGTACGCCGAGATCCGCGGCGAGGTGACGATGACCACCGAGGGCGGGCAGGAGCTCATCGACGAGCTGGCCCTGAAATACACCGGCCTGAAGTACGCGGAGTTCAACCCGTCCTCCGTCAACGACGACCCCCGCGTCGTCGTCCGCGTCACTCCGCGCAAGGTCGTCGGCCGCCTCTGAGGCCTTCCGGCACCCGCGCATGTCACAGTTCCGTGCCCTGTTGACCCCAGAGGTCGCAGGGCACTGTCCTGCGACCACTACCCTGGAGTGGTGACGATTCGCCTGTACGACACCAGCGCCCGGCAGATCCGAGACTTCAGCCCGCTCATCGACGGTTGTGTCTCGATCTACCTGTGTGGCGCGACGGTGCAGGCGGCCCCGCACATCGGGCACATCCGGTCGGGGCTCAACTTCGACATCATGCGCCGCTGGTTCGCCCACCGCGGCTACGACGTCACCTTCATCCGCAACGTCACGGACATCGACGACAAGATCATCCGGAAGTCGGCCGAGCAGGGCCGCCCGTGGTGGTCGATCGGGTACGAGAACGAGCGGGCCTTCAACGACGGCTACGACGTCCTCGGCTGCCTGCCGCCCACGTACGAGCCGCGCGCCACCGGGCACATCACCGAGATGGTCGAGATGATGCGCGGCCTGATCGAGCGCGGCCACGCGTACGAGTCGGACGGCAACGTCTACTTCGACGTGAAGTCCTTCCCGGGCTATCTGGAGCTGTCCAACCAGGAGCTGGACAACCTGCTTCAGCCCTCGGGCGAGGGCGAGACCGGCAAGCGCGACCCGCGCGACTTCGCCATGTGGAAGTCCGCCAAGGAGGGGGAGCCCAGCTGGGAGACCCCCTGGGGCCGCGGCCGTCCCGGCTGGCACCTGGAGTGCTCGGCGATGGCCCACAAGTACCTCGGCCGTGAGTTCGACATCCACGGCGGCGGCATCGACCTGATCTTCCCGCACCACGAGAACGAGATCGCGCAGGCCAAGGCCTTCGGTGACGTGTTCGCGCGGTACTGGGTGCACAACGGCTGGGTCACCATGAGCGGCGAGAAGATGTCGAAGTCGCTCGGCAACTCGGTCCTCGTCTCCGAGATGGTCAAGAAGTGGCGCCCGATCGTCCTGCGCTACTACCTGGGCACCCCGCACTACCGCTCGATGATCGAGTACAGCGAGGAGGCCCTGCGCGAGGCGGAGTCCGCGTTCGCGCGGATCGAGGGCTTCGTGCAGCGCGTGGTGGAGAAGGCCGGGGGCCCCGTGGAGCCCGCCGCCGAGGTGCCGCCCGCCTTCGCCGACGCGATGGACGACGACCTGGGCGTCCCGCAGGCGCTGGCCATCGTGCACACGACGGTCCGGCAGGGCAATTCCGCCCTGGCCGCCGACGACAAGGAAGCCGCGGTGGAGCGGCTCGCCGAGGTGCGGGCCATGCTGGGCGTGCTCGGACTCGACCCGCTCGACCCGCACTGGGCCGGCGAGGGAGACCGCGGCGAGGACCTGCACGGAGTCGTCGACACGCTCGTGCGGCTCGTGCTCCAGCAGCGGGAGGCCGCGCGCGGCCGCAAGGACTGGGCCACCGCCGACGCCATCCGCGATCAGCTCAACCAGTCCGGCCTCGTCATCGAGGACGGCCCGAACGGACCGCGGTGGACTCTCGGCCCGCGCTGAGCGTCTGACCTCGCGATGTGCCGCCCGGCGACCCGGGCGGCACACTTCATATACGTACGCAGTCACGCAGTGGGCAGCCATGCAGTTCGCAGGCAGCCGCACGCAACACAGAGACAGGTAGGTCATGGCCGCTAACAACCGCCGCATGTCCGGCAAGAAGGGCGCGCAGGTCGGCAGCGGTGGAAATCGGCGCCGCGGCCTTGAGGGCAAGGGCCCGACGCCGCCCGCCGAGGCGCGCAAGGGACACAAGAAGAACCGCATCGCCAACGCCGCGGCCAAGAAGACCGCCGGGTCCGGCGGCCCCGGCGGCCGCCGTCCCGGTTCCGTGAAGGGCCGCGGCAAGGGCACGTCCGAGATGGTCGTGGGGCGCAACTCGGTCGTCGAGGCGCTGCGCGAGGGCGTGCCGGCCTCGATGCTCTACGTCCAGCAGTTCATCGACAACGACGAGCGCGTGCGCGAGGCGCTTCAGCTCGCCGGTGAGCGCGGCGGCATCCACCTCATGGAGGCCCCGCGCCCCGAGCTTGACCGCATGACCAACGGGCTCAACCACCAGGGGCTCGTGCTCCAGGTGCCGCCCTACGAGTACGCGCACCCCGAGGAGCTCGCGGCCGCCGCGTACGACCAGGGCGAGGACCCGCTGATCGTCGCCCTCGACGGTGTGACGGACCCGCGGAACCTGGGCGCCGTGGTGCGGTCCGCCTCCGCCTTCGGCGGGCACGGCGTCGTCGTCCCCGAGCGGCGTGCCGCCGGGATGACCGCCGGTGCCTGGAAGACGGCCGCCGGTGCCGCGGCGCGTACGCCGGTGGCGCGCGCCACGAACCTGACCCGCGTCCTGGAGTCCTACAAGAAGGCCGGGCTCGCGATCGTCGGGCTCGCGGCGGACGGCGACCACGAGGTCGGCGACCTCGAGGCGCTCTCCGGTCCCGTCGTCATCGTCATCGGCAGCGAGGGCAAGGGCCTCTCGCGGCTGGTCGGCGAGACCTGCGACTACCGCGTGCGCATCCCCATGCCGGGCGGCACGGAGTCCCTGAACGCCGGTGTGGCGGCGGGAGTCGTGCTCTACGAGGCGTCCCGGCGCCGCCGTAGCTAGTTCGCACCCCGGACCCCGGCCGGCCCGTATTTCGCGGGTCGGCCGGGGTCCGCTGTAGATCTTGACGCGGTCCGGACATTTCCACGCGGTCAAGGCAGTGTCCTAAACACACATCACTCGGTTAGATGAGTGTGGACACCAGAACGCCCCGCAATCCCACGGGGGGAAGCTCGTCAGGGTTCGACGAAGCTCCCGCGCTGAGCATGGTGAAGGTGCCGAGCGACCCGGCGCAGGTCATCGTGAATCACGCGAGCTTCCGCGTGCAGCTCCCCACCGCGCAGCGGACCCAATCCCCGCGTATCGCACGGCACTTGAGCAATGCCGATGACACCGTGCGCATCCCCGCAGTCGGCTCGGCCGCGCGGCGCCGCTCACCCGTCGTCTGGAGCGGGAAGTCCGAGCCGGGCGACCCCGGAGCCACCGGACTGCTGCAGGCGGTGCGCGGCACCGGCGTGCGCCATTCGGCCGAACTCGGGGGCACCTCCTACGACGACGGAGGTGCCACGCAGGTCATTCCGCGCATCGACGACGAGGACGATCTCGAGAGTACGCAGGCCACGCCTGCCGTCATCGGTCCTCGCCACCCCGATCCCGGGACCCGGCTGATTCCGCGCATGCCCATGCCGGAGAGCGACCTCGACGAGCGGCTCCCCTATGGGGACGACGACTTCGACGACGACGATGACGACGGTCGCCAGGTCGTCAGACGGCACGGGGCCGATCCCGTGCGGCACGCCTACTACCCCGGTCGCCGGATGAACCTCGGCGTCGTGCTGCTCCCGCTGCGCGTCTTCCTCGGGTTCATCTCCATCTACGCCGGCATGGGCAAGCTCTGCGACCCCGTGTACTTCGACGGCGGCGACCGCGGCTCCATGGTCAAGTGGCTCAACTCGCTGCACCCCTGGGCGCTGGCCGAGCCGCTGCGCGACTTCGCCCTCTCGCACCCGGTGGGCGCCGGGCTCTGCATCGCCTTCCTGCAGATCATCGTGGGTGTGCTCACGGTGCTCGGGCTCTGGCAGCGGGTCGCGGCCAGCATCGGCGTGCTCCTGTCCGCCGCGCTCATCGTCACCGTCAGCTGGAAGACCGTCCCCGCCTACGACGCGCCGGACATCATCTATCTGGCCGCATGGTCGCCGCTGATCATCGCGGGCGCGCCCGTCTACTCCGTCGACGGACGCCTCGCGGGCGAGGCCTGGCGCACGCTCGGGCCGCGCGTGGACATCTGGGAGCTGCGGCGCCGTGTGCTGCGGCGCGGTGCGCTCATCGGCTCGCTCGTCGTCGGCCTCACGCTGCTGATCGGTTCGATGCTCGGCGGCGCGGTGCGCGACGCCGACCGCGTGACCGTGCCGGGACCCGGCGAGGCCCCGCGCAACGAACTGCCGGGCTCACCGCTCCCGGAGGAGCCCGGAAAGCAGCGGCAGCGGCAGGGTCAGGCGTCGCAGGGGCCCACGGCCTCCGAAGCGCCGACGCAGGGCAGCAGCGCGAGCCCCACGCAGGGCGGCGGCGCGGCGGCGACCACTCCGGGCGCGGCCCCCGAGAGCGCCACCGCGGGCACCGGCACCGGCCAGGGGCAGCCCAGCCAGACGCAGGGCACCACCGGGCAGGCACCGCCCCAGCAGTCGTCGCCCCAGCAGCCTCCGTCGTCGGCGGCCGCGGGACCCACGTCCAGCGGCGGCAGCGGCGGCGGCGCGCCCGAGAGCGGCACGAACGGCGGCAGCACGGGCGGCGGCGGCAACGACCGGCTCGTGGGCGGGCTGCTCGGCGGCGGCTGAGCAGGACCGTGACCCGTACGCCGACGGGGCCCCGCACAGAGACTGTGCGGGGCCCCGTCGGCGTACGTGGAGACGCGCGTGGAGATGCGCGTGGAGGGGGCGGCTCAACCGCGCGTGGAGGGGGGCGGCTCAACCGGTCTGAGCCGCGAGCTCCTTGGCCGCTTCCGTCAGATCCTTGGCGGTGTCGATCGCCCGCCAGTAGGCGCCCTGCGGCAGCGGGAAGCCCGCCAGGCTCTTCTCGCGTGCCAGGCGCGGGAACGTGGTGCGCTCGTGGTCGCCGCGGTCCGGCAGGAGTGCGGCGAAGGAGGCGGAGAAGACGTACACGCCCGCGTTGATCAGGTACGGGGACGGCGGGGACTCGATGAAGTCCGTGATGTGGCCGAACGCGTCCGTCTCGACGGCGCCCCACGGGATGCGGGGGCGGGCCAGGGCGAGGGTCGCGGTGGCGTCGCGCTCGGCGTGGAAGGCCGCCATGTCGCGCAGCGAGAAGCGGGTCCAGATGTCGCCGTTGGTCGCGTACCAGGGGCGGTCCGCGTGCGGGAGGTGGCGGGCGGCGTACTTGAGGCCGCCGCCGCGGCCCAGGGGCTCGTTCTCGACCACCGTGGTGACGTTCAGGGGGAGATCGGCCGACTCCAGCCACTCCTGGAGCACTTCGGCGAGATGGCCGCAGGAGACGACCGCGTCCGTCACGCCCTCGGCCGCCAGCCAGGAAAGCTGATGGCCGATGATCGGGGTCCCTGTGCCAGGGATCTCGACCATCGGCTTGGGCCGGTCATCGGTGTACGGACGGAGGCGCGAGCCCTGGCCACCGGCCAGGACGACGGCCTGCGTGGGCCTGTGAGCGTGAGGGTCGCCGGTCATGCCGGAAACCCTACGTGCCGGCCCGATCAGCCGTTCTGGTGGGCGGCGACGCCCGTCGCGAAGGACGTGTCGCAGACCGGGCGCGCATACGACTGGGCACGGGTCGGGCCGTACTTCTGGACGGCCGCGCGGCCGAGGGCACGGGCGATGGAGACGCAGTGCCGGGCGAGCGACGGGTGGCGGTTCACCTCCTGCTGGAGGTGGGTGAGCGCGAGGCCCGGGTTCCTCTCCTGGAGCTCAAGGAGCAGCCGGTCGCGCAGGAGGTCCTGCGGGGCGCGCGACTTGGCCGGCTTGGAGAGGTCGCCGGAGGACGCGGTGAGCATCGAATCCGAGGAGTTCCCGGACCAGTTGACGCTGGTGACCGCGAGGGTCCCGGAGAGCACCAGCATCACGGGCAGGACGAGGGCGAGCGTGCGGCCGATGCGTCGGGCGGGGCCTCGGTGGGCTCGGCGCGGCTTCTGGGTGTAGTTGGCGGAGTGCGTCACGCGAGTGAGCGTAGCGGTCGGTGATGATTTGGCGACATTACGTCACTCGGTCGAGCGACGGAGAATGAGGTTTCTCTGGAGCGGTGTTGACGGGGCCTCGGCGAAATGACCGGTCTGCCGGGGTATTTGTCGACAACGTGGGCGCACGCGCAGGGCCCCGCACCGAGGTGCGGGGCCCTGCACGTGCTGGTGAGGCGGCCCGTCAGTCGGTGAGGCGCTCGCCCGTCGACGTCGAGAACACGTGGATCTCGCCCGGACGCGGCACGACGTGCAGCTGGGTGCCCTTCTCGGGGACCCGGCGGCCGTTCACGCGGACCACGAGGTCCTTGTGCTCGCCGCCGACCTCGGCGGAGCCGTAGACGTAGCCGTCGGCGCCGAGCTCCTCGACGACGTTCACGGAGACGGCGAGGCCCGCCGGGGCGTCCTCGGTCTCCTTGGAGAGGGACTTCGCGGTGGAGCCGTCCTGCTCGACGATGTCGAAGTGCTCCGGACGGACGCCGACGGTGACCGTGCGGTCGCCCTTGTCGGCGGCGGCGGACAGCGCCTCGCGGTTGACCGGCACCACGGAGTTGCCGAACTTCACGCCGCCGTCGGTGATCGGGACCTCGACGAGGTTCATGGCGGGGGAGCCGATGAAGCCCGCGACGAAGAGGTTGGCCGGGCGGTCGTACATGTTGCGCGGCGAGTCGACCTGCTGGAGCAGACCGTCCTTCAGCACGGCCACGCGGTCGCCCATGGTCATGGCCTCGACCTGGTCGTGGGTGACGTACACGGTGGTGATGCCCAGGCGCCGCTGGAGGGACGCGATCTGCGTACGGGTGGAGACACGCAGCTTGGCGTCGAGGTTCGACAGCGGCTCGTCCATGAGGAAGACCTGGGGCTCACGCACGATGGCGCGGCCCATGGCGACACGCTGGCGCTGACCGCCGGAGAGCGCCTTGGGCTTGCGGGCCAGGTAGTCCGTGAGGTCGAGGATCTTCGCCGCGTCCTCGACCTTCTGGCGGATCTCGGCCTTGTTGACGCCGGCGATCTTCAGGGCGAAGCCCATGTTGTCGGCGACGGTCATGTGCGGGTAGAGCGCGTAGTTCTGGAACACCATGGCGATGTCCCGGTCCTTGGGCGGCAGGTGCGTGACGTCGCGCTCACCGATGCGGATGGCGCCGGCGTTCACGTCCTCCAGGCCCGCGAGCATGCGCAGGGAGGTGGACTTTCCGCAGCCGGAGGGACCGACGAGGACGAGGAATTCGCCGTCCGCTACGTCGAGCTCGAGCTGGTCGACGGCGGGCTTGTCGCCACCCGGGTAGATGCGGGTCGCCTTGTCGAACGAAACAGTGGCCATGGTGAGGGCCCCTTCCACCGGCAGGAACGTGCCGGACGATCCGAGTAGAGGGAGTGGTGTAGTCCACCTGAGTGAACTGCTCGGACGGTACCCCGGGGGGGACCGCTCTGTCAGTAGTCCTGCGGCTGCGACCTTCGAGGAAATTTTCGACGGGGGCACCGGCGGTGTTGGTTACACTGCACGGGCACGTCAGTGCATGCCTCCTTAGCTCAGATGGCCAGAGCAACGCACTTGTAATGCGTAGGTCGTCGGTTCGAATCCGACAGGGGGCTCTTTTTTCTGCCTAGTGGCGGCCCGACAGGCGGTCCGCGATGCGGGCCAGGCGGGGGGCCGTGGGCGTCGGGGTGGTCAGTTCTCGGCGGTCCGCGTTGCGGTACGTCGCGTACATGCCCTGGACGCCGATCCAGCGGAACGGTTCCGGTTCCCACTTGCGGACCTTGTGGTTGACCCAGGGCAGGGTCGTGAGGTCCGTGGGGCCCGCCTGGCCCGAGTCCTGCTGGACCAGGTCGCGCAGGGTGCGGGCCGCGAGGTTGGCGGTGGCGACGCCCGAGCCGACGTAGCCGCCCGCCCAGCCCAGGCCCGTCGCGCGGTCCAGGGTGACCGTGGCGCACCAGTCGCGGGGGACGCCCAGGACCCCGGACCAGGCGTGGGCCACCTCGACCCCGGCCAGCTGCGGGAAGAAGCGGGTGAGGATCTCGCGCAGGGCCTCGATCGTGGCCGGTTGCGTGCGGCCGTCGTTGTCCGTCTTCGAGCCGAAGCGGTACGGGACGCCTCGGCCGCCCAGTGCTATGCGGCCGTCGGCGGTGCGCTGGGCGTACATGTACGCGTGCGCCATGTCGCCGAGGGTCTCGCGGCCCTCCCAGCCGATCGACTCCCACTGGGTGGGCGACAGGGGCTCCGTCGCGATCATTGAGGAGTTCATCGGGAGCCACGTGCGGCGCTGGCCCTTCAGGGACGCCGTGAAGCCCTCCGTGCAGCGCAGGATGTAGGGGGCGCGGACCGTGCCGTACGGGGTGATGGCGTGCTTGGGCTTGATCTCCGTGACCGGCGTCGATTCGTGGATCGTCACGCCCAGTGCCTCGACCGCCGCCGCCAGGCCCTTCACCAGTTTCACCGGGTGCAGGCGCGCGCCGTGCGGGGTCCAGGTGGAGCCGACGGCGCCCGCGACGCGGATCCGGTCGGCCGTCTCCCGGGCGCCGTGCAGCGTGCGCTCCTTCTCGCCGTACGCGAGTTCCGTCGCGTGGAACTCCTTCAGGCGTGCCAACTGGGCAGGCGTGTACGCCACTTCGAGTACGCCGCCGTGGTGGATGTCCGCCTCGATCGACTCGTCGGCGGCGGCGCGGATCACCTCGTCGACGGTCTCGTTCATCGCCTCCTGGAGGCGGACCGCGGCCTCCCTGCCGTGCAGGCGGGCGTAGCGGTCGCGGCCCGCGATGCCGTTGTAGAGCCAGCCGCCGTTGCGGCCGGAGGCTCCGTACCCGCAGAACTTCTGTTCCAGGACGGTGATGCGGAGGAAGGGGGCGGCCTTCTTCAGGTAGTACGCGGTCCACAGGCCCGTGTAGCCGCCGCCGACAATGCAGACGTCGGCACTCTCGTCGCCCGGCAGGGGTTCACGGGGGGCCGGGGTGCCGTCGTCCGTGTACCAGTACGAGATGCCGCCGTTGATCGTGCTGCTCATGCGCGGGACGTTACTGCGCTGGTGGGGGCTTTGGGGAGGGGTTCAGGGCAGGGCATTCCGATACGTTGATCCGGCACGTGGCGGAGCGTCACGTGCCGGATCGACAAAGGACAGTTCAGATGGCCGTACGCAAGGCCGGGCGCATCGTCGCCGCGGTGGCCGCCACCGCACTTCTCGCCGGGGGCGCAGCCGCCTGCGGGCCCGAGGACCTCACGGGCGGGAGCGACGACAAGGGGTCGGCCTCGGAGTCCGCCGCCACCGGCGGTTCCGGTGGCCCCGAGGCGAAGGAGCCGCCGGCCGGCACCGACGCGCTCGCGAAGACGCCCGCCACGGTGAAGGGCGGCGTGATCACCGTCGGCGACCCGAAGGCCGCGCACACGGTCAAGCTGTACGAGGACGCGCGCTGCCCGATCTGCAAGAAGTTCGAGGAGACCGGCGCGCAGGCCCTGGTGAAGCCGGTGGCCGACGGCAAGGTGAAGGTCGAGTACACGCTCGCCTCGTTCCTCGACAAGAACCTCGGCGGCAGCGGCTCGGTCAACGCGGCGAACGCGCTGCGCGCCTCGGTGGACGCGGGCAAGTTCCCGCAGTTCCACGCCGCGGTCTTCGCCAACCAGGCCGAGGTCGAGACCGACGACGCCTACACGCCCGCCTTCCTGCTGAAGATCGCCGACAAGGTGGACGGGCTGCGGGGCGCCGAGTTCGACAAGGCGGTGCACAAGGGCACGTACAAGAAGTGGGTCGGTGAGGCCATGCAGGCCTTCACCGACGACGGCATGCAGGGCACGCCGACCGTCGTCATCGACGGCAAGAAGGCGGACAGCAACTCGCTGTTCGACCAGGACACGTTCGCCAAGGAGCTCAAGGCGTCCGGGATCTCCTGAATCTCCTGACCGCCCATCGTGCCGGTGCCGGGCGTACGGCGCTCCGGGTCAGCGGGTAGCAGGCGAGGCCGATCAGGACCGACGTGAAGTGGCCCAGGTCGGTGAAGGTCCTGCCGGTGATCAGTGGAGTGCCGTACACGGCGATGACGACGAGGAGATACGCGTATCTCCAGGGGGCGGGGACCCAGTAGGTGAGGACCGCGATCACGCCCGCGAGGGCGTAACTGACGCCCACATCAAGGGTGTTGACCGATGACGGCGGCGCGGCGCCGTGGTGGATCGCCAGCGCGAGGACGCCCTCGCTGATGAGCGTGGCCATGACGTGCGCGCCCGCGGCCACCGCGAGCCAGCGCGCCGTGCCGAGCCAGCGTTCGGCGGTGGCGTGGAACACGGTGTAGAGCACGGCGTACGAGAGCCAGGTGCCGCCGTCGATCCACAGCGCGCTGGAGATCAGGACGCGGACGGGGTTCTTGGACAGCTCGTGGATGTTCGTGGAGCGCTGGCGCAGGAAGTCCTGCTCGAACTCCGGTGACATGTGGTGCATCGCGACCGTCGTGACGAAGAGGATCGCGAGCCAGGTGTACGTCCCCGGGGCGCCGCGGATGTAGGCCAGGACAGCCTGCCTCGCGGGCCTCGTGGCCCGAAGAATCCCCATGCGGTGATTGACCCACGCCGGTAGCGTCGCGGGCGTGATCGACATTCGCATTCCGGACGGGCTGATCGAGTCGCAGTACGAGTACGCGGGGGAGCCGGGCCGTGCCTTCATCGCGGCGCTGCCCGCGCGCGTGACGGAGTTCGTCGAGCGGTGGGACCTGAGGGTCGACGGGCCCCCGATGCACGGCATGGCCGCGCTCGTGCTGCCCGTGGTGCGGCGGGGCGACGGCACTCCCGCCGCGGTCAAGTTCCAGCTCCTGGACGAGGAGACCGAGGGGGAGCCCGTCGGGCTGCGCGTGTGGGACGGGGACGGGGCGGTGCGGCTGCTGGACCACGACGCCGGCACGGGCACGATGCTGCTCGAACGCCTCGACTCCGGGCGGATGTTGTCGACGATGAAGGACACCCGGAAAGCCGTGCTCGTCATCGCCGAGCTGCTTGCGCGGCTCACCGCCGTGCCCGCGCCGCAGGGGATGCGGGGGCTGGGGGACATCGCGGCGGAGATGGTCGACGATCTGCCTCAGGCGCTGAAGGCGATCTCCGACCCGGCCGAGCGCGCGATCGTGGAGCGGTGCGGGGGCGCGGTGCGCGAGGTCATGGGCGAGCCCGGTGACCGGCTGTTGCACTGGGACCTGCACTTAGAGAACGTCCTGGCGGCCGAGCGCGAGCCGTGGCTCGCCATCGACCCGAAGCCGCTGGCCGGGGACCCCGGCTTCGACCTCTGGCCCGCGCTCAACAACCGCTTCGACGTGGACGACGTGCTGTGGCGGTTCGACGCGATGAGCGAGGTGCTCGGGCTCGACCGGGAGCGGGCGCGCGCGTGGACGCTGGGGCGGGTGCTGCAGAACGCGCTGTGGGAGATCGAGGACGGGCGGGCGCTGGACGAGGAGGATCTGGAGGTCGCCCGGCTGCTGTTGGGGGTGCGGTGAGCCGCGTCGTACCCTGCGGCCATGATTCGTGCCGCCACCCCTGCCGACGTGCCCCTCATCCACGCCATGGTCCGCGACCTGGCGGAGTACGAGAAAGCCCTCGACGAAGCGAGGGCCACCGAGGAGCAGCTGCGTGAAGCGCTCTTCGGGGAGCGGCCCGCCGCGTTCGCGCACATCGCGGAGGCGCAGGACGCGTCGGGCAAGAGCGAGGTCGTCGGGTTCTCGCTGTGGTTCCTGAACTTCTCCACGTGGCGCGGGGTGCACGGGATCTACCTGGAGGACCTGTACGTACGGCCCGAGGCGCGCGGCGGCGGCCACGGCAAGGCGCTGCTGACCGAGCTCGCGCGGATCTGTGTGGAGCGCGGTTACGAGCGCCTCGAGTGGTCCGTGCTCGACTGGAACGAGCCGTCGATCAACTTCTACAAGTCGCTCGGTGCGCTGCCGCAGGACGAGTGGACCGTGTACCGGCTGACCGATGAGGCGTTGGCGGGACTCGGGGCCTGAGCGGGTTTCCGCTGAGCCGTTCTACGGGATCAGGACCACCTTGCCCGTCGTACGGCGGCTCTCCAGGTCGGCGTGGGCTGTTGCCGCCTTCGACAGGGGGTAGCGCTGGATCGCCGGGGTGAAGTGGCCCTTCGCCGCTTCGGCCAGGGCCGCGAGCTCCAGGGTGCGGACCGGGTTGTCGCCGCCCGCCTTCCGCATCATGACCGGGCCGAGGACGCCGGTCTGGGTGATGCCGCGGGCCGCCAGCTGCTCGTCGGTGAAGGTCAGGGGCTCGCCGTCGTGCGGGCCCTTGCCCGACCAGCCGAAGACGAGGTGTTCGCCGCCGCGGGCGAGGAGGTCCACGGCGGCCCGGCCGGGCGCCCCGCCCACGCCGTCGAAGACGACGGTGGCGCCGGGGACGCCGAGCTTCGCCAGGTAGGCGTGCGCCTCGTCCGGCCAGTCCGGGTTCGTGTAGTCGACGGCGAGGTCGGCGCCGTTCGCCTCGACGCGGGCCGTCTTCTCCGGGCCGCCCGCCAGCCCGATCACGGTGGCGCCCGCGTGCTTGGCGTACTGGACCAGGAGCGTGCCGATGCCGCCCGCCGCCGCCGGGACGACGGCCACGGAGTCGGGGGTCAGCTCGGCGAACTGAAGGATTCCCATCGTCGTACGGCCCGTGCCGATCAGGGCCACGGCCTCCGCGTCGTCCAGGCCTTCGGGGATCTCGTGCAGCCGGGAGGCCTCCGTGACGGCCAGCTCGGCGTAGCCCCCGGGGGCGAAGCCGATGTGGGCGACCACGCGCTTGCCGAGCCAGTTCGCGTCGACTCCCTCGCCGAGGGACTCGACCGTGCCGGCCACCTCGCGGCCCGGGATCGTGGGCAGCTCGGGGAGTTCGGGGAGCGGGCCCTTGATTCCCTCGCGGATGGCGGTGTCCAGGAGGTGCACGCCCGCCGCTGTCACCGCGATGCGGAGCTGGCCGGGGGCCGGGACCGGGTCCGGGGTCTCCTCGTACGTGAGGTGGTCGGCCGGGCCGAAGGTGTGCAGGCGGATGGCGTGCATGGGGGGTGCTCCCTGGACGAGGACGAGGACGTGGGCTTGGTCGTGGTCGTGGTCGTGGGCTTGGGTGTCGGGTCGGGGTCTCGGGGTCGGTGAGGTGGTGGGCCTGGACGCCAGCCTGGTTCCTCAAGCGGACTTGAGGTCAAGCCTTGTGGAGGTCAGTGCGAGCGTCACCGCCTCCAGCGCGCTGTTGAAGGACACCTCGGAGAGCAGGCCGGGCGCGGCGACCTGGTCACCGGCCAGGTAGACGCCGTCGCCGCGGTCGATCGCCGGGCGGTCCCGCCAGGTGGTGCCGGGCAGGTCCACCGCGCCGGTGCGGCCGTTGGACACGGCGTCGCGGCGCCAGACCAGGCGGTCGCGCCAGCCGGGGAAGCCGAGGTCGAGCAGGTGGTCGGCGCGGGCCACGCCGTCCGCCTTGGACTCGTCGGGGGAGAGGGGGATCTGACCCTGGATCAGTTCCTGCCCGGCGGGGGCGAGGGTGCGGTCCTGTGTGGTGAACCGTTCGATCCAGCCGGTCCCGTCCAGGTCGGAGATGGCGAACGGGTCGACCCTGCGGGAGGTGAGGGCCACGTCGACGAGGGTCGTGCGGGCGCTGTCCCACTGGAGGGTGTCGTCCTGGAGGAGCCGGCGGGCCGCGGGGAGGGAGGTGGCGACGACGACGGGGCCCGTGGCGGGGAGCGAGGCGAGGCTGTCGACGCGGGACAGCGTCTCCACGCGTACCCCCAGGTTCCAGGCGAGGGTCGCCATGCGGTCGATGACCGAGCCCCAGCCGCCGCGCGGGTAGTGCGCCTCCGGGGGCAGCTTCGTGGCGCGGCGCAGGCGCTCGTGCACGAACCTGGCGGAGAGGGAGCCGGGGTCGTGGTGGAACGTCGCCACGGCGATGTAGTGCGCGGCGGCGCGTGCGCCTTCCTCGCCGACCTCGGCGGTGGCCCAGGTCATGAAGTCCTCGTCCACCGGCGCCTGTTCGGGCCTGCGGCGCAGGAGCTTCAGCATCGCGAGAGGTGGGGTACGGCGGAGCCTGCCCTGGTGGTGGAGGCGCAGGCGGGTGCCTTCGATGGGCGGGAGGGAGGCGAGGGGGCCGATGAGGTCGCGCTGCTTGAGCCAGGTCCAGTGGGGCCCGCCGTTGTAGAGGGCGTGCGGGCCTTCGTTCGTGCGGTACGCGCCTTCGGCGGTGCGCGCTCGGCCGCCGAGGGTGTGGTGGGACTCGTGGATGGTGACGCGGGCGCCGGATTCGGCGGCGGTGATGGCCGCGGTGAGACCGGCGAAGCCGCCGCCGATGACGGTGAGGTGCGTGGTGGGGGTGGGGTTGGAGTGCTTGGGGTTGTTGCGCATGGGGTGCTCCTGTCGTGGTCGGGCGCGGGCAGCCGCGCCTGGCTGCGCCCACTCGGTACGGCCTGCTCGGTACGGCCTACTCGATACGACGGACAGGGGTGCCCTGGATGTGACATCGGGGTGCGGCGGCGTTGTCAGTGGGTGGGTGCACGATGGGGGCATGGGACAGAGGGATGCGGCAGCGGTGAAGAAGGCTCGGCGGCCTGAGGTGCGGTTGCCCGCGCTGCGGGAGTTCGACGGGGGCGAGTTGGAGCCCGACGGGGATTACGACGGGTTCGGGTTCCGGGACCTCGATCTCGCGGGGCAGGACGGCGGGGGAGCGCTGTTCCTGGACTGCGCGATGACGGGCTGCGGGGTGACCGAGACGCGGCTCAGCAGGGCGCGGTTCGTGGACTCGGTGCTGACGGAGCTGCGGGGGGTCGGCACGGAGCTGGTGGAGGCGTCGCTGCGGGACGTGGAGGTGGTGGACGCGCGGCTGGGGGGCGTTCAGCTGCACGGGAGCGTGCTGGAGCGGGTCGTCGTACGGGGCGGGAAGATCGACTATCTGAACCTGCGGAAGGCGCGGTTGAAGGACGTCGTCTTCGAGGGGTGCGTGCTGGTGGAGCCGGACTTCGGGCAGGCGGCTCTGGAGCGGGTGGAGTTCGTGGGCTGCGTGCTGAAGGGGGCGGACTTCAGCGGGGTCCGGATGAAGGACGTCGACCTGAGGGGGGCCGCGGAGGTGGACATCCTGCGGGGGATCGACTGCCTGGCGGGGGCGGTGATCAGTACGGCGCAGCTGATGGATCTGGCGCCGGCGTTCGCCGCGCAGGTGGGGGTGCGGGTGGAGTAGCGGCCGGGTTTGGCTGGGTGGTTCCGGTCCGCCGGTGGGTGCGGTGTCTCTCCGTGGGTGGTGCGGGCCGCTGCGACCGGCGTACGCGCTGGGCGCTTATGCCCGGGGGAATCGGGACTGGAGGGTCCAGATGGTGGGGTTGTCCGCCAGGGACTCGTGGAGGTCGATGAGGTCCGCCAGGAGATCCTGGAGGAAGTCCCGCGCCTCGCGGCGGAGCTCGGAGTGGGAGAACGTCAGCGGGGGCTCCTCCGCCCGCATCCAGTCCGCCTCGATGTCCACCCACCCGAAGCGCCGGGTGAACAGCATGCGGTCCGTCGACTCCGTGAAGTCGAGCTCCGCGTGCTGAGGACGGGAGGCCCTGCTCCCCCGGGGGTCCTGGTCCACGAGCTCGACGATGTCGCACAGCGCCCACGCGAAGTCGAGGACGGGAACCCATCCCCAGGCTGTGGACAGCTCCCGGTCCGCCTTCGTGTCCGCGAGATACACGTCCCCGCAGAACAGGTCGTGCCGCAGCGCGTGGACGTCCGCGCGGCGGTAGTCGAACTGCGGGGGGTCGGGAAAGCGGTGGGAGAGGGCGTAGCCGATGTCGAGCACGTGAGTGATGGTGTCATGGCGGCGGAGGCCACCTGTCGATGCCTGCCGGTGCTTGTCGGTGCCCGCCGATGCCCGTCCGTCCCTGTTGGTACCTGTCGATGCCTGTTGATGCTTCCTCACGGCAGCAGGCGCTGTTCCTTCGCCACCGCCACCGCTCCGGCCCTCGTGTCCACGCCGAGCTTGTCGTAGATACGGCCCAGGTGCGTCTTCACCGTGGCCTCGCTGATGAACAGCGCGCGGGCGATGTCGCGGTTGCCGAGCCCGTGGGAGAGCTGGGCGAGGATGTCGAGCTCGCGGTCCGTGAGGGTCGGCAGCGGCTTGCGCATGCGGGCCATCACGCGGGACGCGACCGGCGGCGAGAGCGTGGTGCGGCCCTGCGCGGCGGCGTGGATAGCGGCGAAGAGCTCCTCGGGGCGCTCGGCCTTCAGGAGATAGCCCGTGGCGCCCGCCTCGATGGCGCGGGTGATGTCGGCGTCCGTGTCGTACGTCGTCAGGACCAGGACGTGCGGCGGGGCGGCGGGCGCCGTGATCCGGCGGGTCGCCTCCACTCCGTCCATTCCCTCGCCCAGCTGGAGGTCCATCAGGACCACGTCCGGGGTCAGCTTCGCGGCCAGCGCGATCGCCTCCTCGCCCGTGCCCGCCTCGCCGACCACCTCGATGTCCGGCGCGCTGCCCAGCAGGGCGAGCAGTCCGGCGCGTACGACGACGTGGTCGTCGCAGACCAGCAGGCGGACCGGGGAACTGTCGGGCGTCATGACGTCTCCTGGGGGGAAAGCGGGATCGCGACCGAGAGCACCGTGCCCTCGCCCGGTGCCGACTCGATCGTCAGTGTGCCGCCGAGCTGTCGTGCCCTGGCGCGGATCGCGGGCAGTCCGTGGCCCCGCCGGTCGGGGGCGGGCCGCGGCTCGGCGGGTGTGAAGCCGCGGCCGTCGTCCGCGACGTCGAGCACCACCTGGTCGTCCAGGTGGGTGAGCGTCAGCGCCGCCGTCCGCGCGCCGGCGTGCTCCGTCACGTTGGCCAGGGCGCCCTGCGCGATGCGCAGGAGCGCTGACTGCGTCCGGTCCGGGAGCGGGACCGGCGTGCCCTCGGAGTGGAAGCGGACCGTGAGGCCCGCGTCCCGCGCGGTGCGCGCGGCCAGCGTCCGCAGTGCCTCGTCGAGGCCGCCGCCGTCGGCGAGGTCGGCGGGCGCCAGGTCGTGCACGAAGCGGCGGGCCTCGGTGAGGCCGCGTTCGGTGATCGACTCGGCCGTACGGACATGGGTGCGGGCCTTGGCCGGGTCCGTGTCCCAGACGCGGTCGGCGGCCTGGAGCAGCATCTGCTGGCTGGACAGGCCCTGGGCGAGGGTGTCGTGGATCTCCATGGAGATGCGCTGGCGTTCGGCGAGGGTGCCTTCGCGGCGCTCGGTGGCGGCCAGTTCGCGGCGGGTGCGGATGAGGTCGTCGATCAGTTCGCGCTGGCGGCCCGCCTGGCGCTGCATGTAGGCGAAGACCGCCGTCGCGATCGCCGACACGGCGGGCGGCCCGAGGATCAGGTCGGGGTCGTAGCGGCCCGCGAGCCGCAGCTGCGACGCGATGACGCAGCCGGTCAGGACGGCCACCAGGACCAGGGCCGCGCGCGGCGGCAGCGTCCGGAGCCCGGTGAAGAAGAGCGGCACCGCGCACCACCCGAAGCTCGGCGCGAGGACGACGAGGACCAGCCAGACCCCGACGACCAGGGCGAGCCAGGTCAGGCGGCGGGGGGTGGGACGGGTGCCGGGTGCCGGGCCGGACGCGTACGACGCGGAGTGCTTTCCCCGCAGGGCCGCGGTGAGCGGTGGAAGGGCGTAGAGGACGGCGAGGACCACCGAGAGCACGATGATCCACGGGACGCGCGCGCCGCCGGGGTGGCGCAGCAGGAAGCGGGCCAGCGAGGTGGCGAGGAGCAGGTAGAACGCCGCGTGCATGACGGCGGCGAGCCATCGGGCGTCGGGGTCCGGCGTGCGGGGGTCGAGGCCCGGCGTGCGCTGTCCCACTGGGGCGCCTCCCTCTCGTACAGCCTCGTGCCGCCGTCTCTCATGTCGCCGTCACGCGGTCGCTGAACTGCGCAAACAACCTCATTGTGGCCCGGCGGGACCACCGAGGGGTCAACCGATCGGTTGACCCTGGTGTCGGCCGAGTCGCGCGCGGCTCCCAGCCGGTACGCCGAGGGGTGCGGGCCGGATGCGGCCGGAGGATTGGTGGCAGAGGAAAACAACCTCCCCGAACACCCCGAACACCCTGAACATCCTGAACACCCCCGAACTCCGCCCCACCTTCACCTTGAGGAGCACCCCGTGCAGAAGATCTCCCGCCGCACCCGCGTCCTGACCATCGCCGCCACCGCCGCCGTTCTCGGCGCGGTCACCTTCGGCGCCGTCTCCGCCAGCGCCGAGTCCCCGGCCGCCGCCCCCAAGGCCGCCGTCGCCGCCGACGCGGCCAACAAGAACCTCACGCAGTCGACGCACCTGAACGTCGCCGCCGCGACCAAGGCCGCCCAGGCCACCCTCGACGCCGCGAAGAAGGAGAACCAGCGCGTCTCCGTCGCCGTCGTGGACCGCAACGGCAACACCATCGTCGAGCTGCGCGGCGACGGCGCGGGCCCGCAGTCCCCCGAGTCCGCCGTGAAGAAGGCGTACACCGCCGTCTCCTGGAACGCGCCCACCTCCGAGCTGGTCAAGCGCCTGGAGCAGGCCCCGAACCTGAAGGACATCCCCGGCACCCTGTTCCTCGCGGGCGGTGCGCCGGTCACCGCCAAGGACGCGCCCATCGCGGGCATCGGTGTCGCGGGCGCCCCGAGCGGCGACCTGGACGAGAAGTTCGCCAAGGCGGGCGTCGCGGCGCTCGGCCGCTGAAGCCGCTGAGCCGCGAAGCTGCCGAGGCCGGCTGATCTCATGATGCCGAGGCTGTTCCCGGTCCGTACGACGACGAGGAGAACGATCATGACAAGGACCGCTGTCGACCAGCGGCTGCTCGACGCCGCACACGCCGGGAACGCCGCCGAGGTGAGAGCCGCCATCGACGCGGGCGCCCGCGTCGAGACCCGCGACACCGAGCTGCGCACGCCCCTGCTGCTCGCCGCCCTCGGCGATCACGTCGAGGCCGCGCAAGTCCTGGTGGCCGCGGGAGCGGACGTCGACGCGCAGGACCATCGCGCCGACAGCCCCTGGCTGGCCACCGGCGTGACGGGCAGCGTCGCCATGCTGCACGTGCTGCTTCCCGCGGGGCCCGACCTGAAGCTCCGCAACCGTTTCGGCGGGATCTCCGTGATCCCGGCCTCGGAGCGCGGCCATGTCGCGTACGTACGGGAAGTCCTGCGCGTCACCGACATCGACGTCGACCACGTCAACGACCTCGGCTGGACCGCCCTGTTGGAGGCCGTGATCCTCGGCGACGGCGGCCGGGCCCACCAGGAGATCGTGGAGCTGTTGCTCGCCGCGGGCGCCACGCCCGGCCTCGCCGACCGGGACGGCGTCATGCCCCTCGCGCACGCGGAGCGGCACGGATTCGCGGAGATCGCCGCGCTGCTGAGGGACGCCTCCTCGTGAGGGCGCCCCGAGCGGGAGTCGCCGCCGGGGCCGCCCTCCTGAGCGCCGCCGTCCTCGCGGGCTGCGGCGCCGGCGGGACCGGCGGCGACGGCCCCGCGGCAGCCGGCTCCGGGCCCGCCCGCGCGACCGCCACCGCCACCCTCCCCGCAGAGCAGCGCACCCCCGAAGGCACCCTCCTGGTCGCCGACTTCGGCTCGGACACCGTCACGTTCGTCGACCCCGAGCGCGGCCCCGTCGAGTCCGTGAAGGTCGGCACCGCCCCCTACGGGCTGACCGTGGGGGAGGACGGCCGTGCCTGGGTCGCCACCGCGGACGCCGTCGCGGTCGTGGACACCCGCACCCGCGAGCGCGTCGACACCATCCCGTACGAGACCGACAGCGGCCCCGCGACGACCGGCGAGTACCGCGGCGGCGGCATGGGCATCGCCCTCGCCCCGGACGGCGAGCACGCCTACGTCGGCGTCAACGTGCCCGGCGGCAACGGGACGTTGGAGGTCATCGACACCGGCAGGCGCGAGGTCACCGACACCGTCCCGGTGGGCCGACGGCCCTTCGACGTGGACGTGTCCAAGGACGGTCGCGAGGTCTACGCGACCAACCACGACTCCTTCGACGTGACGGTCGTACGCGCCGACTCCCTCAAGCCCCGCCGCATCGAAGTCGCCCCCTACGGCACCGAAGGCGGCCTCGGTTCCTGGCTCAAGCCGCACTACGCCGCCGTACGCCCCTCGGACGGCAAGCTCCTGTTGCCCTTCGAGGGCGAGAAGCTCGTGGTGCTCGACCCGCGCACCGGCGAGTCCGACATCGAGAAGATGACGGCCAACACCCATCAGCACGGCGCGCGGATCACCGGCGACGGCACGCTGTTCGCGGTCGGCACGGGACCCATCGACCCCTCGTCGGACGAGGGCCCCTCGCTGACCATGCGTACGAAGGACGGCAAGGAGAAGGTCTTCCCGCTCGACGGGCCGCACGAGGACGTCGCCGTCTCCGAGGACGGCGGCACCGCCTACGTCACCGGCGGCTTCACCCGCGACGGATTCTGGAACGGGATCACCGTCGTCGACCTGGAGAGCGGAGACACCCGCCGCCTCCCGGCAGGGGAGCGCCCGTTGGGCGTCGCGGTGCTCTAGGGCGGGGCCCCGGGGCGCGGAGAAGGCGCGGAGAGGGGGCGCGCAGAGGCATGGACATGGCATGGACAGGGTGCGGGCAAGGTGCCCGGCCCGAACATATGCCGCATAAGATCACAGGCGTGCACCTACGATCCACCGCGCTGCGCGGCACCTCGGCCGTCGCCCTCACCGCCCTCGCCCTCACCGCCTGCAGCGGCTCCGGAGTGCACGGCACGCCCGGGGCCGACGGCGTGCGTGACCCGTACTTCCCGAAGCTGGGCAACGGCGGCTACGACGTCGCGCACTACGACCTGACCCTCGGGTACGACCCCGACGCGCGCCACCTCACCGGCACGGCCGAGGTCACGGCGCGCGCCACCCAGGACCTCAGCGCCTTCAACCTCGACCTCAAGGGCCTGGACGTGCGGGGCGTGGCCGTCGAGGGGAAGGACGCCTCCTTCCACCGCGACGGGCAGGAGCTGACGATCCGGCCCGCGGACGACCTCGACAAGGGCGAGACGTTCCGCACGACCGTCCGCTACTCCGGCAGCCCGGAGACGATCACCGACCCGGACGACTCCGAGGAGGGCTGGCTGCGGACGGAGGAGGGGGCCCTGGCGCTCGGCGAGCCGACGGGCTCCATGGCGTGGTTCCCCTCCGCCAACCACCCCTCGGACAAGGCCTCGTACGACATACGCGTCACCGTCCCGCAGGGCCTGAAGGCCGTCTCCAACGGCGAGTTGACCCGCGAGTCCACCAAGAACGGCCGCACCACCTTCGCCTGGCACAGCGCCGAGCCGATGGCGAGCTATCTCGCGACGGTGGCGATCGGGCCGTACGAGGTGAAGAGGTCGACGACGAAGTCCGGCATCCCGGTGCTCACGGCGGTCGATCCCTCCGAGGCCAAGGCCGGTGCGAAGGCGCTCGCCCGCATCCCCGAGATCATGGAGTGGCAGGAGCTGAACTTCGGCCCCTACCCCTTCTCGTCGACCGGCGCGATCGTCGCCCAGGAGGGCGACGCGGGGT
This sequence comes from Streptomyces sp. NPDC055243, assembly GCF_044544025.1. Classification (NCBI taxonomy): domain Bacteria; kingdom Bacillati; phylum Actinomycetota; class Actinomycetes; order Kitasatosporales; family Streptomycetaceae; genus Streptomyces; species Streptomyces sp. NPDC055243. The sequence goes on from NZ_JBITWR010000003.1 coordinate 124,570, forward strand.
ACGCCCTGGAGACCCAGACGCGCCCCACCTTCCCCGGCGCCCCCGACACCGGGCTCATCGTCCACGAGCTGGCGCACCAGTGGTTCGGGAACTCCGTGACGCCCAAGTCCTGGCGGGACATGTGGCTCAACGAAGGCTTCGCGACGTACGCCGAGTGGCTCTGGGAGGAGGACCACGACGGCGACAGCGTGCAGGAGACCTTCGACCAGATCTACGCGGACGACTACTACGAGGACCAGGAGGACAACGACGCCATCTGGGCCTTCCCGCCCGCGAAGCCGCCGTCCGCCGCGACCATCTCGGACAGCCCGGTGTACGAGCGGGGCGGCATGGTCATCCACAAGATCCGCCAGGCGGTGGGCGACGACACCTTCTACGACATCGTGCAGGGCTGGACGAAGGCCCACCGCCACGGCAACGCGGACACCGAGGACTTCACGCGCTACGTGGAGAAGCACGCGGGCAGCGAGGCCGCGCGCGAGAAGGTGCGCGCGATCTGGGGCCCGTGGCTGTACGGGGACGGAAAGCCGGACCGCCCGTAGGGACTCACAGCAGCGGCTTGCGCAGCACGGCGCAGGGGCGGCCCGCTTCGAGATCGTCCCGGTGGTCGATGACCTCGTACCCGAGCCCGCTCCAGAAGGCGAGCCCGGCGTCGTTCCCCGCGAGCACCGCGAGCCGCACGCCGGTGCGCCCGTCCTCCCGGAAGCGCTCCTCGATCCGCTCTGCCAGCTCGCGGCCGAACCCCTGGCGTTGCCGCCCGGCGTCGACCATGAGCAGGCCGATCCACGGGTCGGGGTCGGCGGGGTCGGGATGCCGGTCCAGCGTGATGCCGATCCCGACGACCCGCCCCTCGGACCGCGCGACGAGCACCTGGGCCCCCGGCACCGCCAGCTCGTCCGCGAGCGCGGCGGCGACCTGTTCGGGGCGGATGTCGTCCGGGTCGGGGAAGTCCCCGGAGAGGGCGTGGAAGACGTGGTTCGACGCGTACAGGGCGGTGAGCTCGGTGAGCAGCTCACCGGGGAGCGCGCCGTCCTCGGCGGAGGCGAGCGGTTCGAGGATCATGCGGCGCAGGTTAGTTGACCTGAGTCCGCAGGGATTTGAAGGCGCGGGTCTGGTCCACGATCGCCCGCTCCGTGGGGAGGCGTTCGATCGACGAGGCGCCGAAGAAGCCGACGACTCCCGTGGTGCGGGACAGGACGTGGGCCGCGTCCCGCGGCTCCGCGATGGGGCCGCCGTGGCACAGGACCAGGATGTCGGGGTTCACGCGTTTGGCCGCGTCGTGCATCTCCTGGACCGCGGTGGCCGCCTGATCCAGGGTCAGGGCCGTGCCCGCGCCGATCGAGCCCTTCGTCGTCAGGCCCACGTGCGGGACCAGGACGTCCGCGCCCGCGCGGGCCATGTCCGCCGCCTGGTCGGGGTCGAAGACGTAGGGGGTGGTCAGGAGGTCGCGGGCGTGGGCCTCGCGGATCATGTCCACCTCCAGGCCGTACCCCATGCCCGTCTCCTCCAGGTTGGTGCGGAACGTGCCGTCGTACAGGCCGACCGTCGGGAAGTTCTGTACGCCGCTGAAGCCCATCCCCTTCAGCTCGTCCAGGAAGCGGCGCATGTCGCGGAACGGGTCGGTGCCGCAGACCCCGGCCAGGACCGGGGTGTCCTTCACCACCGGGAGCACCTCCCTGGCCATGTCCACCACGATCGCGTTCGCGTCGCCGTACGGGAGCAGGCCCGCCAGCGAGCCGCGGCCCGCCATCCGGTAGCGGCCCGAGTTGTAGATGATCAGGAGGTCCACGCCGCCCTCCTCCGCGCACTTGGCGGAGAGGCCCGTGCCCGCTCCCGCGCCGATCACCGGATTGCCCTTCGCCACCTGGGAGTTGAGGCGCTCCAGGGCTTCCGTGCGGGTGATGTGTGTCATGGGGTGCTCCTCAGCGAGTCGTGCGACAGCGAGTCGTGCGACGGATGCGGTGTCACGTCATGGCGTCTGGTTCAGCGCTTCAGCGCGCGTGCGCCGATCAGCTCGTCCAGGCGGTCGGCCATCGCCACCGCGAACTCCGCGTCGTTGATGTGTGCGTCCAGCTCGTGGAGCCGTACGGTGCTGCCCCGCAGCGTCGTCCGCAGCGCGTTCAGCCCGGCCTCGTCCGCCGCCGTGTCCTGGAACGGGCCGCCCTCGGTGTCCACCGCCGAGACCCCGCGCAGCGGCCAGAAGAAGTCGACGGGGCCGCGCGCGGCGGCGAGCCGGTGGCCGAGGGTGGCGCCGAGCGCGGCCATCTCCTCGGCCGTCGTACGCATCAGGGTGACCGTGGGGTTGTGGACGAGCAGGGTGCGCTCGGCGAAGCGGGGCGGGACGGTCGACGCGGGGCCGAAGTTGACCATGTCGAGGGCGCCGGGGGCGACCACCTGCGGGATGCCCGCGCGGCCCGCGGCGGTGAGGCGCTCGGGGCCCGCGGAGAGGACGCCGCCGACCAGCTCGTCGGCGAGTTCGGTGGTCGTCAGGTCCAGTACGCCGTCCAGCAGGCCGTCGGACGCCAGCTTCTCCACCGCACGGCCGCCCGAGCCCGTGGCGTGGAAGACCAGCACCTCGTAGCCGAGCTCGTCGAGGCGGGCGCGGGCCGCGTCGATCGCGGGTGTCGTCACGCCGAACATCGTCGCGGCGACCACCTTGCGGCCCCGGCCCGCCAGTTCGTCGTGGTTGCGCTCGAAGCGGCGTGCCATGCCCGCGGCTGCCGCCGCCGCGTTGCCGAGGACCTGCCGGGAGACCGCGTTGATGCCGGAGATGTCCACGACGCTGTACATCAGGGTGATGTCGCTGCTGCCGACGTACGGCGCCACGTCACCGCCCGCCATCGTGCTGACCAGGACCTTAGGCACTCCGATCGGCAGTGCGCGCATGGCCTGCGCGGCGATCGACGAGCCGCCGCTGCCCCCGGCGGCGAGCACCGCGTGCAGCCTGCCCTGCCGGTGCAGGTCGAGGACCACCTCGGTCACGCCGTCCGCCATCGCGGCCACGGCCGCGCCCCGTTCGCCCGCGGTGCGCAGCTTCGCCAGGTCGTGGCCGGCCGCGCGGGCCACGGCGTCGGCCGTGACGTCGGGGGCGGGGGCCTGGGCGGGCGGGGGCAGTATGCCGGTGTCGACGAGCAGGGTGTCGCTGCCGTACTCCCTGAGCCGCTCGCGCAGCCAGGCGTACTCCGCGCCTTTGGTGTCGAGCGTCCCGACCAGCACCACGGTCGCCATGGCCCTCACACTCCCTCAAGTGGTGGGTGGTGCACACGATCCTGCGGCCCCGGAGCCGTCACGGCAACGGCGAGGGCCCCCGGCGGAGATTCCGCCGGGGGCCCTCGGGAACTGCTGACTGCCTTATGAACCTCAGACGTTGACGCCGAAGTCCTGCGCGATGCCGACGAGGCCGGACGCGTAGCCCTGGCCGACCGCGCGGAACTTCCACTCGGCGCCGCTGCGGTACAGCTCGCCGAAGACCATGGCGGTCTCGGTGGCGGCGTCCTCGCTCAGGTCGTAGCGGGCGATCTCCGTGCCGCCGGCCTGGTTGATGATGCGGATGAAGGCGTTCCGCACCTGGCCGAAGTTCTGCGAGCGGTTCTCGGCGTCGTAGATCGAGACCGGGAAGACGATCTTGTCGATGTCCGCCGGGAGGCCCGCCAGGTTGACCTTGATCTGCTCGTCGTCGCCCTCGCCCTCACCCGTGACGTTGTCACCGGTGTGCTCGATGGTCTGGTCCGGCGTCACCTTGTTGTTGAAGAAGACGAAGTGCTGGTCCGAGAAGACCTTGCCCTGCGGGTTCACCGCGATGGCCGAGGCGTCCAGGTCGAAGTCGGTGCCAGTGGTGGTACGGACGTCCCAGCCGAGGCCCACGGTGACGGCGGTCAGGCCCGGAGCCTCCTTGGTGAGCGAGACGTTGCCACCCTTGGACAGGCTTACTGCCATTGTTGGGAGTCCCTTCCCTCGTTGCGTACGAACGGGCTTCGTACTGGGGACGAAGCTACCGTCACCTCTATGAACGTCGACCGGGGTCCCAGAGGTTCCAGCTCCTTTTACTTTCTTTACTCATCTCTCGCGTCACTCCCGACACAAGGGAGGCGCGCCGTTAATACGGGTGACGTGGACCGGACAGACGCGGGACCATAGGACCCATGTCCGGTCCCTATGTCATCCGCGGCTCCGTCTGTCTGCCCGAGGCCGAGCTCATGTGGCGCTTCTCCAGGTCCTCAGGGCCGGGCGGTCAGCACGTCAACACCAGCGACTCGCAGGTGGAGCTGCGCTTCGATCTGGCCGGCACGGAAGCGCTGCCTCCGGTGTGGAAGGAGCGTGCCCTGGAGCGGCTCGCGAGCCGGCTCGTCGGCGGTGTCGTCAGCGTCCGGGCCTCCGAGCACCGCTCCCAGTGGCGCAACCGCGAGATGGCGGCAACCCGCCTGGCCTCGCTGCTCGCCGAGGCCACCGCGCCGCCGCCCAGGCCCCGCCGGGCCACGAAGATCCCCCGCGGGATCAACGAACGGCGCCTTCGTGAGAAGAAGCAGCGCGGTCAGACCAAGCGCGGCCGCTCGGGCGAGGGCTGGGGCTGAGCTCCTGCGGCGTCGCGGGCCGTCGTCGCGGGTCGTCGTCGCGAGCCCTCGCGGGCAAAGGTGCGACAGCAAATGTCGTTCAACCCGAAACCATCAGCCCAGCTGTCGGTACTTCCCCTTGAAGTACATCAGCGGCCCCCCGTCGGCGCTCGGCAGAGCAGCCGAAAGTACTCGCCCGATGACGAGGGTGTGATCACCCGCTGTCACCGTCTGTTCGGTCCTGCACTCCAGCGTCGCGAGCGCGCCGCCGACCAAGGGCGCCCCGGACGACTCCCCCCGTACGTAGGGGATGTCCTCGAAGAGCAGCCGGTCGCTGATCCTGCCCTTCATCGCGAACCGGCCCGCGATGTGGCGCTGGCTCTCGGAGAGCACCGAGACGCCCCACATCGGCTGCTCGTCGAGCAGGTCGTCCATCCGGGACCCCTCACGCAGGCTGACCAGCACGAGCGGCGGGTCGAGGGAGACGGAGAGGAAGGCCGTCGCGGTCATGCCGACGTCCTCGCCGACCGGCGCCCGGGGATCGTCCGCGTCGAGGGAGGGCTCGCAGGCGGTCACCAGGACCACACCCGCGGCGAGCCGGGACATGGCGGCGCGGAACTGTTCGTTGCTCACCCCCACAGGATGCCCGTCCGGCGACGGGGTGCGGGGGGCGGGAGGGGCGGGGAGAGTCGCGGAAGCGCTCTCCGGGGATGTCTTCAGTACGGGAACCACGGGAGTGACGCTAGCCCGGTCACCCCAGTCGCCACATCGGGCCGAGGGCCGAGACCGGGCCTAGGTCCGATGGCCGATGCGCCGCCGCCGGGAGCTCGCGGGGCGGGTGCCCGGCGAGTGGACTGGACCAACGAAGGCTTCCCATCTGTGACTTGAGTCACAGGACCCATATTTTGTTGACCCTGTGTACCGAGTGAGCTGCTCGCTGTGATTCAGTGACGGTGGCAATCAGACACTGAGAGAACTCAGGTACGACGAGAACACTAAGGGCGCTGCGAATCCTGGAGTTGCTGTCGAGGTCTCGGGGAGAGCGAGCAATGGAGACCGAGTCGGAGCCGTACGTCCGTCTTGCGACCCTGCGGCAGCTGCATCAGGTGGTGGCGGATCTCAACACGGCCCGGAGCCTGGCGGACACGCTGCAGACCGTCGCCGACGGCGTGGTCAACGGCCTTGGCTATGAGCTGGCGTGCGTCAATCTCGTGCGCCCTGACGGCGATCTCGTCGTCGCCGCCTTCGCGGGCAACACCGCGGCCGAGGCCCTCATCACCGGCCGGGTCGGCTCCCGCGACGCCTGGGAGAAGCGACTCTCCATGGGCGAGGCCTGGGGCGCCCTGAGGTTCATCTCGTACACCGAGGGCTGGGTCCTGGACGAGGACGACGTCCCGCAGTGGTACACCGACGGCCCCGAGCCCCGCTTCGAGGACGAGTGGCACCCGGCCGACCGCCTCTTCGCCCCGATGTACGCGACGGGCGCGGCCGGCGGCGAACTGCTCGGCGTGATCTCCGTGGACCGCCCGCGCAACGGCCGCAGGCCTGGCGCCTGGGGCCGCGAGGCCCTCCAGATGTACGCCTTCCAGGCCGCCATCGCGATCAGCAACGCCCGCCTTCGCGCCAACATGCAGCGCGCCCTGGTCCGCCTGGAGCGCGAGCAGCAGGCGCTGCGGGCCAGCGAGGAATCTTTCCGGCAGGCCTTCGAGTACGCCCCATCCGGTATGGCCATCGCCGAGATGGGCGGTGACCAGCACGGCCGCATCCTGCGCACGAACGACGCGCTGTGCCGTCTGCTCGGCCGCCCCGCGTCCGCGATGCGCCGCTACTCCTTCTCCGACCTGGTCCACCCCGAGGACATCGGCACCCTCCTGCGGACCTCCGCCGAGGGCGGCCGGGCCGAGCTGCGCCTGGCCCGGCGCGACGGGACGTACGTCTGGGTCTCGCTGCGCAACTCCGTCGTAGCGGACGCCGCCGACGGGCCGCGCTTCCTGCTCACCCACGTCGAAGACATAGAGGAGCGCAAGCGCCGCGAGCTGCAGCTCGCGCACCGCGCCTCGCACGACTCCCTCACCGGCCTGCCCAACTCAGCCGAGCTGCGCTCCCGCCTCAGCTCCCGGCTCTGTCGCAGGCCGCACGCGGGCCAGCCGAGCGCGGTGGACTCGCTGGACGCGGCGTACGACGGCGTCTACGACGCGGACGGGCAGCACAGCTTCGACTACGGCTCGAACAACGCGCACACCCTCCAGCAGGGCGGCGACGGCTTCGACCACCACGTGCACACCGTCGCGCCGCCCGAGGGGCACGGGGACACGGACGACGGCACCAAGGGCCTCGCCGTGCTCTTCTGCGACCTCGACGGCTTCAAGTCGATCAACGACCGCTTCGGGCACCACACCGGTGACGCCGTCCTCATAGAGGTGGCCAGGCGGCTGACCAGCGGTGTCCGTGACGGGGACACGGTTGCCAGGCTCGGCGGCGACGAGTTCGTCGTCCTCGCCGACGGCCTCGGCCGCGCCGACGCGCAGGACCTCGCGGTGCGGCTGCGGAACGCGATCATCCCGCCGATCCGGGTCGACGGGCGTGCGGTCCGTGTGGGTGCCAGTTTCGGCATCGGGTGGGCGCACTGCGGGATGTCGGCCGACGAAGTGTTGCACTCCGCTGACCAGCGGATGTACGTGGAGAAACGGTCCCGTGCCAAGCAGCACAGGCGGGCGGGCTGAGGGTCCGGATGAGGTCAACGCCACCCCTTGACCTCACCCGGAGCGGGTAGGCTCCCCCGGTCAGCGACATGAGGGAGTGACCAGGGAATGACGCCCGGCAATAACGGCGACCACACGCCGAACGCGCCAGAGGGCGACGACGATCCGTTCGGCTATCTGTACGAAGACGGACAGGCGGCCGGCGCCACCCCGCCCAGCGGCGGGGGCGGCTACGGGTACCCGGGTCCCCGCTCCTCGTCGTACAACCACGTGCGCGCGGTGGGCGACCGCAGGCCCAACACCTACGGGGCGCCGGCAGCGCCCGCGTACGGCCAGCAGGTGCCGCCGCAGCAGCAGGCCTACGGCCAGCCGAACGCGCATTACGCCGCTCCGGAGACGCAGCCCGGCGGAGCCCCCACGGGACCGCAGTACACACCTGCTTCCCGTGGCTCCGGCGGCCGCGGCGGCGGCCCCAACACCAAGGGCCTCCTGATCGCCGCGATCGCGGTCGTCGCGGTCGTCGCCATCGGCATCGGCGCCGCGATCGTGTTCGGCGGCGACGACAAGGAGGACGGCAAGGAAGCGGGCGGTCGGCCGACGCAGGCCGAGACGGTCAAGCCCAGCGAGAAGCCGACGAAGGACCCCCAGAAGCCTGCCGAGCTCCCGAAGACGGACGCGAAGGCGCTCAAGCTCGACGGCGGCACGACGACGGCTTCGGACGTCGAGGGCGCCGAGTCCGAGGGCGGCGTCTACGTCTCCGGCTTCGACAAGGTCGGCGCCCAGGTGACGTGGACCGTCAACGGCATCCCGAAGGCCGGCTCGTACAGCCTCCGGGTGAACTACGGCGTGCCCGGCAAGGACTCCAACGCCACCATCCTGGTCAACGGCAAGAAGCAGACCCGTCCCCTGAACATGAAGAACTTCTCCCACGCGGAGGAGGGGGACTGGGCGAAGGGCTGGACCAACACCTGGGCGGTGGTCCAGCTCACCAAGGGCACCAACGCGATCACGCTCACCTGTGGCCAGAGCGACCTGTGCGGGACGACGGGCGCCAACATCGACCAGATGTGGCTCGTGGAGGGCAGCAACGGCTGACGCCGCCGCCCCTCCTGCCCGGCGCTACTCCTGGGGCTGCTTCAGCAGCCCCAGGAACCCCGCCACCGTCCCGGCCATCGCCTCGCGGGCCGGGGCGAGGTATTTCCGGGGGTCCACGCCCGTCTCGTGGGCGCCCAGGTACTCCCGCACCGCTCCCGTGAACGCCGTGTTCAGGGCCGTGCCGACATTGATCTTGACCATGCCGGCCGCCACCGCCGCCCGGATCTCCTTGTCCGGTACGCCACTTGAGCCGTGCAGGACCAGCGGCACGGGGACGGCCGCCGTGAGGGCCGCTATCAACTCGTGGTCCAGCGTTGCCGTGCGGGACGTCATCGCGTGGGAGGAGCCGACCGCCACCGCGAGGGCATCGACGCCGGTGTCCGACACGTAGGCCGCCGCTTCCGCGGGGTCCGTGCGGACCCCGGGTGCGTGCGCGTCCAGGGGGGCCTCGCCCTCCTTGCCGCCCACCTTTCCCAGTTCCGCCTCGATCCAGATGCCCCGCTCGTGGCCCCAACGCACCGCGTCCGCCGTCGCCTTGACGTTCTCGCCGTACGCCAGCTTCGACGCGTCGAACATCACCGAGCTGAAGCCCTCGGGGTGCGCGGCCCGCAGCAGTTCGGGGTCCGTGACGTGGTCCAGGTGCAGGGAGAGCGGGGCCGATGACGTCCTCGCCACCGCCGCTGCCGCCGCCGCGATCGCGGACAGGTTGCCGCCGTGGAACTTCACGGCGTTCTCGGAGATCTGGAGGATCGCGGGGGTGCCCGCCTGTTCGGCGCCCGCGGCGATCGCCTCCGCGTGCTCCAGCGTGATCACGTTGAACGCGGCGACCCCGCGCCCCGCAGCGCGCGCGTCGGCTACCAGGTCACCGGTGGATACGAGTGGCACGATGAATGTCCCCAATTCCTGGGCCCGTACGGCCCGTTGTGCGTCGCCCACGCGGTGACGCGTGTCCTCACGCCGCGGTGGCCTCCCCGGTCACCGCGACCCGCGCGAGCAGGTCTTCGTACGTCGCGGGCACGAACTCGCCCGCCACCGGGGCCGCCACGGTCGCCGCGGAGAGGGCGACGGCCCGTGCCAGGCGCTGTGGCCAGGGGAGTTCCTCCACCAGGGCGGAGAGCAGGCCCGCGACCGCCGAGTCACCGGCGCCCGTCGGATTGCCGTGCACGCGGACAGGCGGAGCGGCCTGCCAGGTGCCCTCCGGAGTGACCGCGCGCAGGCCCGCCGCGCCCAGGGACGCCACCACCGCGTGCGCGCCCCTGCGGCGGGCGTCACGGGCCGCCTGGGCGGGCTCGTGGGAGCCGGTCAGCTCGGCCAGCTCGTCGGCGTTCGGCTTGACGATGTCGGGGCGGGCGGCGACGCCACGGCGCAGCGCCTCGCCGCTGGTGTCCAGGAGCACGGGGACCTTGGCGGCGCGCGCCGCCCGGACCAGGGTCGCGTACGCGCCCACCGGGACTCCCGGCGGCAGGCTCCCGCACAGCGCGACCGCGTCCGTGCCGCCGCGCAGCGCCTCCTCGTACGACTCCTGGAAGGCGGACCACTCCGCGGGGGAGATCGCCGGGCCCGGCTCGTTCAGCTGCGTCGTGTCGCCGGTCGCCGCGTCGACGACGGCGAGCGTGCGGCGCGTCGCGCCCTCGACGGGCACGAGCGCGTCCGTGACGCGGGGCTCGCGCGTGAGGCGCTCGTGCAGGACGCGGCCCGTGTCGCCGCCCGCGAAGCCCGTCACGGTCACGTCGTGGCCGAGGGCCGCGAGGACGCGGGCGACGTTCAGGCCCTTGCCGCCGGGGCGTTCGATGACCTCGGTGACGCGGTGCGAGGCGTGCGGGGTGAGGGCGGGGACCTTGTACGTGATGTCCAGGGCGGCGTTCAGCGTCACTGTGAGGATCACTCGTCACTCACCCCCGGGATCAGTGGAGAACGCGCTTGCCGCCGGTCTCTTTCGGGGCTGATCATGCCAAAGAGAAGGCGGTTGGCCCAGGGGTCCGGGCCAACCGCCTTCTCTTCGTTGTCTCTTCAACGGGTGGTGAAATCACCCGAGTTGGGCCTAATTGGGCGCAACCACCCAGTCACCCTTGCGCATGACGCCCACCAGGTCGAATGCCGCGTCCAGGACCACCAGGTCGGCGTCCTTGCCCGGCTCCAGCGAGCCGACCGTGTCGTACATCCCCAGGAGCCTGGCCGGGTTGGCGGAGATGGCCCGCACGACGTCCTCGACGGGCAGGCCGTCGACCGTCGCCGAGCGCTTGAACGCGCGGTCCAGGGTGAGGGTCGAGCCCGCGATCGAGCCGCCCTCGACGAGCCGCGCGACGCTGTCCTTCACCTCGACCTCCAGCGGGCCGAGCATGTACCGCCCGTCGCCGAAGCCCGCCGCGTCCATCGCGTCCGTGATGAGCGCGGTGCGGGCCGCGCCCGCGTGGTGGAAGGCCAGCTGGAACGAGGCGGGGTGCAGATGCGTGCCGTCGTTGATCAGCTCGACCGTGATCCGCTCGTCCTCCAGGAGCGCGGCGATCGGGCCCGGCGCGCGGTGGCCCAGCGTCGGCATCGCGTTGTAGAGGTGCGTGGCGACGGTGGCGCCCGCGTCGATGGCCTCCTGCGTCTGCTCGTACGTCGCGTCCGTGTGGCCGATGGCCGCGATCACGCCGTGTTCGGCGAGCAGGCGTACGGAGTCGATGCCGCCCGGCAGCTCGGTGGCGAGCGTGAGCATCTTGGCCCGGCCGCGTGCCGCGTCGATCAGCTTGCGGACCTCGGCCGGGTCCGGGTCGCGCAGCAGCCCCTCGCTGTGCGCGCCCTTGCGGCACGGCGAGATGAACGGGCCCTCGAAGTGGATGCCCGCGATCTCGCCCTGCTCGGCGAGCTCGCTGAGCATCCCCGCGCGCTGGGCGAGGAAGTCCATCTCGCCGGTGACGGTCGACGCGACGACGGTCGTGGTGCCGTGCAGGCGGTGCGTGTGGACGCCCTTGAGTACGTCCTCGACCGTGCCGGAGGTGAAGGAGGCACCGCCGCCGCCGTGGTTGTGGATGTCGACGAACCCCGGGACCACCCAGTGGTCCGGCGCGAGATCGACGACCTCGGCATCCGCGGGAGCGCTCCCGGCAATGCGCGTGCCGTCGACGATCACACGGCCGTTGGAAATGGTCCCGGTGGGCAGGACCACCTGAGCACCGGCGAGGACCTTGCTAGTGGCCATCAGGCGGTTACCTCCGTGGAGTCGGTGGGATCGGTGGGGTCAATGGGGTGATCGGGTGCGCCGAGCAGATCCCAGGCGAGCAGGCCCGCGCCCAGGCACCCCGCGGTGTCCCCCAGGGCTGCCGGGACGATGAGGGGCTGGGTCTGGAACGTGACGATGCGTTCCGTCATGGCCGCCCGCAGGGGTGTGAACAAGGTTTCCCCGGCCTCGGCGAGGCCGCCACCGATGATCAGAGTGTGCGGGTCCAGGAGGGTGAGGGCGGTGATGAGGCCGTCCGCGAGCGCGTCGACGGCGTTCTGCCAGACCTCCCGCGCCCGCGGGTCGCCGGACTCCACGGCCTTCGCGCAGTCCGCCGCGTCCGCCTCCGGGTCGCCGCTCGCCGCCGCCCAGGCCTCGCTCACCGCGGACGCGGAGGCGAGCCGCTCCAGGCAGCCGCGCTGGCCGCAGCCGCAGGGCGGGCCGCCGGGGCGCACGATGATGTGCCCGATCTCGCCCGCGGAGCCGTGGGCGCCGGGCTCGATGCCGCCGCCGATGCCGATGGCCCCGGCGATGCCCGTGCCGAGCGGGACGAAGAGGAACCGGTCGGCGCCCTTGCCCGCGCCGATCCGCCCCTCGGCGAGGCCGCCGGTGCGGACGTCGTGGCCCAGGGCCACGGGTACGCCTTCCAGCCTGCGGCTCAGGAGTTCGCGCATGGGGACGTCGCGCCAGCCGAGGTTCGAGGCGTAGACCGCGATGCCGCGCTCGGTGTCGACGATCCCCGGGATCGCGACGCCGGCCGCGGCGGCGGGTTCCCCGAACTCCTTGATGCCGTGGGCGCGGAGGTCGGCGGCGAAGTCGAGGATGGACTCGACCACGGCGTCGGGCCCGCGCTCACGGCCGGTGGCCCGCCGCGCCTCGTACAGGAGCGCGCCGTCCGCCCCGACCAGGGCGGCCTTCATTCCGGTGCCGCCCACATCGAGGGCGATGACATGTCTCACGGGGGACAGTCTCGCGCGTCCCCCGCGAGAGGTCTAGTCCACTTCCGAGGCTTACGCCTCGCCAAAGGTCCCTTTCGAGGGGACGTGTCCCTTTGCGCCGTACCGCCACGGGGCCGCGACCTCGCCCCTGGCCGTGCCGCCATGGGGCTGCTTCCTCGTTCCTGGCCGTGCCGCCATGGGGCTGCTACCTCGTTCCTGGCCGTGCTCCGCACCGGGTTCGAGCTCGTTCCTGGCCGTGCCTCACGCCGGGGTTCGAACCCACAAGGCCGCCGCTTCGCGGCGGATGTCTCCCACCCGCCCACCCGTCACCCCGAGGTGATCAGGGTGGGTGGCGAAGCCTGTTCGGGTGGGGGGCGCTGCGGGGCAATCGGGTGGGTGGGCGGGAAACACCCGCCGCGAAGCGGCGGTTCAGGACAGCCGCTCACCCACGGCAAGGGGCAGGACCGCCCGCCTGCCGAAGGGGGCAAGCGGCGGTTCAGGAGCAGCGGCCCCCGGGCTGGGGCAAGCGGCGGTTCAGGGCCAGCGCCCCCCGGGCCGGGGCAAGCGGCGGTCCAGGAGCAGCGGCCCCCGGCCGGGGCAAGCGGCGGTTCAGGATCAGCCGCCCCCGGCCGGGGCAAGCAGCCGCCCATCCACCCGAAGGGACTCAGCTCAGGATCACGCTTCGCGTCAGGTTCCTCGGGCGGTCCGGGTCGAAGCCTCGGGATTCGGCCAGGGTCACCGCCAGGCGTTGCGCGCGGATCAGGTCCGCCAGGGGGTCCGCGTCCTGGTGGGCCACCAGTTCTCCGCCCACGCGGGCCACGTCGCCCGCGAGCCCTTCCGGCAGTGCGCCGAACATCCACGTCACCCGGCCGGGGCCGGTGATGGAGATCGGACCGTGGCGGTACTCCATCGCGGGGTATGACTCCGTCCAGGCCCCGGCAGCCTCCCGCATCTTCAGCGCCGCCTCGAGGGCGAGACCGTACGTCCAGCCGCGGCCAAGGAACGTCCACTGCTCGGCGGCGACCACCGAAGCCGGCAGCGGCTCCGTCACCGCGAGCTCCGCGTCCACCGCTGCCTCGGCGACCGACTTCACGCCGGGGATGTCGCCGAGTCCGGCCCGCAGGAAGGCGAGCGCGGTCGTGGCGAAGCGGGTCTGGACCACCGACTCCTCGTCCGCCCAGTCCAGGACCGCCACGGAGTCGGCCGCGTCCATGATCGGCGTCTTGGGGTCGGCGGTGAGCGCCGTGGTCGGGACCGTGCCCTTCAGCTCGCCGAGGAGTTCGAGGACCTCCGTCGTCGTGCCGGAGCGGGTGATGGCGACCACCCGGTCGTACGTCCGCCCCGAGGGGAACTCCGAGGACGCGAACGCGTCCGTCTCGCCCTGCCCGGCGGCCTCGCGCAGCGCCGCGTACGCGATGGCCATGAACCACGACGTCCCGCACCCGGTGACGGCCACCCGCTCGCCCGGCTCCGGCAGTCCGTCGAAGGCGGCGGCGGCCTCGGCCGCCCGGTGCCAGCAGGCGGGCTGAGTTGCTATCTCTGCTGCGGTACGCGACATGCGTCAAGGCTCCTTGCCGGTGGGACGTCATTGGTACGCCGTTGCACAAGCGATACTGAGGTGGTGTAGACCTCGTGTCCATACGCGAGGGAAAATCGCAGTTCACGTAGATCATCGAGGGTGGGAACAGCTGTGCAGCGGCGCGCGACAGGACTGACCGCGGCGATAGCCGCACTGGGCATGGCGGCGGTGCTCGCCGGCTGCGGCGGTCCGGGCGACTCCGGCGACGTCACCCTCAAGCTGGTGGCCGCCGACTACGGCGACTCCAAGGCCAACAGCTCCCAGAAGTACTGGGACGGGCTCGCCGAGAAGTTCGAGGCCAAGAACCCCGGCATCAAGGTCGACGTCAGCGTCTACTCCTGGACCGACGTGGACCGCAAGGTCAAGGAAATGGTGAAGGCGGGCGACGCCCCCGACATGGCCCAGATCGGCGCGTACGCCGACTACGCCGCGGCGGACAAGCTGTACCGCACCGAGGACCTGGTCTCCATCTCCACCCAGGCCGACTTCATGGCCCCCCTCTCCGAGGCGGGCGAGGTCAAGCGCGTCCAGTACGGCATGCCGTTCGCCTCCTCCACGCGCCTGCTCTTCTACAACCAGAAGATCTTCAAGGACGCCAACCTCACCCCGCCGCAGAGCTGGACCGACCTCGCGGCCGCCGCCAAGACGCTCAAGGCGCGCGGCGTGAAGATCCCCTACGCCCTGCCGCTTGGCAAGGAAGAGGCGCAGGCGGAGACCATGCAGTGGCTGCTCAGCGGAGGCGGCGGCTACACCGACAACGTCGGCACGTACGACATCGACTCCACGCAGAACGTGAAGACCTTCACCTGGCTGAAGGACGAGCTCGTCGGCAAGGGCCTGACGGGCGCCACGCCCCCCGCCAAGCTCGACCGCGCCGAGGCCTTCGCCGCCTTCACGCGCGGCGACGTGGGCATGCTCAACGGCCACCCCACGCTGATGCAGATGGCCGCGAAGAAGGGCGTGAAGTACGGCATGGTGCCGATGCCCGGGGTGAACGGCCACACCCAGGCCACGATGGGCGTCGCCGACTGGATGATGGCCTTCAAGCAGCGCGGCAACCGCGAGGAGATCGGCAAGTTCCTCGACTTCGCCTACAGCACGAAGAACGTCCTGGACTTCTCCCGCGAGTACGACCTGCTGCCGGTGACGAACTCCGCTGCCGAGCAGATGACGGGCAACAAGGACGACAAGGCGCTCGCCGAGTTCCTCGACGAGCTGCCCACCTCGCAGCTCTACCCGGTGGGCAAGACGTCCTGGGCTCAGGTCTCCGTCGACGTCAAGAAGTACATCGGCAAGGCCGTCGACCCGAACGGCAATCCGGCGTCGATCCTCGGTCAGCTCCAGACCAAGGCGGCGACGGAGGAGAACGCGGAATAGCGTGAGGGCATGACCGATGCGAAGGATGCCGACGCCGGGGACGGCCCCAGGGGCGACTCCGGCCTTTCCGAGCGCGACCGCGCGATCCTCGCCCTGGAGCGCCGGGACTGGGTGACGGGACCCGGCGCCAAGGAGCGGGCCGTGCGCGAGCAGCTCGGCCTGGCTCCGGTCCGCTACTACCAGCTCCTGAACGCCCTGCTCGACGACCCCCGCGCCCTCGCCCACGATCCGGTGACCGTCAACCGGCTTCGGCGGGTTAGGGAGTCCCGGCGCGGGGAGCGTTGAGCGTAGGGTCGGGCCCATGGGTGACCTTGTGAACTCCCCCGAGCTGCCCGAGCTGCCCGAGCCCGTGACCCCCGCAGGGCGCGAGGGTCTCGCCGCGCTCCTCGCGCGGCCGGGCAAGGCCGTGATCGCGCTCGACTTCGACGGCACGCTCGCCCCGATCGTGCCCGACCCCGAGCAGGCCCGCGCCCACCCCGGAGCCGTCCCCGCCCTCGCCGCGCTCGCCCCGAAGGTGCTGTCCGTCGCGGTGGTCACCGGCCGCCCGGCGGGCGTGGCGGTGCGCTACGGCGGCCTCGCGGGCGTCACCGGCCTCGAACACCTCGTCGTGCTCGGGCACTACGGAGCCGAGCGCTGGGACGCCGTCTCCTCCACCGTGCACGCGGCCGAGCCGCACCCGGGCGTGGCGTCCGTGCGCGCCGAACTGCCCGGATTCCTGGACACGATCGGCGCCTGGCGCGGCACGTGGATAGAGGAGAAGGGCCGCGCGGTCGCGGTGCACACCCGCCGCGCGCGGGACCCGCAGGCCGCCTTCGAGGCCCTGCGCGAGCCCCTCGCCGAACTGGCGTCCCGCCACGGCCTGATCGTCGAACCGGGCCGCCTGGTCCTGGAGTTGCGCCCCCCGGGCATGGACAAGGGCGTGGCCCTCGCCGACTACGTACGCGAAGTGGGCGCGGAGACCGTCCTGTACGCGGGCGACGACCTGGGCGACCTGCCCGCCTACGCGGCCGTGGAGAAGCTCCGCTCGGACCAGGTGCGCGGCCTGCTGGTGTGCAGCGGCAACGCGGAGGTCGTGGAACTGGCCGAGCGGGCCGACCTGGTGGTGGAAGGACCGCAGGGCGTCGTGGAGCTGCTTTCCTCGATCGCCGCCCAACTGGACTGACCGGCGCGGGGGCCGGGGCCGGGGCGGATCAGGCCCGCAGGGCCCGCAGTTGGTCCAGGAACCACTGGGCCGGGGGGAGCGCCGTCGCAGCCGCCGCGAGGCGTTTCGTGCGCTCCGCCCGCTCCTCCAGCGGCATCGTCAGCGCCGTGTGCAGCGCGGAAGCCGTCCCCGTCACGTCGTACGGGTTCACCACGACCGCGTCCTCGCCCAACTCCTCGTACGCCCCCGCCTCCCGGGACAGGACCAGCGCGCAGCCCTCGTCCGAGACCACCGGGACCTCCTTGGCGACCAGGTTCATCCCGTCCCGGATGGGGTTCACCAGCGCCACGTCCGCCAGGCGGTACGCGGCCAGCGACCGCGCGAAGTCGTCCTTCACGTGGAGCACGACCGGGGTCCAGCCCTCCACGCCGTACTCGGCGTTGATCTCGTCCGCGAGGGTCTGGACCGACGCCGTGTACTCGCGGTACACCGCCAGGTCCTGCCGCGAGGGGTACGCGAAGGCCACGTGCACCACCCGCTCCCGCCACTCCGGCCGCGAGGCCAGCAGCTCCCGGTAGGCCAGCAGGCCCCGCACGATGTTCTTCGAGAGCTCCGTCCGGTCCACCCGGACGATCACCTTCCGGTCGCCCCCGCCGCCCACCTGCTCCCGCAGCGCGACGAGCCGCTCCTCCACGTCCGCCCGCCGCGACCGCTCCCGCAGGAAGTCCGCGTCCGCCCCGAGCCCGTGCACGCCGATGCGCGTGCCCGACGTACCGCCGACGACCGCGACGCAGCACTCCGTGAACGCGTCCGCCCAGCGCCCCGTCAGGAACGCCGCCCGGTCGGCGCCCAGGATGCCGCGCAGGAGCTGCTCCGCCACGTCGTCCGGCAGCATCCGGAAGTAGTCCACCGGGGCCCACGGCGTGTGCGAGAAGTGGCCGATGCGCAGGTCGGGGCGGAGTTCGCGCAGCATCCCCGGCACCAGCGCCAGGTGGTAGTCCTGGACCAGGACCGCCGCGCCGTCCGCCGCGCTCTGTGCGAGCGCCTCGGCGAAGGCCCGGTTGTAGGTCTCGTACGACGCCCACTGCGCCCGGAACTCCGGTCCGAAGGCCGGTTCGAGCGGCGTCTGGTAGAGCATGTGGTGGACGAACCACAGGACCGAGTTGGCGATTCCGTTGTACGCGTCGGCGTGCACGCCCTCGTGCGAGCCCGCGTCGATGTCCAGCATCCGTACGCCGGGCTCACCGACCCCGCGCCGCACGGCCTCCCGGTCGCCGTCCCCCAGCGCCGCGCAGACCCACAGGGCCGATTCACCGTCGGATTCGCCGATCGCGCTGAGCCCGGAGACGAGTCCGCCGCCGCCCCGCTTGGCCGTCAGCTCCCCGTTGTCCTCCAGGGCGTACGTGACGGGGCCGCGGTTGGACGCGACGAGGATCTGTGCGGCGGCGTGCTCGGAGACCATGTGCCGAACCTAGCCCTTCGGGGGAGGACTCAAACGTACGGCCGGGCCCACGGCGGGCCCGGCCGTATACGTTCAAGGAATCAGGGCCCGGCCGCACCGGCTACCGGTCCCGCCTGTAGTCCCTTCTGCTCCTGGCCGCTGCCACCGCCAGCGCGCCCAGAGTGCACAGGGCGATCGCGAGCCCCGCGTACAGCATCGTGTCCGAGTCGCTGCCGGTGTCGGCCAGTTCACCCCGGGTGCCCTGCTGTCCCACGGGCTCGCGCTGCTCCTGCCGCGGGACGGTCCGGGCCTGCACCCGCCGCGGTCGGCTGTCGCCGTCCTGGCTGCCCTCGCCGTTCGCGGCGGTGGCGCGGCGCGCCACCACGTCCGCCGCCGCGGCGGGCGCGGTGGCCGCGCCGAGCGCTCCCGCCGCGAGGGTGGCCGTCGCCATGGCCACGGCACCGGCGCGTCGCGCGCTTCCCATTACCTGTCTGAGCCACATAAGTGGGGAATGTAGACAAAATGCCCGGTCTGGGGTGGTTACGCCACGCGGCGGGCCGTGTACTCCGCGATGTCGGCCATCGGCGGCCGCTCCTCCGTGTCCACCGCATGGGTGCGCGGCTCGAACCCCCGCTCGCCCCGTTCGAACTGGATGAGCTCGGGGCGTACGAGATGGCCGCGCGCGAGCCGCAGCTGCGCGGTCCGGTAGATCGCCGCCGCCATCCGGCCGAGCGCCTGCCCGTCCTGGTGCCGGTGCTTGCGCACGCCGACGTCGACCTGCGCGAGCGCGTCCAGGCCCACGGTGTGCAGTGCGTCGACGAGCAGGCCCAGCTCCACTCCGTAACCGACGGGGAACGGCAGCCGCTCCAGGAGGGACCTGCGTGCCGCGTACTCGCCGCCCAACGGCTGGACGAACCCCGCCAGTTGGGGCCAGTGCATGTTGAGCAGCGGGCGCGCCATCAGCTCGGTGACCCGGCCTCCCTGACCTGCGGCTGAGGCCAGCGGGCGGTCGTACATCGCCTTCACGAAGTCCACGTCGGGCTCGGTCAGGAGCGGGCCCACGATGCCGGAGACGAAGTCCGCCGAGAACTCCTTCAGGTCCGCGTCGACGAACGCGACGATGTCACCGCCGGTCACCAGGAGCGAGCGCCACAGGACCTCGCCCTTGCCGGGCACGGCCGGGATGCGCGGCAGGATCGCGTCCCGGTGCACGACCCGCGCGCCCGCCTCCCGCGCGACCTCGGCCGTGCGGTCCTTCGAGCCGGAGTCGATCACCACGAGCTCGTCGACGAGGGGGGCCTCCTCGATCAGCTCACGGCGGATCGCGGCGACGATCTCGCCGACCGTCTCCTCCTCGTCGAGCGCGGGCAGGACGACACTCACCGAGGCTCCCGACGCCCGTTTGGCGGCGACGAGTGCGCTGAGCGGACGGTCGGCAACGGACCAGGAACGCCTGGTCAGCCAGCGCTCGGCCTCTTCCAGCACGGGTGGCTCCTCCTGTGTGTGGCCTACATGTGATCCATCTCGCGGTTCGGACGACTATCTCAAGGGTCCAGGCCGTCGGTTACAGTCTTGAACAACGCGGATGACCATCGCATGTCGGGGTCATCGCGCGACAAATGCCCGGAGCCCCTGAAGCCCCGGCGCCATACCGCTCATCCAGAGGGGCAGAGGGATACGGCCCGTTGAAGCCCCGGCAACCATCCCGCCGACCGCGCACGCGAGGTCTCGGTGGGGAAGGTGCCAATTCCGTCTCGTGACGAGATGCGTCACGGGGAAGATGAGGAGAAAGGGCCTCGCCTCCATGGCTGCGCAGACTGTCGCAACGAACGAAACCACCTCTTCGACCCCCTCCAGCAGTGGGTCCGTGGATCTCGGCCCCGCGTCCGGCCTCTCTTGCCGCGAGTGCGGCGAGCTCTACGCCCTCGGTCCGATCTTCGCCTGCCAGGCCTGTTTCGGCCCGCTCGAAGTGGCGTACGACCTGCCGACCGGTGACCCCGAGGCGCTGAGGAAGCAGATCGAGTCCGGCCCCGACAACATCTGGCGCTACGCGCCGCTGCTGCCCGTCCCCGCGGACGTGGCCGAGAAGCCGAACATCAACCCCGGCTGGACCAAGCTGGTCAAGGCCGACAACCTCGCGCGCGAACTCGGCGTCGAGCAGGGCAAGTTGTTCGTCAAGGACGACTCCGGCAACCCGACGCACTCCTTCAAGGACCGTGTTGTCGCGCAGGCCATCGAGGCGGCGCGCGCCTTCGGCTTCACCACCCTGTCCTGCTCCTCCACCGGCAACCTCGCCGGTGCCGTGGGTGCCGCGGCGGCCCGCGCCGGCTTCCGCTCCTGCGTGTTCATCCCGCACGACCTGGAGCAGGGCAAGGTCGTCATGGCCGCGGTCTACGGCGGCGAGCTCGTCGGCATCGAGGGCAACTACGACGACGTGAACCGCTTCTGCTCCGAGCTCATCGGCGACCCGCTGGGCGAGGGCTGGGGCTTCGTGAACGTGAACCTGCGGCCGTACTACGGCGAGGGCTCCAAGACGCTCGCGTACGAGATCTGCGAGCAGCTGGGGTGGCAGCTGCCCGACCAGCTGGTCATCCCGATCGCCTCGGGCTCGCAGCTCACGAAGATCGACAAGGGTCTGAAGGAACTCATCCAGCTGGGTCTGGTCGAGGACAAGCCGTACAAGATCTTCGGCGCGCAGGCCGAGGGCTGCTCCCCGGTGTCGACCGCCTTCAAGGCCGGGCACGACGTCGTACGCCCCCAGAAGCCGAACACGATCGCCAAGTCGCTCGCCATCGGCAACCCCGCCGACGGGCCGTACGTCCTGGACATCGCGCGTCGCACGGGCGGTGCGGTGGAGGACGTGAACGACGAGCAGGTCGTGGACGCGATCAAGCTTCTCGCTCGCACGGAAGGGATCTTCGCGGAGACCGCGGGCGGCGTGACCGTGGGCGTCACGAAGAAGCTGCTCGATGCGGGGCTCATCGACCCGTCGCTGACCACGGTCGTGTTGAACACCGGTGATGGGCTCAAGACCCTCGACGCCGTTGCCGAGACGTCTCAGGCGACGGCGACGATCAAGCCCAGCCTTGAGGCGTTCCGCAGCGCCGGGCTCGCCGGCTAGCCGCCGCAGGGCCCGGCCGCCGTCGCCGACGGACGGTCGTGGTCCGTCCTCGCGCAGTTCCCCGCGCCCCTTGCAGGGGCGCTTCCTCCCCGCATCAAGAGGTGAACCCCATGAGCGTCAAGGTCCGCATCCCCACCATTCTCCGCACCTACACCGGCGGTCAGTCCGAGGTCGTCGCCGAGGGCGCGAACCTCAGCGAGGTCATCGCCGACCTGGAGAAGAACCACGCCGGCATCGCCGCCCGCGTCCTGGACGACCAGGGCAAGCTGCGGCGCTTCGTGAACGTCTACGTGAACGACGACGACGTCCGCTTCGAGCAGGGCCTGGAGACGGCCACGCCGGACGGTGCCGGGGTCTCGATCATTCCCGCCGTCGCGGGTGGTTGATCCTTTAAGGAAATACCCTGCGTAATTGCTGTTGCCCCCTCCGCGAGAGAAGTGGAGGGGGCAATTCCATGTGGTTGAGCGCGGTACAGTTGGGAAGCGAGCTTCCCCGTTTGTGCCCAGCGCATATACGAAGTCGCCCTGAGGGCGACAAGAAGTAGCCAAAGTGCACTGCCCATTTGCCCTTTCCGTGGCATTTGTCTGGCCCGAGTTGCCCTGAATCCCGGTGAATTCTCCGCATATTCCCGATCAGGCGTGCCCAGAATTCTCGTCCGATTGACCTGTTGCAGAGGGCAGTTGGACAGATACATTCAGCCGCGGTCGACGCGTTCCGGCGCACGCCTCCACAACCCATTGGGGGGGTGAGGTCTGACCCGGGTCCGCGAAGTGCGGGTCCGTGCAAGGGCCAGTAATAGGGGAGTTAGGCATGGCTCAGGGCACCGTCAAGTGGTTCAACGCGGAGAAGGGGTACGGCTTCATCGCGGTCGACGGTGGTGCGGATGTTTTCGTCCACTACAGCGCGATTCAGATGGACGGCTACCGCACCCTTGAAGAAGGTCAGCGAGTGGAGTTCGAGATCTCGCAGGGCCAGAAGGGTCCGCAGGCGGACATGGTCAAGCTCGCCGTCTGATCTCGGCGCGATCGGCCAGCGACTTAGCGAGTGACGAGGGGCCCGCATCCCGACAGGGGTGCGGGCCCCTCGTGCGTCCCGGGGCGCGAGCCCCTCAAACGTCGTCGCGGCACGCGCCCCTCGTACGTCGGGGATCCGTAAGAGGCGCTTGCACTCGCAGGGGTCGAGTGCTAATCATTGGGCTTAGCACTCTCCGAGTGAGAGTGACAGAACTTGGATCGGGTCGGTGAGGTCCGCAGGCCGGGTGGGGCAAGGAACCACAAGGTTTGCAGGCCGTCCGTCGCGGGCACTGGCGCGATCCGGAGCATGCCACCCCTGTCCGGGAGGACCACTTCACATGGCCAAGATCATCGCGTTCGACGAGGAGGCACGGCGCGGCCTCGAGCGCGGCATGAACCAGCTCGCCGACGCCGTCAAGGTGACCCTGGGCCCCAAGGGTCGCAACGTCGTCCTCGAGAAGAAGTGGGGTGCCCCCACGATCACCAACGATGGTGTTTCCATCGCCAAGGAGATCGAGCTCGAGGACCCGTACGAGAAGATCGGCGCCGAGCTGGTCAAGGAGGTCGCGAAGAAGACGGACGACGTCGCCGGTGACGGCACGACGACCGCGACCGTCCTGGCCCAGGCGCTGGTCCGCGAGGGCCTTCGCAACGTAGCCGCCGGTGCCAACCCCATGGCCCTCAAGCGTGGCATCGAGAAGGCCGTCGAGGCCGTCTCGGGCGCCCTGCTCGAGCAGGCCAAGGACGTGGAGACCAAGGAGCAGATCGCTTCGACCGCCTCCATCTCCGCCGCCGACACCCAGATCGGCGAGCTCATCGCCGAGGCGATGGACAAGGTCGGCAAGGAAGGCGTCATCACCGTCGAGGAGTCGCAGACCTTCGGTCTGGAGCTTGAGCTCACCGAGGGCATGCGCTTCGACAAGGGCTACATCTCGGCGTACTTCGCCACCGACATGGAGCGTATGGAGGCGTCGCTCGACGACCCGTACATCCTGATCGTCAACTCGAAGATCTCGAACGTGAAGGACCTCCTTCCGCTCCTCGAGAAGGTCATGCAGTCCGGCAAGCCGCTGCTGATCATCGCCGAGGACGTCGAGGGCGAGGCCCTGTCGACCCTGGTCGTCAACAAGATCCGTGGCACCTTCAAGTCCGTCGCCGTCAAGGCCCCGGGCTTCGGTGACCGCCGCAAGGCCATGCTCGGCGACATCGCCATCCTCACCGGTGGCACCGTCATCTCCGAGGAGGTCGGCCTCAAGCTGGAGAACGCCGGTCTCGACCTGCTCGGCCGCGCCCGCAAGGTCGTCATCACCAAGGACGAGACCACGATCGTCGACGGCTCCGGTGAGAGCGACCAGGTCCAGGGTCGCGTCAACCAGATCCGCGCCGAGATCGAGAACTCGGACAGCGACTACGACCGCGAGAAGCTGCAGGAGCGCCTGGCGAAGCTCGCCGGCGGTGTTGCGGTCATCAAGGCCGGTGCCGCGACCGAGGTCGAGCTCAAGGAGCGCAAGCACCGCATCGAGGACGCCGTTCGCAACGCGAAGGCGGCCGTCGAAGAGGGCATCGTCGCCGGTGGTGGCGTGGCCCTCATCCAGGCCGCCGCCGTCTTCGAGAAGCTTGAGCTCGAAGGTGACGAGGCCACCGGTGCCGCCGCTGTGAAGCTGGCCCTCGAGGCCCCGCTGAAGCAGATCGCGGTCAACGCCGGCCTCGAGGGCGGTGTCGTCGTCGAGAAGGTGCGCAACCTGACCGTCGGCCACGGCCTGAACGCCGCGACCGGTGAGTACGTCGACATGATCGCCGAGGGCATCCTCGACCCGGCGAAGGTCACGCGCTCTGCCCTGCAGAACGCCGCGTCCATCGCCGCGCTGTTCCTCACCACCGAGGCCGTCATCGCCGACAAGCCGGAGAAGGCGGGCGCTGCCCCGGCCGGCGGCGGCATGCCGGGCGGTGACATGGACTTCTGATCCCCTGCGGATCAGCGGTTCATCGCTTGACGCGAACCGAGGGCGGCACTCCTTCTCACGAAGGGGTGCCGCCCTCGGGCGTTGTGCGGGGGCCCGCTCCGGCGGTCAGGGCGTAGGCGATGCCGTCGTCCGCGCCGGACTCCAGGCCCTTGCGGAAGGCGGCCTCGTACGCGAGGTCGCCGACCGCGTCACGGACCCGGCGTTCGCAGGCCTGGCGGGCGGCCACCAGGTCCGGGCTCCCCATCTGCGCGACACCGACGGAGCGCCACAGGGTGTCGGAGATGCCGAGCAGCCGACCGGTCTGCTCGGGGTCGGCCGTGGCCGAGGTCAGTGCGTCGATGCTCAGGGCGGCGCCGAAGACGTCGTGCAGCCGCCACTTGATCGGCAGGGCGGCGCGGGCGTGCCGGACGGCGGAGGCCGGGTCGCCGTTGCCCTGCGCGGCGCTGGACAGCATGTAGAAGGCGTAGCTGCGCATCCACTGCTCGCCGTGCCGCTCGCACTCCTCGCGCAGGGCGTCGGAGCTCGTGATGGCCCGGTCGAACTCGCCCAGGCGCAGATGCGCGAACGGCACGGCGGAGAGCAGGAAGAGCTTGATGGCGGGGGAGCCGCCGCCGCAGTCGGGGGAACCGGCCGTCGGTGCGAGAAGGGCGATCGTCTGCGCGGGTCGGCTGGTCAGCACCAGCTGGACCCCTTCGAGGTAGAGGGCGGCGTCGGCCGCCGCCGGATCGTCGATCCGCTCCGCCAGCGGCGTGCAGAGGCTCGCCAGCCGGGTGGAGGCTTCCAGGTCGCCCTGCATGAAGGCCACCGCCCCGCAGGCCCACAGGGCCCAGAAGCGTTCCGCTCCCCGGCCGGGACCGGGAGCCTTGGCCAGCGCCCGGTCCAAGTAGTGGCGGCCTTCGCGCTGGAAGCCGCAGCAGAGCCAGAAGAACCACAGACCGCCGGCCATCTCCAGGCTGTCGCGCGGGTCCGGCGCCGCCAGGCAACTCTCCAGCGCCACACGCAGGTTGGCGTGCTCGGCGGTGCACCGCTCGTACCACGCCACCTGGTCGGGACCGGCCCACTCCCGGCTGCCGGTGCGGACCAGCCAGCGGTAGTAGTCCCGGTGCCGCTGCGCGAGGCGCTGTTCCTCGCCGAGATTCCGCAGCCACTCCGCGCCGTACTCGCGGACGGTGTCCAGCATCGAGTACCGAAGCCCGCGCGGGGTCTTCGCCGCCTGCAGGAGCGACTTGTCCACCAGCGCGGACAGCAGCCCCCCGATCTGCCCGCTGCCGAGCGGGCCCCCGGCGCAGACCAGTTCGGCCGCCTCCTGCTCGAAGCCGCCGGCGAAGACGGAGAGGCGGGCCCAGACGAGCCGCTCAGGCGGGGTGCACAGTTCGTGGCTCCAGCCGATGGCCGTGCGCAGCGTCTGGTGCCGGGGGTCGCTCTCGCCGTGCCAGGCGCCGGACGCGGAGGAGGCGAGGGTCTCGAAGCGGGTGTGCAGGCGCTGCCGGAGCGCGTCCAGGTCCATCTCGGGCAGGTGGGCGGCGGCCAGTTCGATGGCGAGGGGGATGCCCTCCAGATGCGCGCAGATCTCCGCCACCGCCGTGCCGTCCTCCTCGGCGACGCCCGCGCGCTCCATGAACAGCAGGGCCGCGTCGGACGGTCGCGTGCCGTGGTCGTCGACGGGCAGCGGGGGCACGACGATCGCCTGTTCGCCCCGGAGGGACAGCGGGCGGCGGCTGGTGGCCAGGACGCGCACCCCCGGGGCCGCGGTCAGCAGGGTGCGTACGAAGTCGGCGCAGTCGGCGGCCAGGTGTTCGCAGCAGTCCAGGATCAGCAGCAGCTCCTTGTCGGCCAGCCAGTCGGCCACCACCTCGATCGCGGGCCGGGTGCTCTGGTCGGCGAGCCGCAGGGCCTCGTACAGGGCGAGCGGCATCAGGGCGGGCCGGCTCAGCTGGGCGAGGCCGACCAGCCACACCCCGTCGGGGAAGTCGTCCCGCAGTTCGGCTCCGGCGCGCTGTGCGAGGCGGGTCTTGCCCACGCCGCCCACGCCGGTCAGCGTCACCAGGCGGGCGTCGGCCACGGCCAGGGCGACCGCCCGCAGTTCGGCCCCGCGTCCGACGAAACTCGTTCTCTCGTCCGGCAGGTTGCCCACCCGCCGGCCCTGCCCGGATTTCCGCATGCTGGCCTCCCCGCCCGGCCGCTCACCCCTGGGGGCCTCTTCCGGCCCCGCAGCCGCTGCTTCCCGCCGCCTGAGTCTGCTCTCCGTCACGGTCCCGGGCGTGCGGATGTCGTGAGATGCCTATTTCTCCAGGCAAGACGCTCTGTTCACCGCATTGCGGTGTCAGGCCCGATCATCTGCCGACTACTCCGGTCAACGCACCTGGGAAGGAGCGCGGTTGGGCCATAGTGACCGTCAGTCGTCACGCAGCGTGAATACAGGGGTGGGGTCGGGCCATGCCCACCGGCAGGTGGCGCCGGGAGGCAGACATGAGGAGATGGCGCAGCAGGGGCGGCCTTCTGGCGCTCGCCCTGGGGGTGAGCTTCCTGCTCGCGGTGCTCGGCACGTCCGTCAGCGGCTGGCCGACCGGGGTCGCCGTGCTGCTGATCGGTCCGGTGCTGGCCGGTGTCTGGTCCAGTGCGCGGCGGACCGCCGTGGTGGCCGGATGGACGCTGCTGCTCGCGACGGGTACCGGCGTTCTGCGGCGTCTGGTGGGGACGCCGGGTTTCTGTCTGGAGTTCGTGGTCCTCCTGGCGGGCGGGGTGCTCGCCGTCCACAATGCCGCCCGGCATGCCGAACGGGAGGCGGCGCTCGCCCGGGTCACGGAGGTGGCGTGCGCGTCGCAGAGCGCGCTGCTACAGCCCCTGACGGTCGAGGTCGGCGGGATCGAGGTGTGCACCCGGCACCACAGTCCGGTGCGGGAGGCCTCGGTGTGCGGGGACCTGTACGACGTCGTCCACACGCCGTACGGACCGCGGCTGTTCGTCGGTGACGTACGAGGCCACGGCCTGGAGGCGCTGCGGACCACCGCGGCGGCGATGCGGGCCTTCCGCGACCTCGCCTATCTCACCCCCGGCCTGGCCGAACTGGCCACGGCCCTGGACGCCCGGCTCGCCGCGGACCTGGGGTCCGAGGACTTCGTCACCGCCGTCCTCGCCGAGTTCGCGCCCGGCGAGGTCCGCCTCGTCAACTGCGGCCACCCGCCGCCCCTGCGGGTGGGCAAGCAGGTCAGACTCCTCGAACCCCCGCAGCCCGCGCTCCCGTTGGGGATGCGGACGACCCCGCTGCCGCACCGGGTCTACCTGCAGCCGGGGGAGCGCCTCCTGTTCTACACCGACGGCCTGAGCGAGGCCCGGGACGGCGACGGCGTCGACTTCCCGCTCCTCCCACGGGCGGCGGAGGCGCTGGCCGAGCCCTCGAACTCCGATGCGCTCGACGCCCTGTACGCCATGGTGATCGAGCACACCGGCCGCCCGCTCACGGACGACGTCGTTCTCGTCCTGTGCCGGGCGACCGGCGTGACCGAGGCTCCGCTGACGGCCTGCCCCCGGGAGGGCGTCAGCCCGGAAGCCGGTCCATGATCCAGGTGGAGAGCTCCTCGGTGACCAGGGTGTGGCCCTCGTTCTGCGTGGAGCAGAAGTACTCGTCCAGTTCGCTGTCCTCGGACGTCTCCGGGAAGGGCTCGTAGAGCTTCTCGCGGGTGTCGATGTCGCGCAGGGCGACCGCGCTGACGGCGGGGACGAAGCAGTGTTCGCGGATCTCGGCCTCGGAGCCGAGGCCGATGATGGCGGGGATCTTGTTCAGCTCGTCGGCCAGGATGCCGAAGCCCTCCAGGGTGCCGCCGGGTGCGCCGTCGATCTCGGGCATGCCCGAGACGCGGATCTGCGGCTTGCGCAGGGTCACCACCCGTAACTGCGCGACGAGTTGGTCCTCCCCGGTGGGCTGGGTGT
The DNA here is from genome assembly GCF_044544025.1 of Streptomyces sp. NPDC055243. NCBI lineage: Bacteria > Bacillati > Actinomycetota > Actinomycetes > Kitasatosporales > Streptomycetaceae > Streptomyces > Streptomyces sp. NPDC055243. The sequence continues at coordinate 152,623 of NZ_JBITWR010000003.1, forward strand.
AGAGGTGGGTGCCGGTGATGGCCAGGCCCTTGCCGCGGAAGGCCCGTACGCCGGGGGCGATGGTGTTGCCGGCTCCGGTGCGCACGCCGTTGGCGACGCCGATCTTCTTCGGGCGCCTGGGCCAGCCGCCGACCCGCTCCAGCTCGGCGAGGAACTCGATGCGCTCCTTGTCGGTCTCGGGGCTGTCGTCCCACTCGGAGATGTGCTGCCACAGGAGCTGGCGCGCTGCCGGGCTGTTCATCTGGTTCGAGAAGGCGGCGTTGAGCCGCCGGATGTAGTGCGCGAACGACTGGAGCGCGATGGGAATCCAGGCGCCGCGGTGCGGGCTGTCGAAGGAGAAGTACAGCTCGGTCTGGTGGTCGACGCTCTCGTGCTCCATCTTGGCGAGCGCGTACCGCGCGACCAGGCCGCCCATGCTGAAGCCGCCGACGGTCAGCGGGTGGTCGCCGACGCGCCGCGCGATCGCCTCCTGGATCGCCGACCTGGCGGCCTTGGCGTTCTCCAGGATCGAGGCGCTGCGCTCGTCGAAGCCGAGCAGGATGACGTCGTAGCCGCGCTCCCGCAGCTTGCTGATGAACGGGTACGGGCCCCGCTCCAGGATCTCCCACGAGAAGTCCAGGTCGCTCGGCCCGGTGTTGAACCCGTCCGCGAGGATCACCGGCTTGGCGAGCCCGTGCTTGGAGTTGGCGAGGTACACCCAGGCCCTGCCCTCCGGCAGGGTCCACTCCTGGTCGGGGGTGGGCGCGGCTTCGGAGATCTCCCTGGGGCCGGGGGCCAGCGTGATGTGGGCGGCGGCGCCCAGGGCCTCGGAAATCTGCTGTTCCGTGGGCTCGTTGGACTCGGTCATGAAGGGCCCCTCCGGTTGGTCGTTTCGATGACGGCAGGTGCCATCCTCGATACGCGCCGTAGTCGCCGGAAGGCGGTCACCGGGATTGACCGGGTGAGCGGGGTCATTTCGGACAGTGGAGGGGTGGCTGTTTTCACCTGTGCCGGACCGGGGCGCCGGGCCCTTGGCCGGGGCGAGGGTGCGCGCGGCGGTCACGGGTGTGGCGTGGCGGGCTTCGTCTCGGTCAACTTCTGCTGGGTGGGGGCGGGGAAGTATGTCCCGAAGGTGACCCGGGGAGGGGGCGGGCTGGGGTGGGGCGGTCAGTCGGCGTAGTCCTTGAGCGCTTCGGTTTCCAGGGTGATGGCGACGGGGGCGGGGATGCGGACGGTGGAGCCGTAGTGGAAAGAGCGACGGCTCTGATAGACGCCGTTCTCGGGAGAGCTGTATACGACGACGGTGTGGTTGTCACGGTCGATGAGCAGGTAGACGGGGATGCCGGCGTAGGCGTAGGCGCGCGGCTTCTCCTGGCGGTCGCGGCGCTCGGTGTCCCGATCGCGGGAGGTCACCTCGACGGCCATCAGGACGCCGACGGGGGACGCCCACTCCTCTTGCCCGGCGAAATAGCCGACGGGAGCCAGGGCGCCATCCGGTTTGATGCAGCCCTTCCTGTACGTGTCGATCCGCAGCCCTTGCTCGGGATACAGGGCCAGTTCGGGGCGCTGCATCACCTCGATGTCGATCGGGCCGTGCTTGACGTACACCCTGCCGTCGAGGAATTCGAGAGACACGGTCTCCGGTGCCCGGCGGGCCAGCTCTTCGAATTCCTCGACGGACATCTGGGGGCGCTCATCGGTGCCAGGGGTCATGGTGGTGCCTCCTCCTTTCCATCGTGCCCCGGCTGTGTGCCTTCGACCGTTGGAGCGCTCATGCGTGTGTCCTTTCGCGTGGGCTGCGGGCGGCGCGTACGGCTGCCGCGTGGGAGTGGACCGCTGCAGGCGGCAGGAGTGCCGCCGTGCGGGGTGGTGCGGGTTCGCCCCGGCACGGGCCGCAGACGCCGCCGGGCAGGGCCTCGGGGCGGCCGGGGGTGCCGCATCTGCCGCACTCCAGGACGCGGAGGGCGGGGCGGAGGGCTGGTTCCGGCGGGAGCTTCGTCGTGAGGCGGCTGCGGATGAGGGCCGCCGGGCTGTGGACCGGGGTGGGGAGCCCTGCGGTCAGGGCGCGGAGGACGTCCGGCTCCGTGGCGCCGCGCGTGAACCACTCGGTGAGCTGGGGCTCCAGGGCGACGCAGTCCGCGTACGAGAGGGAGAGCGCGGGGGCCGTCCGGCCGAGGGCGGCGAGAAGGATGAACGCGCGGCTGCGGGTGGGGTGTCGGGGCCGTCTTTCCGGCTCCGGCTCCGGCACGTCGCCGCGCGTGAAGGCCGCCCACCAGGCGTCGTCCCGCGCGGTGCGCGAGAACCACGTTCGAGTGATCCAGCGCGCGCTGCCGCTTCCGTGCACGTGTTCCCTGCCGCGCCTCAAGTGCCCAGCGGACTGAATCCTGTTGAGGGCGGTGCGGAGGGCGCACTGCCCGTACGGGAGGTGCTTGGCCAGGGTCTTTACGGAGATGTCCGCGCCCTCCGGCAGCCGGTCGACGGCGGCTGCGATGGCTGCCTCGCGGGGCGGGAGGTGGGCGAAGTCGTGGTTCGTACGGGGCCGTTGTTCGGGCGCCGAACGCTTTCCGTAACCCGGACTGGCCATGGGGTGCGGGTCTGCGTGCGCAGGGCGGGGGGCGGCACTAAGCTTGGCGTCAGCCATGGATCGAACGTCTCTTTCGATCGTGATGGTTAAACCCCCGCAGGTGTTTGCCGACACCGGGCGGGGGTTGTTCGTTATTCGGGCACGCTAGAGCGTCGTCACACTGCGTGGCAAGTCGAAGCCCGAAAGTGATCGGCTGTGCCAACTCCAAGGGAGGGAGGGCGGGTTGAGGCCCGCCTCCCGTTCCTTGAAAAGAGGTCTCGGGGCTGGTGGCTTGAGCCTCGGGATCAGTTGTTCTTGAGGTCCGCGACGAATGCGGACCAGCTGGCGGCCCGGAACACGAGCTTCGGGCCGGTGGGGTTCTTGGAGTCGCGGACGGGGACGATTTCGGGGTGACCGTCGGCCACTTCGAGGCAGTTGCCGCCGTCGGGGCCGCTGTACGTGGACTTCCGCCAGCGGCCGACTTCCAGGCAGTTGCCCCCGCTCGCGTCGCTGTAGCTGGACTTGTGCCACGAGGCGTTGCTCAGGTCGTACTCAGGGCCGTTGCTCTTCATGGGAGTAATCCTCTGCCACTGATGCAATCAAGGCCAGGGAATCACGCGGTGAGAGAGCGCTGGCCCCGAGTAGGTCGTAAGCCAGCTCGTACTGGGCGACGGCGGCAGGATCGTCTTCGAGCCGCCCTGTTCCGAAGCCTTCCAGGTAGGCGAGTGGGGGCGCGTCATCGCAGGTCATCAGCTTGACGGAACCCCCCATCGCCATGTGCCCGCCTGCCGCGAAGGGCAGCACCTGCACGATGGCCCGGCGTCTGCGCCCCAGGGTCGTGACGTGTCGCAGTACCTCCGCCATCACGACTGGCCCGCCCACCTCTCGGCGCAGGACTGCCTCGTCAAGGACCGTCCACAACAAGGGCGTTGTTGGGTCGTCGAGTAGGTGAGCCCGCTCCAGGCGAGCCGCTACCAACCCATCGATTTCGCTATCCGTCGCGGTGGGGCGGCCATCGCAGAACACCGCACGCGCGTACGCCTCGGTCTGGAGCAACCCTGGCACCAGCTGCGGTGCGTACTCTCTGATGGCGGTCGCCACGGACTCCGCCTCCGCCGCCTCCGCGAAGTGATCCGGGTACTTCGACCTCGCCACAGCCCTGCAATTCCGGGCGAAGAAGCCCCCCGTATCCAGCACCTCGTCGAAGTGCTGGGCGTACTCCATGTGCATCCTGCGCGTACCCGCCTCCAGCTGGCCGATGAAGGAGCCGCTGACGAACAGCGGCGCACCCAACGCCTCCTGGCTCATCCGCTTCCGCTCCCGTGCGTGACGGAGTTCGCAGCCGAGGAGGGCGCGGGGGTTCGATGAGGGATCGAGGTCCTTGGGGCGTGTCATCAGCAACTCCTCATCCAACAAGGCGGTTTGTTGGGACGCCGTTGCTTCTCAGGCTACGCAGCGACGGACACGCTTAGTGAGGAAACAGCAACACCCAGTGTGAGAGGCGGGGCGCATGGCGCTGACGGCGGAGGAACGGGTGCGGGCGGCGGAGGAGGCCGTCCGGCAGTTGAGAGCGGGGCTCGAAGAGGTCGGCGTCACGCTGCCTTCCCTGCGGATGGACCCGTTGACGGCAGCGGCGGAAGGCGCGCTGCCGTTGGTGGAGTTGGGGCGCTGCAACCTCGACACCGCGCTGCGGCTCGCCGCCGTACTGGAGAGCGCGCGGTGAACGACGACGATCCGAGCGTGCCGGAGGCGGGGACGTACGCCGTCGACTTCCGGGACGGCAGCGTCGGGCAGGTCATGGGGTGCGAGGGCGGGCTCGTACAGCTGCGGCCCCTGAACGGCGGCCGGGAGTGGGACTGCCCGCCGGAGAAGGTCGGGCAGGCCCCGCCGGGCGAGGTGTTGCGGGAGAGGGTGCGGCAGCTCAACCGGGAGCGTCGGCTGCCGTGAGGGTCAGCGGACCGGGAAGCCGAAGGTGTAGCCCTGGCTCTTGAGCTTGGGAAGGAGCGTGCGCAGGGCCTCGACGGTCTGGGTGCGGTCGCCGCCCGCGTCGTGGAAGAGGAGTGTCGGCCCGTTGGGCAGCTCCCGCTCGACGGTGGCGACGATGGCGGCCGTGCCCGGGAGCTCGAAGTCCTTGGTGTCCACGTTCCAGCCGAGCGGGCGCATGCCCCGGTCGGCGGCGAGCTTGCGGCTGTAGGGGGTGAACGCGCCGCCGGGCGCGCGGTAGTACATCGGCCGTACGCCGCCGGACGCCTTGGTGATCATGCGTTCGGCGTCGAGGATCTGCTTCGACTGGTAGGCCTTGGAGTCCTTGTCCATGCCGGTGTTGTGCGACACCGAGTGGTCGCACAGCCGGTGCCCGGCCGCGACGACCTTCTTCACCATGTCCGGGTGGGCCTGGGCCTGCGTCCCCACCATGCAGAACGTGGCCTTCACGTCGTACTCCTTGAGCACGGCGAGGACTTCGGGCGTCCACTTGGGGTCGGGGCCGTCGTCGATGGTGAGGTTGATGCCGCGCTCACCGGCCTGCGAGGCGTGCGCGATGGTCGCCGAGACCGGCTTGACGGCGCTGGGCTTCTTCGCCGCCGGTGAGTCCGTGGTGCCGGCCTGGGCGCTCCACACCCCTGCGCCGGTGGCGAGCATCGTCACCCCGAGCGCAGCCCCGATGACTTTGCCGTACCAGCCACGCCCGCCACTGTGCCGTGCCATGTCCGCCCCTTTGCGTCCCGTCCCTTGCCGCACCCCGGTCACTCGCGGCCACCTGGCAGGACGAGGTTCGGGGTCCGGAGGATGCACCGGGGCCGAGTCCGTTACCGATCAAGGACAATTCCGGGGAACTTCGCGGACAACTCCCCGAGGGGAAGCGGCGAGAACGGGCGAGGACGGCACCCGCGGCGCGGGGTGCCGTCCTCGTGAGGTCGAGCGGTGGGTCAGACCGCCGCGGGCGACTTGGCCGGGTCGGCCGGGTCCGCGGACGGGGCGGGCGAACCCGCGACGACCTGCTCGTGGGCGGTCGTGTCGACGTTCAGCTCGGTCAGCATCTGCTTGCTGAAGCCGAAGAAGTACGTCGCGAAGAAGCCCACCACGTAGCCGACCAGGAGGCCGCCGCCGTAGATCGCGACGGTCAGGCCCAGGCCCTTGTTGCCGTCCAGGAGCGGGAACAGCGCCCAGCCGGACGGGCCGATCGCCGTGGAGCCGACCTTCTCGCCGATCATCGAGAAGAAGCCGATGAACGCGCCGCCCGCCGCGCCGCCCACGCACGCCGTGATGAAGGGGCGGCCCAGGGGGAGCGAGACGCCGTAGATGAGGGGCTCGCCCACGCCCAGGAAGCCGGCCGGGAGCGCGGACTTGATCGTCGTACGGATCGACGTGTTGTTCTTCAGGCGCTTGAACACCGCGATCGCGCAGCCCACCTGGCCCGCGCCCGCCATCGCCAGGATGGGGAGCAGGACGGTGAAGCCCTGCTGCTCGATGAGCGTGGTGTGGATGGGGATCAGCGCCTGGTGCAGGCCGAGCATGACGAGGGGGAGGAACAGGCCGCCCAGGACCAGGCCCGCGAACGCGCCGGTGTTGTCCAGGAGCCAGTTCGCCGCCGTGCCGATGCCGGTCGAGACCTCGCCCGCGAGGAACATCAGGCCGAAGATCGTGACCAGGCCGGAGAGCAGGACCGTGATGGTCGGGGTGACCAGGACGTCCAGCGCCTCCGGCACCCAGCGCCTGCACCACTTCTCGATGTAGGTGGCGAGGACCGCCGCGCCCAGGGCGCCGAGTACGCCGCCCTGGCCGGGCGAAAGCTTCTGGCCGAACGCCTCGATGTTCGCGACACCCGCGTAGACGATGATCGCCGCGACGGCGCCGCCCAGGATCGGCGTACCGCCGAACTCCTTCGCCGTGTTGTAGCCCACGAACACCGCGATCAGCGCCATGAAGCCGGAGGCGATGGCGGCGAGCGCCGGGGTGATGCCCGGCAGCCACTCCAGGTTGATCAACAGGCCGTTGATGCCCGCGATGATGCCGCAGCCGATGAGGGCCGGGATCAGCGGCACGAAGATGTTCGCGATGCGGCGCAGGAAGAGCTTGAAGGGGGTCGAGTTCTTCGCCTTCCTCGCCGCCCGGATCTCGGCTCCCTGCGCCGCCAACTCGTCGGCGGTGAGGGTGTGTTCGGGCGCGGCGGTCGGAGCGGCCGAAGCGCCCTCCGCCACCAGGGCCTCGAACTCCGGGGTGACGCGGGCGACGGTGCCCGGGCCGAGGACGATCTGGTACGTGTCGTCCTCGACCACGCCCATCACGGCGGGCAGCGCCTTCAGCGCCTCGTCGTCGACCAGCGAGCGGTCGGCGAGGCCCAGGCGCAGGCGCGTCATGCAGTGGGCGATGGACGTGACGTTCGAGGCGCCGCCGACGAGGGGGAGGATCGCGGCGGCTGTGGCGCGGTTCTTGTCAGTTGCCATGGTGCGGGGTGCCTTGCTGTGTGCGGGGTGGCGCTGTTCTTCAGCGGCTCGGGGGAGGTGAGTCAGGTGGTGCGGGGCGTGCCGGGCGTGCGGGTCGTGCGCGCGGTGTCCAGGGCGGCCCTGAGGTGGCCGTCCGAGGAAGCGAGCAGGTCGGCGGCCGTGGGGCCGTCGACTCCGCCGAGGATGGTGAGGATGGCGTTCTTCACCTCCCCGTCGGTGGCGGCGAGGGCGGCCTCGATCTCCTCGTCCGAAGCGCCGGTGGCGAGGGAGACGATCCGCCGCGAGCGGGCGCGCAGCTTCTCGTTCGAGGCGCGTACGTCCACCATCAGGTTTCCGTAGGTCTTGCCGAGGCGGATCATCGTGATCGTCGACAGCATGTTGAGGACGAGCTTCTGGGCGGTGCCCGCCTTCAACCGGGTGGAGCCGGTGAGCAGTTCGGGGCCGACGACGACCTCGATGCCGTGGTCGGCGGCTGCCGCGAGACCGCTGTCCGCGTTGCAGGAGAGGCCGATGGTGAGCGCGCCCTTTGCCCGCGCGTGCTCGACCGCGCCGATCGCGTACGGGGTGCGGCCCGACGCCGATACCCCGACCACCACGTCGTCGGCCGTGAGCCGGAGCCCGTCCAGGTCCTCGGCCGCGAACTCCTTGCTGTCCTCCGCGCCCTCGACCGCCGTGACCATGGCGCTCGGGCCGCCCGCGATGAGGCCGACGACCTCGGCCGGGTCGGTGTTGAAGGTGGGCGGGCACTCGGAGGCGTCCAGGACCCCCAGGCGCCCGGCCGTCCCCGCCCCCGCGTAGATGAGCCGCCCGCCGCGGGCCATGCGCTCGGCGGTGCCGTCGATGGCGGCGGCGATCGCCGGGAGCTGCTCGGCGACGGCCGCGGAGACCGTGGCGTCCTCGCCGTTCATGATCTTCGCGATCTCCAGCGTGGGCTGCCGGTCGATCTCGGAGAGCTCGGGCCGGAACGCCTCGGTGGTGAGCGTGTCCAGCTGGGCACGGAGCTCGCCGTACGTCTCGCCGTCTCCGGGGGTGGGGGAGGGGTTGGGGTTGGCGTCGGTCGTGGAGGTCATGGGGTGCGGCTCTTTCGTGTGCGGCGGGGGGTGGCGGGTTGCGCTGGGCTTGTGGCGGGCCGGTCGGGGTTGGTGGCGGGTTGCCCTGGGCTCGTGGCGGTCGCCGCTTGGGGCTCGTGGCGGGTTGCTCTGGAGTCGCGGCGGGTTGCCCGGGGCTCGCTGCGGGTTGCCCCTGGGCTTGTGCTGGTCGCTCTGGGCTGGTGGTGGGTTGTTGTGGGCTTGTGCGGGTTGGTCGGGGCTCGTGCCGGGTCGCTCTGGGCTGGTGGCGGTTCGTCTGGGCTCGTGCGGGTCGGGCGGGGCTGGTGGCGGGTCGCTCTGGGCTGGTGGCGGTTCCTCTGGGCTCGTGCGGGTCGGTTGTGGTGGGTCGCTCTGGGCTCGTGCGGGTCGGGCGGGGCCCGTGCGGGTTGCTCTGGGGGCGTGCGGGGCCCTCTGGGAGGGGGCTCAGCGGTTGCGGGTGCGGGGGCTGTGGCGGTGTGCGAGTGCTTCGTACGAGGCGGCCAGGGCGGGGGCCGCGGTCTCGTAGGTCCGCTGGGCGACGCCCACGAACAGGCAGTCCACGACCAGCAGCTGGCTCGTGCGCGACGACATCGCGGCGGGCCGCAGCTCGCTCTCGCGCGCGGTGGAGGTGGTCAGTATGTGATCCGCGTACTGCGACACGGGGCTGCCGGGGCGCCCGGTGATCGCGATGGTCGTCGCCCCGCGCTCGAAGGCGACCCGCAGCGGCTCGATGACGTCACCGGTGGACCCGGAGTGCGTGATCGCGATCGCGACGTCCTTGGAGTGCAGGGTGACCGCGTTCGTGACGGCCAGGTGCGGGTCGGAGTGCGCGTGGGCGATGTGGCCGATGCGCAGCAGCTTCTGGGCGAGGTCCTGGGCGACGAGGCCGGAGGCGGCGACTCCGTAGATCTCGGTGCGGGGGGCGACGGCGAGCGCGGCGACGGCCGCCCCGAGCTGCACGGTGTCGAGGCCGCCCGCGGTGTCGGCGAGGGTCTGCTGCTCGTCGTACGCCAGCTTCGCCACGACGTCCGCGATCGGGTCGTCGACGGCGATGTCGGCGGTGACGGCGGGCGCGCGGCCCGACTGCTGCTGGGCGGCGAGTCCGGCGAGGGCGAGCCGCAGGTCGCGGTAGCCGGGGTAGCCGAGGAGGCGGGCGGTGCGCACCACCGTGGCCTCGCTGGTGCCGGTGAGCTCGGCGAGGCCGGTGACCGTGAGGGCCGCGCAGCCTGCGGGGTCGCCTGCGACGGCTTCGGCGACCAGCTGCATGGAGCGGGTCATGGACGGGGCGAGGGTGCGCACCTTGGCCGCGAGGGCGGCTGGGGCGGGGGGCGCCGCGCCCGCGAAAATTTCCTTCACGTCATTGGTCACGCTTGAAAGATATTTTCGGAGCGGGGGTCGGTCAAGACCCCTTTGGTCCCGATCCCGGTTACCTGCCTCACCTCCGTTCCGGTTGGATCTTCGGCGGGTTGCGCGTGGGGTGGACAATGGCTGCATGGACGCGATCGACCCTCTGGAGCAGGCGCTGCACGCCGCTCGTGCACTTGTCCTCGCCGACCTCGTGGCGCGCGAGGTCGCCCAGGCCGAGGTCGTCTCGCTGGTCGAGGCGTCGGTGGCGCACCGCCGCTGGTGGGTCGAGCAGTGGCCCGAGGGCGTCGAGTACGTCGCGGGCCTGGTCGCCCAGGACGTCCAGGACGCGCTCCTGGAGCAGTACGGCCGCTGGCCGCTGTGCCCCGTCTGCGGCTCGGGCGACCCTCATGCGCTGGACGTGGAACCGGAGTTGGGCCCCGATCCGCACTGGGTGTGCGGCAAGGCGGGCGTGGTCGTGGCCCCGGTGGGCGGCCTGACGTGACGGTCTTCATCGACCCGCCGACCTGGCCCGGCCACGGCCGCCTGTGGTCGCACCTGGTCAGCGACGCCTCGTACGAGGAACTGCACGCGTTCGCGGAGGCCATCGGCGCCCCGCGGCGCGCGTTCGAGCGCGACCACTACGACCTGCCCTCGCACCGCTACGAGGACGCGGTGCGTGCGGGGGCGGTCGAGATCGGCTCCAAGGAGCTGGTGCGCAGGCTTACCGATGCGGGGTTGCGCAGGCCCAAGGGGAGGCCCGCGTAGGGCGGGTTGTGCTTAGGGTGGCACGCATGATCACGGTTCATCTGAAGTACGAGATCGATCCCGACCGCATCGACGACTTCGAGGAGTACGGCCGCCGCTGGGTCGTCCTGGTCAACCGTTTCGGCGGCGACCACCACGGCTACTTCCTGCCCAGCGAGGGCGACAGCGACATCGCGTACGCCCTCTTCTCCTTCCCGAGCTTCGCCGCGTACGAGCAGTACCGCACCGACAGCGCGACCGACCCCGAGTGCCAGGAGGCCCTGGAGCTCGCGCGCCGGACGGGGTGCATCCGGCGCTACGAGCGGCGGTTCCTACGGCCTCTGGAGTGAGGTCGCCGCCGGGCTGTGGCCGGGAGCGGCTCCGGCTCCGGCTTCGGCGGATGCGGCCGAGGCGGACGTGACCACGCGGCTCGGGGTCCTGCGGTGCAGCCGCAGGGACACCGCGACCGCGCCGATCGCCACCGCCGTCATCGCCGCGCCCGCCCAGGCCGTCGAGGCGTAGCCGAAGTCGAGGTCGATGACCGTGCCGCCGAGCCAGGGGCCGCCGGTGTTGCCCAGGTTGAACGCTGCCGTGGTGGTCGCGCCCGCGAGGGTGGGGGCGGCGCCCGCGACGTTGAACATGCGGGCGTTGAGCGCCGGGGCGGTGTAGAAGGCGGAGACGCCGAGCAGGAACGAGAGCGTGATCGCCACGGCCGCCGTACCGGAGAAGAGCGCGAGGACGACGAGGAAGACCGTCGAGGCCGCGATGCCGCTGAGCAGGACGCCGAAGAGGTGCGCGTCCGCGAAGCGCCCGCCGATCGCCGTGCCGAGGAGCGCGCCCGCCCCGAAGAGGCCGAGGACGGTCGGGACCCAGCCCTTGTCGAGGCCCGCGACGTCCGTCAGGAGCGGGGAGAGGTACGAGAACGCGCAGAAGACGCCGCCGGCCGCGAGCGCGGTGATCGCGATGGAGAGCCAGACCTGGCGGTCGCGGTAGATGGCGAGCTCTTGCTTCAGGCGGGGCTTCTCGGCGGGGAGGGGGATGCGGGGGATGAGGGTGAGTACGCCGACGAGGGCGATGGCGGAGGCGGCTCCCACGGCCCAGAAGGCGGACCGCCAGCCGAAGTTGTCGCCGAGGAAGGCTCCGGCGGGCACGCCCAGCACGTTCGCGATGGAGAGACCGCCGATCATCACGGCCATGGCGCGGGCGCGCTGGTTGACCGGGACCATCGCGATGGCGACGGCGGCGCCGACGGCCCAGAATCCGGCGCAGGCGAAGGCGCTGACGACGCGGGACGCGAAGAGGATCTCGTAGGTGGGCGCGAGGGCGCCGGCGACCTGGCCGAGGCCGAAGACGGTGATGAGCGTGATGAGGGTGGTGCGGCGGGGGAGGCGCAGGGTGGCTACGGCGAGGAGGGGGGCGCCGACGACCATGCCGATGGCGAAGGCGGAGATGAGGAGGCCGGCGCGGGGGATGGAGACGCTCATGTCGTCGGCGATGGGGGGCAGGAGCCCCGAGAGCATGAACTCACTCGTCCCGAGCGCGAAGACGGCCAGGCCGAGAATGTAGACGGCCACGGGCATACGGGTACGGCTGGCGCCTGGCTCGGCGGGCGTCGGGTCAGGTGTCGGCATAACAGTGAAGAACGCTGGGGGTGGGAGCTGGCATTCCTGCGGCGGGGGGCCGCCTGCGGGGCCGGTCCGGCTGGGGTGCGGTGCCGCGCCGGAGCGCCGGGAGCCATGCTCCGGGCGGACATACCGCCACGTCCCCTCGCGTCGCGCTGCCGCGTGCGGGTCGTGGGGCGGGCTGCGGGTCTGGTCCGCTTGTGGGTGCGGTGCCGCGCCGGTATGTCCGTCCTCGCTATCGTCCGGTGGCCGCGGGGCTACTCCGGCCCCGGAGCGCCGCGAACCGTGCTCCGGGCGGACATACCGGCACGTCCCCTCCCGAGCGCTCCCGACTGCAGGCCATCGCTCGTTGCTGCGGGGTAATCGGGTGGGTGGGTGGGAGAGCTTGTTCGTTCAGGGGTGGATGCGGGGGATCGGGCGGGTGGGTGGGAGGGGGGTGTCAGGTGGCTGAGGTTCAGGCGGAGGCGTGGCGGACGTACGCGTGGAGGTTTTCGCGGTTTGTGGTTCGGGTGTAGCCCGCGCGGGCGACCACCGCCTGGGAGGCGGCGTTCTCCGGTTCGATGACGGCCAGCAGGGTCGAGACCTCGGGGCGGGTCAGCGCCCAGGTGGAGAGGGAGGTGAGCGCCTCCGAGGCGTAGCCTCGGCCCCGCGCCCCCGGCACCAGGTCGTAGCCGACCTCGGCGACCCCCTCCTCGTCCGGCGGCCCGTGGAACCCCATGCCGCCGACAGCGACCTCGTCCTCCGCCCGGACCAGGGCGAACATGCCCCACTCGGGCCGGTGCACCCCGGAAGCGTACGCCTTCGTCACCATCTCCGCGGCCCTGCGCGTCCCCTCGAAGGGCCCGCCCTCGATCCACAGCAGACCCCCCGTGCCGCCCGCGGCGAGATCCGCCGCCGCGGCGGGGGACACCTCCCGCAGAACGAGCCGCCCGGCGGGAATCTCCAGGGCGTTGTGCCAGCGCCAGCGCTCCCGCTTCGGCCGCCCCGGCAGGGACCCGCGGCCCGTGGCCCAGAGCAGCGTCGCCCACTGGTCCGCGGGCGCGTCCGCGGGCGGCACGTGCGGGAAGAGCCAGGCGAGCACCGCCTCGCACAGCGCGGCCGGCGGCTCCGCGTCCACGCCGAGCGCCTGCGCGATGTCGTACGTGTGGAGCAGCACCTCCGCGACGCCCATCGCCGCGAAGCCCACCCTGTCGGCGCTGCCGTGCGGGTAGGGGTGGTAGCCCCGGACCCCTCGCGGCGTGGTCCGCACCACCGCGGCGAGCAGGCCGCCGGTCGACTCGATGACGTGGATCGCGTCCTCGGGGCCCGAGCCCTCGTCGAAGGCGATCTCGAAGGGGACCCACGTGTCGGTCGCCCGGCCCGTCAGCTGACCCGCGTACGCGACAAGATCGCCCGCGATGTGCTCGGCCGTCTTCAGGCAGCTCCAGTCGAGACCGCCCGCCTTGACGCTCCAGTCGCGCCCCACCGCCGGACGCAGCACCTTCGCCGCATGCGCCACGGCCTCCTCGACCTGGTCCCCACCCATGAAAAGCATGCGCCGAGAGTACGGGAGCCTCAGGAGCCGAGCAGCTCCATTTCCGTCGCCAGGTTCGCGCGGGCCGGGCCCTCCCACTCGGCCGCTCCGTGCGGGGTGCGGAACAGCCTTGGCAGGGAGAGGAGTTGGCGCAGGACTTCCGCGCGGCCGGCGCGGAAGTCCTCGTCCGGCACGAAGGCGTACTCCTCGCGGACCGCGGCGGCGTACGCCGCGTACGCGTCCGGGGCGGCGGCCAGGATCGCCAGGTCCGCGTCGCACAGCGTCTCGCCGTTGTGGTCGCCGTCGGCGGGATCGTGGGTGATGGTGAGCCGGACCAGGCGCGCCACCTCGGCGGTCTGCTCGTCGGTCAACCCGGCCTCGGGCAGCGCGCGTTCGGCGAGGCGGGCGCTGCGCTCCTCGTTCTCGGAGCGGTCCGGCGCGTACACCGCGTCGTGGAACCAGGCCGCGAGCCGCACGAGATCGGCGTCGTCCGCGTGCTCCTCCAGTACGTCGACGTGGTCGAGGACCGCCTTCAGGTGGGCGGTGGTGTGGTACCGCCGCTGCGGTTCGGCCCACCGCGCGAGCAGGTTGTCGGCGTACTTGTACGGGTCGTAGATGCACTCGTCCGTGTTCCGCGCCCGGAGCAGCGTCCCGAGCCAGCGCTCGCGCAGCTCGTGGTTCTCGTCGTCGGCCATGGAGGCACCCTAAACTCCGGTCCGTCCGTTGCCATGCGCGGGAGCGACACGGTTGGCTTCGTCCATGACGACCACGACGAGTGCCGACGGAACGTACGACCCCGAGCGCCCCGGCCGCCTCCTGCGGACCGAACGTGATGCGCTGATCCCGCTGTTGAGGGCCGCGCCCGACGACGCGTACGCGGTCCGGACCTGTTGTCCGGGCTGGACCGTGCGCCATGTGCTCGCGCACTGCGGCTCGGCGCTGATGCGCGTGGTCGAGAGCCGCTTCGAGGAGGGCGTGTTCTCGCCGGAGAGCAACGACCGCGACATCGCCGAGCGCGCCGACTGGTCCAACTCCCGCGTGGTGGACGAGCTGGAGCGCGGGATGACGGAGGCGGGCCCGCTCATCGCAAAGTCCAACGGGCTCCTGGACGGGATCGCGCTCGGCGAGTGGGTCCACGCGGGCGATGTCCGCGAGGCGTGGGGGAAGCCGGGCGCGTACGGGGGCGAGGGCCTCCCGGACGCCCTGGTCCTCCTCGCGGCGCGCAGCAAGGCGGCGGGCGCGGTGCCGCTGCACGCGGACCTGGACGACCGGGACGAGCCGCTGCTGCTCGGCGCGGCCGACGGCGCCACCCCGCCGGCCCGCTACATCGGCGACGCCCCGACCTTGATCCGCCTCTACATGGACCGCCCCCTGACAGGCACCCGCTACGAACTGGCAGGAGCAAAGGAAACCGACCTGTCGGGACTCCTCACCTGACCCGGTCGGGCCCCGTCAGGGGCGCGGGGAACGGCGCGCCCAGCCATGACGAACCCGCAGACAAGCACGCCGGTCGGGCCCCGTAAGGGGCGCGGGGAACGGCGCGCCCAGCCACAGCGGACCCGCAGAGACACCGCGAACGGCACCCGGCGGAGCCTAGTGCTGGTGCCCGCCCGGCTCCGGGGCACCCTCATCCTCGCCCCCCTGCTGGGAAGCCCCGGCCCACACCGTGAACTCCGCCGTCCGCACCTTCCCCTCATGCTTGAAGTCGAGGAACAGGCGGTACGCCCCCGCACTCGGCGCCGTCGCCGCGAAGGAGACGCCGGGGCCCGGCTTCGTCCTGCCGTCGCCCGGCGAACCGGTCGGGTGCACGTGGAGGTACGCCAGGTCCCCGGACCGCAGGGCGACCAGGTGGCCGTACGAGCCGAGATAGGGCTGCAGGTCGGTGACCGGCCTGCCGTTCTTCTCCACGTCCAGGGTCACGTCACTGGACTTCCCGGGCTTCAACTCGCCCTTGAGGCTGACCTCGTACCCACCGGCCACGGAAGCCTTCGTGTCGGCCTCGGGCAACTTCCTCGGCTCGTACTTCCCTGCCACCGCGAGGTCCGCCCCCAGCGTCAGGCCCTCCTTCGCGCCCTCGGGCTTGAAGTCGGCGAAGACGCGGTAGCCGCCCGCCTCCGGGAGCTCGACCGGCGTCGACCAGGTGCCGTCCGCCGCGCGGGTCGGGTGCAGGTGGCGGTAGGTCCTCAGGTCCTGTGAGGCGACGATGAGGTGCAGCTCCTTGCCGTGCTCCCTCTCGTACGCCGTGACGTTCTTGCCCTTGCCGCCCTTGCCGCCCTTGGTCTGCTCGACCACCGCGAACCGCAGCTCCTCCCGCTTCTCGGCGTCGATGCGCGAGGTCCGCAGGTCGAGCGTGTAGCCGCGCTCGGAGATCTGAAGGCCGCCGGGGACGGTGTCCGCGTGCCCCGCGCCGGCCCCCGTACCGCCTGGCTCCTCCTTCTCGCCCGTGTGCCCGCCGTGCTCGCTCGCGGGCTTCTTCTGCGCGGTCACGGGGTCGACGCCCTGGCCGACCCCGTACGCGGTGCCGAAGGTCGCGGCGACGGCGGCGGCGAAGGCGGTGATCTTCATTCCGGTGTTCATGACGGCTCCCAAGAGATGAATGAAGCGGGCCGAGTGCGCCTTGCGGGCGGCTCCTCATGCATCCGAAGATACCCCCTAGGGGTATGAAGTCAAGTCCGGACTTCTCTTGCGCTCAATACCCCCCAGGGGTATATATGGATCTAGACAGCGGTACCCGCCCCGGGTACCCCGACCCGAAGCCCGCCCACGACACATCACGAGGAGCCCGCAGACATGTCCACCACACCCGGCAGCACCGAGGTGGCAGAAGTAGAGCTCGCCATCGGTGGCATGACCTGCGCCTCGTGCGCCGCCCGCATCGAGAAGAAGCTCAACCGCATGGACGGCGTCGAGGCCACGGTGAACTACGCCACCGAGAAGGCCAAGGTCAGCTACCGCGGCCAGGACGTCGCCGTCCAGGACCTGATCGCCACCGTCGAGGCCACCGGCTACACCGCGCAGGAGCCCGCCCCGGCCCGCGCGGAGCCGGATGCGGCCGACGACGAGCAGCGGGCCGACGACGAACTGCGGCCCCTGCGCGAGCGGTTGATCACCGCCGTGCTGCTCTCCCTGCCCGTCGTCGCGATGGCGATGATCCCGGCCCTGCAGTTCGAGTACTGGCAGTGGCTGTCCCTGACCCTGGCGGCGCCGGTCGTGACGTACGCGGCCTGGCCCTTCCACAAGGCCGCGTTCACGAACGCGCGGCACGGCGCCGCGACGATGGACACGCTGATCTCGGTCGGCACGTCGGCGGCCTTCGTCTGGTCGCTGTGGGCGCTGTTCTTCGGTACGGCCGGCACGCCCGGCATGACGCACCCCTTCGAGCTGACCATCTCCCGCACGGACGGCGCGGGGAACATCTACCTGGAGGCCGCGGCGGGAGTCACCGCCTTCATCCTGGCCGGCCGCTACTTCGAGGCCCGCTCCAAGCGCAAGGCGGGCGCCGCCCTGAAGGCGCTGCTCCAGCTGGGCGCCAAGGACGTCACGGTCCTGCGGGACGGCGGCCGCGAAGAGACCATCCCCGTAAGCGACTTGAAGACCGGCGACCGATTCCTCGTACGCCCCGGCGAGAAGATCGCCACCGACGGCAGGGTCGTCGAGGGCGCCTCCGCCGTCGACGCCTCCATGCTCACCGGCGAGTCCGTGCCGGTCGAGGTCGCCAAGGGCGACGCGGTCACCGGCGCCACGCTGAACGTCGGCGGACGCCTGGTCGTCGAGGCCACCCGCGTCGGCTCCGACACCCAACTGGCCCGCATGGCCAAGCTCGTCGAGGACGCGCAGAACGGCAAGGCGGCGGCCCAGCGCCTCGCCGACCGGATCTCGGCGGTCTTCGTGCCGGTCGTCATCGCGCTGGCCGTCGCCACCCTCGGCTTCTGGCTCGGCAACGGCTCCGGCCTGACGGCGGCCTTCACCGCCGCGGTCGCCGTACTGATCATCGCCTGCCCCTGCGCCCTGGGGCTCGCGACACCGACCGCCCTCATGGTCGGCACCGGTCGCGGCGCCCAGCTCGGCATCCTGATCAAGGGCCCGGAGGTCCTGGAGTCGACCCGCAAGGTCGACACGATCGTCCTGGACAAGACCGGCACCGTCACCACCGGCAAGATGACCCTGCTCGCCACGCACACGGCGGACGGTGTGAGCGAGGAGGAAGTCCTGCGGCTCGCGGGGGCGTTGGAGCACTCCTCGGAGCACCCCATCGCGCAAGCCGTGGCCACCGGAGCGGCTGAGCGGGTCGGCACGCTCCCCACTCCCGAGGACTTCGCGAACGTGGCGGGCCTGGGCGTCCAGGGCGTCGTCGAGGGCCACGCGGTCCTGGTCGGGCGCGAGGCGCTGCTGAAGATTGGGGTCTCCCCTGGTCGAGCGAAGTCGAGAGCTTGGGGAAGGGCGATCGGGCTCCCCGTGGAGCTGGAGCGGGCGAAGGCCGAGGCCGAGGCCGCCGGTCGTACGGCGATCGCGGTCGCGTGGGACGGCGAGGCGCGCGCGGTCCTCGAGGTGGCCGACGCGGTGAAGGAGACGAGCCCGGAGGCGATCCGCCGCCTGCGCGCCCTCGGCCTCACCCCCATCCTCCTGACCGGCGACAACAAGGCGGTCGCGGCATCGGTGGCCGCCGAGGTGGGCATCGCGCCCGACGACGTGATCGCCGAGGTCATGCCGCAGGACAAGGTGGACGTCGTCAAGCGCCTCCAGGCGGAGGGCCGGAGCGTGGCGATGGTCGGCGACGGCGTGAACGACGCGGCGGCGCTGGCCCAGGCCGACCTGGGTCTCGCGATGGGCACGGGCACGGACGCCGCGATCGAGGCGGGCGACCTCACGCTCGTACGAGGAGACCTGCGGGCGGCGGCGGATGCGATCCGCCTCTCCCGCCGCACGCTCGGCACGATCAAGTCGAACCTGTTCTGGGCCTTCGCCTACAACGTGGGCGCGCTGCCGCTGGCCGCGGCCGGCCTCCTGAACCCGATGATCGCGGGCGCCGCGATGGCGTTCTCCTCGGTCTTCGTGGTCGGCAACAGCCTGCGCCTGCGGGGGTTCAAGCCGCTCAGCTGAACGGCTATGGGCCGCGGGCCCTAACCTTCGGCAAGATCGACGTGTACATGTCTTTACGGTCACCCCGGTGCGGTTGGGTCGCGCCGGGGTGATCTGCGCGTAGGCTGGGTAATTGGACTAGACCTATGTGCGGCGGTTTCAAGGACGCGTTCTCGGACGTGTTCCGCGATGCCCGCCCCCGCGGCCCCGGACCCGAAGGAAGACATCCATGAGCAAGCGTGCAGTCCTGGAGGTGATCGCCCTCGACGCCGAGGACGCCGTCGCCGCCCAGGCCGGAGGCGCGGACCGCCTCGAGCTGGTCACCGACATGGCCGCGGACGGCCTGACCCCGTCCCGCGCGACCTTTGCCGAGATCCGCGCCGCCGTGGACATCTCCCTGCGCGTGATGCTGCGCCTCGCGGACGGCTTCGACGCGGGCGACGTGTCCGCTCTCGTACGCCACGCGCGCGAGCTCAGGAGCGCGGGCGCCGACGAGTTCGTCCTGGGCTTCCTCGACGAGACGGGCGGCCCCGACCTGGCGGCGGTGGAAGCGGTGGTGGACGCGCTCGACGGCTGCCGCTGGACGTTCCACCGGGCCATCGACCGGACCCCCGACCGCGACGCCCTGCGCAAGCAGCTCGCGGACCTGCCCGGCCTCGACACCTACCTCACCGCGGGCGCGGCGACGGGCGTGGACGAGGGCCTGCCCACGCTGCTCGCCGAGGCGGCGCGGTCCGGCGAACAGGGCTACGAGCAGCAGATCCTGGTGGGCGGCGGCCTCCGCCTCGACCACCTCCCGCGGCTCAAGGCCGCGGGGGTCGACGCGTTCCACATCGGCGGGGCGTCGCGCCCCGACGGCTGGGACGCCCCGGTGTCGGCGCAGGCGGTAGCGGCCTGGCGCGCGGCCCTGGACGCGTGAGCCTCAGCCGCCGAGCTGCTCCGGCAGCTCGGCGGCATGCACGACGGTGAGCCCCGAGACGGCGCGGGTCAGGGCGACGTACAGCCGCCGCAGTCCGGTCCGCTCGTCGGGCTCGCCGTCGACGACCGCGGCGGGCTCGTCGAGGACGACGTAGTCGTACTCAAGTCCCTTGGCGAGGGAGGCGGGCACGAGCGTGAGCCGGGTGTCGGGGGTGGTCTCCTCACCGGGCGAGAGGTACGTCATCCCGGCGGCGTCGAGTGCTTCGGCCAGCGCGGGGACGCGGGCGTCGGCGGCGATGAGCCCGATGGACCCTTCCTGCCGCAGCGACTCCACGCAGGCGGCGAGGGAAGCGGCGTCGAGGTCCGCCACGCGCCGCACCACGAGCGAACCGGCCGACTCACGCACGGACTTCACCTCGGCGAGTCCGGGCGCGATGGAGGGAAGCAGCCGGGAGGCGTACGCGATGACCTCCCGAGGCACACGGAACCCCGCGGTGAGCTCCTCCACCACGGCGTCGCCCTTCCCCAGATGCTCCAGGGCCTGCTCCCAGCTCCGGGTGGCCCACGGGGTGGTGCCCTGCGCGAGGTCGCCGAGGACGGTGGCGGACCCGGTGGTGCAGCGGCGCCCGACGGCGCGGTACTGCATGGGGGAGAGGTCCTGCGCCTCATCGAGGACGACATGGCCCAAGGAGTGGGTCCGGGCGACCAGATCACTGGCCTCGTCGACCAGCACGGCATCGGCGGCGGACCACTTGACGGCCTTGAGGCTGCGCGGGGCCTTGGCCCACAGGATGAGCTTCTGCTCGTCGGCGTCGAGGATGCCGTCCGCGTGCCGGGCGAGGAACTCGCCGTCGGAGAGCAGCCGGAGCACGAGCTTGGCGGGATCGACGGGCGGCCACACGGCCTTGACGGCGGCCTTCACGGCAGGGTTGCGGGCGACGGCGTCCTGCACGCGGTCGTCAGGAGCCTCGCCGGCCTGCTCCATCCTGACGAGTACGGCGTGGGCGATGCGCTGAGGCAGGGCGTCGCGGGCGGCGCCGTACCGAATATCGCGGTCGAGCAACTCCCTGACGATCTCCTCAAGTTCATAAGCGGCCACACGCCAACGCCGTGACCCCCGCACCACGACAACGGGCTCCTCGGGCATGCTCACGTGGGACCGCAGGGCTCTCCGCAGTACGTCGGCCATGCGGGCATCGCCTTTGACGACGGCAGCGGCGGCGTCATCGACGCCCCGAACGTCGACGTGGGCGACGAGATCGTCGACGGTGGCCTGCTTGACCTCCAACTCGCCCAGAGCGGGAAGTACTTGCTCGATGTAATGCAGGAAGGACTTGTTGGGCCCGATGACGAGGGTGCCGGTGCGGGCGAGCCGGTCCCGGTGGGCGTAGAGCAGATAGGCGACACGGTGCAGCCCGACGGCGGTCTTCCCGGTCCCCGGCCCGCCCTGCACGCAGACGGACCCCCCGAGCCCACTCCTGACGATCTCGTCCTGCTCGGGCTGGATGGTGGCGACGATGTCGCGCATGGGGCCGACGCGGGGCCGCTCGATCTCCTGCTGGAGCAGCCTGCTGGTCTGCTCCTTCTCGTCGGCGTCGCTGAGGTGCTCGTCCTCGTACGCGGTGAGTTCACCGCCGGTGTAGCCGAACCGCCGCCGCAGGCCGATGTCCATCGGGGCCTTCTTGGAGGCGCGGTAGAAGGGCTGCGAGACGGGGGCGCGCCAGTCGATGACCATCGGGTCGCCGTCGGCGTCGTGGACGTGCCGCCGCCCGATGTAGAACTGCTCCCCCTCGGCGCCTTCCGCCTGATCGGCGCCGGGGGCGTGGAGATAGTCGAGCCGCCCGAAGAAGAGGGGCGTGTGGGAGAGATCGGCGAGGGACTTGATCCGGTCGTCGATCTGGCTCTGCAGGACGGCGGCGTTCACCCAGTTCGCGGTGACGTCGCGGATGTCGAGCGCTTCGGCGTCCTCGCGCATGGCTCGGAGGGCCGAGCGGGATGCGGCGAGGTGGGTGCGTTCGCGGGAGAGGGGGTCGGGGTGGGCCTGCACGGGGTGCCTCCGGCGGGGGGTGCGGGGTGTGTGCCGCCGGTTGCCGACCGGTCGGTGGCGCCGCGTTCCACGCGGGCAGACGGAGCAGTTTAGGCCCCGCTGCATGGCGGGACCACCGATTTCCCCCCGGGGGGGGGCGGGGCGGGGGGTGCCCCGCACCTACCCGGGCCGAACGGACCTCTCCCG
The DNA here is from genome assembly GCF_044544025.1 of Streptomyces sp. NPDC055243. Taxonomy (NCBI): domain Bacteria; kingdom Bacillati; phylum Actinomycetota; class Actinomycetes; order Kitasatosporales; family Streptomycetaceae; genus Streptomyces; species Streptomyces sp. NPDC055243. The sequence goes on from NZ_JBITWR010000003.1 coordinate 174,133, forward strand.
CCCACCCGCCCGGAACTCCGCATCCGACCCTGGACGAACGAGCCTTTCCCGCCCACCCGCCCGATTGCCCCGCAGCGGCCAGCGACTACCCGCAGTCGGGAGCGCTCGGGAGGGGACGTGGCGGTATGTCCGCCCGGAGCACGGTTCGCGGCGCTCCGGTGCCGAAGCAACCCCACAGCCACCGGACGATAGCGAGGACGGACATACCGGCGCGGCACCGTACCCACCGACGGAGCGGGACCGCAGTTCGCCCCACGGCCTGCAGGCGGCAGTGCCCGTGGCGCAGTAGCCCTGCGGTCACCGGACGACAGCGAGGGCGGACATACCGGCGCGGCACCGTACCCACCGACGGAGCGGGACCGCAGCTTGCCCCACGACGCGAGGGGACGTGGCAGTAGCCCCACGGCCACCGGGCGACAGCGAGGACGGGCATACCGGTGCGGCGCCGTACCCGCCCGCGGAGCGGTCCCGTGGCGCCACCCCCGGGATCTACTAAGGTCACCGCCGTGAAGGAACTGAGCGTGAGGGCGGCGTCACGTCGCGTCAAGGGGCCCGTGCCGACAGCTGCCGTCTTCCTCGTCGTTTCCCTTCTCGTCCTCGCCACCCTCTGCGTGGCCCAACGCATCCCCATGGCCGACACCCTCGTCTACCGAGCCGAAGGCGCCGCCGTCGCCAGCGGCAGCGATCTCTACGGGTTCACCGTCACGGAGTGGGAGCTCCCGGCCACGTACCCGCCCTTCGCCGCCATCCTCTTCGTACCCACCACCTGGCTCCCCCTCCCCGCCCTCAAGCTCGCCTTCCTCGTGGGGAACATCGCCCTCCTGGCGGTCCTCATCCACCTCTCCTGCCGCCTCGCCGGGCTCCCCACCCGCCTCGCCCCCCTTCTCGCGGGCACCGCCCTCGCCCTCTGGCTGGAGCCCGTCTTCCAGACCGTCCTCTTCGGGCAGATCAACCTCGCCCTCGCCTGTCTGATCCTCTGGGACCTCACCCGGCCCCCCGGCGCCGTCGGCAAGGGCTTCGCGATCGGCGTCGCCGCCGGGATCAAGCTCACCCCGGCGGTCTTCATCGCGTACCTCTTCCTCACGAAGCGTGTACGCGAAGGCCTCACCGCCACCGCCGCCCTCACCGGCACCCTCGCGCTCGGCGCCCTCGCACTCCCCGCCGCCAGCCTCGACTTCTGGACCCACCGGATCTTCGAGACGGGCCGCGTCGGCAAGGCGTGGATCGTCGACAACCAGTCGCTCCAGGGGCTCGTCGCCCGCGCGGCCCACGACCCGCACCCGGGGCTCCTGTGGGCCCTGCCCACCGCCCTCGTCGCCGTCACCGGCCTGTGGCTGGCCCGCAGGGCCGGGACGGAACCCCGCGGCGTCCTCCTGACCGCCGCCACCGCGCTCCTGGTCTCGCCCATCAGCTGGTCCCACCACTGGATCTGGTGCGTACCGCTCCTGACCCTGCTCATGGCAGAGGGCCGCCCCCGCCTGACCGCGGCGGTGGCGGCCCTCTTCACGGCCCGCACCCTGTGGCTGGTCCCGCACCAGGGCGACCTGGACCTACGCCTGCCCCACTGGCAACAGCCACTCGCGTCGCCCTATCCCCTGCTGGCCCTGGCGCTGGCCGTCATGGGAGCGCTCAGTTGTCGGCCAGCAACTCGTCCGCGTCCACGATCCGGTACGCGTACCCCTGCTCCGCGAGGAACCGCTGCCGATGCGCCGCGAAGTCCTGGTCGATGGTGTCCCGGGCCACGACGGAGTAGAAGCGGGCCTCATGCCCGTCCGCCTTCGGACGCAGCACGCGGCCCAGCCGCTGTGCCTCCTCCTGCCGGGAGCCGAACGTCCCCGACACCTGGATCGCGACCGTAGCCTCGGGCAGGTCGATCGAGAAGTTTGCGACCTTCGAGACGACGAGGACCGAGATCTCGCCCTCCCGGAAGGCCCCGAACAGCTTCTCGCGCTGCGCGTTCGTCGTCTCGCCCTTGATGACGGGCGCGTCCAGATGCTCGCCCAGCTCGTCGAGCTGGTCGATGTACTGGCCGATGACGAGGGTCTGCTCGCCCGCGTGCTTCTTCACCAGCGCTTCCGTCACCTTCCGCTTCGTCGCCGTCGTGGCGCAGAAGCGGTACTTCTCCTCGGCCTCGGCCGTCGCGTACGCGAGCCGCTCCGAGTCCGTCAGATTGACCCGCACCTCGACACAGTCGGCGGGCGCGATGTACCCCTGCGCCTCGATCTCCTTCCACGGAGCGTCGAACCGCTTGGGGCCGATGAGGGAGAAGACGTCCGACTCGCGGCCGTCCTCCCGGACCAGCGTGGCCGTCAGGCCGAGGCGCCGCCGGGCCTGGAGGTCGGCGGTGAACTTGAAGACGGGGGCGGGCAGCAGGTGCACCTCGTCGTAGACGATGAGCCCCCAGTCCCGGGAGTCGAACAGCTCCAGGTGCGGGTAGACACCCTTCCGCTTCGTCGTCAGGACCTGGTACGTGGCGATCGTGACGGGCCGGATCTCCTTCCGGGTCCCGCTGTACTCACCGATTTCCTCCTCGGTCAGCGAGGTCCGCTTGATCAGCTCGCTCTTCCACTGCCGCGCGGAGACCGTGTTGGTCACCAGGATCAGCGTCGTCGCCTTGGCCTCGGCCATGGCACCGGCCCCGACCAGCGTCTTTCCCGCACCACAGGGCAGCACGACCACACCGCTGCCGCCGTGCCAGAACCCCTCGACCGCCTGCTTCTGATACGGCCGCAGCGCCCAGCCGTCCTCCGCGAGCTCGATCCGGTGCGCCTCGCCGTCGACGTACCCGGCGAGGTCCTCGGCGGGCCAGCCCAGCTTCAGGAGCGTCTGCTTGATCTGCCCGCGCTCGGACGGGTGGACGACGACGGTGTCCGCGTCCACCCGGTCCCCGACGAGCGGCTGCACCTTCTTGGACCGCAGGATCTCCTCCAGGACCGGCCGGTCGGTGGAGGTCAGGACGAGACCGTGCGTGGGGTGCTTCGACAGCGTGAGCCGTCCGTAGCGCGCCATCGTCTCGGCGATGTCCACGAGCAGCGCGTGCGGCACGGGATAGCGGGAGTACTCCACCAGCGCGTCCACGACCTGCTCCGCGTCGTGTCCCGCCGCACGGGCGTTCCACAGGCCGAGCGGCGTCACGCGGTAGGTGTGGATGTGCTCGGGAGCACGCTCCAGCTCCGCGAAGGGCGCGATGACTCGGCGGCAGGCGTCGGCCTGCTCGTGGTCGACCTCGAGCAGGAGAGTCTTGTCCGACTGGACGATCAGGGGACCATTCACGCGCGCACCCTTTCGGTAAGCCAAACGTCCAGTGTGCCGCATGGCGCGTGAATAAGTTCCGGCCTCAGGCGTCGGCCGAAGCCGCAGGCTGTTCCGGATCTGTTCCGGATGAGCCGCCTGCCGGGACTCGCCGAGCCCCGGTGGCCTAGTCGTCCGCCAGTTCCGCGACGCCCGTGACCCGGTGCAAGGGGTACGTCTTGACCTCGTCCGCCGTGTGGTCGTACGCCGTGACGAAGCCGCCCTCCACGCGGATCGGGGCGATCACGCGCTGGCTCGCCGAGCCCTCCGCGTTGACGTAGCCGATCCAGACCGCCTCGCCCGTCAGGACCGCCGCCTGCATGGTGGCGAGGGTCTCCGCCGCCGTGGTGCGGGGCAGGGAGTCGCCTGCCTCCGGGGTCGCCTTGCGGGGGGCCGTCGAAGCCAGGTCGCCGGCGCGGATGGCGCGTACCGCCGCGCCGATCAGCGTGTTGTCGGCCAGCTGGGGGCCGTCGTGGACCGGCTCGGGCGCGGTGCGGGGCGGTGAACGGTGGGCGTGGGCCCGCGTGATCAGTACGTCGCCCTCGGCGCTCTCCGCGGCGGGTGCGAAGCCCATCCCGCGCAGGCCTTCGAGGAGCGCCCCGGGGTCCGCCTGCGCGGCGAGCACGGTCGGGGCGAGGCGGCGCAGGCGCAGGGTCTGGGAGCGCTTGTCGGCCAGGATCTCGTTCAGGAGGGCCTCGTCGTCGCAGCGGACGTACGCGGACGCGGCGCCGATCCGCAGGTGGCCGTGTTTACGGGCCACGTCGTCGATGAGGTACGCCAGTGGCTGCGGCACCGGCGTACGGGAGTGCGCGGCCAGGAAGGCGTGCAGGTCGGACGCGGCCTTGCCCGCGTCGAGCGCGCGCCGCACGGAGCCGGGCGTGAACCGGTACACCGTCGCCCCGCCCTTCGACTCGACGTCGGCGAGCACGGCGAGCGTCTCGGCCAGCGGCCGCTCCAGCGGGCCGGGGGCCACGGCGGTGAGGTCGGCCTGAAGCAGTACGTGGTCGAGCGGTTCGGGGAGCAGCGGTGCGAGGAGTCTGGCGGCTCTCGCGCCGGATACGGCGAGTTCGGCGCGGGAGGGAGGGGAGGGGGGTACGGGGGGTACGGGGGGTGCGCCTGCGCTGCCTGCGCCGGCTCTCCCCCCCTCGCTCTCGGAGCCGAGCAGGGCGCGGCCGTGCGCGGACAGGGCGCCGCGTCCGGTGACGCCCAGCAACTCGGCCTCGTTCAGGGTCCATTGCGCGATGCGGGCCCGCAGCTCCATGGGCGCGTTGCCGGGGGCGGCGCCTCCGCCGGAGGACACGCCGCCGGCGGAGGCGCCGCCCCCGGCCGAGCCGCGTGGCGGTCGCTCCCAGCGCAGGCGCGCCAGCATCGACTCGGGCGTGGGGCTCGCGCCGTCCGGCAGGGTGGTGAGGAGCGTGAGTACGCGGTGCCGGATCTCGGGCGCCGAGGAGCGGTCCAGGTGCGGGCCGAGCGCCGACAGTGTGCGGTCCTTGCCGTCACGGCCGCCGATCAGGCCCGCCGTGCGGGTCGCCGTCAGCCACGCCGTGGCGAGGACCGACCAGCGCTCGGGGGCGGGCAGTTCCTGCCAGTCGTCGTAGGCGGGCGTCGCCGCGTACCGCTCGTCCGCCTCGCCGTCCGCCGCCACGAGGCCCGCCGCGTAGGCCAGTTCGACCCAGAAGGCCGCGACCGGCTCCGGGACGTCCAGGGCCACCGCGGTCCGCTTCAGGTCGCGCACGCTGAGGCCGCCCGCGCGCAGCACGGTGGGGCCGCCCTCGTCCCAGTCCTTCAGGAGCTCCTCGACCGTGTCGAGCGCCATGTACGCCTGGCTCGCCGCCGCGGCGTCCACAGCCTGTGGACGGTGTTCGCGCAGCGGCTCGACGGCGGGCGGTGCCGGTTCGAGGACGCGGTGGGCGCGGCCTGCGCGCAGGTGCAGGGCTGCTTCGCGGGGGAGTACGACCGTGCCGGGGGACGTGGGGAGCAGGAGCCCCCGGTCGAGGAGCCAGCGCAGGTGGCGGGCCGGGTCGGCGGTCACCTGGCCGTAGGGCGGGCCCCAGACGAGCCGCGAGAGCACTTCGACGGACTCGGCGGGGGCTTCGTCGAGCAGGGCGGACATGCGGGTGCGGTCCGTGAAGAGGTCGGTGAGCGAGCGGACGGCGGAGACGGCGTCGTGGGTGGAGGGGAGGCCCGCCGCCGCCACGATGTCCTGCATACGGTTCGGCGACATGCCCGCGGTGGCTTCGGCGACGGTGGGGCCGAGGCCGGTGGGGGAGGGGTACTGGGGGGCGGGGGCGAGGAGTTCGCGTGCGGTGCGGACGAGGCGGAGGCGGTCGTCGGCGCCCCAGATGAGGGCTTGTTCGCGGAGGGTGGCGAGGGCGTGGCGGAGGGCGGTGTCGACGGTGCCTGGGGCGTTGCCTGTGGCGTCGCCTCCCTCGTCTCCGGCGACGAGGGCGTGCAGTTCCTCGTACGTCGCCGGTTCGGGAGCCACGGCGAGTGCCTCGGCGACCTGCTGGGAGAACCGGTCGAGCCGCTCCAGTGCGCGGACCACGGAGGCGCGGGTGGCGGCGCGGGTGGCGAGCTGGGTGAGGTCGTTCGGGACCGGGGTGAGGAGGTCGGGGCGGGCGTGGAGCAGCGCGCCCAGGGACGCGTCGTCACGGGAGCGGAGTGCCTCGGCGAGGGACCGGGGTGTGTCCGCTGGGCGCTGGGGCTGCTCGTCGGTGCTCATCAGGCTCACGGTAGCGGGTTGGGGTGCGGCACCGTGCGTTCCTGGGGGGTGCGGTCCTGTCCCTCACGTCGGGTCGTGCCGCAAGCTGCGGTCCCGGTCCGGGGGTGGGTGCGGGGCCGTGCCGGTATGTCCGTCCTCGCTATCGTCCGGTGGCCGTGGGGTTGCTGCGGCTCCGGAGCGCCGCGAACCGTGCTCCGGGCGGACATACCGGCACGTCCCCTCCCGAGCGCTCCCGACTGCGGGTGCACGAGGGCTGATCTCCGGTGACTGAGCTGGGCCGCCGCCCACAAGACCCACCCGCACCGATACTCCAGCTGTACGCGTCCCCCTCCCACCCCGGCAGAACATCCCACCCGCCCGAGTCGCCCCCCGCTCACCCCGTCCACCCGGATCGCTCACCACCCCGGCTGCACCTCCCATGCCCACCCCACCCACATCCCTGGCACCGCAGGGCAATCGGGCGGGTGGGTGGGAAAGCTTGTTCGTTGGTTGTGGATGCGGGGGGAAATGAGGGGGCGCCCCCGGCCTTGGGGACGCGGTACCGTCGGCGTATCGGGTATAGGAGGGCGGACGTCAACGGGGCCGCCTCGGAGGGGACTTCGTGGGGATCGAGAGCGATCAGCTCGTCTTCGACTATCTGAGCCGCGTCGGCGACCTGGCCCAGCAGCGTCAGCTGCCGTCAGGCACCCGTATGCGCCTGGTCTCAGAACTGCGGAACCAGATCGACCGCAGCCGGGCGAAGACCACGGCCGACAACCCCGCCTCCATACGACGCATCCTCGATCGCCTCGGCACCCCCGAGGAGCTGGTCGAAGCCGCCGGCTCTGGTGATGCGGCGGGGGCCGACGTATCTCGTCCCGCCGTTCCTGCCCAGCGCGCTTCGGAGCCGAAAGAGCGGGCCAAGCGGCTGCGCCGCGTGGTTCCCCGGCCCCGCCCTGCGGCGGAGGAACCGGAGCCCCAGGAAGACCTGAAGCCCTCCCCGCCGCACCTCGCCGGCACGGACGAGCTCGGTCCCAGCGGCTCCGAGCCCGACTGGTGGCGCGTGGACAGCAGCCCCTTCGGCCTCGCCGACAGTGTTCCCGGCTTCACCGGCGGCGTAGAAATCCCCGAAATCCTCAAGCCCCCGCCGAAGAAGCGCCTCGACGAGGAAGAGGAAGACGAGAGGGAAGAGGATGGAGAGGGCGAGGGAGAAGAAGGCGAAGGAGAGGTCCTCGCGCCCGCTCCCGCCCGGCGTCGCCTCCGCCTCCGCCCCACCGCCGCAGCCGCCGCGCCCCGCTTCACCAACCCCCTCCTCCTGCTCGCCGCAGCCCTCCTCACCGTCGGCGCCATCCTCGGCAACTGGCTTGCCCTGGGCGGTGGCTGGCTTCTCGCCTACGCCTCGCGCAGGCTGAGCCGTGCCGAGGCGAAGTGGGCCGTCATCGGGCTGCCCGGGCTTTCCGTGGCGGCCGGGATCACCTGGCTGTGGGGGCGGAACGAAGGCCGCTGGGGCGATCCCGTCGTCGACGGCCACATGAGCGACGCCATGGCCGAGACCTGGCCCTGGGTGGTGCGCGGCGCGGCCATCGCCTCCGCGCTCTACCTCCTGTGGAGGTCTCAGCGGCGGCAGCCGTGAGCCAGCGGGGAACGGTGGTCAGTTGGTCGTCAGGGAACTCTGCATCTCGTGCAGGATCTTGTTCGCCGCCGTGTAGCCGATGCCCTGGATCCACAGCTCGTCGTCGACCGTGTGGACGTTGCCCTTCTTCACCGCGTCCATGTTCTTCCACAGGCTGCTGCCGACGGTCTGCGTCTGCTTGGACTTCTTCGGATCGCCGTACGTGGAACGGAAGATGACGTCCGCGTCGGCGAGGTCGATCTTCTCGGGCGACACGTCGTACGAGAAGCCGTCCTTGGCCTTGGCCGCGACGGCGGGGCGGCCCAGACCCACGTCCTTGAGGAGCGTGGCGATGTACGTCCGCTCGCCGTAGATGCGGATGTCCGCGCCCTCCACGAAGCGGACGACGTTGACCTCCGTCGCCTTGGCCTTCGCCGGGCCGCCGACGGCTGACGTGACCTGCTCGGCGTGTGCGTCGTAGGCGGAGACGATCTTCTTCGCCTCGGGCTTCTTGCCGAGCGCGTCGGCGTGCACCTGGAAGTTCTCCTTCCAGGGGTATCCGGTGTTCTCCGTCATCACGGTCGGCGCGATCTGCTTGAGCTGCTCGTACTTCGCCGCGTGCCGGATCTTGCTGGTGAGGATGACGTCCGGATCGAGGGCCGCGATGGCCTCCATGTTCGGGTTCAGCATCTCGCCCACGTCCTTGATGCCGCTGACCTTCTCCTTGGGCAGGTAGCTGGGGAAGCCCGACGACGCCTCGACGTGCGTGGAACCGACCGGCTTCACGCCCAGCGTGATCGCGGAGTCCAGCTCGGCCGTGTCGAGGACGACGACCCGCTTGGGCGCGACCGGGACCTTCACGTCCCCCATGGCGGTCTTGACGATGTGCGTCTTCCCGGAGCCGGAGCCGGAACCGGAGTCGTCGGAAGAGTCCGATGAGCCGCACGCGGACAGCGCCAGCGCGCCGCTGAGAGCGAGGGCCCCTGCGGTGAGCGCGCGGCGGCGGTTCGTGGAGGAGCTGGGCTTGGTGGTCATGGCTTCTGGGCCACCTTTCGGTCGGACGTGGCGTGCGGGTGCGGCTCTGCGGCCCATGGGGCACCGGGGACCACCAACGGCGACCCCGTCACCGGGTCCGGTACCACCACACACTCCAGACCGAACACCTCGCGCACGAGATCCTCGGTGACGACATCGGCGGGCGCGCCCTCGGCGACGATCCGGCCCGACTTCATGGCGACGAGGTGGTCGGCGTACCGGGCGGCCTGGTTGAGGTCGTGCAGCACGACCACCACCGTCCGGCCGCGCTCTCCATCGGCCGTCCGCGCGGCCAGCTGCCGCACCAGGTCGAGCACTTCCACCTGGTGCGAGATGTCGAGATACGTCGTCGGCTCGTCCAGGAGCAGGATGTCCGTCTCCTGGGCGATGGCCATCGCGATCCACACCCGCTGGCGCTGACCGCCCGACAGCTCGTCCACGGACCGTTCGGCGAGCGCGGCGACGTCGGTACGTTCCATCGCCTCCGTCACGGCCCGCTCGTCCTCGTCGGACCACTGCTGCCACCAGTGCTGATGCGGCTGGCGCCCGCGCGCGACGAGGTCGGCGACGGTGATGGCCTCGGGTGCGACCGGTGTCTGCGGCAGCAGTCCGATCTGCTGGGCGATCTTCTTGGTGGGCAGCTTGGTGAGCGCCTCGCCGTCCAGCAGGACCGCGCCGCTCCTGGGCTTGAGGAGGCGGCCGAGCGCGCGCAGGGTGGTCGACTTCCCGCAGGCGTTGGGGCCGACGATGACCGTGACCTTGCCGTCGGGGACCGTGAGTTCGAGCTCGTGCACGACCTCGCGGTCCTCGTAGGCGAGGGTCAGCTCGCGGGCGCTGAGGCGGGCGGCGGTCACGAGGTGCCTCCATTGCGGACGGAACGGCTTCGGATGATGAGCCAGATCAGGTACGGGGCTCCGACGGCCGCCGTGAGCACGCCCACCGGCAGCTCGGTGGGCGAGAAGAGCCGCCGGGCCAGCAGGTCGGCGAGGACCATGATCAGCGCGCCGAGCAACGCCGAGCAGAGCAGCGGGATCTGCGCGGTGCGGGTCATCCGGCGGGCGATCTGCGGGGCGAGCAGCGCCACGAAGTCGACGGGCCCCGCGGCGCCGGTCGCCACGGAGGCGAGCACGACGCCGAGCAGCACGAGACCGAGGCGTACGTGTCCCAGGCGTACCCCGAGTGCGGTCGCCGTGTCGTCGTCCATGGTCACCGAGCGCTGGGCGCGGGCGGCCCAGAAGACGAAGGGGAGGAGGGCGAGCAGGGTCCAGGCGAGCGGCGTCGCCTCCGCCCAGCCGCGGCCGTTGAGCGAGCCCGTCATCCAGATCTGCGCCTGCTGGGCGACGAGATAGTCGCCCTTGGTCATGAAGAGCGTGGTGATGGAGCGCAGGGCGATCGCGAAGCCGATGCCGATGAGCACGAAGCGGGTGGCGTGCAGGCCGCCGCGCCAGGCGAAGACGTACACGAGCGCGGCGGCCGCGATGCCGCCGAGCACCGAGAGGTAGGGCAGGACGGTGGCGGAGGTGACCCCGAGGGTCATCGCGCCCACCGTCAGGGCGCTCGCGCCCTGGCTGATGCCGATGATGTCGGGGCTGGCCAGGGGGTTGCGGGCGACGGTCTGGATGAGCCCGCCCGCGACGCCGAAGGCGGCGCCGACGAGGAGGCCTACGGCCAGGCGGGGTTCGCGCAGCGTTCCCACGACCAGTTCGTCGGGGGACGGCTGCCCGAGGACGACCTTCAGGGCTTCGGAGGGCTGGACGAAGGACTCGCCTATGCAGAGGTAGGCGAGGCAGCTCGCCGCGAGGAGCAGGGCGAGGGCGACGGCGGCCACGGCTGCACGCCGGTGGAGCAGGAAGGCTGCCTTCCCGAACCGGACCACGGCGTACCCTGCGGGCCGGATGCGGGGATTCGGGTGGGTGGGCGGGAGAGATCCGCCGCGCAGCGGCGGTTCAGAAGCGACGGACATCAGGCAGCAACCGCCTTCCGGCGCACCAGCGTCACAAGGAACGGCACCCCGATGAGCGCGGTCATCACACCCGCAGGCACCTCGCTCGGAGGAAAGATCACGCGGCCCACCGTGTCGGAGACGAGGAGCATCACCGGCCCCAGGACGGCCGCCATCGGCAGCACCCAGCGATGCCCGCTGCCCACGATCGCGCGGGCGATGTGCGGGACCGCGAGCCCGATGAACGCGATCGGCCCGGCCGCGGCGACGCCCGCGCCGGTGAGCACGGTCGCCCCGAGGCCGCCGACGATCCGCACGGTCGCGACCTTCTGCCCGAGTCCCTTCGCCACGTCCTCGCCGAGCGCGAGCGCGTCGAGGCCGCGGGCCACGGACAGCACGAGAACCAGCCCCACCAGCAGGAACGGCCAGATCTGGCCGACGATCTCCGCGTCGCGCCCGGAGAGCGAGCCCACCTGCCAGAAGCGGAACTCGTCCAGGGCCGATGCCCTGGTGGTGAGGACCGCGGTGGTCAGGGAGACCAGGAGCGCGTTGATCGCGGCGCCGCCGAGCGCGAGCTTCACGGGGGTCGCGCCGCCTCTGCCGCTCGCGGCGATCGCGTACACCGCGACGGACGCGATACCGGCGCCGACGAAGGCGTACCAGACGTAGCCGGTGAGGGTGTGCACGCCGGCGAACGCGATCGCCATGACCACGCCCACCGAGGCGCCCTGGCTGACGCCGAGGATGCCGGGGTCGGCGATGGGGTTGCGGGTGATGCCCTGCAGGACCGTGCCGGCCAGGGCGAGCGCGGCGCCGACCATCAGGCCGATGAGCGTGCGCGGCACCCGCATCTCGCGGACGACCTCGGCTGCGTCGCTGTGCCCGCCGTGCAGCAGGGCGTCGATGACGGCGGACGGCGCGATCGCGCGGGCGCCGACGGAGAGGCTGAGCAGGACCGCGAGCAGCAGGGCCAGGACGGCCGCCGTCATCGCGACAGCGCGTCTGGCTGGCACACGCATCGGCTGAGCTCGTTTCGGGGGGTCGATCGGGAGGGCGGGGGTACTTCGGAAGCGTCTGAAGTAAGGCTCGGCTAAGTCTAAGGGGGTGCTCCGGGCTCCGGACCGGGTCGGCAGTCTCGGCACAATGGCCTCATGACCTCACGCGCTCTGACGGTCGGCTTCGACCTCGACATGACCCTGATCGACTCCCGGCCCGGCATCAAGCAGGCCTTCCTGGCCCTGTCCGCCGAGACCGGGACGCACATAGACGCCGACCTCGCGATCTCCCGCCTCGGCCCGCCCCTCGAGCAGGAGCTGCGCCACTGGTTCCCCGAGGAGCGGATCCAGGAGATGGGTGATCGCTACCGTGAGATCTATCCCACATACGCCATCGCCCCCTCGCTCGCGATGACCGGCGCCCCCGAGGCGGTCGCGGCCGTGCGCTCGCACGGCGGCCGGGCGATCGTGGTGACCGCCAAGCACGAGCCGAACGCGAAGCTCCACCTGGCGCATTTGGGCATCGAGGCGGACGCGGTCATCGGCTGGCTGTGGGCCGAGGCGAAGGCGGAGGCACTGCGCGAGCACGACGCGGCGGTGTACGTCGGTGACCACACCGGTGATGTACGCGGCGCGCGTACGGCGGACGCGCTCTCCGTCGCGGTGGCGACCGGGCCGTGCGACGCAGCGGAACTGCGCGCGGCGGGCGCGGACGTCGTGCTCACCGACCTGACCGAGTTCCCCGCCTGGCTCGACGCGTACGTCGCGGGCGGCGGCCCCGAGTAGCGGCTAGGTGGCCGCCGATCTGGCCTGGCGCCGCTGGACGGCGATACCGCGCAGCACTCCCGCCACGGCGATGAGGAATCCGACGCCCATCAGCATGCACACCGCGTAGGCGATGGAAGGGAAGGGGTCGGTCCCGAGGAACAGTGGGGCCACCGTGACCAGAGTGGCCACGGCTCCGACGAAGAAAACGATTGCTCCGGTCCGGACCAGGCCATCGCCCGGTCCGGCGGAATTCGCTTGGGTTTTGTCACGCACCCGACCAGGGTAGTTCCCAGCGCGAAGGAAGAATCCGGGGACGTCTTGTCACCGGCCCACGGACCAATAGTCTTGGTGCTGGCGGGTCGGGCGACCCGCTGTAGTGCTATCCAGAGCCGTTTTCCGCGGCATAGACGCGTACGACGACAAGTACGAGGACGAGGACTTCAGGTGCCTACCGGCAAGGTCAAGTGGTTCAACAGCGAGAAGGGCTTCGGCTTTCTCTCCCGCGATGACGGCGGCGACGTCTTCGTGCACTCCTCCGTACTGCCCGCAGGTGTCGACACACTCAAGCCCGGCCAGCGCGTCGAATTCGGCGTCGTCGCGGGCCAGCGCGGTGACCAGGCCCTTTCGGTGACGATCCTCGACCCGACGCCGTCGGTGGCGGCCGCCCAGCGCCGCAAGCCCGATGAACTGGCGTCCATCGTCCAGGACTTGACGACGCTCCTGGAGAACATCACGCCGATGCTGGAGAAGGGGCGCTACCCCGACAAGGCGTCGGGCGCGAAGATCGCGGGCCTGCTGCGGGCGGTCGCGGACCAGCTGGACGTGTAGGGCCCAGGGGTCGCTAGCCGAAGGTGAGCGCATCCGGCGCGAGGGGCGGAACGAGCCCCTCCGCCGCCGCTCGCGTGAGCAGCCCGCGGATCGCCGCATAGCCGTTCTCGCCCAGATCGGCCGTGAACTCGTTCACGTACAAGCCAATGTGCTGATCGGCGACGGCCGGATCCATCTCCTGCGCGTGCTCCTGCACGTAGGGCCGCGAGGCCTCGGGGTCGTCCCAGGCCATCCGCACCGAGGTGCGGACGCTGTCCGCGAGCCGCCGCAGGCCGTCCGCACCCAGCGACCGCTTGGCGATGATCGCGCCGAGCGGGATGGGCAGGCCCGTCGTCCGCTCCCAGTGCTCGCCCATGTCGGCGAGGCAGTTGAGCCCGTAGTTCTGATAGGTGAAGCGCGCCTCGTGGATCACGAGCCCCGCGTCGACCTTGCCGTCCCGCACCGCGGGCATGATCTGGTCGAAGGGCAGCACCACGATCTCGCCCACGCCACCGGCCAGGGTGTCCGCGGCCCAGAGCCGGAAGAGGAGATACGCCGTCGACCTCTCGCTCGGCACCGCCACCGTCTTGCCGGTGAGGTCGACCCCCGGCTCCCGGGTCAGGACCAGCGGGCCGCAGCCGCGTCCGAGCGCGCCGCCGCAGGGCAGCAGCGCGTACTCGTCGAGGACGTAGGGCAGCACGGCGTACGACACCTTCAGGACGTCGAACTCGCCGCGCTCGGCCATGCCGTTGGTGATGTCGATGTCCGCGAACGTGACGTCGAGCGCGGGCGCGCCGGGCACCCGGCCATGGGCCCAGGCGTCGAAGACGAACGTGTCGTTCGGGCAGGGGGAGTAAGCGATCTGCAGGGGCTTGGCGTCCTGCGCGGGCGATTCAGTCATGCCGTTTCCAACTCTCCAGTGCGGGCGCGAATTTCCCGAACGCCTCTCCCAGCGCGCCGAGCGCCTCGCCGATCCGCCAGGCTCCGCGGTCCCGCGGCCCGACGGCGTTGGAGACCGCGCGGATCTCCAGGACGGGCAGTGCGAACGCGGCGGCGGCCTCGGCGACGCCGAATCCCTCCATCGCCTCGGCGAGCGCGCGCGGATGGCGGCGCCGCAGCTCGGCGGCGCGCTCGGCGGAGCCGGTCACGGTGGAGACGGTCAGGACGGTGCCGGTGCGGGCGCCACAGGCGGCGGCCCATTCCCGTACGAGGGACAGGGGCGGCCGGTGGGTGACGGCGCCGAACCCGAGCTCGGTGACGGGCAGGAAGCCGTCGGGGGTCTCGGCGCCCAGATCGGCCGCGGTGATCTCGTCGGCGAGGACGAGGGAGCCGATGGGCGCGTCGGGCCGGAAGCCGCCGCCGATCCCGGCGGAGATCACCAGGTCGTACGGGGTGCGTGCGAGGGCGGCCGCCGTGTGCGCCGCGGCGGCCGCGGGCCCGACACCGACGGCTACGGCGTCGGTGTGCGGGGGCAGCCGGTCGGCCACCGCGTCCCGTTCGGCGGGGACGGCGGTGGCCACCAGCACGCGGAGAGGGGACATCGAGCCGCGGGTCAGGCGTCCTTCTTGAGCTTGAACGACCACAGGCCGGTCGCCTTGGCCTCCGAGCCCTTGCCGCCCTCGAGCAGGCTGACGGTGGTGGCGTTCGTGCCGCCGCCGTACTGCTGGTTGAAGAAGACGCTGCCGGGGATGACGACGTACGTCTTCTTGCTGGCCTCGGTGAGCGGCTGACCGTTCATCAGGAGCGTCCAGCCCTTCTCGGCGACCTCGGGGTCGACGCCGAAGCGGACCTTCTCGTCGGGGTCGACCTTGATGGACTTGACGTCCGTCTCCTTGAGGCAGCCCTGGAGCTGGGACTGCTTGAGCTCCTTGCCGTCGTTGTAGCAGGAGGCCTCGGAGTTCACCGAGTCGCTGCCGACCGTGACGGTGGCGAGCGGCGTCGGCTTGTCGCAGGCCGACAGGACGAGGAGTCCGGCGGAGACAGCGCCAAGGGCGGCCACGGAACGGCGACGGCGCGCCGAGCTGCGAACGAGTGCGGCTCCGCCGCGGAGCAGGGAGGTCATGGGCGAAGGCTATCGGGCACCCCGTGCCGTCTCGCCACGTGGGGGTCGCGGCGTGCCGCGGCCATTGTCCGGCGCGCCGTACATGTCGGTTTGTCGGGCTCACGCCACCCGGGGGCGGCGCCTCCCGCCGTGCCGGGCCGCCGAGAGCAGGCCCCGCGCGGTCGAAAGCCAGCCGACGGCGACGATCGCGGCGGCCACCGAGAGCCCCAGTGACCCGTTCAGCGGCAGGGCCATGCCGATTCCGCCGCCCACCACCCACGCCATCTGCAGGATGGTCTCCGAGCGGGCGAAGGCGGAGGTCCGCACCTCCTCGGGGACGTCCCGCTGGATCAGCGCGTCCAGGGAGAGCTTCGACATGGCCTGCGCGAAGCCCGCCACCGCGCCGAGGCAGGCGACGCCCACCGCACCGAAGAACACCGCGGCGGTGATCGCCACGCCCAGGACGACGGCGACGACGGTCACGATGATGACCTCCGGCGCCCGCGATCTCAGACCGGCGCCGACGGCCGTGCCCAGCGCGTTGCCGACCCCGGCCGCGACTCCCACTATCCCCAGGGACACCGCGGCGCTCTGGCCGCCGAGCGGTTCCTCGCGCAGCAGGAAGGCGAGGAAGAAGATGAGGAAACCGGAGAGACAGCGCAGCGCGGCGTTGGCGGTGAGGGCGTGCGTGACGGCGGGCCCGACCGTACGCAGCCCCAGGCGCCGCTTCTTGGACGTGTCCGCCGCGGCTTCGACGCGCGCGTGCAGATGCAGATGCTCCTCGTCGGCCGCGAGCAGCGCCTTGTGCTCGCCCTTGGCCGAGTCCACCTTGGGCGGCAGCGAGAGGGAGAGGAACATCCCGACGATGAAGATCACGAAGGCGCCGTAGAGCGGCCAGCGCGGTCCCAGCGCCTGGAGCCCCGCGCCGACGGGAGCGGCGACACCGGTCGCGAGCAGCCCGCCCAGCGTGACTCTGGAGTTGGCCTTGACCAGGGAGAAGCCCTTGGGCAGCAGCCGGGGCACCACGGCGCTCCGTACGACTCCGTACGCCTTGGACGCGACCAGGACGCCGAGCGCCGCCGGATAGAGCTCCAGGCTCCCCGTGATCACCGCCTCGGACAGCAGCAGGGCGAGCAGGGCGCGCGCCAGCATCGCGGCGGACATCGCGTACCGCCGGCCGTGCGGGAGGCGGTCCAGGAGAGGGCCGATGACGGGGGCGAGCAGTGTGAAGGGCGCCATCGTGATGGCGAGATAGAGGGCGACACGGCCGCGCGCCTCGTCCGTCGGTACGGAGAAGAAGACGGTCGAGGCGAGCGCGATGGTGATCATGACGTCGCCAGCGCCGTTCACGGCGTGCAGTTCGATGAGCTTGCCGAGCCCCGACTCGCCCGCGCCGTGCGCGTGCGTGGCCTTGCGGATGCCGCGGGCCGTGCCGGTGAAGGGCAGGTGCAGGGCGCGACCGACCCAGCGGGCGGCCCGGTTCAGCACCGGACCGCGTCCGCCGACTTTCTGGGACGACGACCTTGCGGCAGCCACCTCGTCATAGTGCCCCCTTATCGGGGGCACTAGTGCGCATCTGCTGCGGGGTAATCGGGTGGGCGGGTGGGAAAACTGCCGTGAAGGGACGGCGGACCCGGGTCTCGACGCAGGGGGCGGGCACGCCGGTGTAGGCCCACGGGCCGGGAGAAGGTAGCGTGCGTAGCGCGCCTGCGGCGGTTGTTCTTGGCCGCGCGCCTCTCGGTCATCCCGCAGAATGGATGACGTAGGTGCGCCCGAGGACGTTCGGGCGCGGACGTCGACGCGGCCCTCCGGTCCGCTCCGTCCGCACTCCCGCGTATGGGTGGCGCACTCGTGAGACGGCGTAATGGAGAAGCGATACCTGTGAGCGCAGCGACAACGCGAAGCCGTACCCCGCGTACCCCGCGTACTCCCGACCGCCTGTGCGTCGAGGCGGTGGGACTGGCCCGGGACGCGGCCGAGGAGGCCGCCGCACCCGGTGTGGTCGGTGAGCACGTCGAGGCCGTGGTCGAGGGCGACCGCGTGGTCACGCACCTGTTCGAGTGCAAGGACTTCGGCTACCGGGGCTGGCGCTGGGCCGTGACGGTGGCGCGCGCATCGCGCGCCAAGGTCGTCACGCTCGACGAGACGGTGCTGCTGCCCGGCCCCGACGCCCTGCTGGCCCCCGAGTGGGTGCCGTGGAGCGAGCGGCTGCGCCCCGGTGACATGGGCCCGGGGGACCTGCTCCCCACGGACGCGGAGGATCTGCGCCTGGAGCCCGGTTACTCGGGCGAGGAGGAGCCGCCGCCGAACTCCGTGTTCTCCGAGGAGATGGCGGAGCTGGTCGAGGCGGAGGACGTGGAAGTGACGGCGGGGTCGCCCGCCGAGCTGCCCGCGGTGCCCGCCGTGCCGGCGCGTGGCTCGATCGCCGCGATCGCCGACGAGCTGGGCATGCGCAGGGCGCGTGTCCTGTCCCGGTACGGCCTGCATGCCGCGGCCGACCGCTGGGAGGAGTCGCACGGCACGAAGACGGCGATGGCGCAGGCGGCGCCCGCGTCCTGCGTCAGCTGTGGCTTCCTCGCCCCGATCGGCGGATCGCTCGGCCAGGCGTTCGGTGTGTGCGCGAACGAGTTCGGTCCGGCGGACGGCCACGTCGTGTCCCTCTCGTACGGCTGTGGGGGCCACTCGGAGGCTGCCGTGATGCCGAAGCCGTCGCGGCCTGCCGCGCCCGTCCTCGACGAGACCCGGGTGGACGTCCTCCCGCTGCGCCCCGCTCCCGACTCGGGGTCGGTGCCGGTGGAGGGGGCGGCGGAGGAACTCGGCCACTCCTGAGCTCCCGCTGGGGGTGGCGGATGGGGGTTGCCCCCAGGCGGGGCGGCCTCTCCCTGCCGGGTGGGCTCTCCTTGCCGGGTGGGATCTCCCTGCCGGGTGGGCTTCCGGCGGCTCCCCGCCTGCGGCCCGGTGTTCCCTTGCCCCGCGCTCCGCGCGGATCTTTCCCGCCCGCCCGCCCGTTTGCCCAGCGGTGTTGTGGGGGGCCTGGGCTCGTCTCTTCGGCCAAGCGCCGCGTGTCGGCTTCCCGCGCTTCGCGCGGATCTTTCCCACCCACCCGCCCGTTTGCCCCGGGGTGTTGTGGGGGCGGGGGCTTGTCGTTTCGGCTGAGCGTCGTGGGTCGGCCTTCCGCGCTTTGCGCGGGTCTCTCCCGCCCGCCCACCCGATTGCCCTGCGGGGTAAACGGGTGGGTGGGGGGACTCCGCGCGGAGCGCGGGTAGGCGAACGCCGGGCCGCAGACGACGTACTTCCGTCCACCACGACGCGCACCGCCCCTACGCGCGCGGCGTGCTGCGGGTAAACGGGCGGGTGGGTGGGAGAGACCCGCGCGGAGCGCGGTCCAGGCGGCCCCCGGCCGGAAGTAGCCGGGCCTGCAGGTGGCACCCGGGCACGGACGGCCCCGGCCGGAAGTAGCCGGGCCCGCAGGTGGCACCCGGGTACGGGCGGCCCGCAGGTGGCCCCAGGCCACGTGCGTCCAGGTGGCCCCCGGCCAGGAGTGGCCGGGGCCGTAGGAGACACCCGGCCACGTGGGGGTGGACCGCTCGTCGGGGGGAGGGCGGGACGCGGTACCGTTCGGCCCGCGAACCAAGCGAGGGAGACGACACCGTGAGCAAGACCGTGCGGCCGGCGGCCGAGGGTACTGACCCGTTCGGCACGGCACGGCTCCGGCGGGGAGTCCTCGACGCCTGGGCGGCGAGCCCGGCCCGGTTCCGGGAGGACGCCAACGCCGAGGAGGACCTCGCCCTCGGCGGCTACCGCGACCGGCTGATCGTCGAGCTCGCCCAGAACGCCGCCGACGCGGCGGCGAGGGCCGGCGCTCCGGGACGGCTCGCCCTCACCCTCCGGGACGGCGTACTCGCCGCCGCCAACAACGGCGCACCCCTCGACGCCACCGGCGTCGAATCCCTCTCCACCCTCCGCGCCTCCGCCAAGCGCGAGGAGCAGACCAACGGCGCCGTCGGCCGGTTCGGCGTCGGCTTCGCCGCCGTGCTCGCCGTCTCGGACGAGCCCGCGCTCGTCGGGCGTACCGGCGGAGTCCGCTGGTCCCTGAGCGAGGCCCGCGAACTCGCCGCCGACACCGCCCGGTTCAGCCCCGGGCTCGGGGACGAAGTCCGCCGCCGCGACGGCCACGTACCCCTCCTGCGGCTGCCCTTCGCCGCCGAAGGGACCGCCCCGCAGGGGTACGACACCGTCGTCATCCTGCCGCTGCGCGACGCCGCCGCCGAGGACCTTGTCGTACGGCTCCTGGACGGGATCGACGACGCTCTTCTTCTTGCCCTTCCGGGGCTTGAGGAAGTTGTCGTCCAGGTCGGGGATTCCCCCGTCCGTACCCTCCGTCGCACCGCCGAGCCCGGCTACGTCGACGTCTCCGACACCCGTGACGGCAACACCCGCTGGCGCACCGTCAGCCACCAGGGCCCCCTGGAGCCCGGCCTCCTCGCCGACCGGCCCGTCGAGGAGCGGCTGAGGCCCCACTGGTCCGTCACCTGGGCCGTACCCACCGACCGCGAAGGCGCCCCGCAAGCCCCCCGCAGCGCCCCCGTCCTGCACGCGCCGACCCCCAGCGACGAGCCGCTCGGCGTGCCCGCCCTGCTGATCGCCTCGTTCCCGCTGGACACCACCCGGCGGCACGCGGCCCCCGGGCCCCTCACCGACTTCCTCGTGCAGCGCGCGGCCGACGCGTACGCCGAACTCCTCGCCGACTGGCGGCCCGTCGGCGAAGGCATCATCGGCCTCGTCCCCGGCCCGCTCGGCAAGAGCGAGCTCGACGGCGCCCTGCGCCAGGCCATCCTCGACCGGCTGCCGCGCACCGCCTTCCTGCCGCCCGCGGTGGAGGCCGTTCCCCAGGACGACCCCGACGTACCCGAGTGGCAGGTTCCCGTCGCGCTGCGGCCCCGTGACGCGGAGGTCGTGGAGGGCGCGGGCGCCGAGACCGTACGCGTGCTCGCCGACGTCCTGCCGAGCCTGCTGCCCGCGGGACTTGAGCGCCGTGCCGAGCTGCGCACCCTCGGTGTCGCCCGCGTACCGCTGACCGAGGCCATCGACCGCCTCACGGGTCTCGAGCGGGAGCCGGACTGGTGGCGGCGGCTGTACGACGCCCTCGCCGGAGTCGATCCCGACCGGCTGACCGGGCTGCCCGTGCCGCTGGCCGACGGACGCACCACCATCGGGCCCCGCCAGGTCCTCCTTCCCGTCATCGGCGACGACAGCGACCCCGCGGCCCTCGTCCGGCTCGGCCTGAAGGTCGCGCACCCCGACGCCGTGCATCCCCTCCTGGAGAAGCTCGGCGCCCTGCCCGCCACGCCCCGCGCCGTCCTGACGACCCCGCAGGTCCGCGCCGCCGTCGCCGCGTCGCTCGACGACGACACGTGGGACGAGGACGCCGTGGACGCCGAGGAGCTCGCGGACATCGTGCTCTCGCTCGTCCGCGACGCGAACCTCTCGCCCGGCGACGAGCCCTGGCTCGGCGCGCTCGCCCTGCCCGACGACGAGGACGGCGAACTCGCTCCCGCCGGTGAACTGGTCTTTCCCGGCAGCCCCTTCGCCCAGATCATGCGCGAGGACGAACTCGCCACCGTGGACGCCGAGCTCGCCGAGCGCTGGGGCGAGCAGCCCCTCGCCGGGTGCGGTGTCCTCGTCAACTTCGCGCTGGTCCGCGCCACGGACGTCGTACTCGACCCCGACGAGATGGAGCCGCGCGAGAGCGACTTCGCCGAGCCCGACGACCCCGGTCTGCTCGACGCGGTCGACGTGTGGTGCGAGGACGTCCTCGACCGGCTGCCCGACACTCCGGTGCCGCCCGTCGCGACCGAGATCATCGCCGTACGGGATCTGGACCTGGTCGACGACGACTGCTGGCCGCAGGCCCTGGCGATGCTCTCGCGCCCGCCGCTGCGGGACGCGCTGACGCAGCCGCTGCGGATTCTGCTCCCGGACGGCACGACGGAGACCGTCCGGTCGTACACCGCGTGGTGGCTGCGCGGGAATCCGGTGCTCGGCGGCCGGCGGCCCGCCGGTCTGCGCGCCTCGGGCGGCGACCCGCTGCTCGAAGGGCTCTACGACGCTGCCGACGCCTCCGGGTTCGACGACGAGCAGGTGCTGCGCGCGCTCGGCGTCCGCACGTCGGTCGCCGCCCTCCTGGAGGAGCCCGGCGGCGCCGCCGAGCTGCTCGACCGGCTCGCGGACCCGGAGAGGACCGTTTCGGCGGCCCAACTGCACGCGCTGTACGGCGCCCTGGCCGATCTGGACCCGGAGCAGGTGACGCTGCCGGACGAGGTGCGGGCCGTCGTGGACGGCGAGGTCGTGGTGGTCGACGTGGCGGACGCGGTCGTCGCCGACGCCCCTGACCTGCTGCCGCTGACCGGGGGCGTGGCGCTGCTGCCCGTGCAGCCGCGCAAGGCGGGCGATCTGGCCGAGCTGTTCCAGGTGCGCAGGCTGAGCGAGACGGCGGCCGTGGAGCCCGCGGGGGAGGGCGAAGAGCATCCGGTGCCGGAGCCGGTCCGTACGCTGCTCGGTCCGGCCACCCCGGAGACGTACGTCGAGCACGAGGAACTGGTCGCCGGGGGAGTGGAGCTGGACTGGCGCCGGACGCCGGACGGCACCATCCACGCCGCCACGCTGGAGGGCGTCGCCGCCGGTCTCGCCTGGGCGGCGGGCCAGTGGCCGCGCCGCTTCGAGGTCGCCGCCCTGCTGGAGGACCCCTCCCGCACCGACGAGCTGGAGCGGGACCGCTGGTTCGACTGAGGGCCGCTCCTGTGACGGGCTTCCGGTGACCGGCTTCCCGTGACCGGCTTCCGGCGCATCCCGCCGGAAGCCCGCGCTCCCTTTAGCGGTCAACTTTCTCGGTCACTAAATCTTCACTTCCCGTACAACCAGTGGCCCATGTCGCGAGTCTGATCTTCCGAGTCAACAGACTCCTAGATCACTGGGCTCCGCGTGACAGCAGCCAGCGCACCGTGGAGCCCCCTTCCCACTTGGGGAAACACATGCGCATTCGTGCCACCGTGGCCGCACTGACCGGCACCCTGGCCCTTTCCGCACTCGTCGTTCCGGCCGCCCAGGCCGCCGACGGCCCGACGTCCGCCCCGCGCCTCGCCGCGCAGGGTGCGAACGTCGGCGACACCAAGATCACGAAGGTCTCCGTCAACGGCGGCAAGAACGTCGTCGTCGGCACCACCAACAAGGTGAAGTTCACCGTCGCCGTCACCGCCACCGACCCCGAGGGCATCGCGGGCGGCAGCGCGTTCCTGTACCACGGCGGCAGCATAGACACGGCCGACGGCGTCCTGACCCCGGACGACTTCGACGGCACGTGCAAGGTCGTCAACGCCACCACGTCGACCTGCTCCGTCACGGTCGTCGCCGACCCGACGATCGACCTCTACAACAACCTGGCCGGCTCGGGCTGGAAGGTCTACGCGGCCGCGGGCGCGAACGACGGCGACTCGGCCGAGGGCGAGACGTACAAGTCCGACGCCAACATCCAGCGCAACGCCCGCCTCACCACCAACGCCTCCCCGGAGCCCATCAAGAAGGGCAAGACCCTCACGGTCACCGGCGCCCTCACCCGCGCCAACTGGGACACCTCGAAGTACGCGGGCTACACCAAGCAGTCCGTGAAGCTCCAGTACAAGAAGAAGGGTGCGACCTCCTACTCCACCCTGAAGACGGTCACGTCCGACACCAAGGGCAACCTGAAGACGACCGTGACGGCCTCCGCGGACGGCTACTACCGTTACGTCTTCGCGGGTACGTCCACGACCCCCGCGGTCACCTCGACCGCCGACTTCGTGGACGTCAACTAGTAGCGACTAGGCCGGAAAGCGGCGGCCGACCCAGCGGAAGATGACCTCGATGATCAGTGAGGCCACCGCCGCGATCGCGACCGCCGCCCACGGCATCGTCGTGCCGACCAGCTTCAGCTGGAAGAAGTCCTGGAGCCACGGCACGGTCAGCACCAGCAGGAAGCCGAGACCCATCGCGCCGATCAGGCCGAGCCGCCACCACGTGTAGGGGCGGGCGATGATCGCGAGGACCCACATGGCGATCAGGAACAGCGCCAGCGTGGCCGCGCTGGTCTCGGCTTCCCGTGCGCCCGCCCCCGCGTAGTGGTGGCGCGCCAGGAGGTACGTACAGAAGGTGGCGACGCCCGCGACGACGCCGCCCGGGATCGCGTACCGCATGACCCTTCGTACGAAGTGGGGCTTGGCCCGCTCCTTGTTGGGCGCGAGGGCGAGGAAGAAGGCCGGGACGCCGATCGTCAGGGTCGAGAGCAGTGTCAGGTGGCGTGGCAGGAACAAGTACTCGACCTGCGAGCAGACCACCAGCAGCGCAATGACGACCGAGTAGACGGTCTTCACCAGGAACAGCGTCGCCACCCGCGTGATGTTGCCGATGACCCGGCGGCCCTCGGCGACCACCGAGGGCAGCGTCGCGAAGCTGTTGTTCAGGAGCACGATCTGGGCCACGGCCCGCGTCGCCTCCGAGCCCGAGCCCATCGAGACGCCGATGTCGGCGTCCTTCAGGGCCAGTACGTCGTTCACGCCGTCGCCCGTCATCGCGACCGTGTGGCCGCGTGACTGGAGGGCGCCCACCATGTCGCGCTTCTGCTGCGGGGTGACCCGGCCGAAGACGGAGTTGGCGTCCAGGGCCTCGGCCATCTCGCCCTGTTCCGGGGGCAGCCTGCGGGCGTCCACGGTGTTCTCCGCGCCCGGAAGACCCAGCTTTCCGGCGACCGCGCTCACCGAGACCGCGTTGTCGCCGGAGATGACCTTGGCGCTGACGTCCTGCTCCTCGAAGTACCGCAGGGTGTCGGCGGCGTCCGGGCGCAGCCGCTGCTCCAGGACGACCAGGGCGGTGGCGCGGGCCCCCGACGCGACGTCCGGGGCGTCCAGTTCACCGGCGGCGCGGGCCAGGAGCAGCACGCGCAGGCCCTGCTGGTTGAGGTCCTCGATCTCGGCCAGGGACGGGTCGCCGTCGGGCAGCAGCACATCGGGGGCGCCCAGCAGCCACGTCGAGTTGTTGCCGTCGCCCTCGCTGAAGGAGGCGCCGCTGTACTTGCGGGCCGAGGAGAAGGGCAGCGACTCCGTGCAGCGCCACTCCTCGCTGTCGGGGTAGGAGTCGATGATCGCCTGGAGCGACGCGTTCGGCCGCGGGTCGGACTCGCCGAGGGCGCCGAGGACCTTGCGTACGTACGTCTTGTCGGAGCCGTTCAGCGGACGCAGCTCGGTGACGTCCATGCCGCCCTCGGTGAGGGTGCCGGTCTTGTCCAGGCAGACCGTGTCGACGCGGGCCAGGCCCTCGATCGCGGGGAGCTCCTGGACGAGGCACTGCTGGCGGCCCAGGCGGATCACGCCGATCGCGAAGGCGACCGAGGTCAGGAGGACGAGACCCTCGGGGATCATCGGGACGATGCCGCCCACGGTGTAGGCGATGGACTCCTTGAAGTTGTCGTCCTTGACGACGAGCTGGCTGATGATGAGGCCGATCGAGGTCGGGACCATCAGCCACGTCACGTACTTGAGGATCGTGGAGATGCCGGTGCGCAGCTCGGAGTGGACGAGCGTGAAGCGGCTCGCCTCCTCGGCGAGCTGCGCCGCGTACGCCTCGCGGCCGACCTTCGTGGCGGTGAACGCGCCGCCGCCCGCAACCACGAAGGAGCCCGACATCATCCTGTCGCCGGGCTTCTTGATGACCGGGTCGGCCTCACCGGTCAGGAGCGACTCGTCGACCTCCAGGCTGTCGGTCTCGACCGCCTCGCCGTCCACGACGATCTTGTCGCCGGGGCCCAGCTCCACCAGGTCGCCGAGGACGATCTCGGAGGTGGAGATCTCGGCCGCGCTGCCGTCGCGCCGCACGGTCGGTTTGGCCTCGCCGATGACCGCGAGTCCGTCCAGCGTCTTCTTGGCGCGCAGCTCCTGGATGATGCCGATGCCCGTGTTGGCGATGATCACGAAGCCGAAGAGGCTGTCCTGGATCGGCGCGACGAAGAGCATGATCACCCAGAGCACGCCGATGATCGCGTTGAACCGCGTGAAGACGTTCGCCCGGACGATCTCGGTGGTCGAGCGCGAACTGCGGATGGGTACGTCGTTGACCTCGCCGCGTGCGACCCGCTCGGCCACCTCGGCGGCGGTCAGACCCGTCGCGCGTCCGGTCGGCGGCGCCACCGGGTGGACCGGGTCGAGCTCGGCGCCCGCGTCGATATGCGTCATGGCATCGACGGTACGGGCGGTGCGGGGCCTTCACCCCTTGAGTGGCCCAAAGATCCGACCACGGTAGGACACGGACACTCCCGTGGTTGTACGGGCGCTACCCCGAGGGAGGGACTACCGCGGGGCGGGCCGGGCCTCACTCGGCGGAGGCGGCCGCCTTGCGCTCCGCTTCCCGCTTGAGCGCGGCGTCGCGGCCCCGCACGTACCAGATGCCGATCAGGCCGAGGCCCGCGCCGGCCAGGCAGGTCCACACCCACCAGGTGGCGTCGCGGTCGTCGAACCAGCCGTAGAACGGCAGCTGCACCAGGAAGAGGACGAACCAGAGGATCGTGCCGCCCGTGATGGTGGCGACGACGGGGCCCTCCAGGGGCTCCGGCGCGTCGTGCTTGGGTGTCCACTTCTCCATGCGCACAGTTTACGAGCAGCCGGGGCGGGGCCCCGCGGGGGTCGCTGGGCCCTGACGCCACAAGGGTCTACGCGCGGAGATAGCGAATTCTCCTTCATGTATTCATACTGAAACCGCTCGTTAATGGCTGGTTGTTTTCGTAAGAACAAACAAATCGATCACTGGCCCACCACTTAACGATCTTCCCCCTTTCTCTGCGTTTCCCTGAGTCCACGAGGTCCCGCATGCCTTCCTCGGCCACAGCCCCGGTCGACGCCAAGCCGCCGACGCCCCCGCAGGGCGGCATCGACGGCTTCTTCAAGATCAGCGAGCGGGGCTCGACCCTCGCTCGTGAGGTCCGCGGCGGCTTCGCCACCTTCTTCGCGATGGCCTACATCATCGTGCTGAACCCGATCATCCTGGGCAGCGCGAAGGACATGTACGGCAACCAGCTCGACAACGGCCAGCTGGTGACCGCGACCGCCCTGGTCGCCGCCTTCACCACGCTGCTCATGGGCGTCATCGGCAACGTCCCGATCGCGCTCGCCGCCGGACTCGGCGTGAACACCGTGGTCGCCCTCCAGCTCGCGCCGCGCATGTCGTGGCCCGACGCGATGGGCATGGTCGTCCTCGCGGGCTTCGTCGTGATGCTGCTCGTGGCCACCGGCCTGCGGGAGCGCGTGATGAACGCCGTGCCGCTCGGCCTGCGCAAGGGCATCGCGATCGGCATCGGCCTCTTCATCATGCTGATCGGCCTCGTGGACGCCGGCTTCGTCTCGCGCATCCCGGACGCCGCGCACACCACGGTCCCGCTCCAGCTGGGCGGCGACGGGCACCTCAACGGCTGGCCGGTCCTCGTCTTCGTGCTCGGCGCGCTGCTCACGCTCTGCCTGCTCGTGCGCAAGGTGCCCGGCGCGATCCTGATCAGCATCGTCGTCATGACGATCGTCGCGATGATCATCAACGCGGTCGCGACCGTGCCGTCCTGGGGTCTGACGACGCCCGAGTGGCCCGGCAACCCCGTCGCGACGCCGGACTTCGGCCTCGTCGGTCAGGTCAGCCTGTTCGGCGGTTTCGACAAGGTCGGCCTGCTCACCGGCATCCTCTTCGTCTTCACCGTGCTGCTGTCCTGCTTCTTCGACGCCATGGGCACGATCATGGGCATCGGCGACGAGGCCAAGCTGACCGACGCGAGCGGCAACATGCCGGGCATGAACAAGGTCCTGTTCGTCGACGGCATCGCGGTCGCGGCGGGCGGCGCCTCGTCCTCGTCGGCCACCACCTGCTTCGTGGAGTCCACGGCGGGCGTCGGCGAAGGCGCGCGTACGGGCTTCGCCAACATCGTCACCGGCGGTCTCTTCGCCGTGGCGCTGTTCCTCACGCCCATCGCGACGATGGTCCCGTCCCAGGCGGCCACGCCCGCGCTGCTCGCGGTGGGCTTCCTGATCCTGTCCGGGTCGATCACCCAGATCGACTGGGCCGACTTCACCATCGCGATCCCGGCGTTCCTGACGATGCTGATGATGCCGTTCACGTACTCGATCACGAACGGCATCGGCATCGGCTTCATCAGCTTCACCGTGCTGCGCCTCGCCTCGGGCCGCGGCCGCGAGGTGCCGGTCGCGATGTACGTCGTGGCGGCCGTCTTCGGCTTCTACTACCTGATGCCGGCGCTGGGCCTGACGTAGGCGGCAGGACTGGTGTCAGTACATGCGGGGCGGCCTTCAGGCCGCCCCGTAGAACTTTTCCGTCTCCTCGACG
Organism: Streptomyces sp. NPDC055243; assembly: GCF_044544025.1. Lineage (NCBI taxonomy): Bacteria > Bacillati > Actinomycetota > Actinomycetes > Kitasatosporales > Streptomycetaceae > Streptomyces > Streptomyces sp. NPDC055243. Next base: position 201,730 of record NZ_JBITWR010000003.1, read on the forward strand.
GCGCTCTGGAAGCGTTCGTCGAAGTCGTTTCTGATGAGCGTCCCGACCACATAGTCCTGGACGCTCATTCCCCTCTTGGCGGCGTGCTGCTTGAGCCGGTCGAGCAGCTCACCGTCTATTCGCAGGCTGAGCACTGTCGATCCCATGCGTGACAGGGTCGCCGCCGTCCCACGCGCCGTGTCTCACTTTCCGAAGCCGCCTCACTCATATGGGTGACGAAAAGGTTCCGTGGCGTGGGAAGAGGGAATCGAGTGGTCTTTAGCTAGAGTAATGAGTTACTCTAACGAACATGCCGGACCTCTCCCATGGTGACGACGCCGCCGCCGTGAACTCCCTGCGCTCCGCCGTGATGCGCCTGTCCCGTCGACTCAAGCACCAGCGGGTCGACGAGTCGCTGAGCCCCACCGAGATGTCGGTGCTCGGCACCCTCGCCCGCTGCGGCCACGCCACCCCCGGTGAGCTGGCCCGCAAGGAACACGTGCAGCCGCCGTCGATGACCCGCATCGTCGCGCTGCTCGAAGCCAAGGGTCTCGTCCGGCTCGAGCCGCATCCCGAGGACCGCCGCCAGAAGGTGGTGACCCAGACGGAGACGGCCGAGGCCATGCTCGAGGAGAGCCGCCGCAAGCGGAACGCCTGGCTGGCCGGTCTGGCCGAGCACCTCGACGAGGACGAGTGGGCGCGGCTGCGCGCCGCCGCTCCCGTCCTGGAGAAGCTCGCGCACCTGTAAGTAGCGCACCCGGCGGGCCACCCGCCGTGTGCCGTACGACCGCACGACGCCAAGGAGGCGAACCGCCTTTGAGTACGGGATCCGGAGCAGACTCCGCCCCCGCACCAACCGCCCTCGACAAAACCCCTGCCGCCAAGTCGTCGATGTTCAGCTCGCTGAAGATCCGCAACTACCGGCTCTTCGCCTCCGGCGCCGTTGTCTCCAACACCGGCACCTGGATGGCGCGCATCACCCAGGACTGGCTGGTCCTGAGCCTCACCGGCTCCTCGGCCGCGGTCGGCATCACCACCGCGATGCAGTTCCTGCCGATGCTCCTGTTCGGCCTGTACGGCGGCGTCATCGCCGACCGCTTCGCCAAGCGCAAGCTGCTCTTCTGCACCCAGGGCGCGATGAGCATCAGCGGCCTGTTCCTCGCCACCCTCACCCTGAGCGGCAACGTCCAGGTCTGGCACGTCTACCTCGCGGCCTTCTTCACCGGCCTCGTCACGGTCGTCGACAACCCGACCCGGCAGTCCTTCGTCTCCGAGATGGTCGGACCCGACCAGGTCCGCAACGCCGTCTCGCTGAACTCGGCGAACTTCCAGTCCGCGCGCCTCATCGGCCCGGCCGTGGCCAGTGGTCTCACCGCGGCCGTCGGCCCCGGCTGGGCGTTCCTCGCCAACGGCCTGTCCTTCCTCGCGCCGCTCACCGGCCTGATGCTGATGCGTACGAGCGAGCTGCACCACACCCCGCGCAAGCCGCGCGGCAAGGGGCAGCTGAAGGAAGGCCTGAACTACGTCTCCAAGCACCCCGAGCTGATCTGGCCGATCGTCCTCGTCGGCTTCATCGGCACCTTCGGGTTCAACTTCCCGATCTGGCTGAGCGCGTTCGCGGATGACATCTTCCACGGCGGCGTGGGGATGTACGGGCTCTTCAACACCCTGATGGCGATCGGCTCCCTGGCGGGCGCGCTGCTCGCGGCCCGGCGCGGCACCTCACGCCTGCGGCTGCTCGCCGGGGCCGCGATCGCCTTCGGCGTGCTGCAGATCGTGGCCGCGTTCGCGCCCGAGCTGTGGATGTTCGTCGCCCTGATCGTCCCGATCGGCATCCTGGGCCTGACGGTGAACGTCACCGCCAACTCCTCGGTCCAGATGGCCACGGACCCCGAGATGCGGGGCCGGGTCATGTCGCTGTTCATGATGGTCTTCACCGGCGGCACGCCGCTGGGCGGCCCGCTCTTCGGCTGGCTCGCCGACGCGTACGGCGTGCGCCTCAGCATGGCCGCGGGTGGCCTCATCTGCGCCGTGGCCGCGGTCGGCGTCGGCCTGATGCTGGCCCGCGCCGCGAATCTGCGGCTGAAGGTGGATCTGCGGCGCGGGCAGCAGCACGTGCAGTTCGTGCCGCGCGAGCAGCTGGCGACGGCGGCGTAGGCCGCTGTCGTGACTAGACGCGCCGGGCCAGGACCTGGCCCGGCCAGGTGCCGTCCTGGGCGAGGAAGGCATCGGTGCGCGTGAAGCCGTTGCGTTCGTAGAACGCGACGAGCTTGCCGTCGTCGCCCGCGTAGCAGTCGACCCGGAGCAGGGAGACTCCCTGTCTCCGGGTTTCTTGCGCCGCGTGCGCGAGGAGGGCGGCGCCCGCGCCCGAGCCGTGCCGGGAGGCCAGCAGGTGGACGTACTGCTCCGGTTCGTCCACCGCAGCGATGTAGTCCCCCGGCCCGTCGGTCAGCGTGACCGTGCCGACCGCCTCCCCGCCGATCTCCGCGATCCAGGCGGAGCCGGTGGTCAGATACTTCTCGACCAGGGCGATGGTCTTCGGATTGGCCGACCAGGGCTTGTCGCCCCACTGCCCGGTGCGGCCCTGCGAGACGAGCCAGGCGACGGCGCCGTCGAAGAGGGCGAGGACGGTGGCGGTGTCGTCGGGGCCTGCGGGGCGGATGGTTATGTGGTCCATGCGATCTTCCTATCCCACTTCCGGTGGCGTGGGCGGGAGTTTCAGCCCGTCCGGCCCTTGAGGACGAACTCGGCGGAGCCGGTGATGACGGCCACCAAGGCCCCCGCGCCAGAGCGGCCCGCGGCGGAGCCGCACATGTATCGGCCGGGAAGGGGCGGGGTTGGGGAAAAGAACCGCCGGAGGCGAGACTCACCCCCATGAGACTCTTCGCGGCCGTGCTGCCGCCCCCCGCGGCGGCGGACGAACTGGCCCACGCGGTGGAGAGGTTGAAGACCCTGCCGGGTGCCGAAGCCCTCCGCTGGACGCTCCGCGAGAGCTGGCACTTCACGCTCGCCTTCATGGCCGAGGTCGAGGACGACACCGTCCCGGAGCTGTCCGAGCGGCTGTCCCGAGCGGCGCACCGCACGGCCCCTTTCCGGCTGGCCCTGCACGGGGGAGGCCACTTCGGCGAGCGCGCGCTCTGGGCCGGCGCCAAGGGGGACCTGGACACCCTGCGCCTCCTCGCCCGGCGGGCGGACGCCGCGGCCCGCAAGTCCGGCATCACCATGGAGGAGCACCGCCACTACCGCCCGCACCTGACGCTGGCCCGCGGCCAGGGGGAGCCGCCCCTGCGGCCGTACGTCGAGGGCCTCGCGGACTTCGGGGGCGGGGAGTGGACCGTGGGCGAGCTGACCCTCGTACGAAGCAATCTGCCCAAGAGCGGCGTAGCGGGGGAGCGGCCCCGCTATGAGGTGGTCGGTCGATGGCCACTGGGCGGAGCCGGTTAACCTCGACTACGTGGACCCGAAAACCAGGAACCGGATCATGGCCGGTGTGCTCGTGCTGATGTTCGTCGTCGTAGCGGTGGCGGCCGCGGTCGGCCAGTGAGACTCGGCAAGGCTCAGTGAGGCGATGACCGCGGCCTGACGGCACCTGCTACCAGGCGAAGGACTCCGGCGAGGGCCCCGGCCCCGGGAAGATCTCGTCCAGGGCGTCGAGCAGCTCGTCCGACAGCTCGAGCTCGACCGCGCGCAGAGCGCTGGTGAGCTGCTCCGCCGTGCGCGGCCCGACGATCGGCCCGGTCACGCCGGGACGGGTGAGCAGCCAGGCGAGCGCCACCTCACCCGGCGCGAGCCCGTGCTTGTCGAGCAGGTCCTCGTACGCCTGGACCTGCGCGCGGACCTCCGGCTTCGCGAGCTCCGACGCGGCCCGCCCGCTGGTGCGCCGCGAGCCCTCGCCCTCCTTCTTGAGCACGCCGCCGAGCAGGCCGCTGTGCAGCGGCGACCACGGGATGACGCCCAGGCCGTAGTCCTGGGCGGCCGGGATCACCTCCATCTCGGCGCTGCGTTCGGCGAGGTTGTAGAGGCACTGCTCGCTGACGAGGCCGTAGCTGCCGCGCCGCGAGGCGATCTCGTTCGCCTGGGCGATCTTGTATCCGGGGAAGTTCGATGAACCCGCGTAGAGGATTTTGCCCTGGGTGATGAGGGTGTCGATGGCCTGCCAGATCTCCTCGAAGGGAGTGCGGCGGTCGATGTGGTGGAACTGGTAGATGTCTATGTAGTCGGTCTGCAGCCGCTTGAGCGAAGCCTCCACGGAGCGGCGGATGTTGACCGCCGAGAGCAGATCGTGGTTGGGCCAGGCCGGCTTCCCGTCGAGGGCCATGTTCCCGTACATCTTGGTGGCGAGCACGACCTTGTCGCGCCGCTCGCCGCCCTGCGTGAACCAGGTGCCGATGATCTCCTCGGTGCGGCCCTTGTTCTCGTCCCACCCGTAGACATTGGCCGTGTCGAAGTAGTTGATGCCCGCGTCGAGCGCGGCGTCCATGATCGTGTGACTGTCCGGCTCGTTGGTCAGCGGCCCGAAGTTCATGGTTCCGAGCGCGAGTCGGCTGACCTTGAGTCCTGTGCGTCCCAGCTGCGTGTACTTCATGGGTACTCAGCCAACGACTTGGAGTGCGCTCTATGCAAGAGGGCGGCGAGGGGAGGGGCGGCGAGGCGGGCGGCAAGGGGGCGGCGAGCGGGCGAGGTCACGGGCCGCCGAGCCAGCCCGCCGCGTCCAGGCGGAACGCGTCCGGCGGCACGACCGAGCGCAGGTCGTCCTCCATCGCGCGCAGCCGCCGCCCTCCCAGCTGCTTCGCCCACTCCGCGTGCAGCTCCTCGAAGATCGCCGCCGAGCGGCGCAGCGCGTCGATGCCGTGCGGGGTGAGGCGGACCAGCTTGCGGCGGGCGTCGGCCGGGTCGTCGGTGCGTTCCGCGTAGCCGAGGGCGATGAGGCGGTCGATCGTCTTGCCCGCGGCCTGCTTGGAGACGCCGAGACGGCGGCCCACGTCGCTGGCGCTCGCGCCCCGCACGCCGATCGCCTGCATCGCGAAGCCGTGGGCCGGGCGCGCGTCGGGGTGGCCCTGGCGGGACAGCTCGGCGTGCAGCCGGTCGATCAGCGTGCGGAAACCGGCGAAGAGGAGCAGCGGCAGCTCGAAGCCGCGCCCGTCGCTCTCCTCCTCCCCGGACGGTTCACTGCGCGCCTGGCCCTTGCGGGTATCGACAACCTGGTTTACCTTCTTATCGTCAACCATGTTGTCCATCGTAGGGGGTACCTCTTGTTCGCCGAGCACACCGTGGAAACCGCACCCGCCGATTCCCGCGCCGCGATGGAGCGCACCGCCGCCGCCTTCGGGAAGACGCCGAGCGCGGTGGCGCGGCTCGCCGAGTCGCCCGAACTGCTCAACGGCTTCCTGGAGTTGAGCGCCTCCTTCGAGCGCACGACGCTGGAGCCCGTGGCCCGTGAAGTCGTCATCATGACCGTGGCCGTACGCAACGACTGCCACATCTGCGTGACCATGCACACCGCCAAGCTGCGGAAACTGGGCGCGGGCACGGAGGTGATCGCCGCGCTGCGCGATGGCCGGGCGCTGGCCGACGAACGCCTGGAGGCGGTACGGCAGTTCACGCTGGAGGTCCTCGCGACCGCCGGTGGCGTCGGGGACGAGGAGCTGAAGCGGTTCCTCGCGGCGGGCCACACCGAGCGCAATGCCCTGGAGGTCGTCATGGGCATCGGTACGTACACGATGTCGACGCTGGCGAACCGGCTGACGCGCGCCACCTGAGGGGCCCCGGGGGGCGGGGCTGACGCACAGGCCGTTCACAGCGAGTCCTGAGGGAACGCACCGGAAGCAGGCCTAGCGTCGGGCCCATGGCAACGGAAAGCGATCTCAACAGGCGCAAGGTCCTGGCGCTCGGCGGCGCCGCCGCCGGGACGGCCGGGCTCGCGCCGGCCGGCTGCGGCAGCTCATCGGGCACGGACTCCGGGTCCGCGGCCGCACCCACCGGGGCTCCGCCCAGTGGCGCTCCCAGCGGCGCTCCGTCGGAGCAGTGGGGGGCGTGAAGTCGTGGGTCTTGTCGGAGCGTACGACGACGAACGGCTGGCGAGTGCGGCCGTCCGGGCGCTCGTCGCCGAAGCCGAGTTGGCGCCGAGGGCCGGAGCGGTCCGGGAGGACGTCACCGCGGTGCGGTGGGCGGCGCGGGCGCTGAAGCCCGGTTTCGCCGCGATGGCGGCCGCCGCCCGCAGGAACGCGGGGCCCACGCGGGCGTTGCGCGAGGAGCTCGGCTTCATCGGCCGCGCGACGGAGCGGTCGATGCTGCGGGCCACGGGAGGGGTGAACACGCACCGGGGCTGCATCTGGTCCATGGGCCTGCTGGTGGCCGCGACGGCACTCAAGGCCGGGGCGTCCCCGCAGCCCGGGTCGCCGCTCCAACACGGTGCGTCCATACACGGTGCGTCCATACACGGTGCACCCATACTCGGTGCATCCATAGGTGAGTTGACGGACACGGCCAAGGCCCTGGCCGCCCTGCGGGACCGCTCGGCGCCGCGCCTTCCCTCGCCGGGTTCGACGGTCTCCGCGCGGTACGGGGCGGCGGGGGCGCGGGGTGAGGCGCGGGCCGGATTCCCGCACGTGCGGCGGGCGTTGGCGGCGCTGCGGGCGGGTACGGGGCGGCCCGATGTCCTGCTCTCCACCATGAGCACGCTTCAGGACACCGGAATCCTGTACGCGGCGGGACCACGCGGCCTCCGGGCGGTCCAGGCAGGCGCCCGCGAGATCCTCGACGCGGGCGGCACCACGACCCCCGAAGGCGCCGCCGCGCTCGTGTCGTTCGACGCCGGGCTGCGCGGCGGGGATCTGCGCCCGCGGGGAAGTGCCGCGCTGCTGGCCTGCGGCATCTTCCTCGACGACGTGGCATCGACGTGGCCCGCCAAGACGCGGCCCACAGAAGCGAGTTCGGGCCGTGGTGACGGTCGCGCCACCCTCACCTCCGGTACATGACCCGGCGCAGCACCACCTCCACCGGCCCCCGCCGCCCGGCCCGCTCCATCGCGTACGCCCCGGCGACCGTCACCAGCCACACCCCCAGCGCGAAGAGCGCCATGGTCGCGCTCGTCAGATGCTCGCCGAGGCCGAGGCCCCAGGCGGCGAGGATCGGGGCGAAGATCAGGGAGTGGGCGAGGTAGCTGGAGAGGGAGCGCTTGCCGACGGCGGAGACGGCGGTCACGGCCGTGGCTCCCCGGCGGCCTGGGCGCCGCGTCCACCAGTGGACGAACAGCGCCACGGCCGCCACGTACCCGAGACCGGCCGCGTTCCCCGTGGCGTCCCGCAGCAGGGTCAGCACCCCGCTCTCGCTCTGCGCGTCGTCCGGGACGGTGATCGCGCCGACGTGGGCCAGCGCGGCGGGCAGCGCGCCCAGCCATCCCACCGCGATGCCGATCACGGCGGTCCACCGCAGCAGGGGCAGGTGGCGCCCCGGCTCTTCCAGCACGCCCTTGCGCGCCGCCCAGAAGCCGAGCAGGAAGACGACGTACGCGCCGCCCACCAGCGACAGCGGGGCCGCCGCGTAGGTGACGAACAGGCCGGTCATGAAGCGGGTCCCCGCCGCCGCCGGCCAGCTCCCCTCGCCCGCGGCGTACGCCTCCGCCCCCGGTGCCGCGCCCACTTCGCCCATCGAGCCCAACTCGCCCGCCAGCGCGGCCGATACGACGGGCTCGGCGGCGAGCAGCACGAACTGGGCGGTGGCGATCCAGATCCACCACTTCAGCGCGCGGTCGCCGCGCCGCAGGAAGAGCCAGCCGAGGACGAGGCTGATGAGTCCGTAGTAGCCGACGATGTCCCCGGCCATCAGGAGGGTGGAGTGCAGCAGCCCGATGACGAGCAGGCAGAGACTGCGCCGGCGCAGCAGCCGCACGGCGTCGCGCTCCGGGGTCCCCGCGGCCGTCTGCCGCAGGAACAGCTGCATCATCCCGTACCCGAAGAGGAACGCGAAGAGCGGGTAGATGCGCAGGTCGAGCGTGGTGATCATGGCGAACTGCACGGCATGGTCGACCCACCCGCCGTCCACGGGCTGCCACCCCGATGCCCCGCGCCGGGCCGCCGTCAGATGGAACGCGGTGTTGGACAGCACGATGAACAACAGCATGAGCCCACGCGCGAGATCGGGCGCGAGGGCCCGCTCGCCGGGGAGCACGCCCGCGCGGCGGGGCGCGGTCTTCGTGGTCCTGGGTATGGCCTCGTCAGTGCTCTCAACCGTCATGCCTGAACGCTAGGAAGCCACCCACGGACGGACATCCGCCATCGGTCTAGCGAGAAGGCGGCATCGGTCTAGCGAGAAGGCGCCTTCGGTCTAGCGAGAAGGGCCGAAGGGATGGGGCCCGGGCCGACCTCAGCCGGTGGCCGACTTCAGCCGGTGGGCGACAGCTCGCCCAGGGGCAGGGGCGCCCTCTCGTACGGCGCCCCCAGGCCCCACGCCTGGTGCATCGCGTCCGCGAACGCCGCCGCCAGCTTGTGCTCGCCGCTCTCGTTCGGGTGCGTCCCGTCGTACGTGTCCAGGTCGATGTCGTACGACGTCGGCGTCGAGGCCAGGATCAGCGGGGACGCGCCCGTGTCCAGGTCCGCCACCGCCTTCGCGAGCAGCGTGTTGAAGCGCGCGACCTCCGCCGCGAACGGGGCGTCGGTCCTGGCCCGGACGTTCGGGATCACGGGGAGCAGGACCAGGCGGATGTGGGGGTTCGCCGAGCGCGCCTCGGCCACGAAGCGGCGCGCGTTCTCCGCGGTCTGTTCCGCGTTCGTGTAGAAGCCCAGGTCGATCAGGCCGAGCGAGATCAGCAGGACGTCGGGGGAGTCCTGCCGCACCGCGTCCGCCATCCGCGGCGCCATGTGCAGCCAGCCCTCGCCCCAGCCCGCGAAGTGGTGGCGCGGGAAGTCCGGGTCGCTGCCGGCGTAGGCGTACGAGACCGGCTCGCCGGAGACCTTGTCGTGCAGCGCCGTGCGCGGGCCGACCACGGCGAAGTCCGTGTCACCGAGCGAGGCCAGCAGGTGCTGCCACATGCGGTAGCGCCAGGTGTGTTCACCCGCGCTGCCGATCGTCATCGAGTCACCGACGAACATGAACCTGAGCATCCGCTCATCATCCCGGATCAAGGACCCGGCCTGCGATGTGAGGCTGAACACCCGCCGGACGTCCGCCCTCCGGCGCCGGGGTGGCAGGCTTGGCCCATGCGTTCACTGCGTTCTTCGATGGGTGCCCTGAGTGTCGTCGGTGCCGGAGCCCTGCTCGTCCTCGCCGGCGCCACCGGCCCCGCCGCCGCCGACGACGGCCACGACGGGTTCACCATCAAGGACCCCCGCATCATCGAGTCCAGCGGCCTCGCCGCGTCCCGCGCCCACCCCGGCGTCTACTGGACGCACAACGACCAGGACAAGAACGGCGCGCTGCTCTACGCCGTGGACGGCAAGACCGGCGAGACCGTCGCCACGATCACCATGACCGGGGTGGGCAAGCCCCGCGACGTCGAGGCCGTCTCGGTCGGCGCCGACGGCAACATCTATGTCGGCGACATCGGCGACAACCTCGGCGGCACCTGGTCCCACGTGTGGATCTACAAGCTGCCCGAGCCGAAGAAGCTGGGCGACCGGACCGTCCGCGCCACCCAGTACACGGTGAAGTACGCGGACGGGGCGCGCGACGCCGAAGCGCTGATGGTGCACCCCAAGACCGGCCGGATCTACATCGCCGACAAGAAGGAGGAGGGCGGCAGCCTCTACGAAGGGCCCGCGCAGATGTCCGCCTCCGGCGTCAACGTCTTCAAGCGGCTCGGCGACACCGACCTCTGGACCACGGACGGCGCCTTCTCGCCCGACGGCAAGCAGCTCGCGCTGCGCGGCTACCTCGGCGGAGTCTCGTACACCTGGAAGGGCGAGGGGAAGAAGCCCGAGCGCCAGGGGCGGCTGAGCGTGCCGCTCCAGCGGCAGGGCGAGTCCGTGACGTACACCCTGGACGGGACGACCCTCATGTACGGCAGCGAGGGCGAGCAGAGCCAGGTCGAACCCGTCGAGGCGGAGGGGGCGGGCGGCGACAACGCGGGGTCCGGCGGCGGGAGTTCCGGCGACGCGGGTGACGGCGGGGGCTCCGGGATCGACGGCGACCTCAAGGTGGGGGCGCTGACCATCGCCGTCGTGCTCGCCGCCTTCTTCGGGCTGAGGCGGCTGTTCCGGCGGAGGTAGCCGGGGACCGGGGGCGCTGGTAGCCGGGGATCGGCAGCGCTGGTAGCCAGGGTCCGGCGGCGCTGGTAGCCGGGTCCGGCGGCGCTACTCGCCCAGGACCGGCACCTCGTAGTGCAGCGTCCTGTCCCGCTTCACCTTGTGCGCGAGGGGGACGAACACCCCGTGCAGGAACGGGTGTTTGCGCCGCATGCGCTTGGGCTTCCAGGCCGAACGGGCGAGCGCGGCGCTCGCCCCGGGTTCCGCGGGGCTCGCAGGAGTCGGCGTCATGCCTCCATCAAGGCACTGACCACCCGGTTTCTGTCATGCCTTCCGTGCGCTGCTTCCCGCCGCCTCGCGCCCGGCCACCAGAACGTCCAGGCCGTCGAGCACGCGCTGCAGTCCGAACTCGAAATGGTCGAACTGCGAGCCGAACGCGTCGGAGGAGAGGCCCGCGAGATGGGGGTAGCGGCCGCTCTTCATGATCCGTTCGAGGGTCGGGGACTGCGCCTCCCAGAACGCCTCGTCCGTCAGGCCGCTCTTCTTCACGGCCTCCATCTCGTGCACCTGGGTGCGGGCGACCCCGGTGACGTACCCCTCGACCATGACGATCACGCCGATCAGCTCGGGGTCGGTCAGGCCCATCGACTTGATGCCGGACAGGGTCCGTTCGAGCCCGCCGACCGAGCCGGGGCCGAGCACCGGGCGGGCCTGGTTGACCTGGAGCAGCCAGGGGTGTTCGCGGTAGAGGACGAGCGTCTCGCGGGCGTACGCCTCGACGGCCTCGCGCCAGGTGCCGGGCGGGGGCTCGGCGTCGCCGGACGGGGTGTACACGCGGTCCAGCATCAGGTCGAGCAGTTCGCCCTTGCCGGGGACGTACCGGTACAGGGACATCGTGCCGGTGCCGAGCTCCGTGGACAGGCGGCGCATCGAGACCGCCGTGAGCCCTTCGGTGTCCGCCAGGCGCACGGCCTCGGTGATGATCCGGTCCAGGGTGAGTCCGGGTTTGGGGCCCCGCGTGGGGCGCTCGCCCTCGCCCCAGAGCAGTTCCAGGCTGCGGGAGATGTCGCTGCCGGTGCGCTGGGTGTCGCCGCCGTTCGTGCTCGTCATGGCGCTCAGCCTAATCGCCGGACCGTTAATTGGGTACACCGTACCCAAGGAACTGAGTACGGTGTACTCTCTATTGGGTACGGCGTACTCAGAGCAAGATCTGGAGGGGCAGTGAGCGAGAACGATTACGCGGTGCGGGCCGATGGGCTCGACAAGCGATACGGGGAGAAGCGGGCCCTGGACGCCTTCGACCTGCACGTCGAGCGCGGCACGGTGCACGGCCTGCTCGGCCCGAACGGCGCGGGCAAGACCACCGCCGTACGCATCCTCTCGACGCTGGTGCGCCTCGACGGCGGCCGGGCCGAGGTCGCGGGCGCCGACGTGGTGCGTCAGCCCCATGTCGTCCGCGGCCGCATCGGCCTCACCGGCCAGTACGCGGCCGTCGACGAGGTCCTCACCGGGCGGCAGAACCTGGAGATGTTCGGCCGCCTCTTCCACCTGGGCGGCAAGCGGGCCGCGCGGCGCGCCCAGGAACTCCTGGAGCAGTTCGACCTGGTGGACGCGGCGGGCAAGGGCGCGGGCCAGTACAGCGGTGGCATGCGGCGCAGGCTCGACCTCGCCGCGTCGATGATCCTCGCGCCCGCCGTCCTCTTCCTGGACGAGCCGACCACCGGGCTCGACCCGCGCGGGCGCCTCGAAGTCTGGGACACCGTACGGAAGCTGGTCGCGGAGGGCACGACCGTCCTGCTCACCACCCAGTATCTGGAGGAGGCCGACAAGCTGGCTTCCCGGATCACCGTCATCGACCAGGGGCGCGCCATCGCCGACGACACCCCCGACGGCCTGAAGAACACGGTGGGCGGCAGCTACCTGGAGGTCGTGGTGCGCGAGGCCGCCGATCTGCCGGCGGCCATGAAGGCCGTCGCCCGGGTCGCGCAGGGCGTGCCCGAGGCCGTCGACCTGGAGCGGCGCGTCCAGGCGGCGGTGACCGACCGCGTGGGCGCGCTGACGGACGTGGCCCGCACCCTTCAGGACCAGGGGGTCGCGGTGGAGGACATCGGACTGCGCAGGCCGAGCCTGGACGACGTGTTCCTGCGGCTCACGGGGCATCGGACGGAGTGCGAGGAGGGCGTCACCGCCCCCGCAGACGTATCCGGGATCGACACCAGGACGGGAGCCGCGGCATGAGCGCCGTACTGAACTCGCAGAACTCGCAGAAGTCGGGGGACTCGCAGAACTCGGGGAACTCGGGGAACTCGGGAATCTCGGGAATCTCGGGGGACTCGGAGAAGCTGTCGGTCGCGTTGACCGCCGACACCTCGCACGGACGCTTCTACTGGGCGCTCGCCGACACCTGGAACGTCACCCGCCGCTACCTCACCCAGTTCCAGCGCCAGCCCGTCAACATCGCCTGGCAGCTGGGCTTCCCGATCATCTCCGTGCTCCTGTACGGCTTCGTCTTCGGCGAGGCGATGAAGGTGCCGGGCGGCGGCGATGACGGCGACTACAAGCAGTTCCTGATGCCCGGCATGTTCGTGATGACCATGGCCTTCGGCTTCATGAACACCGCGATGGCGGTCGTCACGGACTCCACCAAGGGCGTCATCGACCGCTTCCGCTCGATGCCGATGGCGCCTTCGGCGGTGGCTGCCGGGCGCGGCCTGGCCGACCTGATCGTGGCGTGCGCCGAGCTGACGATCCTCGCGCTCACCGCGCTGGCGATCGGCTGGCGCTCCAGCGAGGGCCTTCCGGAGACGCTTGCCGCCTTCGGGCTGCTGCTGTTGCTGCGGTTCAGCCTGATCTGGGTCGGGGTGTTCCTGGGCCTGGTGGTGCCCACTCCCGAGGCGGCGGGCGGCCTCTACGCGGTCGCCTTCCCGCTCACCATGATCTCCAGCGTCTTCGTCGCGCCGTCCCTGATGCCGGACTGGCTCGCACCGATCGCCGCCTGGAACCCGGTGTCCTCCACGGGCACGGCGGCGCGCGAACTGTTCGGCAACCCCGGTGCGGGCGGCGCGAGCTGGGTCGAGCAGAACGCGGTGCTGATGGCGGTGGTGTGGCCCCTGGCGATCTCGCTGCTGTTCCTGCCGCTGGCGGTACGGAAGTTCAAGCAGCTGAGCAGGTGAGGTGCTGAGCTTCGTCTACGCAGTGGGGGGGGGGGGGGGGGGGGGGGGGGGGGCCCCCCCCCCCCCCCCCCCCCCCCGGGGGGGGGGCCGCCCCCCCCCGCGACCAGCCCATGACGGCAGTTCGTCGCGCGGCAGCCCCGTAGGCGCTAAAGCAGCTCCCGCAGGCGCTCAGCCAGCAAATCCCAGCGCCACTTCTCCTCCACCCACTCCCGGCCCCGCTCCCCCATGCGCCGGCGCAACTCCCCGTCACCGAGCAGGGTGACGATCCGATCCGCCGCCGCCTCCGGCGAGCCGCCCCGGACGACCCACCCCGTCTCACCGTCCAGCACCGCGTCCGGCGCCCCGCCGGAGTCACCGGCGACCACGGGGAGCCCCGTCGCCGAAGCCTCCAGGTACACGATCCCGAGGCCCTCGACATCAAGGCCGCCCCGCCGGGTACGGCAAGGCATCGCGAAGACGTCGCCCGCGCCGTAGTGCGCGGGAAGTTCCTCCCAGGGCACCGCCCCGGTGAACCGCACGGAGTCCGAGACGCCCGTCTCGGCGGCCAGCTTCCGCAGCTCCTTCTCGTAGGGGCCGCCCCCGACGATCAGGAGAACCGCTTCGGGCTCCCGCGCCAGAATCCTCGGCATGGCCAGGATCAGCGTGTCCTGCCCCTTGCGCGGCACGAGCCGCGAGACGCACACCACGACCGGGCGGTCCGTCAGGCCGAGACGGGCCCGCACGGCGTCGCCGCCCGAACCGGGGTGGAACGTCTTCTCGTCGACGCCCGGCGGCAGTTGGACCATCCGCCCGGCCGCCGCGGGCGTCACCGCGGCGGCGATGCGCGAGCGCGTGTACTCACCCAGATAGGTGATCGTGTCCGTCGACTCGCCGATCCGGCGCAGCAGTTGGCGTGAGGCGGGCAGCTGCGCCCACCCCGCCTCGTGCCCGTGCGTCGTGGCGACGAGGCGCCGCGCGCCCGCCTTCCGCAGCGCGGGCGCCATGAGCCCCAGCGGCGCCGCGGCCCCGAACCACACCGACTCGCAGTCGTGTTCCCGCAGGAGCGAGACCGCGCGCCGCGTGACGCGCGGGGTCGGGAGCAGCATCGTCGTGGGGTCGCGTACGACCTTGAAGGGCTGCTCGGCGTCGAAGGCGGCCGTCGCGTCGGCGCCCTCGCGCCCCCGCTTCCACGTGGAGGCGTAGACGACGAGCTGTTCGGGGTCCAGGCGCAGCGCCATGTTGTGCAGGAACGCCTGGATGCCACCGGGCCTGGGCGGGAAGTCGTTCGTGACGATCAGGGTCTTGTGCATCGTCGCCGACAGTACCGAAAGCCCGGCAGAGCGTGGAACGGCCTCGCCTCCCGGACGGCCCCGCCTCATGGCCCCTGCACGGCCGCGCCCGGCATCATGGCTCACCGAACCACAATGAAGTATCCGAAAAGGGGCGTGGTGCGCGTGGCGCGGATCCTGACCGTCTGGGTCCTGACCAGGACCGTGCTGCTGCTCTGCGTCCTCAAGGTGCTCACCGCCCCTGGCCCGGACGTGACCAGCGACGTCTCCGTCATCTACCAGGGCTGGTACGAGGTGCTGCGCACCGGCACCTTCCCCCTCGACGACGTCACCTGGCAGTACCCGCCCGCCGCCGCCCTCGCGGTCCTCTCCCCCGCCCTGCTGCCCTTCCTCGGCTACACCACTGCGTTCTTCGTGCTCGCCCTCCTCGCCGACGCGCTCGTCTGCGGACTGCTCCTGTACGCGGGCGGGCGGCCCGGCAAGTCCCCGCGGGGAGCCTGGACGTGGGTCGTGGGCGTGGCGCTGCTCGGGCCCACCGTCTACGCCCGCTACGACGTGATGGTCACGGCCGTCGCGGTCGCCGCGCTGTTCGCCGGGGCGCGGCACCCCCGCCTGATGGGGGCGCTCGCGGGGTTCGGCGCGCTGCTCAAGGTGTGGCCCGCGCTGCTGCTCATCGGCATGCCACGCGCGCGTGCCACCCGCAGTTCGTGGGGCGCGGCGGTCGCCACCGCCCTCGGCCTGACCCTCGCCTTCCTGGTGACGATGCCCGGCGCGCTGGCCTTCCTGACCTTCCAGCGCGACCGCGGCACCGAGGTCGAGTCGCTCGGCGCGCTCGTCTTCCACGTCGCGCGCCACCTCGGCTGGCAGGGCGAGGTGCAGCTCAACTACGGCTCGGTGGAGTTCCTCGGCCCGTACGTCCCGCTGGTCAGCACGGTGGCGCAAGGGCTGTCCGTGGCGGCCTTCTGCTGGCTCCTCGTGTGGCGGCTGCGCGCGCGTGCCTGGTCGGCGAGCACGGTCGCGGACGCGGCCTTCGTGGCCGTGCTGCTGTTCACGGCGACGAGCCGGGTGATCAGCCCGCAGTACCTCCTGTGGCTGGTCGGGGTCGCCGCCGTGTGCATGGCGTTTCGCGCGAGCCGCATGGCGCTGCCCGCGCGCCTGGTGCTCGCGGCCACGTTCGTCACGTTCCTGGAGTTCCCCATCTGGTTCTCGCACGTGGTGGCGAGCGATCCGCTGGGCATCGCCCTGCTCTTCGTACGCAACGGACTGCTCGTCGCGGCGGCGCTGATCGGCTGCCGGAACCTGTGGCGGCAGACGGTGTCCGAACCCCGGGCCCGCGAGCGCGCGTCGGCGTCCGACGAGGTCAGCCGAGCTCCGCGCGCAGATACGTACGCCACCGCGCCGTGAACTCCTCCGGGGTGATGTCCAGGACGTCGCTCAGCGCGTCCTCCACGGCACCGGGCCTCTTCTTGTGCGCGCCGACCGCTTCGTAGAAGCCCGTCAGCTCCGCATCGCCCCACTGCTCCGCGATCATCCGGCAGGCCAGCCACGACCCTTCGTACGCCTGGGCCAGCTTCCCCGCGTCCCCGCTGAAGCCGAAGGCGTCGTCCTCCGGGAGCGCGCCGGGCAGCTGCTCCTGCTGGACGGCGCGGCGCAGTTCGGGGGCGGCCTGGGCGGCGGTGCGGCCCGTGCCGCGGTAGCCCACCCAGTCGGCGAAGCCTTCGGAGAGCCACAAGGGGGTGGCCGGTGAGGTGTGCGCGCGGGTGGCCACGTGGGTCGTCTCGTGGGTGAGGACGACCTGCTTGCCGAAGTCGCCGAGCACGCCGTACGCCTCGGGGTTGAGGATGACCCGGTCGGCGGGCGCCTTCCCGGAGCCGCCCGCCTCCCCCGTCGTCACCGCCGCGATCCCCTGGTACCCGGAAGCGGGCGCACCGAGCAGCCCGGCCATGCCGTCCAGGGACTTGGGCACCAGGACGACGACCCGCTGCGGCCACTTCCCCGGCCAGGCGCCGCTCACCAGGGGCACCGCGCGGTCGGCGAGGTCCGCGTACCCGCGCAGCGTCTCCTCGTCCCGCTCGCCCCGCCCGATGCCCAGCACAAGGCTGTGTGCGCCCCGTACGGACGTGACGGGCCCCTGGTCCCAGAGTTGCTGCGTGGCCTTCTTCGCGGGGCGCTCAGAGGCGACGTACCACCGTCCGTCGCGCTCCCGCAGCGTGAGCGCGCGCGAGGTGGTGAGCGGCTCGCTGTCGTAGCCCTTGATGCGGTACCGCAGGTCCGCGGTGGCCGTGGCCCGCGAGCCGTCGCGCTCGAACGCCGTCAGGCGGTACTGCCAGGAATCGAGCGGTACCTCGCGGAGGTTGTCGTAGACCTCGGCGGCCTCTGCGCCGCGGCCCGTCGCGCGGTAGGCCTTCGCGTCCCGGTCGAGCACCGCGTCCGCGCGCCGGTCGAGCAGCCTGCGCACGTCCCCGGGCGCGGCATCGGGCGCCGAGGGACCGCCGCACCCGACGAGCAGGGCGAGACAGATTCCAAGGACCCACGACCCACGCCCGCGACCAGCCACGTTTCAGATCGTACGGGCAGCGGGCCGCGGGCCGCCGGTCAGATCCGCGTCACCGACGACACCGGCATCATGCCGACCGGGTCGTAGCGCACGGGCGCCCCGGGGTAGGGCGCGTGCACGACCTGGCCGTTGCCCATGTACATCCCGATGTGGCTCGCGTCGTCCCGGTAGGCCACGAGGTCACCGGGCTGCGCCTGGCCCAGCGGCACCTGCTGCCCCGCGTACCGCTGGGCCTGCGAGGTGCGCGGCAGCCCGACGCCCGCCTGCGCGTACGACCACTGCGTGAGGCCCGAACAGTCGAAACCGGAAGGGCCGTTGGCGCCCCACACGTAGGGCTTGCCGACGGCCGAGCGTGCCGCGGCGATGGCGGCGGCGGCCCGCGAGGAGGACGGCGCGGCGCCCCCGAGGTCCGGCATCTCGTCGCGTCCCGAGCGCGATGCCCTGTCGTACGCCTCCCGGTCCTGCGAGGGCAGGGAGTTGAGCAGCTTGCGCGCCTTGGCGAGCTTGTGCTCGACGCTGCGCTTGTGGCGGGCCACGGCGGTGCGGCTCTTCTCCAGCTCGGAGAGCTTGTGCCCGGCCTCGGTGCGCTCCTGGGCGAGGCTGCGCTGGGCCTGCTGAAGATCGGTCAGTTCACCGGCCTGCCGGGCGCTGATGCGGTCGAGCGCCGCCGCCTTGTCGAGATAGCCGTCCGGGTCGGAGGAGAGCACGAGGGCGAGGGAGGGGTCGATGCCGCCCGAGCGGTACTGCGCCCCGGCGAGCGAACCGAGCGCGCCGCGCATGGTGTTGATGCGCTCCTGGCCGCGGGCGACGCTGTCCTTGGCCCGCTCGACCTGCTCGCGCAGTGTGTCCGCGCGCTCGTCGGCCTTGTTGTAGGCCTCGGTGGCCTTCTCCGCCTGCGCGAAGAGGCGGTCCACCTTGGCCTTGGTGGTGGCCGGGGTGTCCTGCGGCGCGGCGCCCGCCGGTGTGGCGGCGAGGGCGGCCGCGGCGGTGGCCGCGGCGGCTGACAGGACGGTGACGCGCGTGCTCCGGTCCAGACCGGACAGCGCGGGACGACGATGGGACCCCACGGGAAGCCGCTCTCCCTCCGCTGACGAACCCCCGGACGTTGGACGAACCGGGGGAAGTCCCCCCGATCCGTCGGGGGAATGCGCGCGACAGTAGCCGTGGGATCACGTCACGGCCAAAGACCTGGCCGTGTACACAACGTGACGCCCCGCCGGAGACGCAGGTCACCGACGGGGCGCGGGGTCAGCTGGAGTTGTCGGAATTCGCCCGTTTGGGCGGTACGCCGGTCGTTTCAGATGCGGACACCCGAGGGTGAACCGCAGCCGATGAACCTCAGATGCGGACGCCGAACTGGAAGGAGCCGATGGTCGACATCGACTCGTAGCGCACCACGGCACCCGGCTTCGGGGCGTGCAGCACCTGGCCGTTGCCGGCGTAGAGCCCGACGTGCGCGAGGCTGTTGAAGAACACCAGGTCGCCGGGCTTCAGCTCGCCGCGGCCGATCTTCGGGCCGTCGTTCTGCTGGGTGTAGGTGGTCCGGGTGATCTGGACACCGGCCTGGTTGTACGCCCACTGCGTGAGGCCGGAGCAGTCGTAGGAGTTGGGGCCGCTGCCGCCGGAGACGTAGGGCTTGCCGATCTGCGTCGCGGCGGCGCTCAGGGCGGCCTGGCCGCGCTGCGATGCCGGGGCCTCCTTGCCGAGGTCCACGCGGTCGCCGGCGTCGCGGCTCGCGCGGGTCTCCTTGGCGGCGAGGTCCGCCTTCTCCTTGGCGGTGAGGGTGTTGAGCAGCTTCTGGGCGGCGCCGAGCTTGCTCTGGACTTCCTTCTTCTTCTTGCCCAGTTCCTTGCGCGTGTCGGCGAGGTCCTTGAGCTTGTCGGACGCCTCCTTGCGCTCCTGCGCGAGGGTCCGCTGCTTCTCCTGGACCTTCTTGAGCGCCTCGACCTGCTGACCGCTCAACTGGTCCATGGTGGACGCCTTGTCGAGGTAGTCGTCCGGGTCGGCCGACAGGAAGAGCTGGACGGAAGGGTCGAGGCCGCCGGAGCGGTACTGCGCGCTGGCCATCGAACCGAGGCCGCCGCGCAGGTCGTTGAGGTCCTCCTGGCCGCGCGCGACCTTGTCCTGAAGCTCGCCGATCTCCTTCTCGAGCTTCTCCTGCTTCTCCTTGGCGCCGTTGTACCGGTCGGTGGCCCGGCCCGCGTCCTCGTAGAGCTTGTCGACCTTGGACTTGACCTCGTCCTTGCTCGGCTTCTCGCTCGGCGTCGCGTTGGCCGCCTGGGAGGTGAGTGCGACGGCAGCGGCGGCGGTCGCGGTGAGCACGGTCACGCGCGCGCGGCTCGGCTGCTTGGGTCGACGGTGGGACGCCACGAAGGCGGCTCCTTCTTCCTCCAGCCGCCTACCGAGACACGGTCGGCGGGTACCACCGCTGCCACCCCGGATGGGTGATCAACCGAGCGGAGGTTCGAGGCGAGACCCTAGTGACCTTCTTGTGATCAGTTCAAATCCTGAAGGACAAAAAGTGGGGTGCGGGGCGCATATTTTACCGACGACACACAGGCGGTGATGATGAACTGACGCTACGTCGCGCAGCCGAGGCCTCAATTCGGGCATAGGGCGCAGGAGTTACTTGCATGCCCTTAGGTGCGTGAAACCGGCGTGCGCCGGAGTGCGGGAACGGCGCGCGTCAGCCGCGCGAGAGCCGCTTCAGGAGGACGACCGAAGCGACAGGGCGCGCCCCCGCCTTCGCGATCCCGTCGGCCACCTCGCGGTCGGTCGACACGACGACCACGGGGCGCCCGGGAGGCTCGGCGCGCACCAGCTGGCGGATCAGTTCGTCCGCCGTGACGCCCGGTTTGGAGAACAGCACCCGCACCCCGCGCGGCGGCGCGAGCAGCACGGGCGCGGCGAGTTCGGCCCCGTCGAAGACACAGGTCATCTCGGCACCGGTCTGCGCGGCGAGCTGCGAGAGCGAGCCGAGCAGCCGCAGCCGCTGCTTCTCCAGGGGCATGGTCGGATAGCCGGTCTTGGTGACGTTGTAGCCGTCCACGACCATGTGCGCCTGCGGCAGCGCGAGCAGCTGGTCGAGGATCGCCGGGTCGTTCTCGGAGAGCGCGCGGGCGGCGATGTCCTTCGGGGTCATGCGCCCCGGCTCGACGGCGTCCACGGTCTCGGCGGGCCGCACGGAGACGGGCGGCAGGGCCAGCTCGCGGCGCAGCCCCTGGGCGGACTCCAGGACCGTGTCGAGCAGCAGCCGCACCCGCATGTCCTCGACGCTGCGGCCCTCGCGCGCGGCCCTGCGGCTGGCCTCCAGGGCCGCCTCGGTCTCGCTGAGCCGCGCCTTGAGCCGCCGTGACTCGCTCTCGGCGGCGGACAGCTGCGCCTGGCCCTCGGCCCGTGCGGCGTCGGACTCGGCGGCGGCCTTGCGCAGGGCCGCCTCGCCGCGCTTGACGTCGCTGAGGGCGCCGCGCAGCTTGCGATGCATCGATTCGGCTTCCTTCTTCGCCGACTCGAGTTCCGTGCGCAGCCGTTCGGTCTCGGCCTTCGTCTGGCCGCGGGCCGCCGAGAGTTCCTCGCGCAGCCGTTCGAGCTCGGCCCGCGTCTCGTCGTCGACGCGCTCGGCGTCCGCCCGCAGGGCCTCCTCGCCCGCGGCGGTCACCAGCTTCACCCAGCCGGTGGGACGCAGCACATAGGCCGCGGCCGCCACATCGAGGGGGTCCGCGGCCGGGGGTGGTGAGCCCGCGTCCAGGGCGCCGGTGAGTTCGGGCTGCGCCTCTCTGAGGCGTTCGCCGATGCGCTGCCTGAAGAGCGGGTCGCCCTCCAGGGCGGTCGCCATCGCGTTGCCCGCGAACTTCGTGCGCCGGGTCGGCGTGAAGCGGGCGTACTGCCGCAGTTGTGCGGGCAGTTCGCTGACCGTGAGCCCGCCGAAGCCGTCCGAGACGATCTGGACGACCCGCCGGCGCACTCCGTCGGGCAGCGGACGGTCGAGCACCTCAGCGGTGCCGTCGTCCGGCTCCCCGCTTGCGCTCTCCACCATCCGTCACCCCACTAGCTGTGCGGGGCCCGCTCCCTCAGGAGCCGGCGCCCGGCCTGTCCACGAGTTCCACCTGGTCCACCGCGTTGCACCAACGGCAGCGCACCGACTCGATGGTCTCACTGACCACCTCGCGTTCCTCGACGTTCGACTCACCGGCCAGGTCGAGGTGCACATATTCGACGACCTTGGACGAGCGGGTCACGTCGAAACGCGTCAGGTTGCCGCACAGCGCGCAGCGCCACCGGGTGGTGTCGGTCGGCAGGGGAACCGTCATCGTGGCTGTTTCGCTTTCCCTCGGAATTCCATGGTGCGTGGTGCCCGTAACCCTAAGGCCTGTAAGGGTCTCCATGCGGCGGCCTCCCACGCGGCGGGGCGCTCTGTACGGTTTGCTGCCCTTACGTCATGCTCTGTTCATGATCAAGACGTGGGGTACGACGGCGAACCGGATGATCAGGGGTCAGTCGGCCCCGGTGACCTACGGCCTGATCGCCGCCTGCTGTCTGGTCTTCGTGATCTCGCCGGTGTCCGGGTTCAACCCCACGTACGGCACGGGCGACGAGCTGCTCGCCGCCCAGCAGGCCTACTTCGAGCGCTGGGGCGTGGTCCCGACGGAGCTGTTCAGCGGGGCGCTGCGGCCCCTGCTCGCCCCGGCCACGGCGCTCTTCGTGCACGGCAGCTGGCTGCACCTCCTGGGCAACATGCTCTTCCTGTACGTCTTCGGGGCGATGGCCGAGGAGCGGATGGGGCACCTCCAGTTCGCGCTCTTCTACCTCGGCTGCGGCTATCTCGCCCTGTTCGCCTACGCGGTCGCGCACGCGGGCTCCGACCAGACCCTGGTGGGCGCGTCGGGGGCGATCTCCGCGGTGCTCGGCGCCTTCCTCCGTCTCTTCCCGAAGGCGCGGGTCACCAGTCTCTTCCCGTTCCTCTTCTTCCTGCCGCTGCGATTCCCGGCGTGGGTGGTGCTGCCGTTCTGGGTGACGCTGCAGTGGCTTGCGGCCTGGCAGGGCGGGCAGGGGCCGGGAGTGGCGTATCTGGCCCACCTGGTGGGCTTCTCCCTGGGCTTTCTGTACGCATGGGGGCGCTACAGGAGGACGGCTAGAGTGAAGAAACCAGCACCGGTTACCGAGGGAGACAGTCAGCCGTGATCACCGCGATCGTGCTCATCAAGACCAGCGTGGACCGGATCCCGGAGATCGCCGAGTCGATCGCCGCACTCGACTGCGTCAGCGAGGTCTTCTCCGTGACCGGCACGTACGACCTGATCGCCATGGTGCGCGTGGGGCGCCACGACGACCTGGCCGACGTCATCCCCGGCAAGATCAGCAAGATCCCGGGCGTGGAGGCGACGGACACGCACGTCGCGTTCCGCACGTACTCGCAGCACGACCTGGAGGCGGCGTTCGCGATCGGCCTCGACTCCTAGGCCCCTGCGCGCGGAGACACGGGGAAACGTGGGAAGCGCAGGGATGCCGGATGAGCGTTTCTTCATCTGCGGCTCATGCTGCTGACGCCCCGCGCCCCGCACGCTCACCGTCATGGTCTTCTCCCACCGCATGGCCGCCCTGGCCGCCGTCGTGGCGATCCCCCTCGGCATCGCCGCGACCAGCTACGCCCTGACCGACGACCCCGAACCCCCCAAGGTGCCGCCCAAGGTGGAGCTGGACAGCGGCTCGCCCTCCGCCAAGCCCTCCTCGCCCCGGCCGACGCCGAGCGACGAGACGGTGTCGCCCCCTCCGGTCAGCGAGAACCCCTCCGGTGATGACAACGACGACGACCGGAACGAAGAGAGCGGCACAGGCGGCGCCGGGGGCGACGACAACGACGACGACGGCCCCGGTGACGACGGCTGAGTCAGCGCGCCGCTGGGTCTCCGCCCGCGTCCGCATCCTGCTCTGGCTGCTCTTCGTGATGGCCGTCGCGCTCACCGCGGTGGTGGCCACCACCCGCTCGGTGCTGCTGCGCGACGTGGACCACCGCATCGACCGGCTCCTGGCGCAGGAGACCGGCGAGTTCACCAACCTCGTACGCGAAGGGGTCGATCCGCGCACGGGCGAGAGGTTCACCGACCCCGACCCGCTGCTCCGCCTTTTCCTGGAGCGGCAGTACGCCGACCCCGACGAGGAACTCCTCGGCCTCGTCGAACGCCCCGGCAGGGCCCCCGCCAAGAAGGAGCAGTCCCGCGAGCAGCGCATCGACCACCCGCTGGCCAAGGACGCCGCCGCGCTGACCGCCGTCTTCGACTCCCCCGACGCCACCGGCACCCTGCACCGCGCCCAGGGCGAGGTCCGCTGGGCGAAGGTGGAGATCGACTCGGGCGCGGGCCGGCCCCCGGCGGCGTTCGTCGTCGCCTTCCACCCGGCGGGCGAACAGGCCAAGGCGGGCGACGTGTTCACGATGCTCGTCGCCATCTCCGGGGTCGCGCTCCTGATGACGACCGGTATCGGCTGGGCGGTCGCGGGCCGCATCCTCAAGCCCGTACGCCTGGTGCGCACGACCGCCGCGCAGCTCACCGAACAGGACCTGACCCAGCGCATCCCCGTGCAGGGAAGGGACGACATCGCGGCGCTCGCCGAGACGTTCAACGGCATGCTCGACCGTCTGGAGCGCGCGTTCGCCGCGCAGCGCGAGTTCGTCGACGACGCCGGGCACGAGCTGCGCACGCCCATCACCATCGTGCGCGGCCATCTGGAGCTGATGGGCGACGACCCGGGCGAACGCGAGGAGACGGTCCGGATCGTGATGGAGGAGCTCGACCGGATGAGCCGCATCGTCGAGGACCTCCTCCTGCTGGCCAAGGCCGAGCGCCCCGACTTCGTCACCCCGGAGCCGGTGCAGCTCGCCGAGCTGACCGCGGACGTCTTCGTCAAGGCGCGGGCGCTGGGCGACCGCGACTGGAAGCTGGCCGAAGTGGCCGACGGCGAGAGCGCCCTCGACCCGCAGCGCATCACCCAGGCGATGGTGCAGCTCGCCCAGAACGCCGTCCAGCACACCGTCCCCGGCCAGCGCATCGGCATCGGCTCGCGCAGTGCGGCGGGGCGGATCGAGTTGTACGTCGCCGACAGCGGGCCCGGCGTCCAGGAGCGGGACGCCGCGGTGATCTTCGAGCGGTTCCGGCGCGGCACCGCACGCCGCGGCGCACGCGCCACGGGCGCCGGACTCGGTCTTGCCATCGTGCGCGCCATCGCCGAAGGGCACGGCGGGCAGGTCGAACTGCGGCCCACGGAAGGCGGCGGCGCCACCTTCGTACTCGTCTTGCGAGAACAGGAACCAGGACTGCCATGAACCGGATTCTCATCGTCGAGGACGAGGAGCGCATCGCCTCCTTCGTCGAGAAGGGCCTGCGCGCCAACGGCTTCACCACCAGCGTCGTCGGCGACGGCGACGCTGCCTACGACTACGCCCTGACCGGCGGCTTCGACCTGGTCGTCCTGGACATCGGCCTACCCGGCAAGGACGGCTTCACGGTCCTGCGGCAGCTGCGCGAGGCCCGCGTGTCCACCCCGGTCATCGTGCTGACCGCACGCGACTCGGTCCGGGACACGGTGGCGGGCCTGGAGGGCGGCGCCGACGACTGGATGACCAAGCCGTTCCGCTTCGAGGAGCTGCTGGCACGGGTGCGCCTGCGGCTGCGTACGGCGGCGGGGGCACCGGAGGTGACGGTCCTTCGCGGCGGAGACCTGACGCTGGACCTGCGCACGCGCAGGGCGCGTTCGGGCGAGCGCACGGTCGATCTGACGGCACGTGAGTTCGTGCTGCTCGAACTCTTCCTGCGCCATCCGGGCCAGGTGCTCTCGCGGGAGCAGATCCTGTCGCACGTGTGGGGCTACGACTTCGACCCCGGGTCCAACATCGTGGACGTGTACGTACGGGCGCTGCGCAAGAAGCTGGGCGCGGAGCGGGTTCAGACGGTGCGCGGGATGGGATACCGGCTGCCCGGGTGACGTCGGGGCCCGCGGGTGAACTTTCCTTCATCCGCGGCTCATTGAGGGCTCACGGCCGGGCCCGAGGCTCAGTGCGTGACCCTGAACCCCCGCCAAGCCATCACCCTGTGCGTCGCGCTGAGCCTGTGCGCGCTGCTCGTGGTGCCCGGCAACTTCCCCGGCCTGAGCGGCGACGCGCGGCTCACCCTGGCGGTGTTCGCCCTGGCGACCTGTGCGTGGATCGGTACGCCGATCGACGACACGTACATCGCGCTCGGCGCCGGGCTCGCGCTCACCGCGACCGGGGTGATCAGCAGCGACACGCTCTTCGGCACCCTCGGTGACGAGACGGTCTGGCTGCTGATCTGCGCCTTCGTGCTCGCTGCGGCAGTGGCCCGCAGCGGTCTCGCGGGCCGGGCCGCCGCCTTCCTCGTCAGCGGGGCGCGCAGCGTGCGGCAGTTGACGCACCTGACGACGGCCGCCCTGATCGTGACGGCCTTCGCGGTGCCCGCCACGTCGGGCCGCGCCGCGCTCGCGCTGCCCGTCTTCCTCGCCCTCGCCAAGGTCCTGGCCGACCGCAGGCGCCTGGTCGTGATGCTCGCGCTGCTGTTCCCCACCGTGATCCTGCTCTCCGCGGTCGCGACCCTGATCGGCGCGGGCGCGCACCTGATCACCGTCTCCGTGCTGTGGGAGGCCACCGGGGAGCGGATCGGCTTCACGCAGTGGATGCTGCTCGGCCTGCCGCTCGCCATCGCCTCGTCCCATCTGGCGGCGGAGGCCGTCCTGTTGACGACGACACGCAAGGCGGACCGCCAGGGCCCCGTCCACATCACCGTCGAGCAGCTCCAGGAGCACAGCGAGCAGCCGGTCACCGGGGCCTGGGAGGCCGGCGAGACCCGCTGCGCCCTCCTGCTCGCCACGGTCGTCGCGCTCTGGTGCAGCGAGCCGCTGCACCAAGTGCCGCCCGCCGTCGTCGCGTTGATCGGCGCGGTCGTCGCCTCGTCCCCCGCCCTGGGCACCGTACGCCTGAAGGACGCGCTCAAGACGGTGCCCTGGGCGCTGCTGCTCTTCATGGCGGCGACCATGGCGATGGGGGTCGCGCTCGCCGAGTCGGGGGCGGCGAAGTGGCTGGTGGGCGGGGTGCCCCTCGATGTGCCGCCCTGGCTCTTCCTGACCGTCGTCGTCGCGGTCAGCACGGCCGCACACCTGATGCTCCAGTCCCGCTCGGCCCGCTCGTCCGTCCTGGTCCCGCTGGTCGTCGCGGCGGCCGTCGGAGCAGGCGTCAACCCGGTCGCGGCCGCCCTCGCCTCGACGGCGGCGGCCGGCTTCTGCCACACCCTGCCCGCGTCCGCGAAGCCCGTCACACTCTTCGCCGACATCCCGGACACCCCCACCTACACCCCGCGCGACCTGCTGCGCCTCTCCGCGGTCCTGGCACCGCTGACCGCCGCGCTCGTCCTGCTCTTCGCCGTCGCGCTCTGGCCGCTGCTCGGCGTACCCGTCCGCTGATCCCCGCCCGCACTGGAGACCCCATGCTGACCCGTTTCGCCATCGCCCCCAGCGGCTTCAAGGAGTCCCTGTCCGCGCAGTCCGCGGCCGAGGCCATCGCCGAAGGAGTACGCCGTGTCGTCCCGCACGCACAGACCGATCTGATCCCCCTGGTGGACGGCGGCGAGGGCACCGCGCGCGCCCTGGCCACCACCGGCGGCGGCCGCCTGGTCGCACTGCCCGCCACCGGCCCCGTCGGCCAGCGCGTCGGCACCCACTTCGCGCTGCTTCCGTCCGGCGTCGCCGTGGTGGAGATGGCCGCGGTCGCCGGGCTCTCGCTGGTCCCGCGCGATCTGCGCGACCCCGGCGCCACGACGACGTACGGCGTGGGCGAGCTGATCCGTGCCGCGCTCGACACGGGCGCCCGCCGCATCCTCGTGGGCTGCGGCGACTCCGGCACGTCGGACGGCGGCGCCGGGGCGCTCCAGGCCCTCGGTGCCCGGCTCCTGGACGCGGATGGCTGGGAACTGCCGCACGGCGGACGGGAGTTGACCCGTCTCAGCCGCATCGACCCCTCGGGCCTCGACCCGCGCCTGAAGGACACCGAGATCCGCGTCGCCTGCAATCCCTTCAACGTCCTGACCGGCGAGCGCGGCGTCGCCCGCGTCTTCGGCCCCCAGAAGGGCGCGACGCCCACCCAGGTCGAACAGCTCGCGGCGGCCCTCGAGCACTGGGCGCACGTCCTGAGGCGCGACCTGCACGTCACGGCGGATCTCTCCCTGGGCCCCGGAACAGGCGCGTCCGGCGGCCTCGGCGCCGGTCTCGCCGCCCTCGGTGCCCAGCTGCTCCCCCGCTTCGACGTGCTGCTCGACCACCTGGACCTGGACGCGCGCCTGGCCCGCGCCGATCTCGTCGTCACCGCCGAGGGCGCCCTCGACCACCAGACGCCGCGCGGCAAGATCCCGGCCGAAGTGGCCAGGCGCGCCAAGCGGTTCGGCCGTCCGGTCCTGGTCCTGGCGGGCACGATCGGCCAGGGCGCGCACCACGTCCGGGCGGTGGGCGTGGACGCCTACAGCGCGATCCTGCCCGCGCCGGTCTCGCTCACCGAGGCGCTCGGGCGTGGCGGTGAGTTCCTCACCGACGCGACCGAGCGGGCCCTGCGGATGATCCAGATCGGCACCCGGCTGCCGGTCTCAAAGGCTCAGGCGGTGGTGGTGTCCGGAACGCAACGCCCGTCCTCCGTGCGGTAGTTCCAGCGCGCGCCGTCCGCCACCAGCTCCTTGACGGCGCGCACGAAGCGCTCCACGTGCTCGTCCGGGGTGCCCGCGCCGAAGCTCACGCGGATCGCGTTCAGCGACTTCTCGCCGGGCGCGGCCTCGGGGGCACCGCACTCGCCCTGGGTCTGCGGGTCGCTGCCGAGCAGGGTGCGCACCAGCGGGTGGGCGCAGAAGAGACCGTCGCGTACGCCGATGCCGTACTCGGCGGAGAGCGCGGCGGCGAAGTGCGAGCTGTTCCAGCCCTCGACGACGAAGGAGATGACGCCGACGCGCGGCGCGTCGTCGCCGAAGAGCGAGAGCACCTTCACGGCGGGTACATCGGCGAGGCCCTCGCGGACCTTGGCGATGAGGTGGCGCTCACGGGCGACGAGCTCGTCGAAGCCCGCCTCGGTCAGCGCCTTGCAGGCGGAGGCGATCGAGTACACGCCGATGACGTTCGGCGAACCGGCCTCGTGCCGCGCCGCGGTGTCGTGCCACTCGACGTCCACGCCGCCGTCCGTACGCCGCGCGACCTTGCGCGACGCGCCGCCGCCCGCGAGGTAGGGCTCGGCGTCCCGCAGCCAGTCGGAGCGGCCCGCGAGGACGCCCGAGCCGAAGGGCGCGTACAGCTTGTGGCCGGAGAAGGCGACCCAGTCGACGTCCAACTCGCTGATGGAGACCGGGTGGTGGGGCGCGAGCTGCGCGGCGTCCAGGACGATGCGGGCGCCGTGCGCGTGGGCGGCGGCGGCGAGTTCCTTGACCGGCCACAGCTCACCGGTGACGTTCGAGGCACCGGTCACGCAGACCAGGGCGGGGCCGTAGGGGTCGCGGTCGGCGAGGGCGCGCTCCAGGGTGGCGACGGCCTGGTCGGCGGTGCGCGGGGCGTTCAGGTACGTCACGCGGGCGTCGCGCCAGGGCAGGAGCGAGGCGTGGTGCTCGGTCTCGAAGACGAAGACCTGGCAGTCGGCGGGCAGCGCGGCGGCGAGCAGGTTGAGCGAGTCGGTGGTCGAACGGGTGAAGACGACCTGGTCGTCCTCGCGGCAGCCGAGGAACTCGGCGACCGTGACGCGGCTGTTCTCGAACAGGTCGGTGGAGAGCTGCGAGAGGTACCCGGCGCCGCGGTGCACGCTGCCGTAGTACGGCGCGTACGCGGCCACGTCGTCCCACACCCGCTGCAGCGCGGGGGCGCTCGCCGCGTAGTCGAGCGCCGCGTAGGTCACCTCGCCGCCGGTCACGAGCGGCACGGTGACGTCACGGCCGAGGACGGGCAGCGGGGCGGCACAGAGGGTCTGGTCGGCGGCAGCGGTGGAGACAGACATGGCGAACTCCCGTGGGAAGGCAGGCGAGTTCACTGCAAGGGCGCTCGTACGGCGCTGCAGTGACGAAGAGAAAAAGGGGGTGCGGAAGAGGGGCCGGGAAGCCCTATCGCATTCGCTTGCTCACGAGACTGCTCCCTTGAGGACCAGGACCCCAGGGTTCGCAGGGGTCCGCGCTTGCCACGGACCTTGCTGTCCACGGCCTGGTCTTCACCCGGGGCACCCCGCCACGGACGGAGGGTTGCCGGACAGCGAGCCGGGGCCTAATCGCTGTCACTCATGACCTGCGCAGCATCTTGCCACACGATCTTCCCGGTGCACACCGCAGTCCGGCATCCGGACTGCGGTGTGCGCCACACTCAGCTGTTGCTGGCCACCACCCAGCGCTCCAGGGCCCGCTTCGCGGACCCGGAGTCGATCGCCTGCGCCGCCTTCTCGATACCGGCGCCGATCTGCTCCACCAGGGTGCCGTCGCCCGGCGAGAGGGCCACCAGGGCCGCCGCCGTGTTGAGCAGCACGGCGTCCCGCACGGGGCCGCCCTCGCGGTCCAGGAGGCGCAGCGCCACCTCGGCGTTGTACGAGGCGTCGGCGCCCCGCAGCGCCTCCACGGGGACGAGGTCGAGGCCGACGTCCCGGGGGTCGAAGGCCTCCTCGCGCACGGCGCCGTCCCGCACGACCCAGACCCGGGAGGTCGAGGTGGTCGTCAGCTCGTCGAGGCCGTCGTCGCCGCGGAAGACGAGGGAGGAGTTCCCGCGCTCGGCGAAGACCCCGGCCACGATCGGCGCCATCCGCGGGTCGGCGACGCCGACCGCCTGGGCCCGCACCTTGGCCGGGTTGGTGAGCGGACCGAGCGCGTTGAAGACGGTCCGGATGCCCAGCTGGCTGCGCGCCGCGCCGGCGTGCCGCAGCGCCGGGTGGAACTTCACCGCGAAGCAGAAGGTGATCCCCGCTTCCTCGGCCACCTCGACGACCCGCTTCAGCGGCAGCTCCAGGTTCACCCCGAGCTTCTCCAGGACGTCGGAGGCGCCCGACGCGCTGGACGCGGCGCGGTTGCCGTGCTTGACGACCTTCGCGCCCGCGCCCGCGGCCACGATCGCGGACATCGTGGAGATGTTGACGGTCTTGGCGCCGTCACCGCCGGTGCCGACGATGTCGACGGTCTGCCCCGGCACCTCGATCACATTGGCGTGCTCGTACATCGTGCGTACGAGGCCGGAGATCTCCTCCACGGTCTCGCCCTTGGACCGCAGCGCGACCATGAAGCCCGCGATCTGCGCGTCGGTGGCCTCGCCCCGCATGATGCGGTCCATGGCCCAGGCCGTGTCCTCGGCGCTCTGGTCGCGCCCCTCCAGCAGCCCGTTCAGTACACCGGGCCAGGAACGGGCCGCCGCGGTGTTGCCTCCTGCGGGGGTCACAGCGCTCATCTGCCGCTCCTGGGTTCGTCTAGGCATGGGACAGGAACACCTTATCCAGCTCGGGGAACGGCAAAGAGCCCCGTCCATGCACTGGATGCATGGACGGGGCTCCCGCCGTGGCGATCTCTGGTCGGAGCGTCAGACGATCAGTGGTGGCCGTGGCCGCTCGTGATCTCCTTGTACTCCTCGGTGGTGGGCTTGGGGATCTGACCGTCTTCCCCGTAGTAGCCCTTCGAGAGCTTGGCCCGGAGCTTCTGCGAACCCGACACCTTGCGCTCGACGCCGTTCTCGTCGACCGAGGGGCCGATCTCGAGCGGCGCGTACTGCTCGTGCGCGGTGAGCGTGTGCAGCTGCTCCTGGTTGAGCGGCTCGTGGACCTCGATGAACTCACCGTGCGGCAGGCGCTTGATGATGCCCGACTCGCGGCCGTGCAGGACCTTGTCCTTGTCGCGCCGCTGCAGACCCAGGCAGATCCGCTTGGTGACGATGAAGGCGAGGACCGGTGCCACGAAGAAGGCGATGCGCACGAACCAGGTGATCGCGTTGATCGACAGGTGGAAGTGCGTGGCCCAGAGGTCGTTTCCACCACCGACGAGCAGCACGAAGTACCAGGTGATCCACGCGACGCCGAAGGCCGTTCGGGTCGGGACGTTGCGCGGGCGGTCCAGGATGTGGTGCTCGCGCTTGTCCCCGGTGACCCAGGACTCGATGAACGGGTAGACCGCGATCGCGACCAGGACCAGCGGGAAGATGATCAGCGGGATGAACACGCCCAGGACGAGCGTGTGACCCCAGGCGTTGATCTCCCAGCCCGGCATGACACGGATCAGACCCTCGGAGAAGCCCATGTACCAGTCGGGCTGGGCTCCGGTGGAGACCTGGTCCGGACGGTAGGGACCGAGCGCCCAGATCGGGTTGATCGTGGCGATCGCCGAGATGGCCGCGATCACACCGAAGACCAGGAAGAAGAAGCCTCCGGCCTTCGCCATGTAGACCGGCAGGAGCGGCATGCCGACGACGTTCTTGTTCGTCTTGCCGGGACCCGCGAACTGCGTGTGCTTGTGGTAGAAGACCAGGATCAGGTGCGCCACCACGAGCCCGAGCATGATGCCCGGCAGCAGCAGGATGTGCACCGAGTAGAACCGGGCCACGAAGTCGCCGCCGGGGAACTCCCCGCCGAACAGGAACATCGACAGGTACGTGCCCACGACCGGCACGGACAGGACGGCGCCCTGCATGAAGCGCACACCGGTTCCGGAGAGCAGGTCGTCGGGGAGCGAGTAACCGGTGAAGCCGGTGAACATGCCCAGGACGAACAGCAGGAAGCCGAAGACCCAGTTGACCTCGCGGGGCTTGCGGAAGGCACCCGTGAAGAAGACGCGCATCATGTGCACGAACATCGCCGCGAGGAAGATCAGCGCCGCCCAGTGGTGGATCTGCCGGATCAGCAGACCACCGCGCACATCGAAGCTGATGTGCATGGTCGAGTTGAACGCCTCGGACATCAGCTGACCCTGCAGCGGGATGTAGCTGCCGTGGTACTCCACCTCGTTCATCGACGGGTGGAAGAACAGCGTCAGGTACACACCCGTGAGGATGATGATGATGAAGCTGTAGAGGCAGATCTCACCGAGCATGAAGGACCAGTGGTCCGGGAAGATCTTGCGCATGTTGGCCTTGGCCAGGGAGTAGATCCCCAGGCGACCGTCGGCCCAGTCGGCGACCCGCTCTCCGGCGGGCGCCTCCTTCTTACGCGTATCAGTCGTCGTAGTGCTCATCCGCGCTCCCAGAAAGCAGGACCGACGGGCTCAGCGAAGTCGCCGAGCGCCTCGAGGTAGCCCTCTTCGTTCACGCGGATCCGCAGCTGCGGCAGCGCGTGACCGGCGGGGCCGAAGATCACTCGGGCACCGTCGGAGAGGTCGAAGGTGGACTGGTGGCACGGGCAGAGGACGTGGTGCGTCTGCTGCTCGTACAGGGAGATCGGGCAGCCGACGTGGGTGCAGATCTTGGAGTACGCGACGACACCGTCGTGCGACCACTCGAGCTCCTGCTTGTCCTTGATGTTGTCCGGCTGGATCCGGACGATCATCAGGGCCGCCTTGGCGATCTCCTTCTGGAAGTCGTGATCGTGCTCCTCCAGGCCCTCGGGCTTGGCGAAGGTCAGCGAGCCGACCTGAACGTCCGACGGGCGCAGCGGCTCGTTCGTGTTCATGTTCACGAGCAGCTTGCCCTTGGACCACAGGGTGTGCCGCAGCTTGTCCTCCGGCAGCGGACCGAGGTCACGCAGCAGGACGACGCCGGAGAGCGGCACCATGGCGAGCGCGCCGAACATCGTGTTGCGGATCAGCTTGCGCCGGCCGAACTGCGACTCCGCGGCACCGGCCTTGAAGTCGGCCATGACCTTGGCCTTGACCTCGGGCTCGGCCTCGATGGGGTGCCGCTCGTCGGCGACCTCCACGTCGGACATCAGGGTGCGGGCCCAGTGGACCGCGCCCGCGCCGATGCAGAACAGGGCCACGCCCAGGGTCATGCCCAGGGAGAAGTTCAGCGCGCTGATGTGGCCGATGGGCCAGATGAAGACGCGCTTGTCGACCGGGAACGCCACGTACGAGGCGATGAAGCCGATCGTGGCCAGCATCGAGAGCGTGAACAGGAAGGCGACCGCACGCTCGGACCGCTTGGCGGCCCGCTCGTCGATGTCCTGGACACGATGCTCATGGGGCGGAAGGCCCGGGTCGGCGAACGGGTTCTCGTCCGCTACCGCCACCGAGCCGTGCTCGGTCTCCTGCACGCTGGGCAGGTTCTCTTCTGGATTCTCTTGGCTACTCATGACTTCTTGGCCTTTGCGGTCCGAGCGGCGACCCACACGGCGACCGCGATCAGCGTGCCGAGACCGAAGATCCAGCCGAACAGGCCTTCACTGACCGGACCCAGGCCACCCAGCTTGAGACCGCCAGGGCTCTCGGTCTGCTCGCCGTTGACCGCGTCGAGGTACGCGATGATGTCCTTTTTGTTCTTCTCCGGCATGATCGTGTCGGGGAAGGACGGCATGTTCTGCGGGCCGGTCTGCATGGCCTCGTAGATGTGCTTCGGGGAGACATCCTCCAACGAAGGGGCGAACTTGCCCTTCGTCAACGCGCCGCCCTCACCGGTGAAGTTGTGGCACTGCGCGCAGTTGGTGCGGAACAGCTCGCCACCCTTGGCGATGTCCGCCCCGTCCGGGCTGTACTGCTTCGCGGTGGGGATGGTCGGGCCCGCGCCCAGCGAGGCGATGTACGCCGCGAGCTGGTCGATCTGGGCCTGGTTGTAGATGGCCTTCTTCTTCGGCGCCTGGGCGCCCGGCTGCTGCAGCGGCATACGGCCGGTGCTGACCTGGAAGTCGACGGCGGCTGCGCCGACGCCCACCAGGCTAGGACCGTCGGAGGACCCCTGACCGCCGGTTCCGTGGCAGCTGGAGCAGCCCACGGAGTACAACTTCTTGCCCTCGTCGATGGCGAGGGACTGGGCGGTGTCGTCGGCCTGCGCCTTGTCCGCGGGTGCGAACGCGGCGTACAGCCCCCCGGTGGCCGCCAGCGCGAGGAGTAGTACGACGACCGCCGCCAGCGGGTGGCGTCGTCGTGCGGAGAGCTTTTTCACGGATTACCCCGGTGTCAGGATCTTCTGCGTCGATGCTTCTGGAATGAGTTCGGAACGTCGGGCCCGGCTGAGCCCGGCCCCGTTTACTTGATCATGTAGATCGTGGCAAAGAGACCGATCCAGACAACATCGACGAAGTGCCAGTAGTAGGACACGACGATGGCTGCGGTCGCCTGCTCATGGGTGAACCTCTTGGCCGCATACGTCCTGCCGAGGACCAACAGGAAGGCGATGAGCCCACCTGTCACATGCATGCCATGGAAGCCGGTGGTCAGGTAGAAGACCGAGCCGTACGGGTCGGACGAGAGCGAGAGGCCCTCGTGCTTGACCAGCTCGGTGTACTCGTACACCTGACCGCCGATAAAGACCGCACCCATGATGAAGGTGACGATGAACCACATCCGGAGCTTCTTCACGTCACCACGCTCGGCGGCGAAGACGCCGAGCTGACAGGTGAGGGAGGAGAGCACCAGGATCGTGGTGTTCGTCGCCGAGAACGGGAAGTTCAGCGCGGACGCCATTTCCTTCCAGTGCTCAGGACCTGTCACCGATCGCAGGGTGAAGTACATCGCGAAGAGGGCCGCGAAGAACATCAGCTCGGAACTCAGCCAAATGATGGTTCCGACGCTGGTGAGGTTCGGCCGATTGACCGGCGGGTGCGCGTGCCCGGTATCTACTGTCGTTGCTGTCGCCACGACCGACATTATGTCGGTCGCTTATCCCGCCCTCACCCCGGGGGGTGCCGTTCGGAGTGTCTGTGGGGTGTGTCCTGCCCGTATGGCCCATCGAAGGGCTGTCCGAACCGCTGTTGACGGGGTGTCCGGAGGAGTAGCATCCGCGCATCGGTCCCCGGCCGAGAGCCCCTCAACGAAGCGGAGGAACAATGCAGCCGACCGCCACGGTGCTGGTCTACAGCGACAACGCGAGCACCCGCGAGCAGGTCCGGTTGGCCACCGGACGCAGGCCGGCGGCGGACGTTCCCGCGGTCGAGTTCATCGAGTGCGCGACGCTGCCCGCCGTGCTCAAGGAACTCGACCGGGGCGGCATCGACGTCTGCGTCCTGGACGGCGAGGCCACCCCCATCGGCGGCATGGGGGTCTGCCGTCAGCTCAAGGACGAGATCTTCCAGTGCCCGCCCGTGCTCCTGCTCATGGGACGCCCGCAGGACGCCTGGCTGGCCACCTGGAGCCGCGCGGAGGCCGCCGTGACCCTTCCGGTCGATCCGGTCGAGTTCGCGGACTCTCTGGCCGCTCTGCTGCGCCACAGGCTGGCCGTCCAGGCCTGACGCGGCACTTGGCGCACGAGAGGGGCCCGCGCGGACGCACGGGCCCCTCTCGTCGCTTCTCGGGGTGTCCTGCGGCCGATCAGACCTGCGGCCGCAGCCGGGCCGCGTCGACGGCCGTGGGGCCGTCCTTGGCGCCGCCCAACAGAGCGCTGCCGTCCCGCCAGTCCTTCCAGTCGACGTTCCAGTCGCCGAAGCCGTTGCCGAACGGATCCATGTCCGCGCCGTAGCTGTTGACGACCTTCACGATGTCGCCCTGCCGGACGGTCTCGTAGAACCAGGCGGCGTTGCCGGTGCTCATGCCCGTGCAGCCGTGGCTGGTGTTCGCGTACCCCTGCGAGCCGACCGACCAGGGCGCGGCGTGCACGTACTCGCCGGAGTCGGTGACCCGCGTCGCGTAGTAGACCATCTTGTCGTAGAAGTCCGATGCGCCGATGCTGGCACTGGTCATACGTACGGAGTACTCCTTGCCGAGCACCACCTTGACGCCGTTGCGCGTGGAGTAGCCGGGCTTGCCCGTGGTCACCGGCATGGAGTTGATCTCCTCGCCGTTGCGGTAGACCGTCATCCAGTGCGAACCGGCGTCCGTCACGGCCTCGATGCGGTCGCCGATGGTCAGCTTCAGCGGCTTGGCCTCGCCGCCCCAGAGCTTGTCGCGGACCTTGATGCCCTCGAGGTTGCTCCGTACGTTGATGGTCGCGCCGGTGGGCCAGTACTCCTTGGCGCGGTAGTGCAGCGTCTTGCTGTCCACCCAGTGCCAGGCGCCCTCCGTGGCGGGCTGCGAGTCGACCTTCAGCGCGCGCTCCACGATGGCCCTGGCCTTCTTGTCCTTCACCTTGGCACTCAGCTTGGCCGTGACGGGCTGGCCGACGCCGTACTTGCCCGAATCGGGACCGAAGGTGACGTCGAGGCGCTTCTTCTTGGCCGCGGCGCTGGTGTCGAAGTTCAACACCTTGCGGCCCGGCGAGCCTTCCTCGTCCTCGGTGCTGACCCGCACCGTGTAGTGCGCACCCGCCGCCAGGGGCGCCGTGCTGTGCCAACGAGCGCCGTCGGCGGCGAGTTCGCCCGCCACGTACCGCCCCTGCGCGTCGGTGGCCGTCACATCGGTGATGCGCCCGTCCTCGCCCTGCGCGGTGACCTCAAGGGGCTTGTCCGGATCCGCCTTCTGGCTGCCCACCGGGCTGTTGAAGGCGATCTGGCCCGCCGCGTCGTACGGCTTAGCCGAGAGCGGGTGGCCGTCGGAGCTGCCGCACGCCGTGGTTCCCACCCCGAGGGCGGCCACCAGCATGGTGCAGCTCAGTACCGTGCGGATTCGCGGTGAGTGGCTCATGAACACACGGTATGAAGGTTCATCCGCTCCGGCGCGCCGAGTGACCCGTACGAGGGTCGGCCGCGACACGCCGAGGGGCCCGGACGCTCCTGACGGAGTGTCCGGGCCCCTCGGTGAGGCGGGAGATCACAGACTCACTGGGTCTGGTTCTCGCCCCGGTAGTACTCGAAGACCCAGCCGAAGAGACCGATCATCAGGATCGGGGCCGAGAAGTACAGCAGCCACCAGCCGAAGACGACGCCCATGAAGGCGAGCGCGCCACCGATGGCCAGCGAGAGCGGCTGCCAGCTGTGCGGGCTGAAGAAGCCCACCTCGCCGGCCTCGTCCGCCACGTCGGCCTCTTTGTTGTCCTGTGCGGACGCGTCGACACGCCGGGCCGTGAAGGCCAGGTAGTAGCCGATCATGATGCACAGGCCGAAGGCCAGGAACAGCGCGGTCGTACCGGCCGGCTCCTTGGACCACCAGCCGTAGACGATCGCCATGGCGAGCACGAAGACGCTCAGCCAGATGAACATCTTGCCTTGGACCTTCACTTGCCGGCCTCCTTGCCGCCCGCGAGCGCCTTGTCACCGTGGCCGCTGTTCTCGAGCTGGTCGAGAGCCGCGATCTCAGGGTGATGCAGGTCGAACGCCGGGGATTCGGAACGGATCCGCGGCAGGGTGAGGAAGTTGTGCCGCGGCGGCGGGCAGGACGTCGCCCACTCGAGCGAGCGGCCGTAGCCCCACGGGTCGTCGACCTCGATCTTCTTGCCGTACTTGGCCGTCTTCCAGATGTTGTAGAAGAACGGCAGGATCGACAGGCCGAGCAGGAACGAGGCGATCGTCGAGATCGTGTTCAGCGCGGTGAACCCGTCGGCCGCGAGGTAGTCCGCGTAACGACGCGGCATGCCCTCGGCGCCCAGCCAGTGCTGCACCAGGAACGTGCCGTGGAAGCCGATGAACAGCGTCCAGAAGGTGATCTTGCCGAGCCGCTCGTCCAGCATCTTGCCGGTGAACTTCGGCCACCAGAAGTGGAAGCCGGAGAACATCGCGAAGACCACGGTGCCGAAGACGACGTAGTGGAAGTGCGCGACCACGAAGTACGAGTCGGAGACGTGGAAGTCCATCGGCGGCGAGGCCAGGATGACGCCGGTCAGACCACCGAAGGTGAAGGTGATCAGGAAGCCGACGGCCCAGAGCATCGGTGTCTCGAAACTCAGTGAGCCCTTCCACATCGTTCCGATCCAGTTGAAGAACTTCACGCCCGTCGGTACGGCGATCAAGAACGTCATGAAGGAGAAGAACGGCAGGAGCACGCCACCGGTGACGTACATGTGGTGCGCCCACACGGTCACGGAGAGACCCGCGATCGCGATCGTCGCGCCGATCAGGCCCATGTAGCCGAACATCGGCTTGCGGGAGAAGACCGGGATGACCTCGGAAATGATTCCGAAGAACGGCAACGCGATGATGTACACCTCTGGATGGCCGAAGAACCAGAAGAGGTGTTGCCACAGCAGTGCGCCGCCGTTGGACGCGTCGAAGATGTGGGCGCCGAATTTACGGTCCGCCTCCAGGGCGAACAGCGCTGCGGCAAGCACCGGGAAGGCCAGCAGGACCAGAACCGCGGTCAGCAGGACGTTCCACACGAAGATCGGCATCCGGAACATCGTCATGCCAGGAGCGCGCATGCAGATGATCGTGGTGATGAAGTTGACCGAACCGAGGATCGTGCCGAAGCCGGAGAAGGCCAGACCCATGATCCACATGTCGGCGCCGATGCCCGGCGAGCGGACGGCGTCCGACAGCGGGGAGTAGGCGAACCAGCCGAAGTCGGCCGCACCCTGCGGGGTGAGGAAGCCGGCCACCGCGATGAGCGAGCCGAAGAGGTACAGCCAGTACGCGAACATGTTCAGCCGCGGGAACGCCACGTCGGGCGCGCCGATCTGCAGCGGCATGATCCAGTTCGCGAATCCGGCGAACAGCGGCGTCGCGAACATCAGCAGCATGATCGTGCCGTGCATCGTGAACGCCTGGTTGAACTGCTCGTTCGACATGATCTGCGAGCCGGGACGAGCGAGTTCGGCGCGCATGAAGAGCGCCATGACGCCGCCGATGCAGAAGAACGCGAACGACGTGACCAGGTAGAGCGTGCCGATCGTCTTGTGGTCGGTGGTGGTCAGCCACTTGATGACCACAGCGCCCGGCTGTGCGCGCCGTACCGGCAGCTCGTTCTCGGACGAGTCTTCTGCTGCCGCGGCACCCTGAGGTTCGTTGAGGATGCTCACAGGTTGTTCGTCTCCCGGTTCTTCTCGTGCTTCGTCTGCTCGATGCCGGCCGGGATGTAACCGGTCTGGTTCTTCTTCGCCAGGTCCTCGAGGTGCTTCTGGTAGCGCTCGGGGGAAACGACCTTGACGTTGAAGAGCATCCGGGAGTGGTCGACACCGCAGAGCTCGGCGCACTTGCCCATGAAGGTGCCCTCCTTGTTCGGAGTCACCTCGAAGGCGTTGGTGTGGCCCGGGATGACGTCCTGCTTCATGAGGAACGGCACCACCCAGAAGGAGTGGATGACGTCACGCGAAGTCAGCACGAAGCGGACCTTCTCGCCCTTGGGGAGCCAGAGGGTCGGGCCCGGGTTGCCGTTCTGCGGGTTCCGTTGGCCGGGCGTACCGACGTCGTAGACGCCGCCGGCGTTGGACGGGAACGCATCGCGGAACTTGTCCGGGATGGCCTCCAGCTCCTTGGCCGTCTTCGCGTCGTCCTTGTTGGAACCCGGCACGTCCTCGATGTAGTTGAAGCCCCAGCTCCACTGGTAGCCGACCACGTTGACCGTGTGGGCGGGCTTTTCGTCGAGGTGGAGGAGCTTCGACTCATCACGTGCCGTGAAGTAGAAGAGCACCGAGACGATGATGAGGGGAACCACCGTGTAGAGCGCCTCGATGGGCATGTTGTAACGCGTCTGCGGAGGTACCTCGATCTTGGTACGGCTGCGCCGGTGGAAGATGACACTCCACAGGATCAGACCCCAGACCAGCACGCCCGTGGCGAGCGCTGCCGCCCACGAGCCCTGCCAGAGGGAGAGGATCCGCGGAGCCTCCTCCGTTACCGGGGTGGGCATACCAAGGCGGGGAAAGTCCTTGTATGTGCAACCTGTCGCGGTTGCCAGGATCAGGCCCGCAGTCAGCACCTGCGGCAGCTTCCGCCGCATCGGGCGCCGCGACGAGCGGTCGGAGCCGTTGGGACTCACGTAGCGCCTTCCCGAGAGTCTCGGCCCGCGCGGTCGGGTGCGGCCTTCTCGGTCGTCGGTCGCCGCCCTGCGGCGGGCAGGGGTTTGGATGTTTATGCGGGCCAAACCTTACTGGACGCTATTTGGGGTCGCGCGGGGAGGGTGCCTAACGCGCCGCGGGTCACTCCGAAGGGTGGGACCCTCCGCCGTCCACCCCTTTCTGACGGGGGGTCGGACGCCCGGCGGCTCGGCGGAAGCCCGTCGTCCGCGACCGCGGGTCCGCCCCGGCCCGTCGCGCCGTTCCCCGCGCCCCTTCGGGGCGCTCCGACCGGGGCACGCTCTAGCGTTGCCGTGTGCCCTACTTCGATGTCGCCTCCTCCGCTCCCCTCCACCCCGTGGCCCGGCAGGCCCTGCAGGCCTCGCTGGACGAGGGGTGGGCCGATCCGGCTCGGCTGTACCGCGAGGGGCGGCGGGCCAGGCTGCTGCTCGACGCGGCGCGCGAGGCCGCCGCCGACGCGGTGGGCTGCCGCCCGGACGAGCTCGTCTTCACGCCCTCCGGCACCCGCGCGGTGCACTCCGGGATCGCCGGGGCGCTGGCGGGGCGTCGGCGTGTCGGGCGGCATCTGGTGGTGTCGGCGGTCGAACACTCTTCGGTGCTCCACGCGGCGGCGGCCCTCGAGGCCGACGGCGGGGCGGTGACGGAGATCCCGGTGGACCGGTCCGGCGCGGTGACCCCGGCCGCGTACGCCGCTGCCCTGCGCCCCGACACGGCCCTCGCCTGCCTCCAGTCGGCCAACCACGAGGTCGGCACCGAGCAGCCGGTGGCCGACGTCGCTTCGGCGTGTCGCGGCGCCGGGGTGCCGCTCCTGGTGGACGCGGCGCAGTCGCTGCCGTGGGGCCGGGTGGCCGGGGAGTGGTCGCTGCTCGCCGCGAGTGCCCACAAGTGGGGCGGGCCCGCGGGCGTGGGGCTGCTGGTGGTGCGCAAGGGGGTGCGGTTCGCCGCGCAAGGCCCCGCCGACGAGCGCGAGTCGGGGCGCGCCCCGGGCTTCGAGAACATCCCGGCGGTGGTCGCCGCCACGGCCTCGCTCCGTGCCGTGCAGGCCGAGGCCGCCGCGGAGAGCGCCCGGCTGCGGGAGCTGACGGAGCGGATCAGGGCCCGGGTGCCGGGGCTCGTGCCGGACGTGGAGGTGGTGGGCGACCCGGTGCGGCGCCTGCCCCACCTGGTGACCTTCTCGTGTCTCTATGTCGACGGGGAGACCGTGCTGCACGAACTGGACCGGGCCGGCTTCTCGGTCTCGTCCGGCTCGTCCTGCACCAGCTCCACGCTGACCCCGAGCCACGTCCTGAAGGCGATGGGCGTCCTGAGCGAGGGCAACGTCCGGGTGTCACTCCCACGGGGGACCCAGGAAGCCGACGTGGAGCGTTTTCTGGAGGTTCTGCCGGGCGTGGTGGCCGGGGTGCGCGAACAACTGGGCGCTCCGGCGGCGCCGACGACGCGTGCGCGGTCCGCCTCCCTCGTCGTGGACGCGCTCGGCAAGCGCTGCCCGCTCCCCGTCATCGAGCTCGCCAAGGTCATCGGGGACGTGCCGGTGGGCGGCACCGTCACGGTCCTCGCCGACGACGAGGCGGCGCGGCTCGACATCCCGGCGTGGTGCGAGATGCGGGGCCAGGAGTACGTGGGCGAGGAGCCGGCGGACCACGGTTCGGCCTATGTGGTCCGCCGGAGCTCCTGACCGGGCCGGGTGGCCCGGGTGACTAGGCCAGGTGGGTCCGGACGTCGGAGGCCGCCTCATGGCCGTACGCCTTGGTGAAGCGGTCCATGAAGTTGCTGCGCTGCAGCTCGTACTCCTGGGTGCCGACGGTCTCGATGACCAGGGTGGCGAGCATGCAGCCGACCTGCGCCGCGCGCTCGTGGGAGACGCCCCAGGCCAGACCCGACAGGAAGCCCGCACGGAAGGCGTCGCCGACGCCGGTCGGCTCGACCTTCGCCTCTTCCTCGGGGACGCCGACCTCGATCGGGTCCTGGCCGCTGGACTCGATGCGCACGCCGCGCGAGCCGAGGGTGGTCACGCGGTGGCCGACCTTGGAGAGGATCTCGGCGTCGCTCCAGCCGGTCTTGGACTCGATGAGCCCCTTCTCGTACTCGTTCGAGAAGAGGTACGTGGCGCCGTCCAGGAGGGTCCGGATCTCCTCGCCCTCCATGCGCGCGATCTGCTGGGAGAAGTCCGCGGCGAAGGGGATCCGACGCGTCCGGCACTCCTCGGTGTGGCGCATCATCGCCTCGGGGTCGTCCGCGCCGATGAGGACCAGGTCGAGGCCGCCCACGCGGTCGGCCACGGTCTTCAGTTCGATGAGGCGGGCCTCGCTCATCGCTCCCGTGTAGAACGAGCCGATCTGGTTGTGGTCGGCGTCCGTGGTGCACACGAAGCGGGCCGTGTGCAGCGTCTCGGAGATGCGGACCGAGGCCGTGTCCACGCCGTGCCGGTCGAGCCAGGCGCGGTACTCGTCGAAGTCCGAGCCCGCCGCACCGACGATGATCGGCGCGGTACCTAGCTGGCCCATGCCGAAGCAGATGTTGGCGGCGACACCTCCCCTGCGTACGTCTAGGGCGTCGACCAGGAATGAGAGGGAAACCGTGTGCAGCTGATCCGCGACCAGTTGGTCGGCGAAGCGGCCGGGGAAGGTCATCAGGTGGTCGGTGGCGATGGAGCCGGTGACTGCGATACGCACGACGGCATGCTCCTGTGGAGGAGAGGCGAGGGGTTGACACTTCACGCTACCGGGTCGGTACACCCCCGCTGAAGAGGCCAAACTACCCGTTAGTAGGTCTTTTTTCGCCGGGTGTGCGATGCGTACGGTGCGGTTATGGCCGTTATCTCGAAGCATGTCGTCACCGCACGTCCCGTCGAGCTGCCTTCCGAGACCTTGGAGACACTGCGCGGCGACTGCGCCCGCATGGCCCCTCACTGGGTGACCCCCGCGTCCGCCGCGACGGTTCCGGTGTCGCCCTCGCTGATCCACGGGGTCAGCGTCCCGCCCGCCTCCGCGCGGCTGATCGACGGCATGTCCGAGTACGGCGACTGAGGCGAGGGGGCGTCGGCGCGCGCCGAGGGAACCGCGCGCTCCCCCGCTGCGTCCCACCGCTGTCCCCCGTAAAGGGGACGCGGAATACGAACGAGGCCCACGCACGGGCCTCCAGGGACAGCAGTGCAGTCGAAGGAGCGATGCGGTGAGCACCGAGCGATCCGACCATGACGCGGCCGAGCAGCACCGGCGGCGTTCCCGCCTTGCCGTCGCGTCGGTGGCGGCCACGGTGCTGCTCGTCGGTGGCGGCGGCGCCTACTTCGCCGCGACCGCGTCCGGCGGCAGCGGCGGCGGCAACGGCAGTTCTCCCGTCGGCGACGGCGGCACGCCTCCCCCGCTCGCCCTCGACGGGCACACGGACGGCGACCGGCAGGAAGGCGGCACCGAGGGCATCGCCCCGGGAGAGCCCGACCCGAACGGCGCCGCCTACCGCGCCGAGGGCAAGCTGCCCGACGGCCCGGGTTCCGCGGCGGTCCACCACGCGCGGGGCACCGTCACGCGGGCCCAGGTCACCGAGCTCGCCAAGGCCCTCGGCGTCACGGGCGAGCCCGTCTCGCGGGACGGCGCCTGGAAGATCGGCCCCACCAAGGACGGTTCCGGGCCCTCGCTCCAGGTGGGCAAGGAGGCGCCGGGCACCTGGACGTTCTCGCGGTACGCCTCCGGGGGCAGCGACAACTGCCAGAAGGGCAAGGCCTGTTCGGACGGTTCGCAGAGCTCGGACACGTCCGTCGCGCCGAACGGCGAGGGTGAGGCGGTCGGCGAGAGCGCGGCGAAGAAGGCGGCTGCGCCCGTCCTGAAGGCCGTGGGCCAGGACGACGCGAAGCTGGACGCGGGCCAACTCATGGGCGGTGTACGGGTGGTGAACGCCGACCCCAAGGTGGGCGATCTCCCGACGTACGGCTGGTCGACCGGTATCCAGGTCGGATCGGACGGCCAAGTGGTCGGCGGCAGCGGCCAGTTGAAGGCACCGGAGAAGGGTGCGACGTACCCGGTGATCAGCGCCGAAAAGACCCTGGACCAGCTCAACAGGAC
Source organism: Streptomyces sp. NPDC055243 (assembly GCF_044544025.1). Classification (NCBI taxonomy): domain Bacteria; kingdom Bacillati; phylum Actinomycetota; class Actinomycetes; order Kitasatosporales; family Streptomycetaceae; genus Streptomyces; species Streptomyces sp. NPDC055243. The sequence continues at coordinate 245,887 of NZ_JBITWR010000003.1, forward strand.
CGGTGACGGCGACGGACGCGTCGGCATCGGCGGCTGCGCCACCGCGGTGCCCGAGGACGCGACGGGCAAGGAGGGCGAGAAGCAGGCACCCTGCGAGGAGCCCTCGTCCGCGCCCCCGAAGCCGCAGCCGGTCGCGGTGGAGGACGCCACGTTCGGGCTCGCGGCGCACTTCGTGGACGGGCGCCAGACGCTCGTGCCCGCCTGGCTGTTCGACGTGCGGCCACAGGGCGCCAAGGACGCGTTCACGGTGACGCATCCGGCGGTCGATCCGAAGTTCCTCACCTCGCCGAGCACGCCGTCGCCCGCCCCGACCCCGACCGAGAAGCCGGGCACGGGCACCGAGCAGCCGGGTACGGGCGCGAAGGACCCGGCCCTGCACGTCGAGTCCTACCGCGCGGACGGCAAGTCCCTGACGCTGCACTTCTGGGGCGGCGTCTGCAGCGACTACTCGGCGTCGGCCGACGAGAGCGGGGGCAGCGTGCGCGTGAAGGTGACGGAGACCCACAAGAAGGGCGAGGTCTGCGTCATGATGGCCAAGGAGTTCACCGAGACCGTGACCCTGGACAAGCCGCTGGGCGACCGCAAGGTCGTGGACGCGGAGGGCGGCGCGACGGTGCCGCGCAAGTAGCACCCCGCGAACGCGCGCAAGTAGCACGCCACAAACGAAGGCGGCCCCCGAAGTTCTTCGGGGGCCGCCTTCGCAGGTACGGGTCTAGCTGAACGAGTCGCCGCAGGCGCAGGAGCCCGTGGCGTTCGGGTTGTCGATCGTGAAGCCCTGCTTCTCGATGGTGTCGACGAAGTCGATGGAGGCGCCGCCCAGGTAAGGAGCGCTCATCCGGTCGGTGACGACCTTCACGCCGTCGAAGTCCTTGACCACGTCGCCGTCGAGCGAGCGCTCGTCGAAGAACAGCTGGTAGCGAAGGCCCGAGCAGCCGCCGGGCTGAACGGCGACGCGCAGCGCGAGATCGTCCCGGCCCTCCTGCTCAAGAAGGCCCTTGACCTTGGCCGCGGCGGCGTCGGACAGGAGGATGCCGTCGCTCACGGTGGTGGTCTCGTCCGATACGGACATCTGCTTCTCTCCCGGGTTGTACGGAGACTGCTTGCCGACGGTTGCAACCGCCGGGGCCGCGGATTCATTCCGGGCCGAGTGCTGTGTCTCTCGGCTGGCTGTCCCTTCATGCTCGCACATGCCGCCGCGCGGGGCATCGGCCCGTCGGAGGCGAACGCGTCACATCGACACTATGGCCATCGTCAAACTGACGTGAAGCGGTTATGATAGATAACGTCAATTAGACGAAAAGGCTCGTCTGCAGAACAGAAAGGGTGCGTGTCGTGACCACCGCCCAGTCCTCCGGGGACCTCGTGGACCTCGATGTTCAGCCCACGCCGCTCGCCCTGCTGCTGCTCGGCCGCGAGGCCGACCCCAGGAGCGAGCGCGGCGTGGAGTGCCCCGGCGATCTGCCGTCGCCCTCCGACCCCGACCTCGTGGAGCGCGCACGCGCGGCCAAGGAGAAGCTCGGCGACAAGGTCTTCGTCCTCGGCCACCACTACCAGCGCGACGAGGTCATCCAGTTCGCGGATGTCACCGGCGACTCCTTCAAGCTGGCCAAGGACGCGGCCGCCAGGCCGGAGGCCGAGTACATCGTCTTCTGCGGCGTGCACTTCATGGCCGAGTCCGCGGACATCCTGACCACCGACGACCAGAAGGTCGTCCTGCCCGACCTTGCCGCCGGCTGCTCTATGGCCGACATGGCCACCGCCGAGCAGGTCGCGGAGTGCTGGGACGTGCTGGCCGAGGCCGGGATAGCCGAGCAGGTCGTGCCCGTCTCGTACATGAACTCGTCGGCCGACATCAAGGCCTTCACCGGCAAGCACGGCGGGACGATCTGCACCTCGTCCAACGCCAAGCGCGCCCTGGAGTGGGCCTATGAGCAGGGAGAGAAGGTCCTTTTCCTTCCCGACCAGCACCTCGGGCGCAATACCGCCGTGCGCGACATGGGCTTCTCGCTCGACGACTGCGTCCTCTACAACCCGCACAAGCCGAACGGCGGCCTGACCGCCGAGCAGCTGCGGAACGCGAAGATGATCCTGTGGCGCGGGCACTGCTCGGTGCACGGGCGCTTCTCGCTGGAGTCCGTGGAGGACGTGCGCGCGCGGATTCCCGGCGTGAACGTCCTGGTGCACCCCGAGTGCAAGCACGAGGTCGTGGCCACCGCGGACTACGTGGGCTCCACGGAGCACATCATCCAGACCCTGGAGGCGGCTCCCGCCGGTTCCAAGTGGGCGATCGGGACCGAGCTGAACCTCGTACGCCGTCTGGCGAACCGTTTCGCCGCCGAGGACAAGGAGATCGTCTTTCTCGACAAGACGGTCTGCTTCTGCTCGACCATGAACCGGATCGACCTGCCCCACCTGGTCTGGGCGCTGGAGTCCCTCGCCGAGGGCAAGCTGGTCAACCAGATCGAGGTCGACCGCGAGACCGAGCAGTTCGCGAAGCTGGCGCTTGAGCGGATGCTGGCGTTGCCGTAGGCGTGCCTTGAGCCGTGCGTAAGGGGCACCCCGCATATGCGGGGTGCCCCTTACTTTTCGCCGCTTCGCGGCGGGTCTCCCGCCCGCCCACCCGATTACCCCGCAAGGTTTCGGGCGGGCGGGAGAGATCGGCGGCGTCGCTACACCTGGGCCGGCTCCTGGTCGGCTGCCTCGGAGCCGGACTGCGGCGGGACACCCGCCTTCTTCGCCCGCTTCGCCTCGCGCTTCGCGCGCCTGCGCTCCTTGCGGAGTTCCACCATCGCGTAGAGCGTCGGGACGAGCAGGAGGGTCAGGAGCGTCGACGTGATCAGGCCGCCGATGACCACCACCGCGAGCGGCTGGGCGATGAAGCCGCCCTCGCCCGTGATGCCCAGGGCCATCGGGAGCAGGGCGAAGATCGTCGCCAGGGCCGTCATGAGGATCGGGCGCAGGCGGTGCCGACCGCCCTCGACGACCGCATCGACGACGCCGTGGCCCTGCCCGCGGTACTGGTTGATCAGGTCGATCAGGACGATCGCGTTCGTCACCACGATGCCGATGAGCATCAGCATGCCGATCATCGCCGGGACGCCCATCGGGGTGTCGGTGGCGATCAGGAGGCCGATCGCGCCCGTGGCCGCGAACGGGATCGACACCAGCAGGATCAGCGGCTGGACCAGCGAGCGGAACGTCGCCACGAGCAGCATGAAGACGATCGCGATCGCCGCGAGCATCGCGAGGCCGAGCGAGGCGAACGCCTCGTCCTGGTCCTCGGAGACCCCGCCGATGGACGCCGTGGCGCCGTCCGGCAGGTTCAGCGCGTCGAGCTTCTTGGTGAGGTCGGCGCTGACCGCGCCGGTGTTCTCGCCGGTCGGCTTCGCGGTGATCGTCGCGGCGCGCGCGCCGTCGATGCGGGTCATCGAGACCGGTCCGTCGACCAGCTTCACCTCGGCGATGTCGCCGAGCTGCACGGAGCCGAGCTTCAGCTCGCGCAGCTGGGCGAGCGTCTTGGCCGGCTGCGCCGACTTCACCACGACGTCGCGCTCGGTGTCGTCCAGGATCGCCTTGCCGCTCTCGGTGCCGCGGACCGCCTGCGCGACGGCCTGACCGAGGGTGGTGTCGTTGAATCCGGCCGCCGCGGCCTTGGAGTTGGCCTTGACCGAGATCCTCGGGATGCTCTGCGAGAGGTCGCTCTGGACGTCCGTGACGTCGTCGATCTTCGCGACCTCGTCGCGCACCTCGTCGGACGCCTTGCGCAGCACGTCGCCGTCGGCGGCCTTGACGACCACGCTCAGGTCCTGGCTGCCGAAGCCGTCACCGGCCGCGATGGACGTCTGTCCGATGCCCGAGAGCTTGCCGAGCTCCTCCTCGACCTTGTCCTGCGTCGTGTCGTACGAGGACTTGTCCTTGAGCGTCAGGGTGTACGAGGCCTGGTTGGTGTCCGTGGAGCCGCCGAAGGCCGCCATGAAACCGGACGAGCCGACCGTGACCTGGTAGTCCTTGATCTCGTCGAGGCCGTCCAGCATCTTCTCGACCTTCTTGGCCGAGGCGTCGGACGCCGCCAGGCTGGTGCCCGGCTTCAACTCCTGCTTAATGGTCAGGACTTCCTGCTCGCCCTGGTCGAAGAAGTTGGTCTTCAGGAGCGGTGCCATGCCGAACGTACCCACGAGGATCACGACCGCGATGGCGAGGCTGGTGAAGCGGCGCCGCGTCGCGAAGCGCAGGACGGGGACGTAGAAGCGCTGGAGCCTGCTCTTCGCCTCCTTCTCCTCGGCCTTGCGGCGGGCCTCCTCGGGGTCGGCGTCGCGCACGTCCTTGGGGGGACGCAGGAACCAGTACGAGAGGACCGGCACGACCGTCAGCGAGACGAGCAGGGAGGCGAGGAGCGCCGCCGTGACGGTCAGCGAGAAGGAGCCGAAGAGCTCGCCCACCATGCCGCCGACCAGACCGATGGGCAGGAAGACCGCGACGGTCGTCAGGGTCGAGGACGTCACGGCGCCCGCGACCTCCTTGACCGCCGTGATGATCGCCGCCTCGCGCTCCTCGCCGTAGCCGAGGTGGCGCTTGATGTTCTCCAGGACCACGATCGAGTCGTCGACGACACGGCCGATGGCGATGGTCAGGGCGCCGAGCGTGAGCATGTTGAGGGACAGGTCCCTCGTCCACAGCACGATCAGGGCGAGCACGACCGAGAGCGGGATGGAGACCGCGGTGACCAGCGTCGAGCGGATCGACGCCAGGAAGACCAGGATGACCAGGACCGCGAAGACCAGGCCGAGCGCGCCCTCGGTGGTCAGGCCGTCGATGGACTTGGAGACCGCGGGACCCTGGTCGCTTGCGACCGTCAGGTCCGCACCCGCGCCCAGGTCCTTGCGCAGGTCGGGCAGCTTGTCCTTGACCGCGTCGGAGATGGCGACGGCGCTGCCGTCCTGGTCCATCGTGATGGCGACGGCGAGGCTGGGACTGCCGTTCGTCCGCGTGATGGACGTGGCCTCCGAGGGCTGCTGCTTCACCGTGGCGAGGTCGCCGAGGCGCACCGGCTTGCCCGGCCGCTCCCCCGGCTTGGCCTCGGGGGCGACCATCAGGTCCTGGATCTGCTTCAGGGATGTGTAGCCGCCGCCGACCTGGACGGTGCGGTTCTTGCCGTCCTCGTCGAAGGAGCCCGCGGGGAGCGTGGCGCCGCCGGCCTGGAGCGCCTGGCCGAGCGCGGCCGGGGTCAGGCCCGCCTTCGCCAGCTTCTTGTCGTCCGGGGTGACGTCGACCTGGAGGTCGCGCACGCCGTCGACGGTGACCTGGCCGACGCCGTCGATGTCCTCCAGGGCGGGGACGACCGTGCGGTCGAGCTGGTCGGAGAGCGCCTGCTGGTCCTTGTCGGAGGTGACGGAGAGGACCACGGTGGGGATGTCGTCCGTGGAGCCCGCGATGACCTGCGGGTCGACGTCGTCGGGGAGCTGGGCCCCGGCGCGGTTCACGGCCTGCTGGACATCGGCGACGAGCTGCTTGGAGCCGCTGCCGTAGTCGAACTGGGCCATGATCACGGCGTTGCCCTCGCTCGCCGTGGAGGTGATGCCGGTGATGCCGTCGACCGCCTCGATCGAGGACTCGAGGGGTTCGACGACCTGCTTTTCGACCACATCGGGGGACGCGCCCTGGTACGGGGCGAGGACGGACACCATCGGCAGTTCGATGGAGGGCAACAGCTGCTGCTTGAGCTGAGGGATCGCGATCGCGCCGAAGACGAGGGCGATGATCGATATCAGCCCGACAAGGGCCCGTTGGGCGAGGCTGAACCGGGACAGCCAGGACATGGTGGTCTCTCTCTGTGGCGTACTGCGCAGGAACGGGCACCGGCAGGCCGGTGCCCCCTACACGATCTGCCATGTCCAGAGCAGGAATCGTCACTCCGAGGACCCGTTCTTATGTGGCGCATACTGCGGGCGCAGTACATCGCGTCCGCGCTCACTCCACCCTTGGACGTACCAGGCCCGATTCGTAGGCGATGACGACGAGTTGTGCCCGGTCGCGGGCGCCCAGCTTCGCCATCGCACGGTTCACGTGGGTCTTCACGGTGAGCGGGCTGACCTCGAGCCGCTCGGCGATCTCGTCGTTCGAGTGCCCGCCGGCGACCTGGACCAGGACCTCGCGCTCGCGTCCGGTGAGCGCGTCGAGCCGCTCGGCGCGCACCCCGCCCTCCTCGTCCGAACCGTCGCCCTGCGCGAGGAACTTGGCGATCAGGCCTTTCGTCGCCGCCGGGGAGAGCAGGGCGTCGCCCGCGGCCGCGATCCGGATCGCGCCGAGCAGCTCGTCCGGCTCCGCGCCCTTGCCCAGGAAGCCGGAGGCACCGGCGCGCAGCGACTGCACCACGTACTCGTCGACCTCGAAGGTCGTCAGCATGACCACGCGTACGTGCGCAAGGGCGGGGTCGGCGCTGATCAGGCGGGTGGCGGCGAGGCCGTCCATGCCCGGCATCCGGATGTCCATCAGGACCACGTCCGCGGCCTCGGACCTGGCGAGCTCGACGGCCTCCGCGCCGTCCGACGCCTCGGCGACGACCTCCATGTCGGGCTCGGAGTTGACGAGCACCTTGAACGCGCTGCGCAGCAGTGCCTGATCGTCGGCGAGCAGCACCCGGATCGTCACGCGCTGGTCCCTCCCTCTGCCGGGCTGACCGGCGTTGCCGTGACCGGCAGGATCGCATGGACGCGGAAGCCTCCGCCGTAGCGGGGTCCGGCGGCGCAGCGGCCGCCCAGGGCGCTGACGCGCTCGCGCATGCCGAGGAGGCCGTGCCCGCCGCCGTCGTGCTCGCCGCTCTTCTTCTTCTCGCCGCCGCCGTCGTCCAGGATCGTGACCTCGACGTTCGGCCCTACGCGGATGACGCTGACCTCGGCCTTGGCGCCGGTCCCCGCGTGCTTCTGCACGTTCGTGAGGGCCTCCTGGATGATGCGGTAGGCGGCCAGGTCGACCCCGGCGGGCAGCTCCGCCACCGTGTCGCCGCAGGTCACCTCGACGGGGAGGCCCGCGTGCCGGAAGGTCTCGACGAGGTCGTCGAGGCGGGCCAGGCCCGGCGCGGGTTCGGTGGGCGCCTCGGGGTCGCCGGTCTGCCGCAACAGGCCGACGGTGGCGCGCAGTTCGTTCAGCGCGGAGCGGCTGGCGTCACGTACGTGGGAGAGGGCTTCCTTGGCCTGGTCGGGCCGCTTGTCCATGACGTGGGCGGCGACGCCCGCCTGGACGTTGACGAGGGCGATGTGGTGGGCGACCACGTCGTGCAGGTCGCGGGCGATGCGCAGCCGCTCCTCGGCGACGCGGCGCCGGGCCTCCTCCTCGCGGGTGCGTTCCGCGCGTTCGGCACGTTCGCGTATGGCGTCCACGAAGGCGCGGCGGCTGCGGACGGCGTCACCGGCGGCCGCGGCCATGCCGGTCCAGGCGAAGATGCCGAGGTTCTCCTGGGCGTACCAGGGCAGAGGGCCCGCCAGCATCGCGACTCCGGTGAGCCCGGTGATGGTGACCACGCCGACGCGCCAGGTGGTGGGGCGGTCGGTGGTGGCGGCGACGGTGTAGAGGGCGACGACCGCGCTCATCACGACGGCGCCCCGGAACTCGCCGGTGATCAGGTCGACGACGGAGAGGGCGCAGGTCGCGGCGAGCACGATCCAGGGGGCGCGGCGGCGGAAGATCAGCGCGGTGGCGCCGAGCAGCATCAGGACGAGGCTGAGCACGCCCGGGGTGCGCGTGCCCCAGCTGGGGCCTGCGCCATGGCCGTACGGCTCGATGAAGGAACCGATGACCATGCACACGAGGACGGCTGCCGCGAGGGCGGCGTCCACAGCCAGGGGATGCGCCTTGGCCCAACAGCGGCCTCGCACGAGAGTGGTCACGCCTTAAACGTTACGGGGCCCTGCGGGCGGCTGGGACCGGTCCGACCGCTTGGCCTGCGGCCGACGACGCCCCGGGGTCGGTCCTGGCCGAGCTCCGTCTGCCCGGCAGGCCCGTTCCGCCGCTTCGCGCCGGATCTTTCCCGCCCACCCACCCGATCGCCCCGCGGCTAGCCCGGGATCAGGCCGTCGTCGCTCAGCATCTGCCGGACCTCGTCCAGCGTCGCGTCCGGGCCCGGGAGGATCAGCTCGGAGGGTTCCAGGGCGTCGTCCGGGAGGGGTGTGCCCAGCTCCCGGACCTTGTCGAGCAGCGCGCCCAGCGTCCTGCGAAAGCCGGACTCGTCGCCGCTCTGCATCTCTTCGAGCAACTCGTCGTCCAGCTTGTTCAGTTCGGTGAAGTGGCTGTCGGCCAGCTTCACCTGCCCCTCCCCCATGATCCGTACGATCATGTCGCCCTCCTCGGACGTGAGCGGTGACCTACTGCTTGTCGAAGCGCGGGGTGTCCTGCGGCTGCTGGGCCTGGGGCTGTCCCTGACCCGGCTCGATGGCCTGCTTCGACGTCGAGCCTCCGGCCAGCTCGGCCTTCATCCGCTGCAGTTCCAGCTCTACATCAGTACCACCGGAGAGGCGATCCAGCTCGGACTGGATGTCGTCCTTGGCGAGCCCGGAGGAGTCGTCCAGGGCCCCGGAGGCCAGGAGCTCGTCGATCGCACCCGCCCGCGCCTGGAGCTGCGCGGTCTTGTCCTCGGCGCGCTGGATCGCCATGCCGACGTCGCCCATCTCCTCGGAGATGCCGGAGAAGGCCTCGCCGATCCGGGTCTGCGCCTGGGCGGCGGTGTACGTGGCCTTGATCGTCTCCTTCTTCGTACGGAAGGCGTCGACCTTGGCCTGCAGGCGCTGCGCCGCGAGGGTGAGCTTCTCCTCCTCGCCCTGGAGCGTCTGATGCTGCGTCTCCAGGTCGGTCACCTGCTGCTGCAGGGCCGCACGGCGCGAGAGCGCCTCACGGGCCAGGTCCTCGCGGCCGAGGGCGAGGGCCTTGCGGCCCTGGTCCTCGAGCGTGGAGGACTGCTTCTGGAGCTGGCTCAGCTGCAACTCCAGGCGCTTGCGCGAGGTCGCCACGTCGGCGACACCGCGGCGCACCTTCTGGAGCAGCTCGAGCTGCTTCTGGTACGAGTAATCGAGGGTTTCGCGCGGGTCCTCGGCCCGGTCAAGGGCCTTGTTCGCCTTCGCGCGGAAGATCATCCCCATACGCTTCATGACACCGCTCATGGGCTTCGCGCGCCCCCTTCTGACGGACTTCCAGCTCCAGGTACTGCTCAGAACCCACAGTACGGGCCCTGCATCCATTACCGCACTGTTCGCGTGCCGATGCGCTCATCCCCAAGGACGACTGTGTCCGGCCGGGCTCAGGCGTAGGGAGTAGGTGCACCCCCGGGAACCGCCCGAAAACCGCTTGTAAACCACACGGAACATCCCCTTAGGCACACAATCAAGACGCCCGGTGTTGCCGGATCGTTCCCCATCGGGCGGAGGTCCATGCGTCAGCACCCCGTACCCTTGGGTTTTGTGTTCCGTAGCCGATCCAAGGACGAGAAGGCCCCGGCGAGCAAGGCCCCGGTGACCGACTCCCAGCAGCCCCGTGACCCGCAGGCCCCCAAGGGCCGCCCCACGCCCAAGCGCAGTGAGGCCCAGACCCAGCGACGCAGCGTGGCCAACACGCCTGTGACGCGCAAGGAGGCGGCGAAGCGGCAGCGCAATGAACGCCGCGTCCAGATGGACAAGCAGCGTCAGGCGCTCGCCAGCGGTGACGAGCGCTATCTGCCCGCCCGCGACAAGGGCCCCGTGCGCAAGTTCGCGCGCGACTTCGTCGACTCGCGGTTCTGCATCGCCGAGTTCTTCCTGCCGCTGGCCGTGATCATCCTCGTACTGAGCATGGTCCGGATCCCGCAGCTCCAGAACATCGCGCTGCTGCTCTGGCTCTTCGTGATCGTCCTGATCATCGTGGACTCGGTGACGACGGCGGTCCGCCTGAAGAAGCGCCTGAACGAGCGCTTCCCGAGCGAGAGCAAGAAGGGCGCCGTCGCGTACGCCCTGATGCGTACGCTCCAGATGCGCCGTCTGAGGCTGCCGAAGCCGCAGGTCAAGCGCGGAGAGCGGCCCTGAGCGGTTTCGCCGGCGGGGCAGCCGCGTGGCTCGAGAAGCTGGGCGGTCTGCGCAATGCCGTACGCCAGGAGCTGGTGACCCGGCAGCTCGACGAGCAGATAGCCGGGCGCTTCCCCGTGGGGCAGCGGCTGCGCGTGCTCGACGTGGGCATGGGGCAGGGCACGCAGGCACTGCGTCTCGCCCGGGCCGGGCACAAGGTGACGGGCGTCGAGCAGGACTCGGCGATGGTGGCCGCGGCGCGCGCCGCGCTCTCCGCGGAGCCCGAGGGCATCCAGGGGCGGGTGCGCATCGTCGAGGGCGACGGGCGCGAGACCGGGGTGCACTTCCTGCCGGGAAGCTTCGACGTCGTGCTGTGCCACGGCGTCCTGATGTACGTCGACGAGCCGGACGCGCTGCTCGCGGGCCTGGCCCGGATGCTGGCCCACGGAGGGCTGCTCTCCCTCCTCGTGCGCAACGCGGACGCGCTGGCCATGCGGCCGGGGCTCGCCGGGGACTGGGCGGGGGCGACGGCCGCCTTCGACTCCACCGTGTACCGCAATCGGCTCGGCATCGAGGCGCGGGCGGACCGGCTCGACGCCGTGTCCTCGTCGCTCGCGGGGATCGCCGCGCCGCTGCACGCCTGGTACGGCGTGCGGGTATTCACCGACGGCGCGTCGGACGACGCGGTTCCCCCTGAGGACGCGGAGTTGGCGGCGTTGCTCGCCGCCGAGGAGCGGGCCGGGCGGACCGATCCCTATCGGCGGGTGGCCGCCCTGCTGCACGTCTGCGGCGTGCGGGACTGACTGGACCGCCGCCTGAACCGCCGCCTGGCGGCGGACGTTTCCCGCCCACCCACCCGATTGCCTCGCGGCACAGTCGGTGAGGGTGGGCCGAACGCCCTGATCGGCCCTCTAATTCAGGGCGCCACACGGGGACGAACAGGACACTCGGGACATGACTGTCTCGCGTACCCGTACCCGTCACGTCACCGCCGCCGTCACCGCCGCCGTCATCGCCACAGGCCTCCTCATCGGCGGCTGTTCCGGATCCGGTTCCGGGGACTCCGGTGAATCCACCACTCAGGCCGCGCCTCTGGCGGAGAGCGATCTGCAGGACGACTACCAGCAGGTCATCAAGGACGTCCTGCCGTCGGTCGTCCAGATCGACGCCTCCGAGAGCCTCGGCTCCGGAGTGGTCTACGACGACAAGGGCCATGTCGTCACCAACGCCCATGTCGTGGGCAAGGAAGAGACCTTCAAGGTCACGACGGCCACCGGCGAGCAGGCCCTCACCGCCAAGCTCGTGGCCACCTACCCCGAGCAGGACCTCGCCGTCATCAAGCTCGACGACCCGCCCAGCGGGCTCAAGGCCGCGAAGTTCGCCGACTCCACCAAGGCCGAGGTCGGGCAGATCGTGCTCGCCATGGGTTCGCCGCTCGGCCTGTCGTCCAGCGTCACGCAGGGCATCATCTCCGCCACCGGCAGGACCGTCAGCGAGCCCCGTACGGAGGGTGCGGCCGGGGCCACCATCGCGAACATGGTGCAGACGTCCGCCGCGATCAACCCGGGCAACAGCGGCGGCGCCCTGGTCACCCTCGACAGCGAGGTCATCGGCATCCCGACGCTCGCCGCGACCGACCCGGGCATGGGCGACAGCGCCGCGCCCGGCATCGGGTTCGCGATCCCGTCCTCGATGGTGAAGACCGTCGCCGACCAGATCATCAAGGACGGCAAGGTCACCGACTCGGGCCGGGCCGCCCTCGGTATCACGGGCCGCACGGTCCTCGGCGACGACTACAAGCCCGCGGGTGTCGCCGTCGTCGAGGCACAGAAGGACGGCGCCGCGGCCAAGGCGGGCCTCAAGGCCGGCGACATCATCACCGAGCTGGGCGATGCCGAGATCACCACGATCACCTCGCTCTCCGAGGCGCTCGCCGGGGAGAAGCCGGGCGAGAAGGCGCAGGTGACGTACGTGAGGGACGGCGCCGACAAGACCGCCGACGTCACGCTGGGCGAGATGTAGGAACGGCCCCGCGTGCGAGGGGGGTGGCCGCTGATGCGGCCACCCCCCTCGCGTTCAGGCGTCACTCATCCCTGCGCCGCGTCCTCCGCGTGCAGGCTCATCGGCCCATAGATCTTGTTCGCGTCCTCGAAGAGCGACACCTGGTCGGCGCCGCCCTCGGCGAGCTCCTTCCAGAACTCGCCGACCCAGGACTCCGCGTCCCCCTGAGTCGTGAACTCTTCGGGCGTGAGAGCGGGCTGGACCTCTGTCCCGTCCGCCTTCTCGAACCGCCACGTCCATGCCGCCATGCGAGCCTCCCGATGGTCCGACAGCCGTTTGAAGCCGCTTGAAGCCTAGCCGGGCGAGCGGCGCTCGCGTCGACGCGGGAGGATCTTCCTGTGGAACTGACTCTGCTCGGCACCGGCGACCCCGAAGGCCTGCCCCGCCCCGGCTGCCCCTGCGCGGCCTGCGCGACCGCGCTCGGCGGCGCCGCACGTGCCGCGACCGCACTGCTCGTGGACGGCGTCCTGCTGCTCGACCTCACCCCTGGCGCCGCCTTCGCGGCCGCCCGCTCCGGGCACTCGCTCGGCGGCGTGCGCCAGGTCCTGCTCTCCCATCCGCACGACGGCCCCTCGGTGGAGGTGCCGGCCGGCCTGCCGCAGCCGGGCCGGGTGCCCGACGGGCGTGAGCTCGCGCTGCTCACCGGGCACCGGGTGCGCGCGGTGGCGATGGACCATCCGGGCACGGGGTACGAGGTGGTGGGCCCCGACGGGGAGCGGCTGCTGTATCTGCCGCCGGACGGCGCCCCCGCCGGGGTGCCGGACGGGCAACCCGCGTACGAGATGGTCCTCGCCGATGTCGTCGGGCGCCCCGACGGGCTCGCGCGGCTGCGGGCGGCCGGGGCCATCGGGCCGACCACGGACGTCATCGCCGTCCATCTGGGCCATGAGGTGCCGCCGGGCGCGGAGCTGACCCGCAGGCTGGCCGCGGCGGGCGCGCGGGCCGTGCCGGACGGGACGACGCTGGTGGTCGGCGCCTACGAGGACGTACCGGACGTGCCGCGCCGCACCCTCGTCCTGGGCGGCGCCAGGTCGGGGAAGTCGGTGGAGGCCGAGCGGCGCCTGGAGGCCTTCCCCGATGTGCTGTATGTGGCCACCGGCGGGACCAGGAACGGCGACTCCGAGTGGGCGGACCGGGTGAGCGCCCACCGGGAGCGGCGGCCCGGGTCGTGGAGCACCGCCGAGACCTGCGACCTCGTGCCGCTGCTCGCCGAGAGCGGCCCTCCCCTGCTCATCGACTGCCTCTCGCTGTGGCTGACGTACGCCATGGACGAGGTGAACGCGTGGGACGACGACGAATGGGCGGGCGGCGGCGAGCGGGCGCTGCGCAAGCGGGTCGCCGAGCTGACGGACGCGGTGCGCGCGAGTCGGCGCACGGTCGTCGCCGTCTCGAACGAGGTCGGCTCGGGCATCGTCCCGGCGACCGCTTCGGGCCGCCGCTACCGCGATGAACTGGGCCGTCTGAACGCGGCGTTCGCATCGGAGTGCGAGCACGTGCTGCTTGTCGTGGCGGGCCAGGCGCTCACCCTGCGGGGCTGACCCGGCCGGTCACGCGTCCGGTCACGTGTCCTTCACGCGTCCGGGTTACGGCGTGCGACGACCCGGTAGGCGTTGGAGAACCGGGTGCGGCTGACCACGGGGGCGATGAGCCGGTCGGCCAGGGCCGCGGCGGCGAGGAGCGGGACCGCGAGGCGGGCCGCGGCGCGGATGCGGCCGAGGGCGAGGGCGAGACCCGCGGTCAGGTCGAAGGGGACGTGCGCCGCGCGCAGGTCGGTGGCCACGACGCTGTAGCCGAGGCTCTCCAGCTCGCGTCGCAGAGCGGTGAGCGGGATGCGGTGGTGGGGCTCGGGCCTGATCCAGCCCCTGCCCAGGAGCCTGGCGTACCGGCTCTCCGGGACCGGGACCTCGATCATCAGATGGCCGCCGGGCCGCAACACCGTGCGGGCGGCGATGAGTTCGATGCGCGGGTCGGCGCTGCGCTCCAGGTAGTGGAACATGCTCAGCGCGTCGTAGCGCCCCGCGAGCTTGGGCGCCAGGTCGGCGAGGAGCCCGCGGTGGGCCTCCTCGACGCGGCCCGCCCTGCGGCCCTCCTCCACGCGCTCGGTGGGGTCGAGGCCGTCGAAGGCGGTGTACGGGTGCACCTGCTGGGCCACGGCGGGGAAGTGCCCGTGCCCTGTGTCGATGTCCAGCCAGCTCTCGGGCTCGATGAACCGGCCCATGGCGCGGGCCCGCGCCTGGTGGCGGCGGGTGGCGTGCGGGACGGCGAAGATCTTCTCGGCCTGGGCGGCGGCGGCCTGGGCGGCGTCCATGGGCGTGGCAGGCTCCTCTGTCGGGCGGTGCGAGCGGTACGCAGGCGAGTAACACGACAAGCCACTCCAAACGGTACGTAAGGGATGATCGACACCGGCGCAGCGACACCGTGGACGTGCCGCGCCCCGTGGTCCCGCTCGCGCGGGGACGCCTGCCGCCGGGCCGTCCGAACCCGGGTCCGGCCCTGCCGGTACTGTTCGGCGAATGAGCTCGCTGAATCTCGACGACTTCACCGACCTGATCGAGCGGCCCGACGGCGGGGTGCGCCGCGACGCCGAGGAGCGCAGGGAGCGGCAGAGCGTGCCGCCCGGGGCGCTCGGCCGCCTGGACGAACTGGGCGAGTGGCTCTCCGCGGCGCAGTCGTCGGTGCCGGTCAAGCCGATCGAGCGACCGCGCGTGATCCTCTTCGCGGGTGACCACGGGGTCGCGGGACTCGACGTGTCCGCGCGGCCCGCGGGCAGCGCGGCCGAGCTCGTCCGTGCCGTACTCTCCGGCGCGAGCCCCGTCTCCGTCCTCGCGCGCCGCCTCGACGTCTCCGTCCGGGTCGTCGACATGGCCCTGGACTGCGACCCCGCCGAGCTGCCCGCCGAGGTGGCGGGGCACCGGGTGCGGCGCGGCTCGGGGCGCGTCGACATCGAGGACGCGCTGTCGGCCGCCGAGGCCGAGGCGGCGGTGCGGGCCGGGATGGCCGTCGCCGACGAGGAGGCGGACTCCGGGACCGACCTGGTCGTGCTCGGCGATGTGAGCGTGGGCGGCACGACGCCCGCGGCGACGCTGGTCGCCGCGCTGTGCGGGACCGACGCGTCCGTGGTGACCGGTCGCGGCGGCTCACCGATCGACGACCTGGCGTGGATGCGCAAGTGCGCGGCGGTCCGGGACTCGCTGCGGCGGGCGCGGCCCGTACTCGGGGATCAGCTGGAGCTGCTCGCGACGGTGGGCGGCGCGGACATCGCCGCCATGACCGGGTTCCTGCTCCAGTGCGCGGTGCGGCGTACGCCGGTCATCCTGGACGGCGTCGTGGCGTCGGCGGCGGCGCTGGTCGCCCAGCGGGTCGCCTTCCGGGCGCCGGACTGGTGGCTCGCGGGGCACAACAGCGGGGAGCCCGCGCAGGCGAAGGCCCTGGACCGGATGGCGCTCGACCCCGTCCTGGAGCAGGGCGTGCAGGTGGGCGAGGGCCTGGGCGCGCTGCTCGCGCTGCCTCTGGTGCGGGCCGCGGCGGCGCTCTCCGCCGAACTGCCCGAGCGGAAGCCGGAGCCGGAATCGGAGCCGGAGGCCGAGCCCGAGACGGCTCCGGAGACCGAGCCGGAGCCCAAGGCCCACACCCCGGAGCCCGAAGGAGCCTGAAGCGGGCAGGCGGCGCGGCTGGTCACAGCCGAGGGCGGCCCGGCATGCCCCATATGATCCCTTTTCATGGGAGATGAGCAATCTGCTGCCGGGCGCCGTCAGCGTCTCGCCGCGGCCTTCAGTGTCTGGTACCTCCGCGCCGTCACCTTCATCAACTTTCTGAGCGCGGTCTGGGTCTCCCTCGGGCAGGATCTGCGGCGGCACAACACCGAGAACTACTTCACGCCGTACCTGCTCACCGCGGGCTTCGCCTCCGGTGCGTTCACGATGTTCCTGGCCATTACGATGCGCCGCCGCAAACGCGCCGCCTGGATTCTCAACGTCGTACTCAGCGGGCTCTTCCTGCTTCTCTTCGCGTTCGCGATGGTCTTCCCGGAGATCCGCCGACACGCGCAGAACTGGATCTCCCTCGCCTTGACCGCCGCTTTCGTCGCCGCGCTTGTCGTCGGGCGGCGGGAGTTCTACGCCAAGGGCGACCGCTCCAATCCGAAGCTCGCCGCGGCCGTCGCCGTCGGCGGCCTGCTCGTGACCTCGCTGATCGCCGCGTTCCTGGTCACCGTCACCAACCGCGCCCACGACGACTACCGTTCGACCTTCCTCGACCGCTGGCGCTACGGCACGATGCGCCTGGTCTCGCTGGCCGCCGACGACAGGCGGTTCGAGGGCATCACCACGCCCGGCTGGGTCAACGTCACCATCAACGTGCTCAGCACGCTCCTCCTCCTGGCCGTCCTGTACGCCGCGTTCCGCTCACGCAGGGCGGTCGACCCGCTCACCGAGGACGACGAGCGGAGGCTGCACGAACTGCTCGACAAGTACGGCGAGCGCGACTCGCTCGGCTACTTCGCGCTGCGCCGCGAGAAGAGCGTCGTGTGGTCGCCGAGCGGCAAGGCCGCGGTCGCCTACCGGGTGATCGGGGGCGTCTCGCTGGCCTCCGGTGATCCGATCGGGGACCCGGAGGCCTGGCCCGGCGCCATCGAGCCCTGGCTCGCCGACGCCCGCGAGCACGGCTGGCTGCCCGCCGTGATGGGCGCGAGCGAGGAGGCGGGCACGATCTACGCCCGGCACGGCCTCGACGCCCTGGAACTCGGCGACGAAGCCATCGTCGAGACCGCCGAGTTCACTCTCGAAGGGCGGGCCATGCGGACCGTCCGCCAGGCCTACAACCGGGTCAAGCGGGCCGGTTACGAGGTGCGGATCCGCCGCCACGAGGGCATCCCGGCCGACGAGATGGCCTACCTCCTCAAGCGGGCCGACGACTGGCGCGACGGGGCCACCGAGCGCGGCTTCTCCATGGCGCTCGGACGGCTCGGCGACCCCGAGGACGGGCGGTGCGTGATGCTCGAATGCACCGATGGCGACGGCGAGTTGAGGGCTGTGCTCTCCTTCGTGCCGTGGGGGCCGCGCGGGCTCTCGCTCGACCTGATGCGGCGCGACCGCGACGCCGAGAACGGCCTGATGGAGTTCATGGTCATCGAGCTGCTCCAGCGCGCCGCCGAGATCAAGATCACTCAGGTCTCGCTGAACTTCGCGATGTTCAGGTCGGTCTTCGAACGTGGCTCGCGGCTCGGCGCGGGCCCGGTCCTGCGGCTGTGGCGCTCCCTGCTCACCTTCTTCTCGCGGTGGTGGCAGATCGAGTCGCTGTACCGCGCCAACGCGAAGTACCGCCCGATCTGGGAGCCGCGCTTCCTTCTCTTCGAGAAGAGCGGCGACCTGCCGCGCATCGGCATCGCGTCGGCCCGCGCGGAGGGCTTCCTGGAAGCGCCGGGCCTGCCGAAGTGGCTGCACCGCAAGCATCTGGAGTCCCGACGATGAGTTCCCTGGCCGCGGGCCGGCTGACCCGTCTGGCGCGTACCGAGTGGGGGCCGCTGTACGCCGTCGTGCGCGACGGCGTCGCCGAGCGGCGGTGGCGGGCGGCGCCCATGACGCTGGCCGCCGTCTGCCTGACGGCCCTCTTCCAGTTCGTGCAGAACCAGTCCTGGGGCTATCAGTTCGTGCAGAACATCGGCTCCGTACGGGCCGAGGACCCGCTCTGGCTCGCGCTGCTGCGCACCCCGCTCTCGCTCTTCGTGCCCGCGCTCGACCTGCCCGTGTGGGGCGCGCTCGTACAGATCCTGCTGGTGTTCGGCATCGCGGAGATCTGCGTCGGCTGGTGGCGCACGCTCCTCGTCGGCTACGCGGCCACCCTCGCCGGGACGCTCTACGCGCGCGTGGGCATCGAGTGGGGCCCCGGCAACCCGCTGGGGCTGCCCGCGTCCGACGCGCGGGTCGTCGACACCGGCCCTTCCGCCGCGGTGGTGGGGCTCGCGGTGTACGTGTGCTGGCGCTACCGGGCCTGGTTCACGGCGGGGCTGGTGATCGCCGTGATGGTCGCCGAGGTCTTCGTCAAGAACAACCTCGCGGGCAAGGAGCATCTCGCCGCGATCGCCGCGGTGCTGGTGCTGTGCGGCTGCTCGGAGGTGCTTCAGCGGCGGCGCGGGCGGGCCAGTTCCGGGTCGGGTTTGCCGCCGATCCAGTCCTGAACCCTGCGGCGCGGGCCCGCCCAGCGGCGGTCGTGGTGGTAGGCCCGCAGGCCCGCTCGGGCGCGGGTGCGGTGCCGGTTGCGGTAGAAGCGCCTGGCCCACGCCGATCCCGGGCGGGCCAGGCGGATCGCGCCCACCATCGCCACCAGCGGGACCACCATGCCGATCAGGGCGGTCCGCAGCTTGCCCTTGGCCAACGCCACCAGGGCGAAGCAGCAGTTGACGGCGACGTTCAGGGCCAGGCCCGCGCGGTTGCCGCGCTCCTCGGGCGTCAGATCGTTCACGCCGAACGGGGTGAAGCCGGTGAGCACGAGCACCACCAGGGCCGCGGTCAGCATCACGACCTCGACGCTCTTGCGGCCCTGCTCGCTCCAGTAGACGTCGTCGAGGTAGAGGATCAGCGCGAACTCGTCGAGTACGAGACCCGCGCCGACCCCGAAGATGACGGCCGCGAACATCGAGGCGAGGCTGTGCCGACCGGCCGCGACCGCCCAGAACCCTCCCACGAGCATGAGGAAGATGCCGGGCACCACGTGGTGGATGTGGACGTCGCCCGAGCTGATGTTCCGGAAGGGGCCCTTGCCCGCGCGGATCAGGCGGGTGATGGTGCGGGTGACGAGGAACGAGCCCACGAAGGAGAGCAGGGCCAGCAGGAGCGGGAGCTTTCCCGGCTCCACGATGTTCCTCGCCCACCAGTCGGCCATGGGGCCATCCTGGGCCGGGGGTCCGCTCGCCGCATTTCGCTGCGGGCGCGTGGGGGTCTGCCTGTGCCGCCGCTGCGCGGCGGATCTTTCCCGACCACCCACCCGATCCCCCCTCACCGGCCATCGTTGTGCCCCCTGCCGGGTGCCGGGTGCCCGGTGCCGATGGATCAGGCGTACCGCCCAGGTAATCTTCCGCGGTGCCCCGAACCTCCCCCGCCGACAGCCTCCGCTTCGCCTTCGGCACGCTCACCGCGCTCCCGGTCAGAGTCACCCGCTGGGACCGCGACGCCGCCCGCGGCGGCATGCTCTGCGCCCCCCTGGCGGGGCTGGTCGTCGGGCTCTGCGCCGCCGCGCTCGGCGCCGCGCTCATGGCCCTCGGCGCAGGCCCCCTCCTCGCCGCCACCGCGACCGCCGCAACCCCCGCCGCACTCACCCGCGGCCTCCACCTCGACGGCCTCGCCGACACCGCCGACGGACTCGGCAGCGCCAAACCCGCCGACCAGGCGCTCCGGATCATGAAGCAGTCCGACGTCGGCCCCTTCGGCGTCATCACGCTGCTCTTCACCCTGCTCGCCCAAGTGGCCGTCCTCTTCCAGCTGTACGAGGACTCCTGGACCCGGGGCGCGCTCGCAGCGGTCGTCTCGGCGGCCGCCGCCCGCCTCGCCCTCACCCTGGCCGCCCGCACGGGCATCCCCCCGGCCCGCCCGGAGGGGCTCGGGGCCGCGGTGGCCGGGACGGTCCCCCGGGGCGCCGCCCTGCTCACGGCGGCGTTCGTCGCCGCGATGGCCGCGATCGCCGCCGCGCCCTTCGGGACGTACGAGACCGTCCAGTACGCGGCCGGCGTCGTCCTCGCGGTCTGCGCCGCCGAGCTCCTCCTGCGGCACTGCGTCCGCCGCTTCGGAGGCATCACCGGCGACGTCTTCGGCGCGCTCGCCGAGACCGCCGCCACGATGTGCCTGGTCGTCCTGGCACTTGGCTGAAGCGTGGCGCCGCCCGCCGCTTTGAAACATAAATGCGGCGCCACGAACGGATGAATCTCTACCGACACGATCGAATGGGCACGACGCGCGTAGGCTCATGTTCGGCGCTTTCCGGCCCGTTCTAGGCTGGCGCCGGGCGGGTCGACCCACCCCATCGGCCAAAGAACTCTACGGAAGCGAGAATTCACCACCGTGACTGCTCTGACTCTCAGCACCGCCGCCGCGTCCGGCCTCCGTGCCGACGCGATCGTCGTCGGCGTCGCCAAGGGCACTGCCTCAGCCAAGGGGACTCTGGTTGTCGCGCCCGGCGCCGAGACCGTGGACAAGGCGTACGACGGCAAGCTCGCGTCCGTTCTGGAGACCCTCGGCGCCACCGGCGGCGAGGGCGAGGTGACCAAGCTGCCCGCGCCCTCCGGCTTCAAGGCGCCGGTCGTCCTCGCGGTCGGCCTCGGCACGGTGCCGGAGAAGGACGAGACGTACGGCACGGATGCCCTGCGCCGCGCCGCCGGTACCGCCGCGCGCGCCCTGTCCGGCTCGAAGAAGGCCGCGTTCGCGCTGCCCGCCGAGGACGCCGATGACGCCGGCGCGATCGCCGAGGGCGCGCTGCTCGGCGCGTACTCCTTCGACGCGTACAAGGACAACGGCACCGCGAAGGGCAAGAACGCCAAGGACGGCAAGGACGCCAAGGGTCCGCTCGCCGAGATCGTCCTGCTCGGCGGCAAGCCCCGCGACAAGGCGTACAAGGCCGCGGTCGAGCGCGCCATCGCCGTGTCCGAGGAGCTCAACCGCGCCCGCGACCTCATCAACACGCCGCCGAACGACCTGAACCCCGAGGCCTTCGCCGCGGTCGCCTCCGCGGCCGCCAAGGAGCACGGGATCAAGGTCCAGGTCCTGGACGAGAAGGCGCTCGCCAAGGGCGGCTACGGCGGCATCCTCGGCGTCGGCATCGGCTCGGACGCCCCGCCGCGCCTGGTCAAGCTCTCGTACACGTCGTCCAAGGCGAAGAAGCACCTCGCCTTCGTCGGCAAGGGCATCACGTACGACTCGGGCGGCATCTCGCTGAAGCCCGCCGGTCACAACGAGACCATGAAGTGCGACATGGCCGGCGCGGCCGCCGTCTTCGCCGCCGTCGTCTCCGCGGCCCGCCTGGGCCTCGAGGTGAACGTCACCGGCTGGCTGGCACTGGCCGAGAACATGCCGTCCGGCTCCGCGACCCGCCCCGGCGATGTCCTGCGGATGTACAGCGGCAAGTCCGTCGAGGTGCTCAACACCGACGCCGAGGGCCGTCTGGTCCTGGCCGACGCGATCGCCAAGGCCTCCGAGGACAAGCCCGACGCGATCGTCGACGTGGCGACGCTGACCGGCGCCATGATGATGGCGCTCGGCAACCGCACCTTCGGGATCATGGCCAACGACGACGCGTTCCGCGCCGCGATCCACGACGCGTCCGAGGACGCGGGCGAGCCGTCCTGGCCGATGCCGCTGCCCGAGCACCTGAAGAAGGGCATGGACTCCCCCACCGCCGACATCGCCAACATGGGCGAGCGCATGGGCGGCGGTCTGGTGGCCGGTCTCTTCCTCCAGGAGTTCGTCGGCGAGGGCATCACCTGGGCGCACCTGGACATCGCGGGCCCGGCCTTCAACGAGGGCGGCCCGTTCGGCTACACGCCCAAGGGCGGCACCGGCACCGCGGTGCGCACCCTGGTCCGCCTCGCCGAGCGCACGGCCGCGGGCGACCTCGGCTGACCTGCCGGTCCGTCGTACGCGGGCAGGGGCCCGGACATCCAGGTGTCCGGGCCCCTGCCGATTTCGCCCTCGACGAAATCCGTACGTTCATACGCCTGAGCAACGCCCGACGTGGCGAATCAGACGTCTCACAGCCCGGCCCGCCGTCCCACCTCTCGCCGACAAGTGCGAAGATGGGTTCTCGGCAGGACAGGGCCCCCACCACAGGGCCGAAACAAGAGCGGCCGATACCAGCCGACCGACCGGTCGTCCCCCGAGAAAAGGGGTCCGGCGTACGGCGCACATGCATGGAGGACGTGACGTGGCGAACGACGCCAGCACCGTTTTCGACCTAGTGATCCTCGGCGGCGGTAGCGGCGGTTACGCCGCGGCACTGCGCGCGTCGCAGCTGGGCCTGGACGTCGCCCTGATCGAGAAGGGCAAGGTCGGCGGCACCTGCCTGCACAACGGCTGCATCCCGACGAAGGCGCTGCTGCACGCCGGCGAGATCGCCGACCAGGCACGCGAGGCCGACCAGTTCGGCGTGAAGGCCACCTTCGAGGGCATCGACATGGCGGCCGTCCACAAGTACAAGGACGACGTGATCTCGGGCCTCTACAAGGGCCTCCAGGGACTCATCGCCTCGCGCAAGGTGACGTACATCGAGGGCGAGGGCAAGCTCTCGTCGCCGACCTCCGTGGACGTGAACGGCCAGCGTGTCCAGGGCCGCCACGTGCTCCTCGCGACCGGCTCCGTGCCGAAGTCGCTGCCGGGCCTGGAGATCGACGGCAACCGCATCATCTCCTCGGACCACGCGCTGACCCTGGACCGCGTGCCGAAGTCCGCGATCATCCTGGGCGGCGGCGTCATCGGCGTCGAGTTCGCCTCGGCGTGGAAGTCCTTCGGCTCCGAGGTCACCGTCGTCGAGGGCCTCAAGCACCTCGTGCCGGTGGAGGACGAGAACTCCTCGAAGCTTCTTGAGCGCGCGTTCCGCAAGCGCGGCATCAAGTTCAACCTCGGCACCTTCTTCGAGAAGGCCGAGTACACGCAGGACGGCGTCCGCGTGACCCTCGCCGACGGCAAGACCTTCGAGGCCGAGGTGCTTCTGGTCGCCATCGGCCGCGGCCCGGTCTCCGCCGGTCTCGGCTACGAGGAGCAGGGCGTCGCGATGGACCGCGGCTACGTCCTCGCCGACGAGTACATGCAGACCAACGTCCCGACCATCTCGGCCGTGGGCGACCTGGTGCCGACCCTCCAGCTCGCGCACGTCGGCTTCGCCGAGGGCATCCTGGTGGCGGAGCGCCTGGCCGGTCTCAAGACCGTCCCGATCGACTACGACGGCGTGCCGAAGGTGACGTACTGCCACCCCGAGGTCGCCTCCGTGGGCATCACCGAGGCCAAGGCCAAGGAGATCTACGGCGCGGACAAGGTCGTCGCCCTCAAGTACAGCCTGGCGGGCAACGGCAAGAGCAAGATCCTCAAGACCGCGGGCGAGATCAAGCTCGTCCAGGTCAAGGACGGTGCCGTGGTCGGCGTCCACATGGTCGGCGACCGCATGGGCGAGCAGGTCGGCGAAGCCCAGCTGATCTACAACTGGGAAGCGCTGCCGGCCGAGGTCGCCCAGCTCATCCACGCCCACCCGACGCAGAACGAGGCGATGGGCGAGGCCCACCTGGCCCTCGCGGGCAAGCCGCTGCACTCCCACGACTGACCCTCAGTTTCGGGCGCGACGACCACAGACTTCCGCAATTCGTAAGGAGCAACTGAAACCATGGCGGTTTCCGTATCCCTTCCGGCGCTCGGCGAGAGCGTCACCGAGGGCACTGTCACCCGTTGGCTGAAGGCCGAGGGCGAGCGCGTCGAGGCCGACGAGCCGCTGCTCGAGGTCTCGACCGACAAGGTCGACACCGAGATCCCCTCCCCTGCCGCCGGCATCCTGGCGTCCATCAAGGTCGCCGAGGACGAGACCGTCGAGGTCGGCGCCGAGCTGGCCGTCATCGACGACGGCAGCGGCGCCCCCGCCGCCGAGTCCGCCCCGGCCGCCGAGCCGGCGCAGGCCGAGGCTCCGGCCCCGGCCGCCGAGGCCCCCGCGGCTCCGGCTCCCGCCGCCGAGGCGCCCGCCGCCGAGGCCCCTGCCGCACCGGCCGGTGGCGCCTCCGGTACCGACGTCACGCTGCCCGCACTGGGCGAGTCGGTCACCGAGGGCACCGTCACCCGTTGGCTGAAGGAGGTCGGCGAGGAGGTCGCGGAGGACGAGCCCCTGCTCGAGGTCTCCACGGACAAGGTCGACACCGAGATCCCCTCCCCGACCGCGGGCGTGCTGCTCGAGATCGTCGTGGGCGAGGACGAGACCGCCGAGGTCGGTGCCAAGCTCGCCGTCATCGGCGCTCCCGGTGCCGCGCCGGCTCCCGCCAAGGAGGAGGCCCCGGCCGCCCCCGCGCAGCAGGAGGCGCCCAAGCAGGAGGCGCCCAAGCAGGAGGCCGCCCCGGCTCCCGCGCAGCCCGCCGCTCCGGCACAGCCCGCCGCCCCCGCGCAGCCCGCCGCCCCGGCGCAGCCCGCGGCTCCGGCCGCTCCGGCCACGCCCGCCCAGGCCAAGCCCGCCGCTCAGGCACCGGCCGCGCCTGCCGCCCCGGCGTCCCCGGCCTCCCCGGCCGACGACGGCGCGTACGTCACGCCGCTGGTGCGCAAGCTGGCCAACGAGCACGGCGTGAGCCTCTCGGACGTCAAGGGCACCGGCGTCGGTGGCCGCATCCGCAAGCAGGACGTCATCGCGGCCGCCGAGGCCAAGAAGACCGCTCCGGCTCCGGCCGCCGCCGCTGCCCCGGCCGCCGCGAAGGCCCCGGCCATCGAGGCGTCCCCGCTGCGCGGCCAGACGGTCAAGATGACCCGCATGCGCAAGGTCATCGGCGACAACATGATGAAGGCGCTGCACTCGCAGGCCCAGCTGACCTCGGTCGTCGAGGTCGACATCACGAAGCTGATGAAGCTGCGCGCCAAGGCGAAGGACTCGTTCGCGGCTCGCGAGGGCGTCAAGCTCTCCCCGATGCCGTTCTTCGTCAAGGCCGCCGCCCAGGCGCTGAAGGCCCACCCGGTCGTCAACGCCCGGATCAACGACGACGAAGGCACCATCACGTACTTCGACTCGGAGAACATCGGCATCGCCGTTGACGCCGAGAAGGGTCTGATGACGCCGGTCATCAAGGGTGCGGGCGACCTGAACATCGCCGGTATCTCCAAGAAGACCGCCGAGCTGGCCGGCAAGGCCCGTGGCGGTGGCCTCACCCCGGACGACATGTCCGGCGCCACCTTCACGGTCTCCAACACCGGTTCGCGCGGTGCCCTGTTCGACACGGTCATCGTGCCGCCGAACCAGGCCGCGATCCTGGGCATCGGTGCCACGGTCAAGCGTCCGGTCGTCATCAACCACCCGGACCTCGGCGAGACCATCGCCATCCGTGACATGACGTACCTCTCGCTCTCCTACGACCACCGTCTGGTGGACGGCGCGGACGCCGCCCGCTACCTGACCACGGTCAAGGCGATCCTGGAGGCCGGCGAGTTCGAGGTCGAGCTCGGCCTGTAGTCGTGCGGCCCGCAGGGCTGTAAGACTCGTCTCATCAGGGCGTACGCCCCCGTTCGGAGGTTTCCGGGCGGGGGCGTCGCCGTATTGTCTAGGGGTCACCACGCCCTGGGGCGCTGCCCCCGCCGGAGGAGCCC
Source organism: Streptomyces sp. NPDC055243 (assembly GCF_044544025.1). NCBI lineage: Bacteria > Bacillati > Actinomycetota > Actinomycetes > Kitasatosporales > Streptomycetaceae > Streptomyces > Streptomyces sp. NPDC055243. Next base: position 271,271 of record NZ_JBITWR010000003.1, read on the forward strand.
ACATGACCGCGCCCGTCGTTCACTCGCTGCGCGAACAGATCCGCGAGCACATCGTGGAGGGGATCGTCAGCGGGCGCTGGCAGCCGGGCGAGCGGATCGTGGAGCGGCGGATCGCCGTGGAGCTGGAGGTCTCGCAGACTCCCGTGCGCGAGGCCCTGCGCGAGCTGGAGACGCTGCGGCTCATCGAGTCCGCGCCCAACAAGGGCGTCCGCGTAAGGAACTTGACCGCGGCGGACCTGGAGGAGAGCTACCCCGTCCGTGCGGGTCTGGAGGCCATCGCCGCGGAGCTGGCGGCCGAGAGCCTGGCCGAGGACTGCTCGGCCCTGGAGCCCCATGTCGCCGCCCTGTACGAGGCGGACCGGGCCGCCGACGGCACCTCTCAGGTGCGGCACACGGTCGGTTTCCACCGGGAGTTGGTGCGGGCCGCCAACAACTCCGTTCTGCTGCACACCTGGGAGGGCCTGGGCATCGAGGTCTTCACCGCCCTGTCGATCCGCTGGCTCGGCACGGTGCAGCAGTCGTACGCGGAGGAGCACGAGGCCCTGGTCTCGGCCTTCCAGCGGCGGGATCCCGCGATCGCGGAGCTGGTGAAGTCCCACGTGCTGGGCTGCGCGCCCCGCCCCTGACGGTCCCCGCGGCACCGCTCACCGTAGGAGCACGAGGGCGCTCATACGTGCTCTCACCTGCGACGTTCCTTCAAATCGAAGGCACCGCGTGCCCGGTTTGTTGGCACCGGATGCCTACTTTCTCAATATGAAGGAGTTTTCGCCTTCAACCCTTTGATCGATCATCGATCACGGAGTTAGAGTCTCCGACGGGCTCACACCAGAGCCTCACGCCCTGTCCTGCCAAAGACTTCGGGCAACCCCACCCCTTACCGAACAGGGGACCCCCTCCGACTCAGGAAGGCGGCGACATGACCGACCCCTCCGCAATCCAGCCGAGCGAGCTCGACCAGCTCCCGGACCGCGACCCCGAGGAGACCGCCGAATGGCAGGCCTCCCTGGACGCCGTTACCCAGGCGGCCGGGCCGCACCGTGCCGCGTACTTGATGCGACGCACGCTGGAGCGCGCCGAGGGCGCGGGCCTGGCGCTGCCCAAGCTCCTTGAGACCGACTACGTCAACACCATCCCCACCTCCGCCGAGCCGGCCGTCGAGGGCGACGAGGCGATGGAGCAGCGGATCGCCGCGTGGAACCGCTGGAACGCGGCCGCGATGGTGACCCGGGGCAGCAAACACGGCGTCGGTGGCCACATCGCCACCTTCGCCTCCGCCGCCTGGCTGTACGAGACCGGCTTCAACCACTTCTTCAAGGGCAAGGAGGGTGACGGGTCCGGCGACCAGCTCTACATCCAGGGCCACGCCTCCCCCGGCATCTACGCCCGCGCCTTCCTTGACGGCCGTCTGAACGAGACGCAGCTCGACAACTTCCGCCAGGAGGCGGGCGGCAACGGCCTGCCGTCCTACCCGCACCCGCGCCGTCTGCCCTGGCTGTGGGAGTTCCCGACCGTCTCCATGGGCCTCGGCCCGCTGTCGGCGATCTACCAGGCGCGCTTCAACCGCTACCTCACCAACCGCAACATCAAGGACGTCTCCGCCTCGCACGTGTGGGCGTTCCTCGGTGACGGCGAGATGGACGAGCCCGAGTCGACGGCAGCCCTCGCGCTCGCCGCGCGTGAGGGTCTCGACAACCTCACGTACGTCATCAACTGCAACCTCCAGCGCCTCGACGGCCCCGTCCGCGCCAACTTCCGCGTGGTGCAGGAGCTGGAGGCCCAGTTCCGCGGCGCCGGCTGGAACGTCGTCAAGGTCCTGTGGGGCAACGCCTGGGACGAGCTCTTCCAGCTCGACACCACGGGCGCGCTGGTCCGCCGCCTGCGCGAGGTGCCGGACGCGCAGTTCCAGACGTACGCCACGCGCGACGCCGCCTACATCCGCGAGCACTTCTTCGGCTCCGAGCCCGCGCTCGTCGAGCTGGGCAAGCTGCTCACGGACGACAAGATCAGCGAGTGTTTCCACCTCTCGCGCGGCGGCCACGAGGCCCGCAAGGTCTACGCGGCCTACCGTGCGGCGCTCACCCACAAGGGCGCGCCGACCGTGATCCTCGCGCAGACGGTCAAGGGCTTCACGCTCGGCAAGGGCTTCGAGTCCAAGAACGCCAACCACCAGATGAAGAAGCTCACGGTGGACGAGTTCAAGGACATGCGCGACCTCCTCGAGCTGCCGATCCCGGACAGCGCGTTCGTCGACGGCCAGGTGCCCTACGGCCACCCGGGCGCCGACGCCCCCGAGGTCCGCTACCTCCAGGAGCGCCGTGCCGCGCTCGGCGGTCCTGCCCCGGCCCGCCGCACGCAGCCGATCGCGCCGCTGCCCGCACCGGCCGACAAGTCGTTCGCCTCGTTCGACAAGGGCTCCGGCAGCCAGTCGATGGCCACCACCATGGCCTTCGTACGCCTGGTCAAGGACCTGATCCGCGACAAGGAGACCGGCAAGCGCTGGGTGCCGATCGTCCCCGACGAGGCGCGCACCTTCGGCATGGAGTCGCTCTTCCCGTCGCTCGGCATCTACTCGCCCAAGGGCCAGACGTACGAGCCGGTCGACCGCGACCAGCTGATGTACTACCGCGAGGCGAAGGACGGCCAGATCCTCAACGAGGGGATCACCGAGGCCGGCTCGATGGCGGACTTCATCGCCGCGTCGTCGTCGTACGCGACGCACGGCGAAGCCATGATCCCGTTCTACATCTTCTACTCGATGTTCGGCTGGCAGCGCACGGCCGACCAGATGTGGCAGCTCGGCGACCAGCTCGGCCGCGGCTTCCTCGTCGGCGCCACCGCCGGTCGTACGACGCTGACGGGTGAGGGTCTGCAGCACGCGGACGGTCACTCGCCGGTGATCGCCGCGACGAACCCCGCCGCCATGTCGTACGACCCGGCCTTCGCCTACGAGGTCGCGGCGATCGTCAAGGACGGTCTGCGCCGGATGTACGGCGACGCCGCCCCCGGTGAGGACCAGAACGTCTTCTACTACCTCACCGTCTACAACGAGCCGATGCCGCAGCCCGCGAAGCCCGCGGGTGTCGACGAGGGCATCATCAAGGGCCTCTACCGCTTCAACACGGCCGAGACCGCGGGGCACTCCCCCGCCGCCAACGCCTCGCGCATCCAGCTGATCGGTTCGGGCACGGCCATCCACTGGACCCTCTCCGCGCAGAAGATGCTCGCCGAGGAGTGGGGCGTGGCCGCCGACGTGTGGTCCGCGACCTCCTGGACCGAGCTGCGCCGCGACGCCCTGGAGGCGGACGAGGCGATCCTGCGGGGCGAGGAGCGCACTCCGTACGTGCGTACGGCACTTGAGGGTGCGCAGGGTCCCGTGCTGGCGGTCTCCGACTACATGCGCCAGGTGCCGGACCAGATCGCGCAGTGGGTCGAGCAGGACTACTCGTCGCTGGGCGCGGACGGCTTCGGCCTCTCCGACACGCGTGACGCCGCGCGTCGCCACTTCGGCATCGACGCGGAGTCGATCGTCGTGGCCGCGCTCGCGCAGCTGGCGCGGCGGGGCGAGGTTCCCGCTTCCGCGGTGAAGGAAGCTCGGGCGAAGTACGGTCTGTAGCCTTCGGCCTGATGCGGGTCCCTGCCGGGTGGCGGGGGCCCGCTTTCGGCTGCGGGTGCGTCTTCGGTTTCTTTCACGCCCACCCACCCGATGCCCGGTGGCGACTACCGGTAGCGGCCGGCCATGTGGTGGGCCGCTGCCGCGAATCGCTCCCTCAGGGTCGTCGGCTCCAGGATCTCCGCCTCCGGGCCCAGGGACATGAGCTGGGTGTAGGCGACCGTCTCGTTCTCCACGGCGAGGGTCAGCGTCACCCAGCCCTCGCCGTCCGGGGCGCTCGCGGTCGTCAGCGCTTCTTGCGTGGACGCCGAGTCCGTGGCGTACGGCAGCTGTCGTACGCCCTGCTCGGAGAGCCGCAGCACGACCTCGGAGCGCAGGATCGCGCGCGCGAACTGCGCGGCCCGCTCCTCCCAGAAGCCCGGCAGGTCGAACTCCTCGTCGCGTACGAAGCGCTCCTCGCCCGCGGCGAGCGCGGTGAACCGGTCGATGCGGTACACCCGGAACGAGCCCGTGTCGGGCACCCGCGCGCACAGGTACCAGACACCGGCCTTGAGCACGAGGCCGTAGGGCTCCAACTCCCTTTCCACCTCGGCGTCCTGGCGCCGGTAGCGGGCGGTTACGCACCGGTCGTCCCACACCGCGTCCGCCAGCGCGGGCAGCAGCTCGGGCGCCGGCGTCTCCTTGAACCAGCCCGGCGCGTCCAGGTGGAACCGCTGCGAGGCGTTCTGCGAGGCGTCCCGCAGTGAGGGCATCAGCGCCGCCGACACCTTCAGGCGGGCCGCCGACGCCGCGTCCTCCAGGCCCATCTCCCGCAGCGCGCCCGGCACTCCGGACAGGAACAGGGCCTCCGCCTCGCTGCGGCCGAGGCCGGTGAGCCGGGTGCGGTAGCCGCCGATGAGGCGGTAGCCGCCGGTCCTGCCGCGGTCCGCGTAGACCGGGACGCCGGCCTCCGAAAGCGCCTGGGCGTCCCGGGTGATGGTCCGCTCGGAGACTTCGAGCTCGCCCGCGAGCTCGGCGGCGGTCATGGAGGGGCGGGCCTGGAGCAGAAGCACCATCTTGATGAGGCGGGCAGCGCGCATGCCCCCATGATGCCGCTAGCGGTAGAGCGCGCATGCCCCCACGATGCCGCTAGCGGTAGTCGGTGACGTCCGCGGTCTTGCTCTCCTGGTCGACCTCCGTCAGGTACCGCCAGGCGTCGGGCGCCGAACCGTCGACGTCCGTGAAGCCGTACTCCTTGGCGAGGCCGCCGCTGGAGAGCGAGGTGCCGTTCCAGCGGGCCACTTCGGGGTCGGAGGCCAGCGCGACCAGGGCCCTGCCGATGAACGTCGGGGTCTCGGAGATCGCGAAGTGCGGGTTCTGCGCGCAGCCCTCCTGCCAGTTCTCCTCCGTCACCTTGAAGGCCGTGTCGAGCATGAACTCGGAGCGCAGCCAGCCGGGGGTCAGGCAGAGGGCCGTGCAGCCGTACTCCTTGAGCTCCTCGGCGAGGCCGCGCGCCATCCGCAGCGGGGTCGCCTTGGCCAGGTCGTAGTAGAAGGGCTTGCGGTAGTTGGGGCCGTTGTACTCCTCGGTGCCGTCGGTGACCTCGACGACCAGGCCGCCGGGGTTCTTGACGAGCAGCGGCAGCGCGTACCGGCTGGTGACGATGTGGGTCTCGATGCCCAGGCGCATCAGGCGCAGCCCCTTGCCGAGGTCGTGCTCCCACATCTTCTTGTCCCACTCGACGTGGACGTCACCGCCCCAGATGTCGTTGACCAGGATGTCCAGGCGGCCCTGTTCGCGGTCGATGCGCTCGACGAGCGCCTCGACCTGCTCCGGCTCCAGATGATCGGTGGGTACGGCGATTCCGGTGCCTGTCCCGCCCGCCTCCCTGCCCGCGGCGGTGATCAGCTCCGCGGTCTCCTCGATGGTCTCCGTGGTGCGGCCGACCTCGCTGGTGTGCGCGCGGGTCGTGCGTCCCGTCGCGTACACCGTGGCTCCGGCCCGGCCGAGCTCCACGGCCATGGCGCGGCCGGCGCCGCGGGTGGCCCCGGCGACGAGGGCGATCTTCCCGGTCAGTGGCTGCGGAACTGCGTGGGTGCGGTCCATCTCGCCGTCCATGTCCCCGTCCGTGTCCCTGTCCATGTCCCTGTCCATGTCCCTGTACGTGTCGCTGTCCATGCTTGTGAGGCTGCCACCCAATGCCGACATCTGCTGTCGGGTTTTCCATGGGCATGTGCACGCATAACGAGACAGCCGCATCCGCCGCACTCCGCGTGCGTACCCACCCCCCAGGACCGATGCTTGTCCCGTGATGGACGAGACGGAGTTCTGGGAGATCGTGGACCGCACCCGCGTGGCCGCCGAGGGCGACCCCGAGGACCACGCGGACCTGCTCACCGAGAGGCTGCTGGAGCTCGAGCCGGACATGGTGCTCGACTTCGCCCGTCACTTCGAGGCGCGCTACAACCGCGCGTACCGCTGGGACCTCTGGGGAGCCTCCTGGATCATCCTCGGCGGCGCGAGCGACGACGCCTTCGACTACTTCCGCTGCTGGCTGATCGGCCAGGGGCGTGAGGTCTTCGAGGGAGCCCTGCACGACCCCGACTCGCTGGCGGATCTCCTCGACGACTTCGACGAGGAGATCGACGGCGACGGCGAGGAGCTCGGCTTCGCGGCGGACGAGGCCTACGAACAGCTCACCGGCGTCGTCACCCCCGACCTCGGCATCGCTCCCGCCCCTCAGGAGCCGGCGGGGACACCGCTCGACTTCGAGAACGAGGCGACGATGGCCCAGCGCTACCCCAAGCTGTGGGAACGATTCGGCGAGATCGACTGAGGCCCGCACATCCCGGCGGCTTCCACCGGGTCCCCGGCTTTACGGGCTCTACGGGCTCTACGGGCTCTACGGGCTCTATCGGCTCTACCGGCTCTGCAACCGCGCGGCCCTCTCCCTGATCGCGGGGAGCGCGGCCGTCAGGGCCGCGCCCGGGCAGTGCGTGTAGTAGCCGTCGTTGTGCCCCGAGACCGCGCTGAACTTCCCGCTCGTCCCCGCCGCGTACTTGCTGAGGCTGTGCGAGGAGACCAGCCGCACCGTGGAGCGCGGGTCCACGTCCGAGAGCCCGAGCTTCCACGCGGCCAGCGCCGCCACCGCATCGGTCATCACCTTGGGGACGGGGACCCCCGCCGTGAACGTCCCGATCGCCGCTATCCCCACCGACCCCTGGTTGAAGCCCTGCGTGTGCGCGCCGACCACGGCCCTCTCGATGCCTCCCGCACGCCCTTCGTAGACGGTCCCGCACCGGTCGACGAGGAAGTTGTAGCCGATGTCGTCCCACTTCCTTCCCTCGACCTGGCCCGCGTACAGATAGCGGATGATGCGCGGGGCATCGGCGCAGTCGTAGCCGTTCGGCGAGTCCGTGTGGTGCACGAACACCGCCCGGACCCGGTCGGCGTACCGGACGGGCGGCGCCGGCACCGCACCGGCCAGCCACTTGGCCCGCGGCACCACGTGAGGCCGGGCCGCCGGATGCCCCGCTGCCCGCCGCGCCGCGCCCTCGTCCTCCCGCCCCGGCTCCCCCGAGGCTCCGGGCCCCGCGAACAGCGCGCACATCAGCAGAAGCCCCGCGACCACGGCGGCGGGCACGCAGCACAGCGCCACACGCACCGCCAACGGCAGGCGCGCCGCGGACACCCCACGGAAGACACGCATGGTCCGACTCTCCGGCCCACCCGCACCGCCCGCGATCCGCGGTCCGCCACTCGGCTGAACCGGAGGCCGAGGCGGCCGGCCCTGAGGCCGGAGCGCCCGGTCCGTCAGAAGTGGGTGCCGCCGTCGACCCGGACCTCGGTGCCGGTGATGAACTTGCCGTCCTCCGAGCCGAGCAGGGCGACCACCGAGGCCACGGACTCCGGTCCCGCGAAGCCCTGCCCGATGGCCGGGGCCAGCTTCACGAACAGGCTCATGTCGGCGTCCTGGGGCAGGCCGGGGCCCACGCTCTGCCTGCTGGCGCCGCTGCCGTCGGTCATGCCGCTGGATATGGAGCCGGGCTGGACGGCGTTGAACCGGATGCCCTGCTTGCCGTACTCGGCGGCCAGCGCGTGCGTCATGGACTGGATGCCGCCCTTGCTCGCCGCGTACGCCGCCATGTACGGGTGGGCGAACATCGCCGAGGTGGAGCTGAAGTTGACCACGGCGGCGTCATCGCCTTCGAGCAGCGCCGGGATGGCCTCGCGGATCACCAGGAACGTGCCGACCAGGTTGACCTGGATGACGCGGTTGAAGGAATCCAGGCTGGTCTCGTGCGTGTGCGAGGAGCGGAGCACGCCCGCCGCGTTCACCAGGACGTCCAGGCCGCCGAGCGCGGTGACGGCGGCGGCGACGCCCTCGCGCACCGAGGTCTCGTCCGCGATGTCGACCACGAGGGTGGTGAGGCGGTCGGCCGCCGCGCCCGCCTTCTCGGAGGTGTCCTTCAGGCCCGCCTCGCTGACGTCGGCGGCCACGACCTCGCCGCCCTCTTCGAGAAGCCGCAGGACGGTGGCCTGTCCGATGCCCGAGCCACCGCCGGTGACGAGTGCGCGACGGCCTGCGTAGCGGTTCATGAAATGCCTCCGATCAACTCCGGGCTCCCGGATCCGTCCATGGATGCGCCCATGGACCCGGCCTTCCCGATCTGATTTCAATGTACGCCTCTCTGGCACGTTTTGCCATGGCGACAATTCATGTATCAGGGTGAGGGCCGCGCGTAGGCTGCGACGGTGAGCACCCATCCGTCGCAGCCATCGCCGCCGCCGTCACAGCCCTCACCGCCGTCACTGACCGAGCGCCGCAAAGCGGCCACGCAGCTCGACATCGCCCGCGCCGCCGCCGAGCTCTTCGCCGAGCGCGGCCCGGACGGCACCACCGCCGAGGAGATCGCGGGCCGGGCCGGAGTGGCGCTGCGCACCTTCTACCGGTACTTCCGCAACAAGCAGGACGCGGTCGCGCCGCTCCTCGCCGGGGGCGCCGCCGAGTGGCGGGCCCATCTGGCGGGCCTCGACCCGGCCACCGGCGTGCCGACGGCCCTGGAGCAGTCCATCGCGGACGCGCTGACCGCCGCGGACGACCGCGCGGCCGACTCCCTGGAGTGGACCCGCGGCCTGCTGCGCGCCGCGCAGGACGATCCGGCGCTGCGCGCCGTCTGGTACCGCGTGAACCAGGAGTCCGAGGAACAGCTCGTGCCCGTGCTCGCCCGCCTGGCCGGGGACGGCGCGGACGAGCTGGACGTGCGCCTGGCCGCCGCGGCCGCCACCGACGCCATCCGCCTGGCCCTGGAGACCTGGGCCGCCACGGACGCACCCACCGAGGGGCCCGGCTCCCCCGCCGTCCTTGCGGTGCGCTGTCTGCGCGAGCTGACGGGCGGGCTGCGGCTTCTCGACCCCCGCCGCGACGGCCACTGAGGCGCGGCGCCCCCACCGCGGCACCGGATCAAGCCCTGTCCTTGGCTACAGCTCCGAGCCCGGCCCCGGCCCCGGCCCCGGCCCCGGCCCCGGCCCCGGCCCACGGTCAAGCCGTAGGTCGAGCCCCACGTCCAGCGAGAACGCCAGCAGCGCCACGTCGTCCCCGACCCCGCCGGAGAACCGCACCAGGTCCCTCCAGACCACGGACGTCAGCGCCGCCGGATCGTCCAGCACGTCGGCGGAGAGCACCGAGAGACGCTCGGCCAGCGGGTAGAAGGCGCCGGAAGCGTCCCGCGCCTCGGTCACCCCGTCGGTCACCACGAGCAGCCGGTCGCCGGGCTTCAGGCCCACGGTCACCCCTTCGGGCGGGGCGACACCGGCGATCCCCAGGCCCAGCGGAGCGCCCGGCGCCACGGCGAGCTCCTGGACGGCGCCACCGCGCAGCAGCAGCGGGGGCGGGTGTCCGCAGGAAACGATCCGCAGCTCGGGGGCGTCGTCCCGGAACTCCAGGAGGACGGCGGTGGCGAAGAGCTCGGCGTGCTCGGCCTCCTCGGAGTCGACCACCAGACGCCGGTCGAGACGGGCGGCCACCCCCTCCAGGTCGGGCTGGTCGAGGACCGCCTCCCGGAAGGCACCGAGCAGCGCGGCGACCGTGCCGACGGCGGCGAGGCCGTGCCCCTGCACGTCGCCGACCAGCGCCCGTACGCCGCCGGGCGCCTTGCGCACGTCGAAGAGATCGCCGCCGACCAGCGTCCCGCCCTGCGCGGCGCGGTAGAGGCCCGCGCAGCGCACCGGGCCCACGCGCTCCGGCAGCGGCGGCAGGACGGCGAACTGGGCGGCCTCCGCGACGGTGCGGACGGTGACGAGCTGGGTGTCGCGCCGACTGCGTACCCAGGCGAACACGATGCTCAGGAGCGCCACGAAGGCGACCGTCAGGACATCGCTGTCACCGGGGCGGCCCAGTCCGAAGCCCGGCACGTAGAGCAGCAGCACCACGGTGCCACCGAGGAGGGCCGTGGCCGACGCGCCGTACGACAGCGCGGCCAGCGGCGGCACGGCGGCGAGCAGGAAGCTGAGGTCGACCGTCTTCGGGGTGGACAGCTGGATCACGCAGATCACGGCGAGGAGCACGGGCGGCGGCCAGCGCACCCAGGGGGGCGGCGGCGCGCCGCGCAGCCACCCCGGCTCCTCCCGGTCCCGCCGACTGGCAGCAGCGACCCTGAACATCGGTTCGCTCCTTCCGGTCGACCTCCCCACGCTCCTACGCGCGCGTGCCCGCCGCACGCCGGGCCGGTCCGTCGGGTGCCGAATCCCCGCCCGGGGGCCATGGCGGCCCCCGGGCGGGTCAGAGCACGAGCCCCATCAGCACGTCGTCCACGTACGCGCCGTCGAGGAAGAACTCGCCCGGCAGCACCCCCTCGACGACGAAGCCCTCGGAGGCGTAGAGCGTCCGGGCCGGAGTGTTGTGCCCGAGCACCCGCAGCGTGACGCGCCGCGCGCCCTGGCGGCGGGCCAGCTCCACCGCGGCCCTGACCAGCCCGCGTCCCACTCCCCTGCCGCGTGCCTCGTCCGCGACGGCGAAGCCCAGGATCTGGCGCACGTGGGCGTTGGCGAGGAGGGAGGTGGGAAAACCGATCCGTATGTAGCCGACCACTTCGCCGTGCAGCTCGGCCACCAAGTGGTCGCGCGGGCCGAAGCGTTCGCTGAAGAACGGCGGGTACGGGAGCTGCGGGGCAGGCTGTACCGCGTGCAGGGTCGACCAGGTGACGCGGTCGAGGCGGCCGAGGGCTTCTTCGTCGTCCGGCAGAGCGGTACGTATGTGCGTGTCCGGCATGGGCGTCACTGTACGACGGACACCGGGCGCCTCTCGGCGGGTTTCCGGGGCAGGATGGCGTCATGGAGCCCACCGAGTCCGAGCAGCCAGCCCCTTCAGCGCGGCGGTCCCGTATCGCCGTGGCCGGTGCGTCCGGCCTCATCGGAACGGCGCTGACCCGCGCCCTCACCGACGACGGTCACGAGGTGGTGCGACTGGTGCGCCGGGCACCTCGTACGAAGTACGAGGTGCGATGGGACCCCAAGGAGGGGTACGTCGACACGGCGGGGCTCGCGGGCTGCGACGCGCTGGTCAACCTGGCGGGAGCCGGGGTCGGCGACCACCGCTGGACGGCCGCCTACAAGCAGGAGATCCGCGACAGCAGGGTGCTCGGCACCTCGGCGCTCGCCGAGGCGGCGGCCTCGCTGGACGTGCCGCCCCGCGTGTTCCTGTGCGCGAGCGCGATCGGCTACTACGGAGACACCGGTCAACGCGCGGTGGACGAGAGCGCGCCCGCCGGGGAGGGCTTCCTGCCCTCCCTGTGCGTGGAGTGGGAGGGCGCGGCGGCAGCGGCGCACGAAGCGGGCATCCGCACGGTGTTCGCGCGCAACGGCCTGGTGGTGGCGCGCGAGGGCGGGGCCTGGGGGCGGATGTTCCCGCTCTTCAAGGCGGGGCTCGGCGGACGCCTCGGCGACGGCCGGCAGTACTGGAGCTACATCTCGCTGCACGACGCGGTGGCCGCGCTGCGGCACCTGCTCGACACCGAGACGCTGACGGGGCCGGTGAACCTGACGGCGCCCGATCCGCTCACCAACCGTGAGGTGACGGCCGCGATGGGCCGGGTCCTGCACCGGCCCACGCTCTTCACGGCACCGCGGCCGGCGCTGCGCGTGGTGCTCGGCGAGATGGCCGGCGACGTGCTCGGCAGCCAGCGGGTCCTGCCGACGCGGCTCCTGGAGTCGGGGTTCTCGTTCGCGTTCCCGGGCATCGAGGAGTCGATCCGCGCGGCGCTGCGGTGACCGGCTTCGCGTCCGCGATCGCCGTGCGACCGGCGTGCGACCGTGCTCGGTCGATGCGCGACTGCCGCTGAACGCCCCGGCTCCTACCCTCGTGCGGAACTCGGTGATTCCAGAGCCCTGTTGAGGGCATGACGTCCCCAGCAGCCGCGCAACCTCGGGGAGGGGCACGTGCTAGAGCCTTCGCACCATGCGGATGTCGTCATCGTGGGGGCGGGGGTCGCGGGACTGTCGGCCGCCCACCAGCTGACCAGTGCCGGTGTAACGGCCGTCGTCCTGGAGGCCGCCCCTTACGTCGGCGGGCGCATGTCGACGGAGAAGGTCGACGGGTTCCGGCTCGACAGGATCGGGCAGCTGCTCACCACGTCGTATCCCGAGTTGCGCCTCGCACCGGGCCTCGACGCACTCGTACTGCGGCCCTTCGTGCCCGGCGTCCTGGTACACAGCGACGGCCGGCACCACCGCGCCGTCGAGCCCACGGGCCCCCGGCGCGCAAGGGGCGCACTCACCGCCGCACGCGCCCTTGCAAGCGCCCCCAGGGCTTCGCGAACGGCACGGACCGCGCCCCGCACCGCCCCCCTCGGCGGCGCGCTCGACCAGGCCCGCCTCGGCGCGGCACTCGCCAGGATCGCGGCGACGCCCCCGAAACGCCTGCTCGCCCGCCCCGAACTCCCGGCGGCACAGGCCCTCTTCGCCCGCGGTCTGCCCGCGCGCACCGTCAACGGCTTTCTGCGCCCGCTGCTCTCGGCGCTCCTGTGCGACCCGGACCTGACGACGTCGAGCCGGTGCGCGGACCTCGCCCTGCACTCCTTCGCGAGCGGCCGCCTGTGTCTGCCGGAGGGCGGCGCCGAGGTGCTGCCCGAGCTCCTCGCGGCCGCTCTGCCACCGGGCACGGTACGCACCGGCGTACGCGTCACGGCGGTCTCCACGACCTCGGTCACGACCGCGGACCACGGCGAAGTGCGCTGCCGCGCCGTCCTGCTGGCCACCGACGCCCGGGCCGCCGCCGAACTCCTTCCCGGCCTGCGCGTGCCGCCCTTCCACCAGGTGACGGTGGTGCACCACGCGGCTCCCGAGCCGCCGCTCGCCGAGCCCGCCCTGCTGCTCGACGCCGACCGTTCGGGGCCGGTCGCGCACACGGCCGTGGTCAGCCACGTCGACCCGTCGCGCGCCCCCGCGGGCCGGGCGCTCATCTCGTCGACCGTCCTGGGCCCGCCGCCGGACGAGCGTGCCGTCCTCGCCCACCTGGCCGAGTTGTACGGCACGTCGACCGCCCGCTGGGAGACACTCGCCGTCCACCACACCCGCGAGGCGGTGCCCGCGATGCCGCCCCCGCACGATCTGCGCCGCCCGGTGCGGCTGCTCGCGGGGCTCTACGTGTGCGGGGACCACCGGGACACCAGCACGGTGCAGGGAGCGCTGCACTCGGGCCGCCGCGCGGCGCGGGCGGCGCTCGCGGACTTCGGGGTGGATCCGGCGTACGGGACGGGGCAACTGCCGATGGCGGCCTGAGCCCGTCGCCTGAGCCTGTCGCCTGGAGTCCGCCGCCTGAGCCCTGTCGCCTCATCCATCCGACCTATGCGCCGCCCACAACACCCCCTCCCTGCGCATCACCGAACTGCGCACACCCCTGCAACCCCCCTTGCCACACAGGTACTCCACGGCTACGGTCCCACCGGATCGACAAGCCGCGGGAGGCATCACGTGCGTCGCACCATGCCGGTGATATCGCTCATCCTGGGCCTAGTCATAGGAGGTCTGTCTTTGCCGACAGCCACAGCCAAAGCCACAGCCACCCCGGATGCCGCGGCCGCGACGGACACCCAAACCCCCTCCGTCGTCCCCCGCCCCACCGACTGGACCGCGCTCGACGGCCGCACGAAACTCACCGAGCGCACCCGCATCCTGATCGACCCGCGCGCCGGATCCACCACCGCGCTCCCCTCGGGCCGCGGCGAATTCCCGGGCCCCGCCCACCAGTCCGTACGCAAGCTCGCCACCCAGCTCCGTACGGAGATCAAGCAGATCACCGGCATCACCCCCCGGATCGCGCCCAGCCAGGGCCGCCCCGCCGACGGTGACATCACGCTCGGCCTCACCGCCAAGGGCAATCTCGGCGCCGAGGGCTACCGCTTCGACAGCGCGGGCCCGATCCGTGTCGAAGCCGCCTCCACCCACGGCCTCTACTACGGCACCCGCACCCTCCTCCAGCTCCTGCGCTCCACGGCCGACGACCACCGCGCCGTCCCCCGCGCCCGCTCGACCGACCGACCGGCGCAGGCGATCCGCATGGTCCACCTGGACGCGGGCCGCAAGTACTGGAAGATCCCCTACCTGGAGAACCTGATCCGCAGGATGGGCGACCAGAAGCTCAACACCCTCTTCCTGCACCTCTCCGAGTCCGAGGGCTTCCGCCTCCACAGCCCGAAGTTCCCGGGCCTGGCCGACCCCGACCACAGCTACGGCCGCGCCGACATCGAGCACCTGAAGGCCTTCGCGGCCCGCCATCACGTCCAGCTGATGCCCGGCCTCGAACTCCCCGGCCACGCCACGGTGATCAGCGAGGCCTTCGGCATCGGCTTCGGGTCCGGCGCCGGCGCGTGCACGGGCGAGCACACGCACTCGCACCTCACGCCCGACTGGATCATCGACATGACCAGCGACAGGGCGATCGCGAAGTCGAAGGAGATCGTCGACGAGTTCGCGGGCTGGTTCGACGCGCCGCTGTTCTCGATCGGCGCGGAGGAGGTCCCCGGCCAGCTGGCCGAATGCCCGCGCGTGAAGAACCACCTCGCGAGCGCGCCCGACGTGTCCACGCTCGGCGACCTGCTCAACCGCTACATCAACACCCTTGACGACGTGGTCACTTCGCACGGCAAGCGCACGGCCGTCTACAACGGCTCCGAGCACCTCGACGCGCCCCAGCAGAAGGTCCACTCCCCGGTCGTCTTCCTCACCTGGGAGGGCACGGGCGCCGAGCCGGAGATCCCGGGGCACGACGAGATCGCCATCGGCCCGTTCTACGACACCCCGAACAACTACCACCACCTGTATCCGGACGAGCCCTGGATGTACGACGGCTGGGCCCCGAACACCGACCGGGACATGCTCGGCTCCGGCGTCACCAACTGGGCCGACTACAACTTCTGGGCCGACGACGGCTACTTCGAACAGCACATGGCGGGCCCCCGCGCGATCCTCGCCGACCGCGCCTGGAACAAGTCCGCGACGCCGGACACGCTCGCCGACTTCAGGGCCCGCGCCGCCCGCATCGGCGACCCGCCGGGCACCACGCCCGCGCCGGTGCCGCCGCGAGTCGAGGGCCGGCCGAGCCACCACTGGACGTTCGACGACGCCGCGTACCCCAGCGGCTGGACGTACGCGGGCAGCCCCGGCAACACCATCCTCGCCGAGGACGTGGCGGGCGGCCTGCCCGGCACCTCGTACATCATCAACAACCCCACCCCCGTGGACGGTGTGCGCGGCCAGGCCTGGCGCTTCGACTCCGACCGGGACGGCGTGGGCTTCGGCGGCCTCGACGTCGCCGAGCCGTGGACCGTGTCGGTGCGGGTCCGTCCGACGGCCAGGACCGCGGACCAGGTCCTACTCAGCTCCAAGGCGGGCGCGCTGAAGCTGATGCAGCACGGCACCGGAAGGGTCGGCTTCACGCGGTACGGCGCGGCCGACTTCAGCTTCGACCACACGCTGCCGCTGGACCGCTGGACGCGGCTGACGTGGGTGACGGCTCCGGGGCACACCACCTTGTACGCCGACGGGAAGCGGGTCGGGTCCGTCGCGGCGTCGATCCCCCTGCCGCTGCGGTCCATCGGGACGGAGAAGGTGAGCCTGCGGGGCGACCTCGACGAACTGACCACGTGGGACGAGGCGTTGTCCCCCGAGGAGGTCGCACGCCTGGACTGATCCCGGCCTGAGCCCGGACTGGACCAGGTAAGGGGCGGGGCTGCGCAGCCCCCCCCTTACATAACCGCCCCTTACCTGCCGGTTCCGGCGTCACCCCAGAGCGGCCACCCGGTCGCGATACCCCCGCACCGCCGCCGCGTCGCGGTACGGCTCAAGACGCCGCTCGAAATCGCGTACGTACTCGACCGCACGCACCGAGCGCATCTCCCCCGCCGCCTGCGCCGCCTCGGCGCCCAGCTGGCAGGCCTGCTCCAGCTCGCCGAGGCCCAGGCGCGACGAGGCGAGCACCACGCGGCAGAACAGGCGGCTGCGGGCGTACCCGGGGGCGCGCAGTTGGAGCGAGCGCTCCGCGTGCTGGGCGGCCACGCGGTACTGCTGGAGATCGCGGTGGCAGTGCCCGAACTCGTCGGCCAGCTGCGCCTCGTCGAAGAACCGCGCCCAGTACGGGACTTCGTCGCCGGGCCGCGATGTCTCCAGGGCCCGCTCGGCCCGCACCATCGAGGCCGTGCACGCCCGCACCTCGCCGAGCACGCCGTGCCCGCGCGCCTCGACGGAATGCAGCAGGGCCTGTACCACGGGCGGCGCGGAGGAGCCGACGCCCTGCTGGGCCACCCGCGCCAGCTGCACCGCCTCTCTGCCGTGCCCCAGGTAGACGGCCTGGCGGCTCATCGTGACCAGGACGTACGAGCCGTAGGCGCGGTCGCCCGCCGCCTGCGAGAGCCGCAGCGCCTGGACGTAGTAGCGCTGGGCGAGCCCGTGCGCCGCGATGTCGTACGAGGTCCAGCCCGCGAGCCGGGTGAGGTCGGCGGCGGCCGCGAAGAGCCGCCGCCCGGCCTGCTCGCCGTACGAACCGCGCAGCATCGGCTCGGCCTCGTGCTCCAGATAGCGCACGAGGGCCTGCCGGGCGTGCCCGCCGCCGTACGCGTGGTCGAGCGCCCGGAAGAGCTCGCCCACGGAGCGCAGGGCCGAGATGTCGCCGCTGGTCACCCGCGCCCCGACGGCCCGCTCGGGCTCCTTGCGCTGGCGCGGTATGGCGGGGCGGCCCTGGGTGGGCACGCGGCCGCCCGGTACGTGGTCGCCGCGCCCCACGCGGTCGTCCGCGCGGCCGATCAGCCAGTCCCTGCTGGGGACGACGAGCCCTGCCGGGGTGAACGCGATCTTCCGCAGTTCGGCATGGCTCCCTGAGTCCTTGCGCCAGAGCCCGCCGACGATGTCGATCGCCTCTTCGGGGCTCGCCGCGAACTCGAGCCCGGCGTACACCGGCGCGCACGCGTCGAGCCCCAGGTCCTGTGCGGAGAGGCGGCGCCCTAACCGCCGGGTGAAGACCTCGGCGATCAGGGCGGGGGTGGTGCCCCGAGGCTGCTGCCCGCGCAGCCATCTGGTCACCGATGTCTTGTCGTACCGCAGGTCGAGACCGTGCTCGAGGCCCAGCTGATCGACGCGGCGCGCGAGCCCCGCATTGGAGAACCCGGCTTCTGAGATGAGCGCGGCTAGCTGGCGGTTGGGGGTGCGCTGCGGAGGTCGTTCCGTCATCAGCTGTGCGGTCTCCTGCCTTTCGGGCGTTGCCTTGAGCAGCCCTTATGGCTCTGTGAACGGCGTGAATGTAGCGGCCCCCACCGCCCTCATCACGGCCTTCGACCCGCGTTCATCCGATCGTGTGAGGATTGACCGGAGGACTGACGAGAATCCGCGGCCCGTACAGTGGCTGGGGGCGCGATATGTGCACGGTGCAGGTTCTAGGGAGGCACTTGCCGTGAGTGAGTTTCAGTTCGTCCGACTTGGCTTCGGCCCGGATTCGGTCGAGTACCAGGAGGCCTGGGACGAGCAGCGCCGCGTGCACGCCGCCCGCTTCGCCGACGAACTCCCGGACACGTGTCTGCTGCTCGAGCATCCGCCGGTCTACACCGCGGGCCGCCGCACCGCCGAGAACGAGCGCCCGCTGGACGGCACCCCCGTCGTCGACGTGGACCGCGGCGGCAAGATCACCTGGCACGGCCCCGGGCAGCTCGTGGGCTACCCGATCCAGAAGCTGCCGCGCCCGGTGGACGTCGTAGCACATGTGCGCCGCCTGGAAGAGGCACTTATCCGTACGTGTGCGGAATTCGGCCTGGAGACGTCCCGCGTCGAGGGCCGCAGCGGCGTGTGGGTGCTCGGTGACCCACGTCCAGCAACAGACGAGCGCCCGGCGCTCGGCGGGCTGACCCTGGACCTCGACCCCCGGACGCAGGACGACGAGTTCGACGCCCGGTTCAACGGCCCGGAGTACGCCCCGTCCAACGCGGGCCAGCGCCGGGAGGACCGCAAGATCGCGGCCATCGGCATCCGCGTCGCCAAGGGCGTGACGATGCACGGCTTCGCGCTGAACGTGAACCCGGACAACACCTGGTTCGACAAGATCATCCCGTGCGGCATCCGGGACGCGGGCGTGACGTCGCTCTCGTACGAACTGGGCCGCGAGGTCACGATCGCCGACGTCCTGCCCGTCGCCGAGAAGCACCTGCGGGACATCCTGGAGAACGCGGAGCTCAAGCCGCGCACCGTCGAGAAGGCGGCGGAGGCATCTGCCGCGAGCGCCGAAAACACGGTTGAAAATCCGGAAGCCGAGAAGGCGACCGCCTAGACAGCTGGGGCTCGGGGAATGCACCCCGCCGGCCAGAGGTTGGCCGGACGTAAGCCCAACGACATCACGGGCGTACCCTGGTGTGCGCCGAAGAATCGAAGCTACAGGGAGCCGATGTGTCCGCAGTCGCACCCGACGGACGCAAGATGCTGCGCCTGGAGGTCCGGAACGCCCAGACCCCCATCGAGCGCAAGCCCGAGTGGATCAAGACCCGGGCGAAAATGGGCCCCGAGTACACCAAGATGCAGAACCTCGTGAAGAGCGAGGGCCTGCACACGGTCTGCCAGGAGGCGGGCTGTCCCAACATCTACGAGTGCTGGGAAGACCGCGAGGCCACCTTCCTCATCGGCGGTGACCAGTGCACCCGGCGCTGCGACTTCTGCCAGATCGACACGGGCAAGCCGCAGGCACTCGACCGCGACGAGCCCCGCCGCGTGGGTGAGTCCGTCGTCACGATGGACCTGAACTACGCCACGATCACCGGCGTCGCCCGCGACGACCTGGACGACGGCGGCGCCTGGCTGTACGCGGAGACCGTGCGCCAGATCCACGCGATGACGGCGGACCGCGCCGAGGGCAAGACCAAGGTCGAGCTCCTCATCCCCGACTTCAACGCGGACCCCGACCAGCTGGCCGAGGTCTTCTCCTCCCGCCCCGAGGTCCTGGGGCACAACGTGGAGACCGTGCCGCGCATCTTCAAGCGGATCCGTCCGGGCTTCCGCTTCGAGCGCTCGCTCGAGGTCATCACGCGCGCCCGCGAGGCCGGTCTGGTCACCAAGTCGAACCTCATCCTGGGCATGGGCGAGGAGCGCGAGGAGATCAGCGAGGCGCTGCACGCGCTGCACGAAGCGGGCTGCGAGCTCATCACGATCACGCAGTACCTGCGCCCGACGCCGCGCCACCACCCCGTGGAGCGCTGGGCCAAGCCGCAGGAGTTCGTGGAGCTGAAGGAGGAGGCCGAGGAGATCGGCTTCTCCGGCGTCATGTCGGGACCGCTGGTCCGCTCCTCCTACCGCGCCGGCCGCCTTTACCAGATGGCGATCGAGAAGCGCGGGGCGTACGTCGCCTCGCAGGCGGTGTGATTCCGGTTCCCGCGGTGTGATTCCGGATGCCGGGCGCGAGCCCGCCGGCGCTTGCGGCGAGAGCCAGCTGTGTGAATCGGCGCACAAGTGACTACTGGTGAGTAGTGGCCGAGATGGCGCGGCCCGTACGGTCCCCGCAGGTGAGGGGACCGTACGGGCCGCGTCAGTGTTTTGCGGCCGAGCGTCAAGGCTTCATCCGTGTTTGACCGGTCAGTCACGCCCTGGTAACACCAATCAGTGACCCTGGAATTACCCCACGTACAGCCCTACCCATAGCCGCTCAGGAGGGCCCCACCATGCAGGCCGCGCCCGTACGCGCCACCGCCATCCCGTCCGTCACCGACGCACTGCGCGCCGTCGAGTCGCTGCTCATGAGCAGCGGCCAGCGCACCGCTCGCCGCAACGCCTGGACGTCCGTGCTCGACGACCGGCGTCGCGCCAAGGACCGGGCCGAGGCGCTGCGCGTGCTCGAAGAGGCGATGACAACCCGCACGTCGTAGTCACTTCCAGGGACACGTAGACTTCACGACATGGCGAGGAAGGAAACCGCGGCGGACGCCGCGAACCCCGGGCGACTCAAGCAGATTGCCCTGACCTACAAGATGACCCGCAAGGCCGATCCGCTGATCGGTCTTGTCATCGCGGCTGTGGGGATCGTCACCTTCGGTGTCTTCCTCGCGATCGGCTTCTTGATCGGTCACCCGATCTATCTCGGCATTCTCGGCTTTGTGCTCGCCTTCCTCGCGATGGCGATCGTCTTCGGGCGCAGGGCTGAGCGTGCGGCCTTCGGGCAGATGGAGGGCCAGCCCGGTGCGGCGGCCGCGGTGCTCGACAAGATCGGCCGCGGCTGGACGACGACTCCGGCGGTGGCGATGAACCGCAGCCAGGACGTCGTGCACCGCACGGTCGGCAAGGCGGGCATCGTGCTCGTCGCCGAGGGCAACCCGAACCGGGTGAAGAGCCTGCTGGCCGCCGAGAAGAAGCGGATGGCGCGCGTGGTCTCGGACGTCCCGGTGCACGACGTCATCGTCGGCACCGGCGAGAACGAGGTGCCGCTGAAGAAGCTGCGTACGACGCTTCTGAAGCTGCCCCGCGTCCTCCAGGGCCCGCAGGTCACGGCGACGAACGACCGGCTGCGCGCCATGGGGGACCTCATGAGCAACATGCCGTTGCCGAAGGGGCCCATGCCGAAGGGCATGCGGATGCCTCGCGGTGGCCCGAAGATGCGGTAACTCGCCGCCTCTGCCTGCCGCTCCCCTCCACCTGTCTCTACGTCCTGTCTCTACGTCGACGAAGGCCCCGGAACCGATGATCGGTTCCGGGGCCTTCGTCGTCGTACGGAGCTTCGGCGGTGGCCGTCGAGTCGGCGGGGGCCGTCGAGGTCAGATCCGCACCTGGATGGCGCGCGCGAGGCGGTCGTGCAGGCCGCGGCCGTCGCGGTCCCAGATCAGGGCCGGGATGGCGACGCAGAGCAGGAGGCTGCGGACGAGGACCCGGACGATGCCGAGCCGGCCGCCGCCCTCGGCGATGACACGCAGCCGGAAGAGGGCCTTGCCGGGGGTGCAGCCGACCGTGCCGACCGTCAGGACGGTCATGACGAAGAAGATTCCCAGCGCCCAGTTGCCCATCGCCTGCTGGTCACCGCGAGCGAACAGGCCGTATGCGATGAGCATGCACAGGGCCCAGTCCACGATGACGGCACCCATGCGCCGCCCGGGCCGCGCGATCGAGCCCGGCCCCTCCTCCGGCAGGCCGAGCTGCTCGCCGCGGTACCCGAAGTCGACGCCCGCGTCCTCCGCGGCCGCACGAGGGCCCGAGAGCCACGATCCGATTACTTGCCTGTTGTCCACCCGTCCACGGTACTGCGCCCGTTTTCGTACGAGGACGGGCGGGGTAGGGCGAATGACACCTGACCCGAACCCGCCTCGGTTAACTTCGGCGAAACAAATGGGTCATGCTTGAGAAATCCCCCGTCCCTATGGTCGGGTCCCAGCGTGTGCCACCGCACTGGCCGCACAACGAGCTGCAACCCCGTCCCCGCCTGGGGGCCGGGAGTAGGAGGAGTTGGATGTTCCAGAACGCCGACGACGCAAAGAAGTTCATCGCGGACGAGGACGTGAAGTTCGTAGATGTCCGGTTCTGCGACCTGCCCGGAGTGATGCAGCACTTCACGATCCCGGCAGCGGCGTTCGACCCGAACGAGGAGCTCGCCTTCGACGGTTCGTCGATCCGCGGCTTCCAGGCCATCCACGAGTCCGACATGGCGCTGCGCGCGGACCTGTCGACCGCCCGGGTCGACCCCTTCCGCCGCGACAAGACCGTCAACATCAACTTCTTCATCCACGACCCGATCACGGGCGAGCAGTACAGCCGTGACCCGCGCAACATCGCCAAGAAGGCCGAGGCCTACCTCGCGTCCACCGGCATCGCGGACACCGCGTACTTCGGTCCCGAGGCCGAGTTCTACGTCTTCGACAACGTCCGCTTCCAGACGTCGGCGAACGAGAGCTTCTACCACATCGACTCCGAGGCAGGCGCCTGGAACACCGGTGCGGTCGAGAACAACCGTGGCTACAAGGTCCGCTACAAGGGCGGTTACTTCCCGGCCCCGCCGGTCGACCACTTCGCCGACCTCCGCGCCGAGATCTCCCTCGAACTCGACAAGAACGGCCTCCAGGTCGAGCGCCAGCACCACGAGGTCGGCACGGCCGGCCAGGCGGAGATCAACTACAAGTTCAACACGCTGCTGGCCGCGGCCGACGACCTGATGCTCTTCAAGTACATCGTGAAGAACGTCGCCTGGCGCAACCAGAAGACCGCGACCTTCATGCCGAAGCCGATCTTCGGCGACAACGGCTCGGGCATGCACGTCCACCAGTCGCTGTGGGCCAACGGCGACCCGCTGTTCTACGACGAGCAGGGCTACGCGGGCCTCTCGGACACCGCCCGCTACTACATCGGCGGCATCCTCAAGCACGCGCCCTCGCTGCTCGCCTTCACGAACCCGACGGTGAACTCGTACCACCGCCTGGTTCCGGGCTTCGAGGCCCCGGTCAACATGGTCTACTCGCAGCGCAACCGCTCGGCGGCCATGCGTATCCCGATCACGGGCTCGAACCCGAAGGCCAAGCGCGTCGAGTTCCGCGCGCCGGACCCGTCCTCGAACCCGTACCTGGCGTTCTCGGCGCTCCTGATGGCCGGCCTGGACGGCGTGAAGAACAAGATCGAGCCGCCGGAGCCGATCGACAAGGACCTCTACGAGCTGGCCCCCGAGGAGCACGCGGGCGTCGCCCAGGTCCCGACCTCCCTCCCGGCCGTCCTCGACGCCCTCGAGGCGGACCACGAGTACCTTCTGGCCGGCGGTGTCTTCACCCCCGACCTGATCGAGACGTGGATCGACTACAAGCGGACGAACGAGATCGCCCCGATCCAGCTGCGCCCGCACCCGCACGAGTTCGAGCTCTACTTCGACATCTAAACCGCGAGGTCGGGTGAGCCCGACGCCGCGTCAGCATGGGCAGTGGGCCGTCTCCCGGAGCGAGGAGGCGGCCCACTGTGCTGTCGGGCTCGCGCTGACACCGGCTAGTGTCGCTCTCGTCTCCCGCCCCACGACCAGTCCCTGCCAAGGTGAGCACCACACATGATCGAAGAAGTGCGATTCCCGAGCGTCGTCGGCCCCGACCTGGCCGGGGTGATCGACCTGCCGGAGGGCGAGATCCGGGGTTGGGGGCTCTTCGCGCATGGGTTCACCCTGGGCAAGGGATCGCCGGCCGCCTCGCGCGTCAGCAAGCAGCTGGCGCGCGAGGGGATCGGCATGCTGCGCTTCGACAATCTCGGGATCGGAGACTCGGAGGGTGACTGGGGGGACGGTTCCTTCACCGTCAAGGTGCAGGACACCGTCCGTGCCGCGGCCTTCATGGCGGAGCGCGGGACTCCGGTGGATTTGCTGGTGGGGCACTCGTGGGGAGGCGCCGCCGCGATCGCCGCCGCGCACGAGATCGTCGGCCTCCGCGCGCTGGCCACCATTGCGGCGCCCGTCGATCCCAGTCACGTCGAGCGGCAGTACGACTCGGTCCTGGACCGCGTCCTCAGCGACGGGGCGCACGAGTGGTTCGTCGGCGGGAGGACCCTGGTTCTCAAGCGTGCCTTCGTCGAGGACGTGCGCCGGGCTCACCTGCGCGACCGGATCGGCGAGGTGGACCTTCCGCTCCTCGTGGCACATTCGCCCACGGACTCCACCGTCGACATCTCCAATGCCGCGGAGATCTTCCAGGAGGCACGGCACCCGCGCAGCTTCATCTCGCTCGAAGGCGCGGACCATCTGCTGACCGCGCGAGGGCAGGCGCAGCGGGCCGCTCACATCATCAGCGCCTGGGCCGACCAGTACCTCGACGAGCCACGGGCCCACTAAGCGGCATCTCGGTCGATGCAACAGCAGCGAGGGCCGCTGTCTCCTATCGGATATCGGAGGCGGCGGTCCTCGCTGCTTTGCTGTGTGGGCCGCGGTCAGTCCTGCTGGGGACGGGTGCGGCGGGCGTAGGCGCGGGCCGCTCGGGCTCGGTCGCCGCAGCGCGTCGAGCACCAGTGGCGGCGGCCGTGGCGGAGCAGGTAGCGGTTGCAGGGCGGGGAGCCGCAGGCCGTGAGGCGGTCGGCGTCCGGGCCCGTGAGCAGGTCGGCCGCGTCGGCGGCGAGGGTGGCCAGGGCGTGCTCGACGATCTGGGTGGTGGGGTGGGAGGCCGCGCGGTAGAGGGCGCCTCGGGCTCGGTCCCAGTGCAGCAGGGACGCCGCGGGGGCTCTCGTCAGGGCCTCGTTGACCGCTGTGAGCGCGCTTGCCGGGGGTGCGCATCCCTCGACGCGGGCGGCGAGCAGGGAGCGGATCTGTTCCCGCAGGGCTCGCAGCTGGGCCGTGCACATCTCCTGAAGGCCCGCGTCCGCCGGGGCCAGGCCGCGTTCGGTGAGCCACCGGTTCGCGGCCGCCGGGGTGCCGAGGAGGTCGGTGATCTGGCCGCCGGGCAGGGTCAGGGCGCTGTTGGCGAAATCGAGTGCGGGGTACTGCTCAGCGCCCGGCGCGGGCGGTGGTGCGGGCTCGGCCGTCACGGTCTCCTTCACGTATCTCATGGTACGCCTTGCCTTCATCCGTGAGAGACGGATACGGTTCTCACGGATGAATGCTTCCCTATCCGTGAGGTGTGTTTCTTTCATGGCTGCTTCCGGCACGACCCACGACGAGATCTCCGTACGCGTCTTCGGCGGCCCGACCGCCCTCTTCGAGTACGGCGGCCTGAAGTTCCTCACCGACCCCACCTTCGACGCGCCCGGCGACTATCCGGCCCCCGGCGGCGGGCTGACCAAGACCGCCGCCGCTTCGGGCTCCCCCGCCGATCTCGGCCCCGTCGACGTGGTCCTGCTCTCGCACGACGAGCATCCCGACAACCTCGACACCTCGGGCCGCGCCCTGCTCGCCGACGTACCGCTCACCCTCACCACCCCCAGTGGCGGGCAGCGCCTGGGCGGGAGTGCCAAGGGCCTCGCCGACTGGGAGTCCGTCGAGCTCGACCGGCCCGGCGGCGACGGGCGGGTCACCGTGACGGGCGTGCCCGCCGTCCACGGTCCCGGAAAGCGCGAGGACGTCGAACCGGTCACCGGCGAGGTCGTCGGCTTCGTCCTGACCGGCGACGGTCTCCCCACGGTCTACGTCAGCGGCGACAACGCCTCGCTCGCCGCGGTCCGGGAGACGGCCGCGCGGTTCGGGCCCGTGGACACCGCCGTCCTCTTCGCCGGCGCGCCCCGCTTCCCCTACCTCTTCGACGGCGAGCCGCTCGTCCTGGACAGCGCGCAGGCCGCCGAGGCCACGAAGATCCTGGGGGCGCGCCGGGTCGTCCCCGTCCACTTCAACAGCTGGGCCCACTTCACCGAGGGGCGGGACGAACTGGTCTCCGCCTTCGCCGCCGCCGGGATCGCCGACCGGCTGCACCTGGCCTGATACTCAGCCCGCCCGCAGGAAGCGGATCGACGGGCGCGGCTTCCCGTCGCCCTCGTCCGCGAGCGTCGTCACCACCGCCCGCACCCCGTACACCTTCGCTATCAGCTCCTCCGTGATCACCTCGGCCGGTGTGCCCGCCGCGTAGGCCACTCCTTCGCGCAGGACCAGGACCTGGTCGCAGAACATGGCGGCCAGGTTCAGGTCGTGCAGGGCGATCACGCTGGTCAGGGGGAGGTCCGCCACCAGGGCGAGGAGGTCGAGCTGGTGCTGGATGTCCAGGTGGTTGGTCGGTTCGTCCAGGAGGAGTTCCCGGGGGGTCTGGGCCAACGCCCTTGCTATCTGGACCCGTTGGCGCTCGCCGCCGGAGAGCGTGTGCCAGGACTGGGTGGCGCGGTCGGCGAGGCCCGTGCGGGTCAGGGCCTCGCGGACCGCCTCCTCGTCCTGGGGCGTCGCCCCCGACCACGGCCTGCGGTGCGGGATGCGGCCCAGCCGTACGACCTCCCGCACCGACAGCTCGACCTGCGTCGTGGCGTCCTGGTCCACCACCGCCACCCGGCGGGCCACCGTGCGGCGGCCCACGTCCCGCAGCGGCCGGCCGTCCAGGGTGACCACTCCCGACGCCGGGGCCAGGACCCCCGCCAGGATGCGCAGGAGGGTGGACTTGCCCGAGCCGTTCGGGCCGAGGAGGCCGACCGTGGCTCCGGGCGGCGGGGCCAGGGTCACCCCGTCGATGATGAGGTGGCCCGCGGCGGTCCTGCTCACCCGGTCGGCACGCAGGCCCGGTTCCGCGTTCGAAGCCATGCTGTCCTTCATCCCGTACGTCACGTCGTCCGTCACGCCGTCCTTCATCCCGTACGTCACGCCGTCCCTCATGTCGTCTTCCGCGTCCGGTAGAGGACCAGGACGAACGCCGGTACGCCGATCAGGGACGTCACCACCCCCACCGGCACCTCCTGCGGGTCCAGGACCGTGCGGGCCAGCGTGTCCACCCACACCAGGAACACCGCGCCCGCGAGCGCCGTGACCGGGAGCAGCCGCGCGTGCCCGGAGCCGACCAGGGCGCGGGCCGCGTGCGGCAGGACCAGGCCCACGAAGCCGATGGCGCCCGCGCTGCTGACCAGGGCCGCCGTCAGCAGGGCCGTGATGGAGAGCAGGATCAGCCGGGTACGGGCCACATGGACCCCCAGCGTCGCCGCCGCGTCCTGGCCGAACACGAATGCGTCCAGGGTGCGGGCGTGCGCCAGGCAGACGGTGAGCGCGAGGACGAGGACCGCCCCGCACATCCAGACGTCCGTCCAGCCCACCCCGCTCAACGAGCCGAGCAGCCAGAACAGGACGCTCCGCGTCGTCTCCGCGTCGCCCGACGTCAGGATCACGAACGAGGTGAGCGCGGAGAAGAGCTGCATCGCCGCCACCCCGGACAGCACCACTCGGTCGGTGCTTCCGCCCAGGGTGTGGCTGAGCAGCAGGACGAGGGCGAACGAGACCACGGCGCCCACGAAGGCGCCCGCCGAGATCGACACCACTCCCCCGCCGACCCCCAGGACGACGATCGCGACCGCGCCCGTGGAGGCCCCCGAGGAGACGCCGAGCACGAAGGGGTCGGCGAGCGGGTTGCGCAGGAGGGACTGGAGGACCGTCCCGCAGACCGCGAGGCCCGCGCCGCAGACCGCCGCGAGCAGCGTGCGCGGCATGCGCAGGTTCCAGACGATGCCGTCCCGGATGGGCGTCAGCGTCGCCTCGCCCCAGCCGAGGTGGGCGGCCACCGCCGACCACACGTCCGGTACGGAGATGTCGGCGGGGCCGATGGTGACGGCCACCGCCACGGAGAGGGCCAGGGCGGCGAGTCCCGCCGTCCAGAGCAGGGTCTGCCGTATGCCGCCCGGGAGGGCTCGCGTCACTTGGCGAGCCCGAACTCGCGCAAGGCGTCGGCTACTTGCTCCACGCCGTCCACCGTGCGGATCGTCGGGTTCATGGCCTGGCCGCTCAGCAGCACGTACCGCTTCTTCTTCACGGCGGTCAGGTTCTTGGTGACCGGGTTGGACTCCAGGAACGCGATCTTCTTCTTCGCGCTCTCCGCGGTCTGCGACCTGCGGGTGAGGTCGCCGATGACCAGGACGTCCGGGTCGCGGTCGGCCACCGTCTCCCAGTTGATCTGGGGCCACTCGTCGCGGGTGTCGTCGAAGACGTTCTTCGCGCCGAGCTCGCGGGTGATGATGCCCGGCGCTCCGCAGCAGCCCGCGATGTAGGGAGCGTCGGAGTTGGCGAACCAGTAGAGGAGCGAGGCATCGGAGGCGTCCATCGCCTTGGTCGCCTTCGCCACCCGGTCCTTGAGCCGCGCGATCAGGCGTTCGCCGCGCTTCTCGACGCCGAACGCCTTGGACAGGTCGCGCACCTCGCCGTAGACCGTGTCCATGGTCAGCGTCTTGTCGCGGCGGCCGTCGCCGTCGCCGCTGTTGTCCTTGCCCGCGCAGTCGGAGGGCGAGACATAGGCGGGTACGCCGAGCTCGGCGAACTTGGCGCGGTCGGCGACGCCGCCCTTGCTGACCGTCGCCTCGAAGGACGCGGTGACGAAGTCCGGTTCCTGGGCGAGGACCTTCTCGAAGGAGGGGTAGCTGTCGGCGAGCCGCTCGACCTTGGCGTTGTCCTTCTCCAGGCCCTCCAGGACCGGGTCCGTCCAGGTCCCGGTGCCGGCCATGCGGTCCGCGAGGCCGAGGGAGAGCAGGATCTCGGTGGAGCCCTGGTCGAGGGAGACCGCCCGCTGCGGCGGCGCCTTGATCTCCGCCTTCTTTCCGCAGGAGGTCAGGGTCAGTGGGTAGCCGGCGGCCTTCTCGTCCGAGGTGGAGGCCGACGAGCCGGAGCCGCCGCAGGAGGTCAGCGTGGCCGAAAGGGCGACGCCGAGGAGAAGGGGCATACGTACACGACGGGCTGTGGAGGACACACGATCCCTTGAGTCTCACGGCTCATACGCGGAGCCTGGCCTGCTTCGTCACCTCCGCCGCCCGGTGCGCGGGCGAAGGTGCCAGCAGGTCTTCGGACTCGGGGATCGGCCGTGCGGGGCGCCTTCCCAGGCGTCCGTGGACGCCCAGTGGCCGTGGCCCCGCCCGTTCCCCCTCACCGCTGCGCGTCAGTTCCGGATTCGCACCGGATTCCCTGGCCCTGGTGTGGGTTGACTGGCGCTCGCAAGCTATCACGCAGGGTCAGGACGGCTGACCGGGCCTCGGCGCGCCGCGGTAGGTGCCGAAGGACCATTTGTTGCCCTCGGGGTCGGCGATCGCGAACTCCCTGCTGCCGTACGGCTGGTCCTCGATCTCGCGGACGATCTCGACCCCGGCGGTGCTGAGCCGCTGGTAGAGGTCGTCCACGTGGTCGGTGACGACATACGCGCCGAAGGTGCCCGGTTCCAGGCACCAGCCCTGGGACTTCTCGTCGTACGAGCCGAGCATGATCGCGCCGCCCTCGGGCCAGTCGAGCTCGGCGTGGGCCACGCGGTCGCCGTCCTCGTAGACGGCGGTGCGCAGGAAGCCGACGGTGCCGACCAGGAAGTCGATCAGGGCGGGGGCGTCGTGGGCCTGGAGCGTCGGCCAGACGTCGGGCGCGCGCCCGGCGGAGGTGGACTGGGGCTGCTGTTGCTTCTCGGTGGTGTTCATGGCTCCTACTCTTCGCCTCCGCCATGGCTCCCGGCTTGGATATTCCGGCACTCTTCGGCCAGCCAGCCGCTGGGGCTGACGCCGGTGTACTGCCGGAAGTCCCGCACCAGGTGGGAGTGGTCGTAGTAGCCGCAGTCGGCGGCGACACGGGCCAGGTCGGGGGCGGCGCCCGCGGCGACGAGGCGTACGACGGCGTCGCGTGCGCGCTGGAAGCGCATCAGGCGGCCCGCCTGCTTGGGGCTCAGGCCCGTCTCGGCGCGGAAGAGCGTGGTCAGGCGGCGTTCGCTGAGCGCGACGTGCCGGGAGAGGCCGTGCAGGGTGCCGACGCCCCGGTGCCGGGCCAGCCAGGCCCAGGCCTCGGCGACCTCGGGGCGTACGGTTCCGCCGGATTCCTCGGCCGCGCGCTGCCTCAAGTAGGCGGACAGGAAGGCGAATCGCTCCTCCCAGCCGCCCTGCTCGCACAGCATCTCCCGTACGTCGGCGGCGCTGCGGCCCATCACCTCAGCGCCGGGCGTCACCAGCTCGTCCGCGAGCTCCGACGCCGGTACGCCGAACAGGGCGCGGGCGGCGAGCGGGTGCACGGCGAGCTGGATGCCCGCCTCGTGCTCGGGCCGCACGACGTAGGCCGGGGACTGGTGCAGGCCGCCCAGGACGATGTCCGTGCGGTCGGCGTCGGGGCCGCCCGCCTGCTCGGGGCTCGCGCCGCTGACGACGGGGCCGTCCAGCGAGAAGATCAGCGTCAGGTACGGGGACGGCAGGCCGCGGTGCAGGCCCGGCCGCTCCCCCTCGGTGCGGTAGCCGACGGCGGACACCACCATGCCGTCGAGCCGCGGAGCGGCCCGCACGAACTCCGGGGAGACGGTCTCCATGCCTTCCAGTATGCGATGGGCGGGCCCGAGAGGCAGGCCCCGAGGCCCGGCGAACGTCCGATGCGGCTACCCGCGCAGATCCGTCCCATGCCCCCTGCGTCCGGTGATGTCGATCATGGGAATCCGCGGTCCGACCTCATACGATGACCCGCCGCTCCGGACGGGGCGCAGACCGCTCTCAGGGGGCACAGAAACATGGCAGTAAAGGCAAAGAGCAAGCTGGCCGTACTCGGCACGGCGGGCGCGCTCACCGCGGCCGTCCTGGCGGGGACGGCGCTCTGGCCCAGCACGGACGCGACGGCCGCGGACGCCTCCGCGCGGAGCACGAGGACCGCGGCCGAGCTGAAGCACTGGCCCGAGCCGGTCGCGAAGAAGCTGGGCAAGGTCATCGCGGAGAACGGCCACAAGGGCGCGTACGCCGTCTTCGACGCGGACAACACGACGTACCGCAACGACCTGGAGGAGTCCCTCCTGCCCTTCCTGGAGATGAAGGGGGTGCTGACCCGCAAGTCGATGGACCCGTCGCTGAAGATCATCCCCTTCAAGGACACGGCGAAGCACAAGGAGAGCCTCTACAGCTACTACAACCGGCTGTGCGAGGTCGACGACCAGGTCTGCTACCCGTGGGCCGCGCAGATCTTCTCCGGCTTCACACTCAAGCAGCTCAAGGGGTACGTCGACGAGCTCCTCGCCCACGACAAGCCGATCCCCGCCGAGTACTACGAGGACGGGAAGCTGACCAGGACCGAGGTCGAGGCGCCGGAGTTCTTCACCGGCATGCAGGAGCTCTACAAGTCTCTGCGCAAGCACGGCATCGAGGTCTACGTGGTGAGCGCGGCCAGCGAGGACCTGGTGCGCATGGTCCTTGCCGACCCCAAGTACGGCTACGCCGTGAAGCCCGAGAACGTCATCGGCGTCGGGCTGCAGCTCAAGGACCGCAAGACGGGCGAGGTCACCAGCTCCCGCAAGGAGATCGCGGAGGGCCGCTTCGACGAGAAGAAGCTGGCGGGGCGTGAGCTGACGCCGAACCTGTGGGCGCCGCTGACCTGGTTCCAGGGCAAGCCCGCGGCCATCAACACGTACATCGACGAGTGGAAGAAGCCCGTCCTGGTGGCCGGCGACACCCCGGCGAGCGACGGCCCGATGCTGTTCCACTCGGCGGACGTGGAGCACGGCGGGGCGCGGGTCTGGGTCAACCGCAAGGACTCGTACATGAAGCAGCTGGACGGCATGAAGCGGAAGAACGCCGACCGGCAGCGGGAGCTGGGCCAGAAGGTGACCGCGGACAAGCGGTGGCTGACGGTGGTCCCGGACGAGATCCGCTAGTCGCCGTCCCGGCCTCCGGCGTCCACGACGCCGGAGGCGATCGCCTCGGTCAGTGCCGCGTGGTCCTGGGCGTTCTGCGCGGCGTAGCGCAGCGCGAAGTCCGCTATCGCACGGTCGAACGTGTCGGAGCCGCCCAGGTAGGCGGCGATGGCTATGCGGTCGCCGGAGCGTGCGTGGGCGCGGGCCAGGGCGGTGCCGCAGAGCCGGGCGTAGGAGCGCAGCTCCGCGGCGGACATGGCCTCGACGTCCGCCGAGCCCTTCATGTCGCGCAACTGGCGCCAGTAGAAGGCGCGGCCCTGGGGGCCCGTCATCCAGCCGAGGAAGATGTCGCTCGCCGCCTGGAGGAGGCGCTGGCCCGCGACGACGCGGTGGCCGGGGTGGACGTACGGTCCCGGCGGCAGGTGCTCCTCAAGGACCGAGCGGACCGCCTCCTTGATCTGGAGGAAGAGCGGGTCGTCGGCGTCGCGTCCGGCGAGGAGCACGATGAAGCAGCGGGTGCCGACGCTGCCCACGCCCACCACTTTCCGCGCCGCGTCCACGAAGTGGTAGCGGTCCAGGAGGAGTCGGCGCTCCTCGGAGAGCGTGGAGCGGTAGTCGCCGAAGATCTTGCGTACGGCCGCGAGGTCCGGGGCGCCCGCCGGTTCCAGGAGCGGCGGGTCGTGGATGATGCGGCGCACCCCGTCCACCTCTTCCGTCAGCTTGCCCAGCGCGTGCAGGCTCGTGCGGCGGCGGGCCCGGTCCAGGGTGTCCGCCGCGCGCTTGCGGTGGCGGGTGGAGCGGACGAGGGACAACAGGTCGTGCGCGTCGATGCGTTCGTACCAGACCTCCAGTTCGCCGAGGCCCGCGAGACGGCGCATCGACGTGCGGTACGCGGCCACCGCGGCGAGGCACGCGTCGCGTCCCCCGTTCTCCGGGTGGCCGTTGTCGCGGGAGGCGACGGCGATGCTCGCTGCCAGGCGTTTGACGTCCCACTCGAAGGGCCCCGGGCAGGTCTCGTCGAAGTCGTTGAGGTCGAAGAGCAGGGTGCGTTCCGGCGAGGCGAACAGGCCGAAGTTCAACAGGTGGGCGTCGCCGCAGAGTTGGACCGTGAGCCCGGTGTTCCACTGGACGGCGAGGTCCCCCGCCATGACGGCGGCGGCCCCCCGCAGGAAGGCGAAGGGCGAGGCCGCCATACGGGCGTACCGGATGGGCAGCAACTCCTGGACGCGGTCCGCGCCCTGCTGTTCGAGGACGGCCACCGGGTCGGCGCGGTCGGCGGAGGGTATCCAGGCCCCGTGCGAGGAGCGGGAGGCACGCTTGCGGGCGGCCTTGCCCTGCTGGGCACGATCGTCCGGAGTGGTCATCGCCCCTCTCCCCTCTCCGTCGGCGGCTCCCGGCAACAGCCTCCCCTCAGGAGCAGCCAATGCCGCCACCGGCGCGTACGCATGCCGGGTACGCCGAACGGGTGAACGGGCCCCGGCGCTTGTGGACCTCAGCTTCCGCCCGCGACCGCCCATGCCGCCACCTTCTTGGCCAGCGCACCGCCCGCCCGGGTCCACGCGAAGTGGTCCAGAGGGCCGCCCGCCTCCTGGGTGGAGTACCGCAGGCGTGTGACGCGGGCAGCGGGCGCCTTGCCGACGAGGTGGTCGAGGGCGGGTGCGGGGGCCCAGGTGTCGCCCTCCACAAAGACCGCGAGGACGGGCAGGCCGAGGGTGCGCAGGGCCGCCTCGTAGTCGTGCGGGGAGCCGGGGGACGAGTAGCGGCCCGTACGTCCCTGGCGTGCCCAGTCGCGCATGACGCCCTTGGGCTGGTTGCCGCCGAAGCCGAGCTTGGTGCCGGGCCACCGGCCGAGCATCGTGGACGTCGCCGCGGCGAGCAGCTGGCCGATGAGCAGCGCGGGTCCGCGCAGGGGGCCGTACGCGCGGAACCAGACGGAGCCGGACGCGACGAGGGCGACTCCGTCGACTCCGGGGCCGATTCCCAACGAGGCGTGTACGAGGGCCAGTTGGCCGCCCATGCTGTGGCCGAGGAGGTACAGCGCGGGCTCCGGGCCCAGTTCGGCGCGTATCGCGTCGACGATCGCGACGAGGTCCTGCTCGACGATCGTGCGGTAGCCGTGGTCGGCGGCGTCCGCGTCCGTGACGCGCGGGGTGCTCTCGCCCTGCCCGCGCATGTCCACGGTCAGGGCGGTGAGCCCCTGCGCGTGCAACTGCCGTGCGAACGCGCGGTAGTAGCGGGCCGGGGTGCCCATGGCGGGCAGGATCAGGACGGCCGGCGCGGGGCCGGGCGAGGTCTCGCCCGCCCGCAGGCCGCGGACGGGAAACCGTGCCCCGTCCGGGAGTTGGGCGGTGACGAGCAGCGGCAGCCCGGCTGCCGGCTCCTGCTGGGCGGGGGCGGTTTCCGGCTGGGTCATGCGGACAGCATGAAGCACGCGTACGGGCGGCGACCCCTCGGGCCCCCACCCGTACGCGTCCGTGCGACGGTTCAGCGGCTGTACCGCATCAGGGCGCGCACCATGTGGCAGGTGATGTCCGACGGCGGGTGGATTCCCACGTCCTCCGCCATGCTCCGGATCCTGGTGTTGCTGGCTTGGTTCGGCAGGTAGACGCCCGAGTCCAGCAGGGCTATCGCCAGGCGCATGGCCTTCAGGCGCCGGTTGTGCGTGATGTACCACTCGCGCGGCCGTCCGGCCGGGAGAGGTCGCTTCTCCAGTGGTGCGTACGTCGGGTCGATGAACACGGGCCGGGAAGCGTTGCGCTTCGACTTCGATGTGAGTGCGGCAGCGGGCACAGGCATCCTCCTGTCGCGGTCAGGAACCCCCGTCGGGAACCCTCGAACACTGCTTCAATTCTACTGCCGGGCACTGACAATCGCCGCTGGCCAGAAGGGCTTTGAGGGGGTGTGACGGGTGGGTCGCGAGGGGGGTCGCGGGTAGCGTGTGCGGCATGGAGATCTGGATCAATCCCGCCTGTTCGAAGTGCCGCGGCGCGCTCACGCTGCTCGACGCGGAGGGCGCCGACTACACCGTCCGCCGCTATCTCGACGACGTGCCGTCCGAGGACGAGATCCGCGCCGTCCTGGAGCGGCTCGGCCTGGAGCCGTGGGACATCACGCGCACCCAGGAGGACGCCGCCAAGGAGCTGAACCTGAAGGACCGCGAGGCCTGGCCGCGCGACGCGTCGGGCCGCGACCGCTGGATCACGGCGCTCGCCGAGCACCCCAAGCTCATCCAGCGGCCCATCATCACCGCCGACGACGGCACGGCGGTGGTGGGACGCACGGAGGAGGCCGTACGGGACGCGCTGTCCCGGTAGCCGCCGAAGGAGAAGCCGGCGACCGCGCGCCGCAGATGGCTGCCGACCGATGAGCCATCTCCGGCAAACCGTTACATATACCTCCATAGCGTTGGGCACTCCACACCCCCGCCGACCGGACGACGGTTCCGGGCAACGGAAAGGAGCGCCCGTGCGGAGCCTGATGTTCAAAGGCGTATACGGCACCATCCTCGCGAGCGCGCTGATCGCGGCGCTGCACTCGGAGCAGCAGACCTACACGCCCTACTACGACGCGGCCTGGATCATGGTCACCGCGGGCACCGCCGCCCTGGCGCACGGATACGCGCACCACATGTCCACGCACCGGCCCGGCTCGGGCCTGCACCGGTGGCGGCAGCTCGCCCGGGAGCTGATGGACGAGTGGCCGGTGGTCGTGGCCTGCTGGCCCACCGTGGGGCTGCTCGTGCTGGCCGGGACCTTCGGCTGGCCCGAGGCGCCCGTCACCTACTCCGCACTGCTCCTGAACGCGGCCCTGCTCCTGGCCTGGGGCACCTTCGCCGCGCTGCGGACGGGCTACCGGCGGCGTTCGGCCGTCCTGCTCGGCATGGCCGACGCGACGATCGGGCTGCTCATAGCGGCGGCCA
Organism: Streptomyces sp. NPDC055243; assembly: GCF_044544025.1. Taxonomy (NCBI): domain Bacteria; kingdom Bacillati; phylum Actinomycetota; class Actinomycetes; order Kitasatosporales; family Streptomycetaceae; genus Streptomyces; species Streptomyces sp. NPDC055243. Next base: position 306,474 of record NZ_JBITWR010000003.1, read on the forward strand.
ACGCCGTCATCAAATGACGCGGGACGTGAAGTGGGCCACATCCACCGCAGGTAACACGGGGTTCACATTCGAGCAATGGCCGGGAAATCGCCCGTTGGCAAGCTGCGCGGCATCACCACGGCACCGCAGCACCCGCACGTTCTGCGCCGTACCGAGCATTTAAAGGATGGCCCCGTGACCTTCAAGGCTGAGTACATCTGGATCGACGGCACCGAGCCGACCGCCAAGCTCCGTTCGAAGACGAAGATCATGGCGGACGGCGCGGAGCTCCCCAACTGGGGCTTCGACGGATCCAGCACCAACCAGGCCAAGGGTCACGCATCCGACCGCGTGCTCAAGCCGGTCTTCACCTGCCCCGACCCGATCCGCGGCGGCGACGACGTCCTCGTCATGTGCGAGGTCCTCAACACGGACATGACGCCGCACGAGACCAACACCCGTGCCGCGCTCGCCGAGCTCGAGGAGCGGTTCGCCTCGCAGGAGCCGATCTTCGGCATCGAGCAGGAGTACACCTTCTTCGAGGGCGACCGCCCGCTCGGCTTCCCCGTCGGCGGCTTCCCGGCCGCGCAGGGCGGCTACTACTGCGGCGTCGGCGCGGACGAGATCTTCGGCCGTGACGTCGTCGAGGCGCACCTGGAGAACTGCCTCAAGGCGGGCCTGGGGATCTCCGGCATCAACGCCGAGGTCATGCCAGGACAGTGGGAGTTCCAGGTCGGCCCGCTCGCGCCGCTCGAGGTCTCCGACCAGCTGTGGATCGCCCGTTGGCTGCTCTACCGCACCGCCGAGGACTTCAAGGTGTCGGCCACGCTCGACCCGAAGCCGGTGAAGGGCGACTGGAACGGCGCGGGCGCGCACACGAACTTCTCCACGAAGGCGATGCGCGAGGGCTACGCCCCGATCATCACCGCCTGCGAGTCCCTCGGCGAGGGCTCGAAGCCGCTCGACCACGTCAAGAACTACGGCGCAGGCATCGACGACCGCCTGACCGGCCTGCACGAGACCGCCCCGTGGGACGAGTACAAGTACGGCGTCTCCGACCGCGGCGCGTCCGTCCGCATCCCGTGGCAGGTCGAGGTGGAGCAGAAGGGCTACATCGAGGACCGCCGCCCGAACGCGAACGTCGACCCGTACGTCGTGACGCGGCTGCTCGTCGACACCTGCTGCACCGCCCTGGAGAAGGCCGGCCAGGTCTGACCCGCCCCTGTGTACGTTCCTGAAGGGGGCGCCCGCCGATTCGGTGGGCGCCCCCTTCGGCATGGCGGTCCTCAGGGGCCAATTCACGCCAAGGGTTCACCAAGGAGCCGTATCAGCGTGCGAGAGGGAACGACCGCCGCCCCTCCCATCTGCTTCAATGGGGTCATGGGCAGCTACGGGAACATCGCGACGGGTCGTGACCACGACCTCGAGCCGTTCTGGCCTTCCCGTCAGCACCACGACTTCGACCGGGTGTGTTGCCGCGCGAGTAACGCGCAGGCCCGCTAAAGCCGTTCACCCGGCCTTCGCCTGACGCGCACGACGTACGTACGTCCTCGACGACTGACGACTCCCTCGCGCGAAAGAGCTGACCTCCATGGCGAACTCCCGTTCCTTCTCGGCGTCCACCGCTTCCACCGCCACCGCCACGCCCCTGACCAGCCCCGCCCGGGGACGGCTGCGGGCCGTCGCCCCGGACGAGGTGGTGCAGATCACCGACTTCCTGCCGCCGGGCGCGACCTGGCTGCCCGCGCCCCAGCACACGCTGCCCACGCTGCCGGGCCAGCCGCCGATGATCGGCTACCTGGTCCTCGTACCGGCCGGGCAGGACCCTGTGGCCGCAACCGCCGAGCCCGAACCGCTGAAGCCGGCCGGGCAGGCGCGCGGCCAGGAGCAGACGTCCGCGGGGCCCGTGCGGATCGACACCGTGCAGCGCGCGGCGCAGGTCGACGGCCGCGGGCTCGACCTCACCTACCTGGAGTTCGAGCTGCTCGCGCATCTCGTCGCCCATCCCCACCGGGTGCACACGCGCGACCAGTTGGTGACCACGGTGTGGGGGTACGGACACGTGGGCGACGGGCGCACCGTCGACGTCCACATCGCGCGGCTGCGGCGCAAGCTGGGCGCCGAGCACCGCCAGACGATCCAGACGGTGCGGCGCGTCGGCTACAAGTACGCGCCGCCGACCAGCCGCTGACCTCCTGGTTCCCGGGTGGGGCCGGAGTCTGCCGGTAGCAGAAACCGGTTCCCCCCGCGGGGCGCGGCGTGCAGAGTCTCCGGCATGAGACTTCTGATGCTGGGTGGTACGGAATTCGTGGGGCGGGCCGTCGTCGATGCCGCGCTGGCGCGTGGCTGGGAAGTGACGGTCTTCCATCGCGGGCGCCACGAGGCACCCGCAGGTGTTGCGTCGCTGCTCGGTGACCGTACGGCGGAGGGCGGCCTGGACGCGCTCGCCGCCTCCGACGCCGAGTGGGACGTGGTGGTCGACACGTGGTCGGGGGCGCCGCGCGTCGTGCGGGAGGCGGCGCGGCTGCTCGCGGGGCGTGCGGGGCGGTACGTGTATGTGTCGAGCGGCTCGGTGTACCGGTATCCGGTGGCGGCGGGGTCGGTCGAGAGCTTCCCCCTCGTCGAGGGCGATGCCGACGCGGATTCGGTGGCGTACGCCGAGGACAAGCGGGGCGGGGAGCTCGCGGCGGTCGCGGAGTTCGGCGCCGAGCGCACGGTGCTCGCCCGCGCGGGGCTGATCCTCGGTCCGTACGAGAACATCGGGCGGCTGCCGTGGTGGCTGAACCGGGTCGCGCGGGGCGGTCCCGTACTGGCCCCGGGGCCACGGGAGTTGGGCCTTCAGTACATCGACGCGCGGGACCTCGCCGAGTGGGTGCTCGACGCGGCCTTCGCGGGTCTGCACGGCCCGTACAACATCATCTCCCCCATCGCGCACACCACGATGGAGGAGTTCTTGGAGGCGTGCGTGGCCGTGGCGGGCGCGGCCGACGTGGAGCTGCGCTGGACCGACCCCTCGGTGGTCGCCGAGCACGCCATCGAGCCGTGGATGGAGCTTCCCGTGTGGCTTCCGCCGGGCGAGATGCACGACTCCATGCACCGCACCTCGACGGAGAAGGCGGTGGCCGCGGGGCTCCGGGCGCGCCCGGTGGCGGACACGGTCGCGGACACGTGGGCCTGGCTCCAGTCGATCGGCGGGGTGGCCCCGCAGCGCCCCGACCGCCCGGTGGTGGGCCTGGCTCCCGAGAAGGAAGCGAAGGCGCTGGGCCTGTAACGGGGGAACGGGGCCGTGGCCCGGCTGGGGTTGCCAGCCGGGCCACGGCCCCGCAAGGGGCGCGGGAAACTGCGCGGCCGGCCCCCACCGGCCCGCGGCTACATCACCGCACGTCCCAACCGGGCTGCGACACCGCGGCCGCCGGAACCGGCCGGGGGTCGGACAGCTCAGCTGCCACAGGCTCCCCGTGCGAGACCCGCGGCAGCCACGAAAGCCCGCGCGGCGTACGCCAGTTCCGCTCGCCCAGGAGCGTCATCAGGGACGGCAGCAGCACCATCCGTACGACCGTGGCGTCCAGCAGGACCGCCACGCCCAGGCCCACGCCCATCTGCTGCATGTCCTGCATGGACAGCGTGCCGAAGACCGCGAAGACCGCCACCATGATCACGGCCGCGCCCGTCACCGCGCCCGCGGTCCGCGTGATGCCCTCGCGGATCGCCGCACGGTTGTCCAGGCCCCGGTCGCGCGCCTCGCTGATCCGCGAGACCACGAACACGTGGTAGTCCATCGACAGGCCGAAGAGGACCACGAGGACGAACAGCGGCATCCAGTTCTCGATCGCCCCCACCTGCTCCGAGCCGATCAGCTCCGCGCCCCAGCCGTGCTGGAAGACCGCGGTCATCACGCCGTAGGCCGCGCCCACCGACAGGAGGTTGAGGCCGATGGACGTCACCGCGATCACCACCGAGCGGAAGCTGAAGAGCATCAGCAGGAACGTCACCGCCGCGATGAAGGCGAACACCGGCACGATGCCCTTGCTCAGCTGGGCGCTGAAGTCCTCGGACTCGGCGAGGTCTCCGCCGACGTACGCAGCGGCGTCCAGCCCCTCGAAGGCCGCGGGGACCACGTCGTCCCGGAGCTCGCCGAGCGCCTTCTTCGACTTCGCGTCACTGCCGTCGCCGGGCAGCGGTACGTCGATCTCGGCCACGCCCGCGTCCTTGTGGACGGTGAGTTCGGCGCCCTTGCCCGCGTCCCGCACCACCGCGGCCAGCGCGTCCCGCATCTCCTTCGAGCCGATGTCACCCGCGTCGTCCGCCTCGACGACCACCCGGGCCGGCGCGGGGCCGCCCGGAAACTCCTGGGTGATCTCGCGGAAGGAGACCGACAGCGGCGCGTCCGAGCCGAACTGCTTCTCCAGGCCCAGCTGTTCGGTCTTCATGCCGAGCGCGGGCGCGGCGAGCGCCAGGAGCAGGACCGCGGCGCCCACGGCGAAGAACTTCGGCTTGGCCAGAACGGGGCCGAGCAGCTTGTCCGCGATGCCGCCACTGGCGTGCGCGCCCTTGTTGTTCTTGTTGTTCTTGCGGTTCAGGAACGGGATGCGCCCCGCGTTGATCCGGTCGCCCAGGGCGGAGAGCAGCGCGGGAAGCACCGTCACCGAGCCCAGCATCGCCACGCAGACCACCAGGATCGTGGCGACCGCGAAGCCCTTGAAGAGCAGCAGCCCGGACAGGAACATGCCCGCCATCGCGACCATCACCGTCAGGCCGGAGACCAGCACGGCCCGCCCGCTGGTGGCCGCCGCGATCCGCAGCGCGGTCTCCGCGTCGCGTCCCGCGGCCCGCTCGTCGCGCTCGCGCCGCAGGTAGAACAGGCAGTAGTCGACGCCGACCGCGAGCCCCATCAGGAACATCACCGAGTAGGTCGTCTCGAAGAGGTGCAGCTGGTGACTGGCGAGCGAGAGCAGGCCGAAGGCCGCCACGCACGCGGTCAGCGCGAGCCCGACCGGGAGCAGCGCCGCGACCACGGCCCCGAAGGCGACCAGGAGAATGCCGAGGGCCAGCGGCACCGCGGTGAACTCGGCCCTGGTGAGGTCGTCGGCGAGCAGGTCGCCGAGGTGCTTCTCGGAGCTCGCGTCGCCGAACTGGTAGACGGAGATGCCCTTCTCGGCGCCCGCGTCCTTCGCCTTCTGCACCGCGTCGAGCACCGGCTGGACCCGGTCGGGCGCGTCGTCGGACGAGCCCTTCATCTCGAAGCGGAGCAGCGCGTCCCTGCCGTCCTCGGAGGGCAGCGGCGCCTGCATCGCGCGGGTCTCGCCGGTCGCCGTCAGCGCCTTGGAGAGGTCGCTCGCCGCGCCCCGCCAGCCGCTCGGCGACTCGGAGCTGACCATGACGAGCTCGCCCGCGGGCTCTTCGACGCCCGCGTCCTTCAGGATCGCCGCGGCCCGGCCCGAGTCGCCGACCCCCATCTCGTCGTCGGACGCGGTGACCATGCCCGAGGCCCCGCCGATGGTCGTGGCGAGCACGACGAAGAGCAGCCAGCCGAGGATGGCCGTCTTGCGGTGGTGTGCGCTCCACACCCCGAGTCGTGCCGCGAGGTTTGGCCTCATGGCGTTTTCGCCCCCATAAGTAAGCAACGGATAAGCCGGTTGATGACGGGGACAACGCTAGAAATCCCGGGCCCTGCCACCCAGCCGCCGAAGCCCCCACTGTCTGAAGCACAGGGCCAGGCAGGGGGGTGTCGTCAGGTACACCCCCGCTCGGGTGCCGGGCCCAATGACCGGCGCCCGCACCAGCGGCGAGAATGTGTTCATGCCGCTGGAAGAGATGGGGATCAGAAAATGACGAGGGTCCGAGAATCCGTGGTCGCGGGAGCCCGGGGGCTCTTCCTGTCGGTCATCATGCTCGCCGGTTCGATCACCCTCTTCGTGCTGTCGGTCCTGTCCATCGCCTTCATCACGCTGGGGATCGGCGTCTTCACGACTCCGCTGGTGCTGACCGGCGTACGCAAGTGGGCGGACCTGCGCCGCGCCCAGGCCGGCGCGTGGTCGGACGTACACATCCCGCGTCCCTACCGCCCCTTCCCCGCGGACCTGCGCAGTGGCGTCACCGGGCAGGTGGAGCGCACCTCGCTGATGCTGAAGGACCCGGCGACCTGGCGGGATCTGCAATGGCTCCTCGTCGACATGACCGCCGGCTACGTGACGGTGATCTTCGCGCCGGCGCTGCTGCTCTACCCGCTGTACGGCTACGTCCTCGCCCTCGGCGTCTGGAAGCCGATCTACGAGGCGGGCGGCGGCGAATGGTACGGCTTCATCCACGTCACCTCGCAGAGCGACGCCAACATGGCCGCCCTGCTCGGCACCGCGCTCGGCGTCATCGGCGTCTTCGCCAGCCCCGCCATCCTCCGCGCCCACTTCCTCCTGACCCGGTCGCTGCTCGCGCCCACCGTCTCCATGCGGGAGCGCGAACTGGCCCGGCGCGTCGACCGGTTGACCGAGACCCGGCACGACGCCGTGGACTCCTCCGCCGCCGAACTGCGCCGCATCGAGCGGGACCTGCACGACGGCGCGCAGGCCCGCCTGGTCGCGATGGGCATGGACCTCGGCACCATCGAGGCGATGATCGAGAAGAACCCGGCCAAGGCCAAGGAAATGATCGCCAAGGCCCGGCAGAACTCCGGCGAGGCGCTGACCGAGCTGCGCGACCTGGTGCGCGGCATCCACCCGCCGGTGCTCGCCGAGCGCGGCCTGGGCGACGCGGTCAAGGCCCTCGCGCTGCGGCTTCCGGTGCGGACGGACGTGGACGTGGAGCTGTTCGGGCGGGCCGACGAGCCCGTGGAGGCGGCCGCGTACTTCGCGGTCAGCGAGGCCCTGACGAACACCATCAAGCACGCGGGCGCGGACCACGTCTGGGTGGACATCCACCACGCGCAGGGCATGCTGCGCATCGCGGTCACCGACAACGGCAAGGGCGGCGCGTCGATCGGGGCGGGGTCCGGGCTGAGCGGGATCGAACGCCGACTCGGTACATTCGACGGCGTACTGGCCGTCAGCAGTCCCGCGGGCGGCCCGACCATGGTGACCATGGAGATCCCTTGCGAGTTGTCCTAGCCGAAGATCTCTTCCTGCTGCGTGACGGTCTGGTCCGGATGCTGGAGGCATTCGACTTCGAGATCGCCGCCGCTGTCGAGACCGGGCCCGAGCTCACCAAGGCCCTGGCCGAGTTGGAGCCGGACGTCGCGGTCGTCGACGTCCGGCTTCCGCCGTCCCACACGGACGAGGGACTGCAGTGCGCGCTCGCCGCGCGGCGGGCGCGGCCGGGTCTTCCCGTACTCGTGCTCTCCCAGCACGTGGAGCAGCTGTACGCGCGCGAGCTGCTCGCCGACGGGAACGGCGGGGTCGGCTATCTCCTCAAGGACCGGGTCTTCGACGCCGAACAGTTCATCGACGCCGTACGCCGGGTCGCGGCGGGCGGCACCGCGATGGACCCGCAGGTGATCCAGCAGCTCCTGTCGCGGCGCTCGGCGGACCAGCCCCTTGGCAAGCTCACGCCGCGCGAGCGCGAGGTGCTCGAACTCATGGCGCAGGGACGGTCGAACGCGGCGATCGCGGCGGAGCTCGTGGTGACGGAGCGGGCGATCGCCAAGCACACGTCCAACATCTTCGGGAAACTGGACCTTTCGGTCTCGGACGACGACAACCGGCGGGTTCTCGCCGTGCTCGCCTATCTGGATCAAGGACGTTGAGAAGATCGCGCGGAGTTCACCGCGGGGATTGTCGAGGAATTCCGCGCGTGATTGAACAGGGCTGACCCCTGTTGCGTACGTAGTCCCATGGGACGCACACCACGACGCACATCACGAAAACGATCAAAACTCGCCGGGCGCGCGATCGCCGCCTCGGCGGCGCTAATCCTGGGCGGCGGCGGAATGGTCGCGGTGAATGTCTACGCGAACGCCGGGGAAAGCTCCGGTTCGCCGTCCGCCAGGACCCAGGCCGGCCGGCCGGGCGACGATCTGGGCCTCGCGACCATCAGCTGCCCGGACGTCGGCACCCAGCTGTCGGACGTGCCGGACGGCGCCCGCGAGGACGTCGACCGACAGCTCGCGGAGCTGGACACCCAGATCACCGCCGCGTACGAGAAGTTCGCCCGGGCACAGGACACCGAGCAGGCCAAGGCCGTGCTCGAACCGCTGGAGGAGCAGCGGCGGCCGACCATCGAGGGCATCGGCTCCTCGATCGACCGGGCGGGCGGCCAGCCGCCCCAGGGGATCGACGGCATGGCGCCGTGCACCATGCGCGCCGACGACTCGGCCGGTCAGCAGCAGCCCCCGCAGAACGGCGACGGTGACGGCGGCCAGCAGCCTCCGCAGGACGGTGAGCAGCCGCCCGGTGACGGGGACGGTGGCGAGCAGCCGCCCGGCGACGGTGACGAGCAGCCGCCGGACCAGCAGAACGGCAACGGCCCCGAGGCCGCCGACTTCGTCGACATCAACTCCGTCCAGCCCAACGTCAACCGCCCCGGCAAACAGCGCGGTGCGTCACGCGGCACCTTCACCACGAAATGCGGGACGAACGAGAACGGCAAGTTCAACCCGGACAATGTCATCGCCGCGCCCGGTGTGAGCAATGGCGCTCACCATATGCACGATTACATCGGGAACCAGGCCACGGACGCCTTCTCCAGCGACGACGATCTCGCGAACGGCGACACGACGTGCCGGAACCAGGGTGACAAGTCGACCTATTACTGGCCGGTCCTGAGGCTGCAGAACGGACAGGACGAGGCCGACGCGGACGCGGACGGCGGCGGCAAGGACCAGAATGTCGGCGAGATCCAGACCCCGTCGTCGGTGACGCTGAAATTCGCCGGCAATCCGACGAGCAAGGTCGTCGCGATGCCGCGTTTCCTGCGCATCATCACCGGTGACGCCAAGGCACTCACCAATGGTGACGCGAACGCCAACGCGTCCTGGAGCTGCACCGGCTTCGAGGACCGGCAGCTGAAGGACAAGTACCCGATCTGCCCCGAGGGCAGCCAGGTCGTACGGACCTTCAACTTCCAGAGCTGCTGGGACGGCCAGAACACCGACAGCGCCAATCACCGTACGCACGTGGCCTTCGCCGACGCGCGGAGCGGCGCCTGCCCGCAGGGGTTCAAGGCCATTCCGCAGCTGGTGCAGCGCATCGTGTACGACGTGCCGCCCGGCCCCGGATTCGCCGTCGACTCGTTCCCCGAGCAGCTGCACAAACCGATCACCGACCACGGTGACTTCATCAACGTCTTCGACGAGAGGCTGATGAACCGCATGGCCAAGTGCATCAACAGCGGTCAGCGCTGCAACTGAGCCGAGCCGATCGGCCTCCGAACTGATCGGCCCAGTACGCAACCCGAACGCAGGCTGACCCCCCGTACCGCTGCGCGGTCAGCTCGTGTGGTGACCGGAGTGGCCCGAGTGCCCCGGGCTCTTGTCCTCGTGATCCCCACCACCGCTACTCCCCGAGTGGTGCGAGGACTTCTCCACCGTCCCACCGAGCAGGCCGCGCAGCCGCATGACCACTTTCTCCTCGCCGACCGCGATCCACTTCTTGCCGATGAGGTACGTGCCGCCGTAATCGGTGGCCTCGTCGAACCATTCGGCCTGGCCACGGGCATTTGTAAAGGTTACTAGGACGTAGCGGCGGGCACCTTTGTCACAGGTGGCCTGCCGCAATTCGGCCGCATCCGTCTGGATGTCCGGCTTGCATCGCGCCTTGGCCGCCAGCTGCTCCAGGCTGCCGCTCGCCGTGTCCGGCACCGCGTCGTCGCCGTCCGAGCCGCACGCCACCACCATCAGCAGCAGTCCCACACCCATGCCCGTACGCATGCGCCTGCGCATGCCCCTGCTCGCGCCCGCAAGCGTCCTTCGCGCTGCCTTCATCGTCCCACCAGTCCCTTCAGGCGAGGTGAACTCGCCATCTCCGCATGCACCGTTGAGCGCGGGCTTCCGCACGGATACCGTGCGCCGCACCATTCGACCCAGGGGGTACACATGACCGATCCGTCCCGACGTTCCGTGCTCGGCACAGCCGGGGCCATCGGCCTCGGTGCCGCCGTCGGCGGGGTGGCGGTTCCGTCCCACGCCGCCGAGGGGCCCGTCCGGGGCCCCGCCCTCGATACGGATTCCGCGCGCTCAGCACTCAACAGACTCCTGCCGCATCACGCGGAACAGTTCCGTCTCAGACTCGTCCCCGCCAACGGCGGCGTGGACCGCTTCCGGGTTTCGGGCACGACGGGGCGCATCGACGTGTCGGGGACGACGCCGGCCGTGCTGCTCACCGGGGTCCACTGGTATCTGAAGTACGTCTGCGGGGCCCATGTCGCCTGGAACGGCGACCAGCTGGACCTGCCGCGCAGGCTTCCCGCACCCTCGCGTCCGCTGGAGCGGTCCACCTCGCTCCCGCACCGGTTCGCCCTGAACGACACGAACGACGGGTACACCGCGCCGCACGCCGACTGGGCGTACTGGGAGCGCATGATCGACGTACTCGCGCTGCACGGCTGCAACGAGGTCCTGGTGATCGCGGGGGCAGAGGCTGTCTACCACCGTGTTCTCCAGGACTTCGGCTACAGCGACGCTCAGGCGCGTGCGTGGCTGCCTGCGCCTTCGCACCAGGCGTGGTGGCTGCTGCAGAACCTGTCGGGGTACGGCGGGCCGCTCTCCACGGAACTCATCGCCGACCGGGCCGAGTTGGGCCGCAAGATCGTGGACCGGCTGCGTTCGCTGGGCATGGCGCCGGTGCTGCCCGGCTACTACGGGCACGTCCCGGACGGGTTCGTGGCGCGCAACGGCGGGGACGCGCGGGTGGTGCCGCAGGGGACGTGGCACGGGTTCAAGCGGCCCGACTGGCTCGACCCCCGGACCGCTTCCTTCGGGAAGGTCGCCGCTTCGTTCTACCGTCACCAGGAGCAGCTCTTCGGGGCCGCGGACAACTTCAAGATGGACCTGCTGCACGAGGGCGGCACCCCGGGGGACGTCCCGGTGCCGGACGCGGCGCGCGGTGTGGAGGCGGCCCTGCGCACGGCGCGCCCCGGCGCGACCTGGGTGATCCTCGGCTGGGAGGCCAATCCGCTGCCCGAGCTGCTCGACGCGATCGACCGGCGGCGGATGCTGATCGTGGACGGGGTCTCCGACCGGTTCACGAGCGTCACCGACCGCGAGAAGGACTGGGGCGGCACGCCGTACGCGTTCGGCACCATCCCCAACTTCGGCGGGCGCACGACGATCGGCGCGCGGGCCCACATCTGGAACGAGAAGTTCTTCGCCTGGCGGGACAAGAGCGCAAGCGCGCTCGTGGGGACGGCGTTCATGCCGGAGGCGACGGACCGGGACCCGGCCGCCTTCGAGCTCTTCTCCGAACTGGCCTGGTCGGAGGGGAAGTTGGACCTGCGTTCCTGGTTCGACGGCTACGCGGGCTTCCGCTACGGCGGGCGCGACGCCGACGCCCGGCGGGCGTGGCGGGCGCTGCACGACACCGCCTACCGGCACACCGCCGTGGAGCGGAGCGACCCGCACGACTCGCTGTTCGCGGCGCGCCCCGACCTGGCGGCGAACCGCGCCGCCGAGTACGCGCCGCGCGCGCTGACGTACGACCCCGGCCGCTTCGACGCGGCGTTCGCCGGGCTGCTCGGGGTGCGCGGGGCGCTGCGGGGCAGTGCCGCCTACCGGTACGACGTGGTGGACGTGGCCCGGCAGGCGCTGGCGCACCGGAGCCGGCAGCTGCTGCCGCAGCTTCGGACCGCCTACCGGCGGAAGGACGCGGACACCTTCCGGGCGCTTTCGACGCTGTGGCTGCGGCTGATGCGGCTGTCGGACGAGCTGGTGGGGACGAACGCGGCTTTCCTGCTGGGCCCCTGGGTGGAGTCGGCGCGCCGGATGGGCACGAACGACGCCGAGCGGGCGGAGTTCGAGCGGACCGCGAAGGTGCTGATCACGGTCTGGGGCGACCGGCCGACGTCCGAGGGCGGAAAGCTGCACGAGTACGGGAACCGCGAATGGGCGGGCCTGATGGCCGACTTCTACGTCCCGCGCTGGCAGAAGTGGCTCGACGAGCTGGCCGACGCGCTGGCCGCGGGGCGTGAGCCGCGCGCGGTGGACTGGTTCGCGGTGGAGGAGCCGTGGACCCGGGAGCGCAAGGACTATCCCCTGCGGGGAATCGGCGACCCGTACCGGACCGCCGCCCGGGTGGGGGACGTGCTGGCCCGCGCGCCCTACCAGGGGTCGCTGGAGGTCGTCGCGGACCCGCCGTCGCTGCCGCCCGGCGGGGAGACGAGGCTTGAGGCCGTCTTCCGCAACGTCAACGGGCTGCGGGCCACGGGCCGCGTCGACTTCGAGCTGACCGGGCTCGACGCGGAGCCCTCCGGTCCGGTGTCCCTGCCGCGGGTCGCTCCGGCGGGCACGGGCAGGGTGGCGTGGCGCGCGAGCGCACCGGACACACCGCTGGACCGGCCGTTGCGGCCGCTTCCGTACGAGATCGCGGTGCGGTACGGCCCCGCGGGCGAGCGGCGGGTCCGGGCCGTGCACGAGGGAGTGCTGTTCGAGGCGGGCCCGGTGAGCGCGGGCTGGCGGAAGTACACGAACAACGGAGCGGTGTTCGGCGAGCTGGAGGGCCGCTACGCGATCAACGGAGCGGGCACGGACCTGTGGAAGGGCACGACGGAGTTCGGAACGCTGTACCGGGAGGGCGCGCTGCGGGACGGGGTCACGGTGACGGTCCGGGTCGATTCCCAGGCGGTGACGGGCCCGTGGGCGCGAGCGGGGATCATCGCGCGCAACGCGATGGGCGTGCCGGGCTCACCGGGCTTCGTCAACCTGGCGGTGACTCCGGCGAACGGAGTGGTCCTGTCGTACGACACGAACGGCGACGGAACCCTGGACACGTACAAGCGCATCACGGGAATCAAGGCACCGGTGCTGCTGCGGCTCGCGCGGGCGGGCGACGTGCTGACGGGGTCGTGCTCGGTGGACGGCGGGGCGAATTGGCGGGTGGTGGCGAGTGTGGCCGTGCCCGGGGCCGCGGGGGCGCAGGACGTGGGTCTGTTCATGAGCGCGACCAACGGGGGCGACGGGGCGCGGGGAACGGTGGAGTTCAGCGAGTGGGGGGTTGGCTGACGGGGTCGGGGCGTACGGGAGGGCTGGTTCAGGCCCCGGGGCCGGTCACGCCGTGCAAGGGTGTGGCCATGGACACTGCATGGGAGAAGCGGCTCGACCAGGCCTGGGGGTCCTTCGAGGAGTACGGGGAGGACCGTGCCTCGGAGTTTCGGGGGCTCATCGACGCCTTGGTCGACGAGTTGCCCGAGGGGAGCCCCGTCGCCCCCTTCGAGCGGGCCTGCGCCTTCGACTCCACGGGGCACTCGGACCGTGCCGTGCCCCTCTACCGCGAGGCCCTGGAGCGGGGGCTCGACGGATACCGGCGGCGGCGCACCCTGATCCAGCTCTCCAGCTCCCTGCGGAACATCGGGCGGCCGGAGGAAGGGGTCGCCCTGCTCACTCCCGAACTCGACGCGCCGAGCGACGAGTTGGATGACGCCGTACGGGCTACCCTCGCCCTCTGCCTGGCCGGCCTCGGCCGCGAGCGCGAAGGGCTCGCCCTCGTGCTCGGCGCCCTCGCGCCCCATCTCCCGCGGTACCAGCGGTCGATGGGCAACTATGCGCGAGCGCTCACAGACGGGTGACCATCCGACGATTCGCTCGTTTTGCTGAACGTGTCGTCGAATGTGAAGTCCCCCGCGCCGTCCCAGGATCTCTCCGGCGTCGTCGACGTCGAGCAGGCCGAGGCCGCCCTTGTCGAGCACTACCCACGCCTGGTGCGGCTCGCCTATCTGATCCTGCCGCCCAGCCTCGGTCGCAACCGGCGGGTCCTGACCGCCCACGCGCTGACCCAGCGTGCGCTGCCCCGCAGCCGCAGGCCGGGTGACGCGGAGGGCATTCCGGTGCAGCGCTCGGGGGACGGGCGCAACGGCGACCCCGGGTACGCCTACGTACGGCAGCGCGTCGTGGGGACGGCCCTGGACGCGGGGCTTCCGCTCAAGCGCAGGGCCTGGCCCAAGCGCTCGCAGTTGCCGCCGCTGCTCCCCCAGGTGTGGGGGCTCCGCCTCTTCCCGCAGTCCGGGGGCGCCGATGAACTCGCCCTCGATCAGCGGCTCTCGGTGCTCTCCGGTCCCGCCCGAGCCGCGTACGTGCTGCGCGGTCTCGAGCGGCTGCCCGACAGCGACGTACGCAAGGTGCTGGCCGCGGCCGGAGTCGACGAGCCGGGCGATGCGCTGGCCGAGGCCGAGGATGTGGACGCGTCGGCGTACGACCTGCTCAGGTCCCCCGAGTTCGACCCCTGCTCCTTGCAGGCGCGGCCCACCGATCTGATGCGCCGCAGGCAGCACATGAAGGCCGCGGGCGTCGCGCTGGCCGCCGCCCTGGTCTGCGGAGCGCTGCTCGGGCTGCCGGGCGACGGCTGGGGGCCCGATGGGGCCGCCGCGCCCGCGTACGCGCAGAATCCCGCCGGACAGGCCGCGCTCGACCCGGGGCAGCTGACGAAGGTCGCGGCCGGCGCGTGGAAGCGCTCGGCCCGCGCCGACTTCTCCGCGTGGCCCGCGAGGGGCGCGCTCACCGACGACGACGCACTGCTGCGGCGGGCCCTGGCCGTCTGGGCGAGGCCCGGCGAGTCGGTGCAGGTCTCCGCCACGACCGGCACGGCGGCGGGCGCGCCTCCCGGCCCCGCCCAGCTGCTCTTCGCCGGGGAGGTCGACGCGGCCCGGGTCGTGCTCCTGTACGACGGCCTGCGCATCGTGCGGTACGCCGAGCCCAAGGAAGGCACCGGCGGTGCCGCGCTGGACTTCGCGCGCGTGGACGGCGCGACCAGCACCGAGGCGGGAGCCGTGGTGGTGAACCGCGTCGACGGCAACGTGCGGTACCTGACCGCGCCCTGGGTCGGCGGTGTCGGCGTACGGGACCTGCTGAAGCCGGACAACGGCCCCGATGCCCTGAAGCGGGACGGCGACGGGGTGACCGAGCCGTTCGCCAGTCCGGCGCAGGCCCAGACGTGCACGTCCTGGAACGCGCTCCAGCTGCGGGACGACACGGGGGTGAACCGTCTCTCCACCGACCTCGGCGAACTCGTCCCGGCCCACCTCACCGCGGGCCGCCCGCAGGCCCCGCGCGAGGCATCGGCCGCGGACTGGTCCTCGACCGCCTGCTCGCTCACCGCCGCGCGCTCGAACGGCGTGCGGTCGGTGAACTCCTGGCAGTACGCGCGTCAGGCGCTGCCCGAGGCGAACGGCTCGGCGGCCTGGCTCTGCACCCGCGCCGACACGTGGCGCGGCGACGGAGGCCGGGCGCTCGCGCAGTTCCAGACGGCGGGCGCGGCGGCCGTCGCGGCGAAGGCGGAGGACTCCGCGGCGTGCGGGGCTCGGAAGCCCTCGGTGCTCGCGGGCGTGCGGTGGAAGTCCCGGGGCGGCAACTGGTACCTGCTGGGAGGCGGCAGCAGGGACATCGTTTCTGTCAGGGCCGCCGGAGGGTCGCCGACGCCCGGCAACACCCTGGCCGCGCCCCTGGAGCGGGGCGCTCGCGCCGGGCTCACCGGGCGGCTCGCGGACGGCTCGAAGGTGTCGACGCTGCGGTGAGGCGTCAGGTGTCGGACGGGGCCGGGGCGCGCAGCACCTTCTCCAGGAGCGTGACGCCGTACGTGCTCCCGTCCGCCGCCACCTTCCCCGGCAGCTCCCCCACCACCGTGTATCCCGCCGCCTCGTAGTACTCCCGCAGGCGCGGGTTGCTCGACACGCAGTCCAGGCGGCAGCGTTGCCTGCCCGCCTCCGCGATGCGCCGTTCCGCGCGCGCCAGCATCGCCCGGCCGGTGCCCGCCGGGGCGCCGCGTCGCGTCATCAGGCGGTGCACGTAGCCCGCGACGGGCGGCTGTTCGCCCCAGGCGGGCTCGTCCGCCCACCACACCTCGTACGCACCGGCGACCGTCTCGCCGTCGTACGCGAGCCAGACCTCGTCCGACGCGATGCGCCCGCGGAAGTGCGCCGCGCCCTTCTCGCCCGGCTTCCACTGGTCGATCCCCCGGTCCCGCATCCAGCGCGCGGCACCGTCGTAGAGGGCGACGAGGGTGGGGATGTCCTCTTCGCCGGCGAGGCGGTGGGTCAACTGCTCCGCTCCTGCGGGACGAGGCCGATCAGGCGGGTGATCAGCTCGGCGAACGGTCCCTCCGGCGGCTCCTCGGCGAGGATGCGGCGCAGGATCGCCGCCATCTCCTCGTCGTAGGCGGCGCTCACCGCGGCGAGCGCCGCGAAGTCGTGCACCAGCTGGAGCTCCAGTTCGGCGCGTGGAATGCGGCGTCCGTCGAGCCAGATGAGCGCGGTGGATTCGGCGAGCGAGATCCAGGAGCGGACGACCAGTTCGAGCCTGGCGGGCGGGTCGGTGATGCCCAGGTGCGCGAGGATCTGGATGTACGCCGCCTGCCGCACCGAGTCGATCAGTGCGTTGGTCGTCGAGGAGCCGACGGCCGGGCCGCCGCGCATCAGGGCGGAGAAGCCGGGGCCGTGGCCGTCCACGAAGTCCAGGAAGCGGCCCATCACGCGCAGCAGGCGGGCGCCCAGCGGGCCCTCGCGCGGTTCCACGAAGCGGTCGGCCAGATCGTCGGCGGCCCGCTGCAACGCCGCTTCGTACAGGCTGAGTTTGCCCGGGAAGTAGTGGTAGACCAGCGGTCGCGAGATGCCCGCGGCCGCCGCTATCTCGTCGATGGACACGTCGTCGGGCGAGCGGTGGCTGAACAGGTCGAGCGCGACCCCGATCAATTGCTGCCGCCGCTCCTCGACACCCATCCTGCGGCGCACCCCGGTAGTCATGCGAACACCTTACCGAGCAGATCCAGCCGTTAAAGGGGCTGGTCCGCCCCAACCGTTCACATCTCTCGTCCTGTGTCCCCCCATGTGTCTCACATGTCCAGGACGATTCGGTCCCCGCTCGCCCTCGACACACAGATCAGCATCGAGTCGGCGCGCTCGGCGTCCGTGAGCAGTTCGTCGCGGTGGTCGATCTCCCCTTCCAGGACCCGCTGTTGGCAGGTTCCACAGAAACCCTGTTCGCAGGAGTACGCGGTGTTGGGCAGCTCCGCGCGCACCGCGGACAGGACCGTGGTGCCGGCGGCCACGGAGACGGTCCGTCCGCTGCGGCGCAGTTCCACCTCGAACGTGCCGTTGCCCTCCGCGGAGGTGTGCGGCGTGAAGCGCTCCAGGTGCAGGGCGGCGCCTGCGGGCAGTGTCGCCGCCACGGCCTCCATCAGCCCCTCGGGGCCGCAGACGTGGACCGCGGTGGAGGGCGTCAGGTCCGCGAGGAAGGCGGCGAGGTCGGGGCGGCCGCCCTCGTCCTCCGCGACGACCGTGAGCCGCCCGGCGCGGGTGCCCGCCAGCTTCTCCACGTCCTCCAGGAACGGCATCGAGGCCCGGGAGCGCCCCCCGTACAGCAGCCGCCACTCGCGGCCCGCGGCCTCGACCGCCCGCAGCATGGGCAGGATCGGCGTGATGCCGATGCCGCCCGCCACGAAGACGTACGCGTCGGCGTCGGCCAGCGGGAAGCGGTTGCGCGGGCCGCGCACCTCGACCTCCGTCCCCTCCTGAAGCTGCTCGTGCACCTCGCGCGAACCGCCACGGCCGCCCTGCTCCGTGCCGATCAGGCGGGTGGCGACGGTGTACGAGGAGGTGTCCTCCGGGTCTCCGCACAGCGAGTACTGGCGGACCAGGCCCGACGGCAGGACCAGGTCCAGGTGGGCGCCCGGCTCCCAGGCGGGCAAGTTGTCGCCCTCCAGGCGCAGTTGTACGACGCCGTCGGCGACGCTCTCGTGCCGGGTGACGAGCAGGCGAAGGGCGCGCGAGCGCGGGCGGCCCGAGACCGGTTCCTCCAGGGCGGGCAGCGGCCACAGCGGGGAGGCGTCGATGCGGCGCCGCATGGCCCGCCTGGCGAGCAGGGCCGCGCCCGTGACGAGCAGGACGGTGCGCATGCGGGGCATGTCAGCGCGCTCCCTTCGGCAGCGATTCCGTCGCGGCCTCGGCGGCGGTGGCCGCCGGGGACGAGGCGAGGTAGGCGGCGGCCTGGGCGGTGCTGCCCTCGTGGGAGGGGTGGTAGGCGCGGCTCAGGTAGCGGGGGATGGAGCGGATCATGTCCGGGGTGGTGGGCAGCGTGCCCTTCTTCCCGCCCTGGTAGAAGTCCTTGAACGAGGCCTTGCCGCCGATGAGCGTGGGGTCGTTCTCCATGAAGAAGCGCGCGCCGCGCTGCCAGAGGAAGACCAGCGCGGTGAAGGCCGTGGCCCAGGTGCGGGCGCGGCGGCGGTAGCTGCCGTCGACGTGCATGAAGAGCTCGAAGGCGACGGAGCGGTGCTCGACCTCTTCCGCGCCGTGCCAGCGCAGCAGGTCCAGCATCGTCGGGTCGGCGCCCCTGCGGTCCAGCTCATCGGCGTTCAGGACCCAGTTGCCGAGGAAGGCGGTGTAGTGCTCGATGGCCGCGATGATCGCGACGCGCTCCATCAGCCACCACTTGCGGGCCTTGCCGGGCGGCAGTGTCCGGTCGCCGAGCATCTTCTCGAAGAGCCAGTCGACCTGGGCGGTGTACGGCGTGGGGTCCAGGCCCTGTTCCTTGAGGTGCGGCAGGACCTCGTCGTGGGCCTGCGCGTGCATGGCCTCCTGGCCGATGAAGCCGATCACGTCCGCGCGGAGCCGGTCGTCACGGATGTACGGCAGGACCTGCTTGTACACGTGGACGAACCAGCGTTCGCCCGCGGGCAGAAGCAGATGCAGCACGTTGATCGTGTGCGTGGCGAAGGGGTCGCCCGGCACCCAGTGCAGCGGGGTGTCCTCCCAGGAGAAGGAGACTTTGCGTGCCTTGAGCGGTATGTGCTCGGACGCGACGGGCTTCGGCTCCCGGCTCTGCGTATTAGACATGGCGTCAATGTACTGACGGGTAGGGCCATGGGTACAGGTCCGTGCGACGGTTTCTTTCAGTCCGTCCTGCGCAGCGCGAGCAGCGCGATGTCGTCCTCCCGTCCGCGCCCGAAGCAGGCGAGGAGCGTGTCGCACAGGTCGGCGACACCCCGCGGCGCGCCCGCCGCCGCGAGGCGCAGCTGCTCCATCGACACCGCCAGATCCGTGCCCCGCGTCTCGATGAGCCCGTCCGTGACCATCAGCAGGCGCTCGCTGCGCGCGAGGACCACCTCGCTCGGCTCGGGCCGGTCGAGGCCGAGCCCCAGGAGCGGCCCCTTCACGTCGAGGTACGCGGCCGTGCCCTCGTCCCGCACCACGAGCGGCGGGATGTGGCCCGCGTTGGCGATCCGCATCCGCCCGGTGGCCGGATCGACCAGGCTCAGGCACATCGTGGCCGTCACGCCCGGGTGGTAGTGCTGCAGCATCCGGTCCAGGCGCCCGGCGAGCGCGCGCGGGTCGGGGTCCTCGACGCAGTACGCGCGCAGCGCGTGCCGGATCTCGACCATCACGGTGGCCGCGTCGAGCGAGTGCCCGACGACGTCGCCGATGCCGGTCAGGACACCGAGGGGGGTGGGCAGCGCCGCGTAGAAGTCCCCGCCGATCTCCGCCTGGCGCGACGCCGGTTCGTAGCGGACGACGACGTCCGTGCCGGGCAGCTCCGGCAACTGCGCGGGCAGGAAGCTGCGTTGCAGGGTCAGCGCGACATGGCGCTCCTCCTCGTACATCAGCAGGGGTTCCGCTGCCAGCGCGGTGGCGTGGGCGAGCCGCTCGACGAGATGTCCCGTCTCGCCGGAGGGCCCTTCCTGGTACGCGGGCGTCGCGAGGCACACCAGCGTGCGCCCTTCGCGCAGCCGGGACAGGACGAGGCCCGCGTCCTCCGGCTTCCCGTCGCGCCCCAGCCCCGCCGCCCCGGCCGGGCGGAAGAACCCCGGCGGCCACAGCGGGGCCGGCACGACCGTGTGCCGCACGCCCGTGCGCCCCGACATGACGCGCCGCATCAGCCGGGCCACCGCCTCGTGCGCCTCGCCGTCCGGCAGCGAGGCGGCGGCTCTGCGCCGGGAGAGCCCCAGCTGGATCTCGCCGTCCTCGCCAAGGACGAACACCGTCGCGGGGCCGTCGGTCAGCCGCGCCGTGCCCACGGCCGCCGCGTCGGCCAGCTCGCCCAGGCAGCGCGCCGACTGCACCTCCAGGATCGTCCCGGCGAGCAGTGCGAGCCGCCCCACCCGGAGTTGGGCGTCACTGCGGCAGCGGGCGCCGCGCGCGGCGGCCCGTACGACCGCCTGGATCTCCTCGGGTTCGGCGGGCACCGTCAGATAGGACTCACCGCCCGCGTCGAGCCCCCGGCAGCGGTCGGCGGGCGGCCGTGCCGCCGCCGAGAAGTGGACGACGGGCAGGGCGGCGATGGGCGGCAACTGCTTCATGCGGCGGCAGAGTTCGTAGCCGCTCATGTCGGGCAGGCCCACGTCGACGAGCGCCACGTCCGGCAGGTCCCCCGCCCGCATCCGCACGTCGAGTTCGATCAGGGCCTCGCTCGCGCTCGCGGCGAGCAGGACGCGGTGGCCGTCCCTGCGCAGCACCGCGCTCAGCGCGTACCTGCTGGCGGGCACGTCGTCGACCACCAGAACCGTGCTGACCCTATTCACTGCCTTGCCCTTGACGCTCACGCGGGACAGCCCCTCAGGCGGCGGGACGGAGCAGGCCGACTCGTGCCTGCCCCCTTAAGCTAGCGCTCCGCCGCGTCCCTCGGGGGAAGACGGCCCCGGTGCGACCCGGATCGGTGGTGGTCACCGAACTGGACGCGTGCGCGGACTGTTTGACAGTAGAATCTCCGGCTTCGGCCTGTACGCGGTGCGAACCGCACGCGACGCCCCGCGCCTGCGTGACCTGCTGCTTCCGGACCCCCAGGAGTGGCGTTGAGGACGTTGAGGACGACGACGACGAGATCGCCGGGACGCACGGCGAGACGTCCGCACGCCCCCTCGGCGTCTCCGCGCGCCCCGGCGGCGGGCGGAACCGCGTCCGCCACCCCTCGCCCGCCCTGCGGAGGCCGGGGGCGGGCCGGGTCGCACGAATCCTCAGCAGATCGGTGTACCCGGCAGAGCCCCCTCTACGGGGCGGGCCGTCAGCCGCTCGGGCACAACACCACAGGTGAGGAGCACATCCTCGTGACCTTCGGCTTCCGTGGAACGTTCACCGGAGTGCCGCACACCCCCGTACTCCTGAAGGACTTCATGACCCAGCACGTCACCGCCGCCCTGACCGCCGACGACTCGTCCGACGATTCCGCGCGCCGCGAGTGGTGGCGCGACGCGGTCATCTACCAGGTCTATCCGCGCAGCTTCGCCGACGGCAACGGCGACGGCATGGGCGACCTGCCGGGCGCCACCGCCCGCCTCCCGCACCTCAAGCAGCTCGGCGTGGACGCCGTCTGGCTCTCCCCCTTCTACGCCTCCCCGCAGGCCGACGCCGGGTACGACGTGGCCGACTACCGCGCGGTGGACCCCATGTTCGGCACGCTGCCGGACGCCGACGACCTCGTACGCGAAGCGCACGCGCTCGGGCTGCGCGTGATCGTCGACGTGGTGCCCAACCACTGCTCGGACCAGCACAAGTGGTTCAAGCGGGCGCTGCGCGAGGGCCCGGGGTCGCCGCTGCGCGGACGCTTCCACTTCCGGCCCGGGAAGGGCGAGGACGGCCGGCAGCCGCCCAACGACTGGGAGTCCGTCTTCGGCGGCCCGGCCTGGACGCGGGTCGAGGACGGCGAGTGGTACCTCCACCTCTTCGCGCCCGAGCAGCCCGACTTCAACTGGGACCACCCGGCGGTGCACGACGAGTTCCGCTCCATCCTGCGCTTCTGGCTCGACCTCGGCGTCGACGGCTTCCGCATCGACGTGGCCCACGGCCTGGTCAAGGCCGAGGGACTGCCCGACATCGGCCACGAGGAACAGGTGAAGCTGCTCGGCAAGCAGGCCGTCCCCTACTTCGACCAGGACGGCGTGCACGAGATCTACCGCAGCTGGCGGCGGATTCTCGACGAGTACGCGGGCGAGCGGATCGCGGTGGCCGAGGCGTGGACGCCGACGGTGGAGCGCAGCGCGCGGTACCTGCGCCGGGACGAGCTGCACCAGGCCTTCAACTTCGAGTATCTGACGACCGGTTGGGACGCGGACGAGCTGCGTGCCGTCATCGACCGCTCCCTCGCCGCGATGAACGCCGTGGAGGCGCCCGCCACCTGGGTGCTCTCCAACCACGACGTCGTACGCCACTCCACCCGCTTCGCCGAGGGCGACGCGGCGCGCGGCCTGCGCCGGGCGAAGGCGGCCACGCTCCTGATGCTGGCGCTGCCCGGCTCGGCGTACATCTACCAGGGCGAGGAGCTGGGCCTGCCCGAGGTGACCGAGCTGCCGGACGAGGTGCGCCAGGACCCGGCGTTCTTCCGCAGCACGGGGCAGGACGGGACGCGGGACGGATGCCGGGTGCCGATGCCGTGGTCCGGGGAGCACCCGCCGTTCGGCTTCGGCCCGGTCGAGGGCGGCCCGAGCTGGCTGCCGCAGCCCGCCGGCTGGAAGGACCTCACGGTCGAGGCGCAGGAGGGCGACCCCACCTCCACCCTGGAGTTCTACCGCGGCGCGCTCGCCGTGCGCCGCGAGCACCCGGCCCTCGGCGCGGGCCGCGACGTGGAGTGGCTCGACGCTCCGGAGGGCGTGCTGTCCTTCCGCCGCACGGCGCCCGGGGGTTCGGTGATCTGCACGGTGAACGTCACCGCCGATCCGGTCACGATCCCCACCTGCGGCACCGTGCTCCTGTCGAGCGCCGGAATGACGCCCGGCGCCGAGGAGACGATCCTGCCGTCGGATTCAACGGTCTGGTGGGCAGCCTGAGATGCGACCGGTACAGTCCAATCCTGTGACCGCGCGACTGGCCGACATCGCAGCGCAGGCGGGGGTCAGCGAGGCGACGGTCAGCCGGGTGCTCAACGGCAAGCCCGGCGTCGCCGGTGCCACCCGCCAGTCCGTGCTTGCCGCACTCGACGTGCTCGGGTACGAGCGCCCGGTGCGGCTGCGCCGGCGCAGCGCGGGCCTCATCGGGCTGATCACGCCGGAGCTGGAGAACCCGATATTCCCCGCGCTCGCCCAGGTCATCGGGCAGGCCCTGACCCGGCAGGGGTACACGCCGGTCCTCGCGACGCAGACGCCGGGCGGTTCCACGGAGGACGAGCTGACGGAGATGCTCGTGGACCGCGGCGTCTGCGGCATCATCTTCGTCTCGGGCCTGCACGCGGACACCTCCGCCGACATGCAGCGCTACGACCAGCTGCGCGCGCAGGGCGTGCCGTTCGTCCTGGTCGACGGCTTCTCCCCCAAGGTGCAGGCGCCCTTCATCTCGCCGGACGACCGGGCGGCGATGCGCCTGGCGGTCACCCACCTCGTCTCCCTGGGGCATACACGGATCGGACTCGCCCTGGGCCCCAAGCGGTTCGTGCCCGTCCAGCGGAAGATCGAGGGGTTCGTACGCACGGTGCAGGACCAGCTGGACCTGAGTCCGCAGGAGATCGAGTCGGATCTGGTCCAGCATTCGCTGTACACGCTGGAGGGCGGGCAGGCCGCGGCGTCCGCCCTGCTCGACCGCGGCTGCACGGCCGTGGTGTGCGCGAGCGACATGATGGCCCTGGGGGCGATACGGACGGCGCGGGAGCGCGGCTTCGAGGTCCCGGACGACATCTCGGTGGTCGGATTCGACGACTCCCCGCTGATCGCGTTCACCGATCCGCCCCTGACCACGGTGCGCAAGCCCGTTCCTGCGATGGGGCAGGCGGCGGTGCGTACACTCCTCGAGGAGATCGGCGGCACGCCCGCCCCGCACAGCGAATTCGTCTTCATGCCGGAGCTGGTCGTTCGGGGTTCAACCGCTTCCGCCCCTGGGGGACGCGGTCGTCCGTAGGGCGTAGAGAATGCGGCCCGAACCAGACCTTGGGATGATCGGGCAGAGGGTCGGTATCTGGCAGACTCTGTGCCTATGGGTGAGATGACTGTGACGACACTGGAAGGCCAGCAGCGGCCCACCACATCACCCATCGCGGGCGAGCAAGAAGACCGCAATGGGCGGACATTCCTGCGTCGTCTTCGCGCGCCACGACGGCCCCGGCTCTGGTTCGAGATCCTGCTGATCGCGGTGAGTTACTGGACGTACTCCCTGGTCCGCAACGCCGTGCCGGAACAGAAGTCGCAGGCCCTGAGCAACGCCGACTGGATCTGGCGGGTGGAGCAGCACCTCGGGATCGCCGTTGAGCAGAGCGTCAACCACGCGGTGGACTCGGTGACATGGCTCATCGTCGGCATGAACTACTACTACGCGACGCTGCACTTCGTGGTGACGCTCGGTGTCCTGGTCTGGCTGTTCCGCAGCCATCCGGGACGTTATGCGGCGACCCGCATGGTTCTCTTCGCGACCACAGCCGTCGCCCTGCTCGGCTACTACCTGTATCCGCTGGCTCCCCCGCGCCTGATGAACGGCCACGACTTCATCGACACGGTGCTCGTCCACCAGACCTGGGGCTCCATGGCCTCCGGCGACCTCAAGCACATGTCGAACCAGTACGCGGCGATGCCGTCGATGCACATCGGCTGGTCCCTGTGGTGCGGCCTGACGATCTTCGCCCTGGCGTCGGCGCCGTGGGCGAAGATCCTCGGCCTGCTCTACCCGACGGCGACCCTGATCGTGATCGTGGCGACCGCCAACCACTTCTGGCTGGACGCGGTGGGCGGCATGATCTGCCTGGCGTTCGGCTTCGCGGTGGCGTGGGCCTGGTACGGGGTGATGCCGCACCGACTGCCGCGCGAGGTGGCGTTGCGTGACGGGCGGGAGCGGGCGTCGCTGCTGCCGGCCAAGGTCAGGGCCAGGTTCAGGGCCTGAGCCGAGCCCTGCCCCGCCCCTGTCACTGATGACGGTGGGTGATGTGCCCCCCGGACACGGTCAGCCGGATCGGTGCCTGCGCGACCTCGTCGGCGGGCGCCTCCACGGGGTCGATCCCGAAGGCCGTGAGGTCCGCGCGGAAACCGGGGGCGATCCGCCCCGCCACCGCCCCCTCCCCGGCCGCGGTAGCGGCGTGCGAGGTGCACCCCTCCAGAGCCATCAGCCCCGTGAGACCGGCCCCCGCCGATGCCGCTCCACGGGGCGCCCGCGCGGTGGCGAGGACCTGCCGCGCGTCATAGTGCGCGATGGGCCAGTCCGAGCCCAGCGCCACGACCGCTCCGGCGTCCCGCAGGTCCCGGGTACGCCAGGCCCTCGCGGCCCGCTCGTCTCCCAGCCGCTTGGACCACTCGTCGGTGTGGTCGGCGCGCGTGTACGCGGTGTGCGGGGGCTGCATGGAGGCGATGACGCCGAGCTCCGCGAAGCGCGGGACGGTGTCGTCCGGGACGGTCTCGATGTGCTCGATCCGGTGCGCGAGGCGCCCGCCGGGGCCCAGCGACGCGACGGTGTCGAGCACGTGCCGCACCGCGGCGTCCCCGATGGCGTGGGTCGCCGTCCGCACTCCGGCCGCGTGCAGGTGCCGTACGGCGTCCGCGTACGCCTCCGGGTCCGGCCAGAAGGCGTCGGTCCCCTGCCCGTGGCAGTCCGCGTGCTCCAGCCAGGCGGTGCCGCCCTCGACGGTGCCGTCCATGAAGAACTTGGCCCCGCCGATCCGCCAGTGCCGCCCGCGCTCGCCCTGCAGGGCGACGATCTCGTCCAGGCCGTCCTTGTCGACGCCCGGCATGCACCAGGGGGCGAGCAGCAGCCGCAGGGGGAGCTCCGTCCGCGCCTCGGCCGAGGCGAGCAGTCCGGGTACGTCGTCGCCGCCGAGGTCCATGACATGGGCGCCGGTCAGTCCGGTGGCCGCCATCGCGGAGAGCAGTTCGACCAGGCGGGTGCGGCGCTCGGCGTGGGAGGGGCGGGGCAGTACGTCGTTCAGGAGGTCCATCGCGGCGTGCTCGACGAGGTGGCCCGTGGGGCGCCCCGCGTCGTCGCAGACGACGGTGGCGCGCTGGGTGAAGGTGCGCGGGCCGGTGATGCCGGCGGCGCTCAGGGCGGCGCCGCTGGCCAGGGCGGAGTGGCCGTCGTAGAGGCGGATGAAGGCGGGTGCGCCGTCCAGGGCGTCCTCGACGAGGTCGCGGTGGACCGGCCGCCCGCCGAAGGCGTTGTGGTCCAGCCCCCAGGCGACGACCCATCCGTCGACACGGGCTGCCGTACGCAGGGCCCCGCGGAGCCCGTCCAGGTCGGCCACGGCCGAGAGATCGAGCCCCGTGGCCATCTCCAGCCCCCAGACGGGGTGACTGTGGGAGTCGACGAGACCGGGCGTGAGAGTGGCCCCGCCGAGGTGCACGGTCTCGGTCCGGGGGCCGCGCAAGGCGCGTACGTCTGCTTCGTCTCCGACCGCTGCGATGTGTCCGTCGCGGACGGCGAGGGCGATGGCCTGGGGGTTGGTGGGGTCGAGGGTGCGGATGTTGGCGCCGGTGAGGATGAGGTCGGCGGGGGGCAAGGGGGACTCCGTTCAGGGGTGGGTCGTTGGTTGGTTGCGGTCAATGCGGCCCGGCGGGGCTCTCCCCAATCCCGCCCCTTCCCGAAACGGGGGGGCTCCGCCCCCAGACCCCGCTCCTCAAACGCCGGAGGGGCTGAAAGACATGTCCGGACCGGCGGGAAATCTCAGCCCGTCGTGGGGGTCCCCCCTGCTCTTCAAGAGCTTGGGGGAGTTTGAGGACGAACTCGGCGGAGCCGGTGATGACGGCACGCAAGGCCCCCGCGCCAGAGCGGGTTTTCGGGGAGGGGTGGGGTTGGGGACAAATCAGTTCGGCTCAGTTCGGCTCGCTGGCGAAGCCCTCGTACACCTCCGGACGGCGGCGGCGCAGCCGCATCGCCAGGGCCAGGCCCAGGACGAAGACGGCCGGAGCGACACCCACCAGGATGGTGTTCACGAACGGACTCGCCCCGGTGAAGACGTCGATGTGCGTGGCGACCAGGACCAGCGCCACGCTCAGCAGCACCGTAGCCACCACCGGCGCGACCACCGTCCGCAGCGCACCCTCCGCATGGGATATGCGCCGGAAGTAGAAAGGCACCGCGATCGCCGCGATCAGCTGGAGCGCCAACAGACCGATCATCCCGGGGGTGTTGACCCACAGCAGCAGTTGAGCGTAAGGATCAGCGCCCGCCGCGGCGAAGGCGACGACGACCACCGCCCCGAGCACCGTCTGCGCCGCCCCCGCCAGATACGGCGACCGATGCCGCCCGTGCACCCGCCCGAGCGCCTTGGGCAGCACACCCTCCTCCGCGAGCCCGAGCGTGTACCGGTTGATCGCGTTGTGGAAGGCGAGCAGCGACGCCAGCACGCTCGTGACGATCAGCACGTGCATCAGGTCCGCGGCCCAGCCGCCCACATAGGTGGTGATGGCCGAGAAGAAGAGGCCCGCCGGGTCCGATCCCGCCGCCTTGACCACGGCCTCGTCGCCGAAGGCCTGGATCACCGTCCAGACGACGAAGGCGTAGAAGAGCCCGAGGAACGCCACCGCGATGTACGTCGCGCGCGGCACCGTACGGTCCGGATCGCGCGCCTCGCGGCGGTAGATGACGGTCGACTCGAATCCGGTGAACGCCGCGAAGGCGAAGGCGAGTACGGCGGCCGTGCCGGGGACGAAGACGTTGTCCGGGGAGAAGCCGTCCAGGCTCAGGCCCTCCGCGCCGCCTCCCTCGACGAGGACGCCGCCCGCGAGCAGCACCAGGATGCCGGTCTCGGCGACGAGCAGTACGCCGAGCAGCTTCGCGCCGAAGTCGATCGAGCGGTACCCGGCGTACCAGACCAGGAGCAGCCCGGCGAGGGACACCGGGAGCCAGGGAACGTCCGCGCCGAACAGGGCGTGGGCGGTGTCCTGCGTGGCGGTGCCCAGGAGTCCGTAGACGCCGATCTCCATGCCGTTGTAGCCGAGCATGGCGAGCAGGGCGGCGGCGATGCCCGCGGGGCGGCCGAGGCCGCGCGTGATGTACGCGTAGAAGGCGCCGCCGCTGCGGACGTGGCGGCTCATCGCGGTGAATCCGACGGCGAAGACGGCGAGCGTGATCCCGGCGAGCAGATAGCCCACGGGTGCGCCGATGCCGCCCAGGGAGATGGCGATGGGGGCGACGCCCGCCATGACGGTGAGCGGGGCGGCGGCCGAGACGACGAAGAAGGCGATGTCGGCGGTGCCGAGCGAGCCGCTGCGGAGCGTGGGCTCGGCGGTGTCGCGGGTGTCGCGCACGGATGGCGGCGGCTCTGGGGAGGTGACGGACATGCGCAGGGAAGCCCTTCTGCGGCGGGCGGGGGCAGGGAGCCCCGGGGTCGAGGCGGCGGGGATGGGGCCACCCGACCCCGAAACCTAAAGGCTTTCGGTTTCGGCAATGTAGCCTCTCGTCAGACTTTCGGGAAGGCCTCGCCGCGGAGTCCGCCTTGGACCTCGCCGCGGACTCCGCCACGGAGGGCAGCAGGCGGGCAGCCGAAGAGAATCGGGGATCAGGAACCATGGGACGGCCGCGCACCCCCCTGCTCGACAGGGACCGCATCACGACGACCGCGCTCGCCCTCGTCGACGAGAAGGGCGACTTCAGCGTCCCGCAGATCGCCAAGCGCCTCGGCGCGCAGACCGGCTCCGTCTACCACCACGTGGACGGCCGCGACGGCATCGTCGAGCTGCTGCGGGAGCGGGTGAGCGACGCGATCGACACCGCCACCCTGGACCCGCGCCTCCCCTGGGACGACGCCCTGTCCGCCTGGGCCCGCTCCTACCGCGCCGCCTTCGCGGCCCACCCCAAGGTCATCCCGCTCCTGATGACCTCACCGGTGCGCGCACCACGCGTACTGGAGCAGTACGAACGCGCGGTGACGCTGCTGATCGATGCCGGGTTCGCCCTCGCGGACGTCATGCCGGTGATCATCGCCCTGGAGAACCTGGTGCTCGGCTCGGCGCTCGACCTGGCGGCGCCGGAGGCCATGTGGGAGCTGCCGGACGAGACGGCGACGCCCGCGCTCGCACGGGCCCTGGACGCGGTGCCGCGGGGCCGCGCCGACCGCGCCTTCGAGCTGGCGCTCACGGGGTTCCTGGCGCACGCGCGGACCTTGCTGTAGCAGGACCGTGCTGGAGAAGCCCCTGGAGAGACGGGCCCCACGCTTCGTGGAAGCCCCTGGCCTACGCGGCACCTACGCCCCGTAGAACCTCTCCTCCATCACGGCCCGCGCCCTGCGCGTGATCCGCCGGTAGTCGTCCAGCATGTCCCCCACGTGCCCGGGGTCGTACCCCAAGTACCGCCCGACCGCCGCGAGTTCGCGTCCGTCCGAGGGGAACGTGTCCCCGGCCCGGCCGCGCACCAGCATCACCGCGTTGCGCACCCGCGTGGCGAGGACCCATGCCTCGTCCAGGATCGCCGCGTCCTCGGTCGGGATCAGTTCGGCCGCGCAGGCCGCCGCGAGGGCCACCCGGGTGCGGGTGGTGCGCAGGCCCGGTTCGACCCAGCCGTGGGTCAACTGCATGAGCTGGACGGTCCATTCGACGTCCGAGAGGCCGCCGCGACCCAGCTTCGTGTGGAGGGTGGGGTCCGATCCGCGCGGCATGCGCTCGGCCTCCATGCGGGCCTTCAGGCGGCGGATCTCGCGGACCGCGTCCTCGCCCAGGCCCTCCGCCGGATAGCGCAGCGGGTCCACGAGGTCGATGAAGGCGCGGCCCAACTCCGCGTCACCGGCGACCGGTTCGGCCCGGATCAGGGCCTGGGACTCCCAGACCAGGGACCAGCGGCGGTAGTAGGCCTCGTACGAGGCGAGGGTGCGCACCAGCGGTCCGCTCCTGCCCTCCGGGCGCAGATCCGCGTCGATCAGCAACGGCGGGTCAGCGCTGGGGAGTTGCAGAAGTCTGCGCATCTCGGAGACCACCTGGGAGGCCGCCTTCGCCGCCTCCTGGTCGCTCACGCCCTCGCGCGGCTCGTGGACGAAGAGGACGTCCGCGTCCGAGCCGTAGGCCAGTTCGTGGCCGCCGAAGCGGCCCATGCCGATCACCGTGAACCGCACCGGCAGCGTGTCGCCCCAGCCTTCGCGGACCACCGCGCGCAGCGTCCCGGCGATCGTTGCCGCCGTGAGGTCGGAGACCGCGTCGCCCACCCGGTCCACCAGCTCGCCGGGGTCCGCCGCGGCGGGGCTCTCCTCCGTGCCGTACGAGCCGATGATGTCGGCCGCCGTCGTGCGGAACAGCTCGCGACGGCGGACGCCGCGCGCCGCCGTCACCGCCTGTTCGGCGCCGTCCGCGCGGCCCACCGCGGCCAGGACCTCCTGCTCCAGGTGGGCGTGGTCGCGCGGTTCGAGGCCGCGCTGGTCGCCGAGCAGGGCCACCGCTTCGGGGGCGCGCAGGAGGAGGTCGGGGGCGAGGCGTCCGGCGGACAGGACGCGGGCCAGGTTCTCGGCTGCCGCGCCTTCGTCGCGCAGGAGCCGCAGATACCAGGGGGTCTTGCCGAGCGCGTCGGACACCTTGCGGAAGTTCAGGAGACCCGCGTCGGGGTCCGCCGAGTCCGCGAACCAGCCGAGCAGCACGGGCAGCAGGGTGCGCTGGATCGCCGCCTTGCGGGTGACGCCCGAGGCGAGGGCCTCCAGGTGGCGCAGGGCGGCCGCGGGGTCGTGGTAGCCGAGGGCGACCAGGCGGGCGCGGGCCGCCTCCGTGCTCAACCGGGTCTCGACGGGGGCGAGTTGGGCCACGGCGTCCAGGAGCGGGCGGTAGAAGAGCTTCTCGTGCAGACGGCGCACGACCGAGGTGTGCCGCTTCCACGCGCGGTTCAGCTCGGTGATCGGCTCCGTGCGCATGCCCAGGGAGCGGCCGATGCGCCGCAGGTCGGCGTCGTCCTCGGGGATCAGGTGGGTGCGCCGCATCTTGAACAGCTGGATGCGGTGCTCCAGGGAGCGCAGGAAGCGGTAGGCGTCGTCGAGCTGGACCGCGTCCACGCGCCCCACGTAGCCGCCGGCCGCGAGTGCCTCCAGGGCCACCAGGGTCGAGCCGCTGCGGATCGAGGTGTCGCCGCGGCCGTGCACCAACTGCAGGAGCTGTACGGCGAATTCGACGTCCCGCAGGCCTCCGGGGCCCAGCTTCACCTCGCGGTCGACCTCGCCCGCCGGGATGTTCGCCACGACCCGGCGGCGCATCTTCTGCACGTCGGGCACGAAGTTGTCGCGCTCGGCCGCGTGCCAGACGAGGGGTGCGAGGGTGCTGACGTACTCCTCGCCGAGCGCCAGGTCACCGGCCACCGGGCGGGCCTTGAGCAGCGCCTGGAACTCCCAGGTCTTGGCCCAGCGCTGGTAGTAGGCGAGGTGGCTGCTGAGGGTGCGCACCAGGGGCCCGTTGCGGCCCTCCGGGCGGAGGTTGGCGTCGACCGGCCAGATGGTGCCCTCGACCGTGGTCTCCGAGCAGATCCGCATCATGTGCGAGGCGAGCCGGGTGGCGGCCTGGATGGCCTTGCCCTCGTCGGCCGCGTCCGTGCCGCCTGTGCCTTCTGCGGGTTCGCCGACGAAGATGACGTCGACGTCCGACACGTAATTCAGCTCGTGGCCACCGCACTTGCCCATCGCGATGACCGCGAGCCTGCACCGCGCGGCGTCCGCGGGCGCCGCCGCCTGGGCCATGGCGAGCGCGGCGCGCAGGGTCGCCGTCGCCAGGTCGGCGAGCTCGGCGGCGGCCTCGGCGACGTCCGTCGTGCCGCAGACGTCACGGGCCGCTATGGCCAGCAGGCAGCGGCGGTAGGAGACGCGCAGCGAGACCGGGTCGGTGGCGTCGGAGAGCCCGTGCTCGAACTCCTCGACGCCGGGGTGCAGGTCGGCGAGCTCGTACGTGACCAGGGCACGCCAGTCGCGGGGGTGCCTGGCCAGGTGGTCGGCCAGGGCCTCGGAGGCGCCGAGCACGCCGAGCAGCCGGTCGCGCAGCGGCTTGGCGCTGACCAGGGTGTCGAGCAGCTCCCGGCAGCTGGTCTCGTCGGGCTGCCCCTCGACCAGGCGTACGAGGCCGAGGAGCGCCAGGTCCGGGTCGGCGACGGCGCCCAGGGCGTCGAGCAGCACCGGATCGCTGCGCACCGCGGACAGCTCGGGCGCGTCGAGGAGCCGTTCGGCGGTGGACGGATCGGTGAAGCCATGCCGCAGCAGTCGCGTGAACGTGCTGCTTCTGCGCCCTTGCGGCACCGTCATCCCCGCGCCTCCGTTCGATCATTCCTGGCCCGAGCCTACGGCCTGACCGATGAGTTCTGCCCGCGTGCGCGGTCCATCCTTGGACGGGAACATTGGTGTCGGCGTCAGGAGGCGGACCATGCCGAGCAGGGAACCGCGTACGGAACTGGATGCCCGGTACAGCAGTACGGGAGCGACGGCGACCCCGTGGGCGGACGCCGTGCGGCAGCTGAAGTCGGCCGAGCTCTTCTGGATCTCGTCCGTGCGTCCCGACGGGCGCCCGCACGTCACGCCGCTGCCCGCGGTCTGGCTGGACGGCGCGCTGCACTTCTGCACGGGCCCCCAGGAGCGCAAGGCACGGAACGTGGCGGCGAACCCCGAGGTCGTGCTGACCACGGGCGTCAACCACTGGGACAAGGGCCACGACCTGGTCGTCGAGGGCGCCGCGGTCCGGATCACCGACGAGGCCAGGCTGCGGCGCCTGGCGGCGGCGTGGGAGGAGAAGTACGGCAGCTTCTGGCACTACGAGGTGCGGGACGGCTGCTTCCACCACGGGGCGGGCCACGCGTACGTTTTCGAGGTGGCCCCTCGCACCGCCTTCGGCTTCGGCAAGGGCGAGCCGTTCAGCCAGACGCGCTGGCGCTTCGCGTGACGCGCCCTCGCTCGACGGAACTCGGCGTACAACTCGACGGGCAAGGAGACACACCTGATGGACTGGACTCTTGAAGTGGTGACGGTCCCTGTCGCCGACATGGACCGCGCGAAGGACTTCTACGAGAACCGGCTCGGCTTCAAGGCGGACCTGGACACCCCGATCGCGCCGGGCGTGCGCGTCATGCAGTTCACCCCGCCCGGCTCGCGCTGTTCGTTCGCCATGATGTCCGGGATGCCGCCCGCTCCCGGCACCTCGGAGATGGCGCCGGGTTCGCTGCACGGGCTACAGCTGTGCGTGACCGACATCGTGGCCGCGCGGGCCGAACTCGCGGAGCGCGGCGTGGACGTCTCGCCCGTGCTGCACCTGGGTCCCGACGGCTGGGCCGAGGGGACGGGCGGCACCTGGAACGGCTTCTGTTTCTTCACCGACCCGGACGGCAACGGCTGGACGGTGCAGGAGGCTCCGAGTCCGCTTTCGGAGCGCTGAGACGGGGTGTGGCGGAGCGCTGACAGGGGCCCCTCGCCCTGGTGTACTTCGGCCCATGGACTACACACTCGAGGTGATCCCGCTCCCCGTCAGTGACGTCGACCGGGCCAAGGAGTTCTACCGCGACAAGCTCGGCTTCCACGTCGACATCGACCAGGAGGTCATGCCGGGCATGCGCATCGTCCAGCTGACCCCGCCGGGTTCCGGCTGTTCCATCGCCCTCGCCGACACCCTCTGGGACACGATGGACGGCCCGACCCCGGCCCCCGGCTCCTACCAGGGCCTCCAGCTGTGCGTGGCCGACGCGAAGGCGGCGCACGCGGAGCTGACCGCGCGCGGCCTGGAGATCTCGGAGCCGGTGGCGCACGCGCCGCAGGACGGCGGCACGTTCATGTACTTCAAGGACCCGGACGGCAACGGCTGGGCGATCCAGGAGTACCGGGTCCGGGCTTCGAAGCCTCTGCGCGAGGCAATCGCGGGCGCCCCGTAGGGGGCGCGGGGCCGTATCGATGTGCGGCTCCGCCGCGGGGCGCGCTCGGCGCACGAAAAGCCGCAGACGCGTCTGCCGTGATCTCGGCAGATGCGACTGCGGCTCCTTTGTGGTTGCTCGCGCAGTTCCCCGCGCCCCTGGCGGGAGCTTTACAGCACCGGCAGGTTCTTCCTCAGCTCGAAGGCCGTGACCTCGCTGCGGTACTCCTCCCACTCCTGCTTCTTGTTGCGCAGGAACTGGCGTGCCCTCACCACGACTTCGGGTGATGCAAGTGGGCGCCCCGCCGACCAGGGATTTAAGAGTCGTCGTTGGTCGTTGTCGGCCACTGTGGGCCCCCTCCGACGGCCCACAGACGGCCCGGCGGTTACCTCTCTGCCCCGTGGGCCTCCTAGAGGCGGGCAGGGACCACCAGTGAGTCTCCGGGCCACCGGTACGTGATGTATGCCGTGGTTGGCGCGCCCTGGTCACAGAGTGGGCAAACGTGTCGCTCAGCCCCAGTTGCGCGCGCCACCATCAGTTCTGTGTCCTTCTACAAGCGCCGTCCAAGACAGCTGGGCAGTCACACCCCGAATCTGTGGCCGGTGTGGCTCGTCGCCCCACTCGCCCTAGTGCTCGTCGCAACGTTCGCTTACGGCCTCTATCAGGGCGCCGACGCACTCCTCACCAGTGCGAATACTGGTAAGAGGCCGGTCAGCGTTCAGGATGTCATCAAGACGACCGTCACGGTCCTCACCTTGACTGGGGCCGTCCTGGCCGGCCTGTACGCCTACCGCAAGCAGCTCCTCGACGAAGGAGCCTCCCATCGCGCGGACGCGACCCAGCTCGCAGAGCGGTACACCGCAGCGGCCGAACAACTGGGCCACGACCAGCCCGCAGTACGCCTCGCCGGGGTCTACGCCATGGCGCGCTTAGCCGATGACTGGCCCGAACAGCGCCAGGTATGCATTGACGTGCTGTGCGCCTACCTACGGATGCCCTACGCGCCCGACCACGCCGAAGAGGGCTTCAGAAAAGGCGAACGGGAAGTCCGCCTTACAATTATTCGAATTATTAGTGCTCACCTTCAGGATCCCACCAAAGCCGCCACCTGGTGCGGATACGATTTAAACTTCACCGGAGCCGTCTTCGACGGTGGCGACTTCACCGGCTCCTTTTTCTCCGGCGGCACAGTCTCCTTCGCCCAAGCGACGTTCTCCGGCGGGACGGTCTTCTTCACCGGGTCGAAGTTCGTGGGCGGCACCACCTCCTTCACCGACTCGAATTTCGCTGGCGGCACCCTCGCCTTCCTCAACTCAACATTTTCCGGCGGCTCGGTCTACTTCACCAGGTCAACACTCTCCGACGGCACGATATCCTTTGCGAACGCGAGGTTCTCCGGCGCCAAGGTAGTATTGTCCTACACAAGATTTACTGGTGGCTCGGTATTTTTCGTTGAGTCGAAGTTTTCCGGCGGCAAGGTATTCTTCACCGGCTCGCCATTCTCCGGCAGCAGAGTCTCCTTCGCCAATGCGACGTTCTCCGGCGGGACGGTCTTCTTCACCGACTCAACGTTCTCCCGCGGCGCCATCGCCTTCACCAACGCCACGCTGTCCGGGGGCGATGTTCAGTTCCCAAATGTGCGTGTGCATGCCGCGGCTGTAACCGACTGGGGCCCCTTTCCGGCAATACCTGTAAGCTAGCCCTAACCTGCGACGCAATGGTGGCCATCTTTCCCTAATCGCACGCGATGCCACCAGTCAAGAAGACGTTGTTCTCCTGCCTGGCGGTCCACGTTGCCAACTCGGTGCTTACGTTCCACACCTCATGTATTCCTAGAGAGATGTCCGTGTAGCAGGTCTTACCGCCCACCATCTTGCGCGGTTCACCGGTAGTGGGTGAGGTAATCGTGATAGTCCACACAGGAGCAGAAGGTATCCTCGTGTCTACGTAGACACTCGGCCGCCGGCCAGACAAGTAGACGGCGAGCACAATGGCCTCTGCGATGGGTCCAACCTTTTGTGACAGTTGGGTAATGGGTTTGCGACCCCCACTCTTTGGGGCTACGTGGCCTTCTGCTTTAATCATCGCCGCCAGCCATGCATCACGCTGCTCCGTCGACATCGCGAGCACTTGCTCTACACAGAATTCCTTGGGATTTCCAGCTCGCTCCGTCAAATCACGCGAACATGCGGCAGTCAAGCGCCATTCACGATCACGACGGAGTTCGGCTGCAACCCGCCGCTCCCGCGTCCGGGCAATCCGGCTGTTGTCACCAATGGCCCGTACTATGTCAGGCCAGTTGACTTCCTTGGTTTGACGGCGAGAGCATCAAGGCCCTGAGCACGTACCTGGGGACACGGACCCAGGCTTCACACTCCGGGTCTACACGCACCTGATGCCGAGCAGCGAGAGCCGCACCCGAAACGCTGTCGACAGCACGTACGAGACTGCGGGCACACATTCGGGTCACCGCCTATCCCTCTAGCATTTTCCACACCTCATCAAGGCGGCTCGCTCCACTCCCCCGCGCGCGGCCCGACTCCCCGGGCCGCCTCCCATGTCCCTGCCCCGCTCCGGCCAGGTCCACCAGGCCGCGCGGCAAGAGCCGGCGGCCAACAGCCCTCAGAGAAGGGGCACCTCGTGGCTGGGGCGGTCGGCTTCACGGCTCTAGGCAGCCACTTGGGGCGAGCCTCGAAGATCATTGCCCAAAGCCGCTCCAGCCCAAAGCCAATCCACTGACCTCGTGGGGTGTTCGTGCATCGAGGGCGATTCAGGGAATCTACTCGTCGAGGAACGTGCGCTATGCCACTCTGGCTCAATGACCTCGAATGAAGCACCGATCGCTACCCCAGCCGATCCTCCACTAGGCGCAGCCAATGAGGCCCTCCTTCTACATTCGGGTGAACTCGTAGTAATTCAGGGCAGCCAGCGAATCCTTGTCGAGGGGGTAATTAGGTGGGAATGGCTACCAACGCCACAGATCACCTACGAGTTCTCAACCGACAGCCCGGAAATTAACGCGTGGGACATCACTGAAGAATTCACCGTTGACATTCCTGGCGAGGTCACGTCCAGCCTTGAAAGTCCGACCGGGAGTGAAATTTCGAACCCTCTCTTTCGTGCCAGTGGACGAATGGAGAACAGCACCTACGGCACCGGTGAAGATGTTCGTAGAGTAACTTTCCATGTGCCGAACATGCCCGAAGTAAACGGTCACTGGCTGAGTGCTCCAGGAGGTGGGAGCTGGAACGGTCGGCTCGCATTTCGCGCCGGGGATTGGGTGATCACCTTGGATTCTCGTCCTGATCGGCGCGCAATCCGTGACCAACTTCGCAATCGCGGGGGGTACGCCACAACCCACACTGGCGAGCTAACGCGTCATGACAATTCCGCTATGTCGCAGGAAGAGATTTCTAGCGCGTTTCACCTGTTGCGGTGCGTATTGAGTCTCTCCTTCGGTCGCCAAATTGCTCCTTGCTTGGGGCTGGGCTTCAACTTTGACGGCGAAGTAGCTTGGCGAGATTGGAGGGTGTTCAGCATCAAGCCCTGGACTGGCTCGCACCAGCTGATCGACGAGACTCGCTACTCGGATCTCGCTGACATCTTCTCACTCGTGGGCGACCTTTGGAGTGACGATTTCAGCCGTGAGCTGCTGTCCAACGCAGTCAATTACTACCTGGAAGCTAACGACCCAATGCCGGTCAACATCGCAGTATCAGCTGGCCAAGCTGCACTAGAGCTTCTGGCATACGAGAAGCTGGTCGAGGAGAGCGGGTCCCTCACCTCTAAGCAGTACAAGACTGCGCCCGCACACGAGAACATCTCGGCATTTCTGAGCACTTTCAGCATCAATGACAAAATCCCTGCGAAACTTTCTATGCTAAAATCGGCCGCATTGGGCGCCAACCCCCAATGCCTCACAGGGCCGGAAATTCTGACCCGAATGCGCAATGGCGTAATTCACCCATCCCGACATAAGCAAAAGTTTAGCACCAGTGCATGGATTGAGGCATGGGAATTGACTTGCCGATATGTCTGCCTGGCCATTCTTGGCAGAATCGGATTCAATGGCTCATATAGGGATCCGGTGGAGCCGAACAAGTACGCTGGTGTTGTGTCCACTGTCCCATGGGCCAAGGACAAGTCTGGCAGCAATTGAGATTCCGGTGTCACATCTATGGCTGGATTAAGCGGCTGTGGGAAACGAGCTCACCAGCGGTTCTGCCCAATTGCACCTGAGCCGACAAACCAGATCGTACTTCTAGAGCGGCGCTCACGTATAGGCACGCAACTCGACTCGGCTTTGACCGACCTTCTAGCTTGTTCCCCTTCTCACCCAGAGCGAATTGACACGATCCCTCTGTCGCGTGTAGATCCAGGTGGGCACGGGTGGCGCTCCTGAGGTGGCAATACAATAGTCACCGTAAGCAGACAAAACGGTGCCGATGCGAGATGAGGAAAGTTCTTCGTCGGTGAAAGCTGCGAGCGAATCAAGGCGCCGGTCAAGAACCTCACTCTTTGATTCGGCTGATCGCCAAGCCATGACTTCAGTGAGCTGCGTGAAAGCCGCTCCAGATGCCAGAGCAACTACGATGAGGCGCGCCAGAATAATATTGTTCTCGTCAGAGGTTATTGGAATAGCGATAAGAATCACCACGCCAGTAGCTATCGAAAATACCCAAAGGGTGCGTCCATAGTACTCGGCAGTCGATTTATACAGCTGCTTGCCCCAGAATGCGTTCTCTTGGAGATGATCACAGAGCCGCTTCATGCCAAGAGAGGCACCACTAGCGAAGTAATCAGATGGGACAGGGGCGGGGATTGATTCTCCGGAAGATGGAGTTACGCGACCAAACCAATTACTAAGGTCGACCCTCTCTTCCACCGTGCCAAGAGCATCAAGCAGGAGTCCGCGAATCCTGCCCTCCTCTCCGGCGGAGTGGCATTTCGCCGCCCTATTTCGAGTGATCCAAGATGAAACCTGAACACCCAATGCAATGAGGGCTGGGATATAGGTTAGTGGACTCGTAATAAAGACCGAAGTAACACTAAGGATAAAGGTTGCCACTTGCAGCCACCTACTCGCCCTGTAGCCTCTAGCCGCCTTCTCAAGCTGCGCATTGGCCAGTGCGATGATTTCATGTGATGACACTTGAGAACTGGTCACCTAGCAACCTCCCCCAGTGAACGAGAGCCCCCCGCGTGTCCCCTTGCTGTTCACACTTCAGGGCCTTATTGGCGGTGTCTCGTGCTTCTGAAATTGAATTAGAGTGACCTTCTTGACGCCCCTCGGGCGAGTGCTCGGCAATTTCCAAGAACTCTACGATCGCGCGTGTGATCGGTGGCATTCGGTAAGCGAAAGTAGCGCTCGCGATGTTTTCGATCTCGTAAGATGCGAGGGGTTGGCCATGCTGTTTGCTCCACCATTTAATTATTTTGATCATGTGAATGAAGTTACTTCCAAGTAGTGCACTTCTCTGGTTGATTTGAACATTCTGCTGCTCGGGCGCGTACGTGTCCCACCGCAATCGGTCGGCGGACGGAATCCTGTAGATTGTTTGGCCCTTGATGGTGACCGTATCGAGAAGCGCTGGGATTACGTCAACGTCAGGGCCTTGGGTGAATCTGATGCGAACCGTGTTCTCGGAAATTCGCGCTTCCCGATACCTAGGCCTTAGGGTGTTTAGCAGTCGTACGGCGATTGAACAAGGAGTGGCTGGAATAGACGAGGATGAGGCTAGCGTGGCTACGATGTCTACGTCGGAGAATCCTTGGATCGCTGTCAATCGAGCTATAGATCCAGTAATTCTAAATTCTTCAATTGCAGCATTCTGCGACAGGAACTGGCAGATTTCCTTGGCGCGCCCCAGCGCATTGTCAAGCTCATGTTGGCTCAAGCTAATGCGACGAGCGAAGAGTTCGAAACTGCTCTCCAGTGTGGCGTTCATATATTCGATGCGCTCGGATCCTCAAGTGGAGGGGGACGTCAGGCAAACCCACTTCATCCTGCCCTAGCAGGCCTTCGCACGGTGGTTGGTCGGAGGAACTCTTCACTCCGGGCTCCTGGCTCCTGGGCCGTGCGAGGCTGACCAAAGCTGGCAGACGACGCCTGAAAGTGCCTGCTCCCACCCACTCTGGGCTGGGCTGGTGCAGTTGATCAGTGACTCGTGAAGCGTTACGGCCGCCCCCTGAGAGCTGAGTTGGCGGACGTCGATCCCGCACACCGGAAGCCGTACCCGGTGAGTGTCAAACTGCGTGAAAACGGCGACGGACAGTCGCGACCAATCGTGGACGTCAGCGGACCTTCAGCGCAGGCAACAGGCGCCCCAGACCAAGGACAACCGGCACACCAAGTTGCTTCGGGACGATGAAGTCCTTG
Organism: Streptomyces sp. NPDC055243; assembly: GCF_044544025.1. Taxonomy (NCBI): domain Bacteria; kingdom Bacillati; phylum Actinomycetota; class Actinomycetes; order Kitasatosporales; family Streptomycetaceae; genus Streptomyces; species Streptomyces sp. NPDC055243. The sequence goes on from NZ_JBITWR010000003.1 coordinate 346,630, forward strand.
CTCCGACGAGCCCCACCAGACGGAGGACATCGGCCGCCATGACCAGATTGCCCCCTTGCGGCGACTTGGTGCGCCTGCCACACAGTTGATAGGTGAACCTGACAGGGGGGGGAGCACGTCGTATGACTGTGTCAGGTAGGGACTGGACCGAGCCGTCAACTTGGGCCGTTCAGAGGTTCGGACAACGGGCTGGCGCTCTCGCTGCCTCCGTTCCGCTGCAACTGGCCAAAGCGCACGCGAAGGCACACGCGACGCACCTCACAGCCGGGCTGAAGAAGCGAAGCCCCTACGGGGTCACTCTCGCCCAGGCAGTCCGCGAGAACCTCGCGGACATAGCTCGGGAGATGGGCGAGGCCGTGCGCGACGTACGGGGATACGAGTACGCGGTGGTCAACGAGTGCGCCCTCTTCCCCTATCGGTACGCAGACCGGCCGAAGCCGCTTGAGCGTGCTCGGTTGCCCGCCAATGTCTCCCCCACACGCCGGCGTCTGTTCTGGGCCCACGGACCAGAATCGCCGGAGGGGTTATTCGAGCTCGATGACGACCTGACGACCGAGGAATACGTCGGGCTTCGCGAAGCGTTCGAGGAGCTCGGAGCTGCGACAAAGCTCGTCTGCGTGTTCTTCACGGCTGACGTGGAGAGCGGGATCCACGTCATCCACTGGGGAGAAGCCCACCTCGAACCCGACCGCTCTTTCACATGGCCGCACAGCGAACAGCTCCCGGTTGCGCCCGTGCCGCTTGAGTGACCGTCGGGGGGCGGCCCCGAGGGCTGGGTCCAGCGTCAGACGGCCCACAGACGGCCCAGCCGCCAGCAGACAGCCGAGGGGGCCCACAGCCGACGGCTGTGGGCCCCCTCGGGGAAGTGAACGAAAAGCTCTCTGACCTGTGCCTACAGCACCGGCAGGTTCTTCCGCAGCTCGAAGGCCGTGACCTCGCTGCGGTACTCCTCCCACTCCTGCTTCTTGTTCCGGAGGAAGAAGTCGTAGACATGCTCGCCGAGCGTCTCGGCGACCAGTTCGCTGCGTTCCATCAGCGCGATCGCCTCGCCCAGGTTCTGCGGCAGCGGCTCGATCCCCATCGCGCGGCGCTCGGCGTCGCTCAGGGCCCATACGTCGTCGTCGGCGCCCGGCGGCAGCTCGTAGCCCTCCTCGATGCCCTTGAGGCCCGCGGCAAGGAGCACCGCGTACGTCAGGTAGGGGTTCGCGCCCGAGTCGATCGAGCGGACCTCGACCCGCGCCGAGCCCGTCTTGCCGGGCTTGTACATCGGGACGCGGATCAGCGCGGAGCGGTTGTTGTGGCCCCAGCAGATGTACGAGGGTGCCTCGCCCCCCGCGCCCGCCGTGCGCTCCGAGCCGCCCCAGATGCGCTTGTAGGAGTTCACCCACTGGTTGGTGACCGCGGAGATCTCGGCGGCGTGCTTCAGGAGGCCGGCGATGAAGGAGCGGCCCACCTTGGAGAGCTGGTACTCGGAGCCGGACTCGTAGAAGGCGTTGCGGTCGCCCTCGAAGAGGGAGAGGTGCGTGTGCATGCCCGAGCCGGGGTGCTCGGAGAACGGCTTCGGCATGAAGGTCGCGTTCACGCCCTGCTCCAGCGCCACCTGCTTCATCACCAGACGGAACGTCATGATGTTGTCCGCCGTGGAGAGCGCGTCCGCGTAACGGAGGTCGATCTCCTGCTGGCCCGGCGCACCCTCGTGGTGGCTGAACTCGACCGAGATGCCCATGGATTCGAGCATCGTGATCGCCTGGCGGCGGAAGTCCATCCCGACGTTCTGCGGGGTGTGGTCGAAGTAGCCGGAGTTGTCGGCGGGGGTGGGCCGCGAGCCGTCCAGCGGCTTGTCCTTCAGGAGGAAGAACTCGATCTCGGGGTGGGTGTAGAAGGTGAACCCGAGGTCGGAGGTCTTCGCCAGGGCCCGCTTCAGCACGTAGCGCGGGTCCGCGAAGGACGGGGAGCCGTCCGGCATGAGGATGTCGCAGAACATGCGGGCGGTGCCGGGGGCCTCCGCGCGCCAGGGCAGGACCTGGAAGGTCGAGGGGTCCGGCTTGGCGATCATGTCCGACTCGTACACCCGGGCGAATCCCTCGATCGCCGAGCCGTCGAAGCCGATGCCTTCGTCGAAGGCCTGCTCCAGCTCGGCGGGGGCCACCGCGACCGATTTCAGGAAGCCGAGGACGTCCGTGAACCACAGGCGTACGAACCGGATGTCGCGCTCCTCCAGTGTCCGGAGCACGAATTCCTGCTGCTTGTCCATCTTCCGCTTCCACCCATCCTTGCTGGTCAGGCCACCTGCGTCCGCGCCGCGTCCGTACTGTGTCCACGTCTGGGGACACATCGGGGCACATGAGCATCCCACCACACGGTTTCGAGCACGTTGCGGGCCATGTGCCGCCCTGTGCCCATAGTGCCTGCTGATCGGCGCGGCCGTAACAGCGGGCGGCTCAGACTGCCCCTACAGACCGCCGGGCTCGCCCATTACGATCAGCGAACCGCTCCACCTGTTCCGTCACGTGCGTCCCGCCCTTTCCGTCGTTTCCGCCGAAGGACACATCATGGGTTCCGCCAAGAACACGAGCAACGCATCCCGCAAGGCCCGGATAGAGGAGATGCGCAGGGCCGAGCGCGCACGCGACCGCCGTGGCCGCGTCATCACGATCACCCTGAGCGCGGTGGTGGTCGCCGCGCTGGCCGTGGGCGGTGTCGTCCTCTTCCAGAAGGCCGACGACTCCGACAAGGTCGCCGCCGACGGGAAGTCCGCGCCGAAGTTCAAGGTGACCGCGGACGGCGAGAAGGTCTGGGACGCGAAGAAGCTGGGCCGCACGCACGTCACCAAGGACGTCAGCTACTCGATGACCCCGCCGGTGGGCGGTGATCACGACCAGGTGTGGATGAACTGCAACGGCGACGTCTACAAGGACGAGCTCCCGGAGCGCAACGCCGTGCACTCGCTGGAGCACGGCGCCGTCTGGGTGACGTACAACGACAAGGCGAAGGCCGCGGACCTGAAGAAGCTCGAGACGAAGGTCAAGCAGACGCCGTACTCCCTGATGAGCCCGGTCAAGGACCAGAAGGACCCGATCATGCTGTCGGCCTGGGGCCACCAGCGCACGGTGACCGGCGCGGACGACCCGAAGGTCGGCTCCTTCTTCTCGACGTACGTACAGGGCAAGCAGACCCCTGAGCCGGGCGCCGCCTGCACGGGGGGCAAGGGCCAGTGAGGCGGCGTACGTGCTGGGCGGTCGGGGCCGTCGCGGCGGTGGCCGCGGGCGGGATCACGGCCGCGGTCGCCTCGTCGGACGGCTCGTCCGGCACGTCCGCCCCCGCCACGGAGTCGGCCGACGCGGGCTTCGCCCGGGACATGGCGACGCACCACCAGCAGGCCGTGGAGATGTCGTACATCGTGCGCGACCGCACGAAGGACGAGGAGATCAGGCGCCTCGCGTACGACATCGCCCAGACACAGGCGAACCAGCGGGGCATGCTGCTCGGCTGGCTGGACCTGTGGGAGCTGCCGAAGGTGCCTCAGGGCGCTCCGATGGAGTGGATGGGGATGGGCGACGTGCCGCCGGGCAAGGACGGCGCCCTGATGCCGGGGATGGCGACGAACACCGAGCTCACGAAGCTCGGGAAGCTGGACGGGCGGGCCGCCGAGGTGCGCTATCTCCAGCTGATGATCAAGCACCACAAGGGCGGGATCCACATGGCCGACGGGTGTGTGGACCGGTGCGAGGTGAACGTGGAACGCCGCCTCGCGCAGGGCATGGTGGACTCTCAGGAGTCGGAGATCGAGCTGATGACCGACCTGTTGAAGGCGCGGGGCGCGAAGCCGTGATCTGGCCCGATCGCCGGACGGGCCGGATGTCCGGCCCGTCCGGCGCCTGAGGACGAACGCGGCGACGCCGGGAGGACGGCGGCCAAGGCTCCCGCCCGGCCACCCGGCCACCCGGCCGCCCGCTCACGCCATCCGCTCAGGCCATCCGCGGCAACTCCTCCCGCCGGAGCCGCCCCCGCAGCGGCGCCCCCGCCAGGAACCGCTCCACCTCCCCCACCGCGTACTCCCCGAGCCTGCGCACCTCGCTGCCCTGCGCCCCCGCGACATGCGGGGTGACCAGTACGTTCGGCAGCTCCAGGAGGGGGTGGCCCGCCGGCAGCGGCTCGGGGTCCGTCACGTCCAGGAAGGCGTCCAGGCGGCCCGCCCCGCACTCCCGGGCCAACGCGTCCGTGTCGATCAGTGAGCCGCGTGCCGTGTTGATGACGGTGCCCCCGTCCGGGATCAGCTTCAGCATCTGCTCGCTCACCAGGCCCAGCGTCTCGGGGAGTTGGGGCGCGTGGATGCTGACGATCGAGCTGCGCCCGCACAGCTCCGAGAGGTCGACCAGCTCCACGCCGAGCCCGGCCGCCTCCTCCCTCGTGACGTACGGATCGGTGAGCAGCACCCGCCAGCCCACGTCGGAGGCGCGCAGCGCCGCGATCACCCCCCGCCCGATGCGGGACGCCCCGATGACGCCGATGGTGCGGGCGTCCGCGCCCGTCCGTTCGGTGAAGGGCGGCCATCCCGCGGTGTAGCCCGCCGCGGCCGACAGGGCGCCCTTCGCCGCGAAGGTGATCGCGGCGAGCGTGTAGGCCACGACGGGTCCCGCGTTCGCGTCGGCCGCCGACGAGACCACCACGCCCCGGTCCCACAGCGCGTCCGTCACCACGGGTTTCACCGATCCGGCGGCATGCACCAGGGCCCGCAGCCGAGGGGCGCAGGCGAGGACCTCCGCCGTGACCGGTGGGCAGTTCCAGCCGGTGACCAGGATCTCCGTGTCGGCGAGCACCGCCCGCGCCTCGTCCCCGGTGAGGGGACCGGCGAGCAGGGCGGGTGCCAACTCCACGCTGCGGGCGAGCCGTTCGCGGATGTCGGGGGCGAACACCCGGTCCGCCACGTCCGCGCTCATGGCGAGCGCGGTGATCGGTGGACCCTTCAACTCTGCCTGGTCTGCCACGCGTGACCATCCCTCGTAGTAACCGGTTACCCAACAGCGCCTGGAGGCTAGGCCGAAGTCGGGACAGCGGTCAAGAGATCGCGGGGTCAAGGGGGTTGACCGGGGTTAGTAACCGCTTTAGATTCCGGTCACCTTGTTCCGACAACGGAGGGGCTGCCGTGTCAGCGGTGACGAAGGAACGGACGGAAACCGAGGCGGTGAAGCCGCCCGGCAAGCGCAGTAACAGGCCAAATGGCAACAAACTAAAGCGTGATGAGCGATGGAAACGGTTTCGCTCCTCGCGAGTCCTGCTGCTGCTCATGGTGCCGGGGGTCGCGTACTTCCTGGTGTTCCACTACGGCGCGTTCATCGGGAACGCCGTCGCCTTCAAGGAGTACGTCCCCTTCGACGGCCTCTGGGCGAGCCCCTGGGTCGGCTTCGAGAACTTCGACCGGATGTTCGGCGACCCGGACTTCTGGCACGCGACCTGGAACACGCTCTTCCTCGCGGTGCTCCAGCTGGTCTTCTTCTTCCCGGTCCCGCTCGGTCTCGCCCTGCTCCTGCACAGCCTGACCTCGGACCTGACCCGGCGTTTCGTGCAGTCGGTGGTCTACCTGCCGCACTTCCTGTCGTGGGTCATCGTCGTCGCCCTGTTCCAGCAGGTGCTCGCCGACACCGGGCTTCTCAACTCCGTGCTCGGCCAGGCGGGTCTGCACTCCGTCGACATCATCGGCAACCCGGACGCCTACCCGGCGCTCGTCGTCGCGCAGGTCGTCTGGAAGGACGCGGGCTGGGGCACGATCATCTTCCTCGCCGCGCTGATGCAGGTGGACGAGCAGCAGTACGAGGCCGCCGCCATCGACGGGGCGGGCCCCTTCCGCCGCTTCTGGCACGTGACGCTGCCGTCCATCCGGCCGGTCGTCATCCTGCTGCTGATCATGCGGCTCGGCGACATCCTCTCCGTCGGTTTCGAACAGATGCTGCTGCAGCGGCAGTCGGTCGGCCCCGAGGCCGGTGAGGTGCTCGACACCTTCGTCTTCTGGCAGGGCATCGTCGGCGGCGACACCGGATACGCCGCGGCGGCGGGCCTGTTCAAGGGCGTGGTCGGCGCGATTCTCGTCTTCGCGGCCAACAAGGTCGCCCATCGCCTCGGCGAGCAGGGGGTCTACAAGTGAGCACGAGCACGAAAACCGCCGCGATACGCGCCGGGCGTCCGGCGCGACCACAGCGCCCCGTGCGCCCCGTCCGCCCCGTCCGCCCCTCCTGGATGGAAAAGCCGAAGCCGGTCACCCAGGTGGCCAAGGCCCTGGCGATCGTCACCATCCTGGTCATGGTCTTCGTGCCGTTCCTGGTCATCGTCTCGACGTCGTTCGCCTCCAACCGCGAGGTCATCGCCAACGGCGGCTGGGTCCTGTGGCCGACGCACCCGACCCTGCGCGCCTACGAGCAGGTCTTCGAGGGCGGCATCGTCACCAAGGCGCTCGGGGTCAGCGCCGGCATCACGATCATCGGCACCCTCGCCTCGCTCGCGTGCACCACGTTCCTGGCGTACGCGCTGAGCCGCCCCAAGGTGTACGGCGGGAAGCCGATCCTCCTGATCGTCCTGTTCACGTTCCTCTTCCCGCCCGGCATGATTCCCGCGTTCCTGCTGGTCAAGGGGATGGGCATGCTGGAGAGCTACAGCGCCCTGATCGTCCCCGTCCTCATCAACGTCTTCAACCTGGTCGTCCTGCGCGGCTTCTTCCAGGGCGTTCCCGAGGAGCTGTACGAGGCGGCGCGGCTCGACGGCGCGAACGACTGGCAGATCCTGTGGCGGGTCGTGCTCCCGCTCTCCAAGGCGGCCCTCGCGGTCGTCGGCCTCTTCTACGCGGTGAGCTACTGGAACGCCTGGTTCCATGCCTCGATCTATCTGGAGTCCGACCACTGGCCGCTCCAGCAGGTGCTGCGCACGTACGTCATGGGCGGCTCGCAGATCGCGGACACCGGCCTGAGCGACGCGTCGAACGTCTCGGCCCCGCAGACGATGCAGATGGCCGTCCTGGTGATCGCCACCGTGCCGATCCTGATCGTCTACCCCTTCCTCCAGAAGTACTTCACCAAGGGCGTGCTCACGGGCGCCATCAAGAGCTGAGCCCCCGCTCAAGCGCCGAGCCACCACTCATGAGCCGAGCCACCACTCATGAGCTGAGCCACCCCCTCATGAGCTGAACCACCACTTCCCAGCACGACTACTCGGTACGTCCGAAAGGTTGACACTGTGTCCGGTTCCTCGATGTCGCGCCGTACGCTGCTGCGCTCCATAGCCGTCGGCGGGGCCGCGGTCGCGGCCCCCTCCCTGCTCACCGCCTGCTCCACCGGCTCGGGCGGCGGCGGTTCGGTCAGCAACGCCAACAAGAAGGCGGCGCCCTGGCCGACGTACACGCCCGCCAAGGGCCCGAAGCCCGACCTCGCGCCCACCGCCGAGGGCGTCCAGCCCGGGTTCACCAAGTACCCGCAGCGGCTGGTCGCCGCGACGGCCGAGAAGCCGGGCACCGGCAAGCAGAAGATCAAGGTCATGACCATCACCTACGGCACCCCGCCGAAGCCGGTCGGATCGAACAAGTACTGGCAGGCGATGAACGAGGCCCTCGGTGTCGAGGTCGAGTTCTCCGTGGTCCCGGACGCGGACTTCCGCTCCAAGATGTCCACCCTGATGTCCGGCGACGACCTGCCCGACATGATCAACTTCGGTGGCGGGTACGTGCTTCCGCGCGAGTCGCAGTTCGTGAAGTCGCGCTGCGCGGACCTCTCGGAGCACCTCTCCGGCGACGCGGTGAACGACTACCCGAACCTCGCCAACATCCCTACGTACGCGTGGGAGGGCATGGGCCGCGTCTCCGGACGCATCTACGGGCTGCCGATCGAGCGCGCCAAGGTGCAGGGCGCGATGTTCATCAACCGCGAGGCCTTCGACAAGGCGGGCTACAAGCCGGGCATGGCGGCGGCCGACTTCCAGACGATGGCCAGGGAGGCCTCGCGGAACAAGAAGTACGCGCTCGGCGCCTCGTCGGTCGGCTTCTTCGGCTACCTCTACCACGCGATGTGGCACGGCGCGCCGAACCAGTGGCAGATCAAGAACGGCAAGGTCACCGACATGTACGGGACCGACGAGTTCAAGGCCGCCCTCGAGTACATGTCCAAGATGCGCAAGGCGGGCTCGTACAACTCCGATGCCACCTCGATCTCCCAGGTCGACCTCAAGACCCAGTTCTACAACGGCACGGTCCGCTCGATGACGGACGGCTGGGGCGCGGCGATCTCCAACGCGCAGGGCATCAAGGACGAGTTCACGCTGGACGCCGCCGTGCCGTACGTGGTGGACGGCGTGACGCCCGTCTACCAGCAGAACCGCGGCTGTTTCGGCTACACCGTCATCAAGAAGGCCTCCAAGGACCGCGTCAAGCTGATGCTGCGGGTCCTGGACTGGCTGGCGTCCCCGTTCGGCTCCAAGGAGTACGAGCTGATGCACTCGGGCGTCGAGGGCACACACTTCGAGTACGACAAGAACGGCGACCCGATCCCCACCTCGCTCGGCCTGGTGGAGAACAGGACGAACCTCCCCTTCGCCTACCTCATGGACGCGCCGCAGCCGCTCTACTTCCCCGGCTTCGCCGATCTCACCAAGCGGCTGCACACCTGGGAGAAGGCGGTGGTGCCGCAGCTGGTCCGCGACGACCACTGGGGTCTGATGTCGGACACGTACAACCGGCAGGGCGCTTCCATGCAGCAGGTCATCGAGGACGGTGTCACGGCGATCGTCTCGGGCCGCAAGAAGCTGTCCGACTGGGACGCGGTCCACAAGAAGTGGCAGGCGCAGGGCGGCGCCAAGGCGCAGGCGGAGTTCGCAAAGGAGTACGAGGCCGCGCACTGATCCGGGGCGGGCGCGGGATGATGGTCCGGGGCGGCTGCCGTGGGGGCAACGCCGCCCCGGACTCGGTCACTTGACCCGGCTACTGCAACTGGCACGTGACCCGGATACTGCTACTGGGCTTGACCCGGACACTGCTTTTGGGCTTGACCCGGATACTGCTCCTGGGCCCGGATACTGCTACATGAGGAGACACAGTGGGTGAGCGGGTCACCATCCGCGATGTGGCGGCGCGGGCCGGCGTCTCGGTCGCGACCGTCTCGCGGGTCCTCGCGGGCAACTACCCGACGTCGACGGCGTCGCGCGCGAAGGTGCTGCGGGCCGTCAAGGACCTCGACTACGTCGCCAACGCGCACGCGCGCGCGTTGGCGGGCGCGGGCCGCAAGACGATCGCGGTGCTCATGTTCGAGCTGGTGAGCTCCTTCTACGCGCATGTCGCGCAGGGCGTGGAGATGGAGGCAGCCCAACGGGGCAGGCTCACGTTGGTCGCTTCGACGAACAGCGATCCGGCCCGCGAGCTGGCCCTGGTGCAGATGATGCGCGAGCAGGCCGCCGAGGCGGTGATCCTGGTGGGCGGCGTCATCGAGGACGACGAGTACCGCGAGCGGATGGCGCGGTACGCGGAGGCGCTCGCGGCGGCGGGCTCCCGGCTGATCCTGTGCGGGCGTCCGGCGCCGGCGCCGGACGTTCCCGCGCTGGTCGTCGAGTACGACAACGAGGCGGGCGCGTACGCGATCACGAGCCACCTGCTCGGCGCGGGCCACCGCAAGATAGCCCTGATCGGCTACCAGCCCGGCCACACCACCGGCGAGGACCGTGTCGCCGGATACCTGCGTGCGCTGGCCGACCACGGGGTGCCGCGCGAGGAGGCGATCCTGCACGGCATCGGGTTCGGACAGAACCACGGGTACGAGGCGATCATGGACCTCCTCAAGAAGGCGGACGGACGGCCGGACTTCACGGCGGTGTTCGCGGGCGACGACAGGGTGGCGGCGGCCACGATGATCGCCCTGCGGGAGTACGGGCTGCGGGTCCCGGAGGACATCTCCGTGGTCGGCTACAACGACGACCCCGTGGCGGCGGACATCACCCCCGGCCTGACGACGGTACACATCCCCGCGGAGGAAATGGGCCGCACGGCGGTCCGCCTCGCTCTGGCGGGGGCGCCTCGGGCGGGCCAGGAGAGGCATCTGCTGGGGACGCACATCGTGATCCGGGAGAGTGTGCGGGGGCTTCGCGGCAGCGGGGGCGCCACTTCATAGTGGCCCTGCGGTATCCCTCCCGGCCCGCGAGGCCGGGGGCGCCGCTGCCGGGTGACCCGGCGGTATCCCCTGCTCCCCTGCTCCTGCCGCTGCTGGGTGAGGTGACCCGGCGGTATCCCCTGAACCGCCGCTCCGCGGCGGGTGTCCCCCACCCACCCACCCACCCACCCACCCACCCGATCACCCTGCGGCGGGTTCCGGGGGAGCAGATGTTGCCGCTTGGCCGTCCGATTGCGCGTGGCGGGGCCCGGGACTGGTTCTGCCGTCTGCCCACACACCGCCGGGCAATCGGGTGGGTGGGCGGGAAGAATCCGCCGCGCAGCGGCAGCCCAGACAGGAGCCGCACGAACAGCACACGCAGCAGCGGCAGAGGGTGCCCGCCCGCCGCCGGGCAATCGGGTGGGTGGGTGGGGAAGATCCGCCGCGCAGCGGCGGGCCAGGCGGGAGCCGCACGAACAGCGCACGCGGCAGCGGCGGAGGGTGGTGCCCGCACACCGCCGGGTGATCGGGTGGGTGGGTGGGGAAGATCCGCCGCGCAGCGGCAGCCCAGACAGGAGCCGCACGAACAGCGCACGCGGCAGCGGCGGAGGGTGGTGCCCGCACGCCGCCGGGTGATCGGGTGGGTGGGTGGGGAAGATCCGCCGCGCAGCGGCGGGCCAGGTGGGAGCCGCACGAACAGCCCGGGTCAGGGGATACCGCCGGAGGCCAGTACCGCCTCCGCCACGGCCCCCGGGGCGTCCCGCATCAGCAGATGCCCCGCAGGTTCCGCGACGCGGAAGGTCGCGTCCAGGGAGGCGGCGAGAGCTCGCTGCCGGGTGAGCCATCTCCTCGCGCCCCCCTCGTACGCGGCGAGCACCGTCACCGGCAGCCGCTCCCGAAGGGGGAAATCCCGCCGGAGAGCGGCGAGTTCCAGCGCGGCGTCGCCGTACGTCGCGTACTCCAGCAGCGAACCCCGCAGCACCCTGCTCGCCCCGTAGACCCGCCGCACCGCCTCCGCCGACGCCACGTCACCCCGCACCGCCACCCTCCGCACCGCCGGCCCCAGCGCCCACGGAACCCCCGCCCCGCTCAGCACCGCCCCCACCACCTGCGCCGCCCCCACCCGCGCCCCGCGCGGCACCCGCGCCCTCGGCCGTTCCTCGACGCTGGAGTCGAGCAGGACCAGGCCCGACGTGCGCGCCGGGAAGAGGCGGGCGAACGCCTCGCAGTGGAAGCCCGCGAGCGAGTGCCCGACCACGGTCGCCGGTCCGGGAAGGGCCAGCGCGTCCAGGATTCGTACGATCCGCTCGGCCTCGCCCACCAACGTGGGCGGCACGCGCGCGTGCCCGCTCAGTCCCGACCCCGGCCGGTCGAAGCGGACGACCGTCCGCCACGGGGCGAGGCGCTCCACCACCGCGTCCCAGTCGAACCACGCGAGCCCGAGCCCCGCGCTCAGCACGCACACCGGTCCGCTTCCGGCCACCTCCACGTGGTGCGGCACTCCCTCGATCCGTACGAAACTCATCCGCGCCGCACCACCGCACGCGCCAGCAGCCCCAGCCAGACCGCGATCAGCAGCACCTGGAGCCGCTGTCCCACCCCGAGACCCCACGTACCGTGCCCCGCGTCGAAGGCGGCGACGGCCGCCAGGGTCCAGGTGGTGGCGGCCAGTTCGAGGAGGACGAGGAGGAGACCGAAGGGGCCCGCGAGGGAGGGCAGGACCCCGTACCTGCGCGCCGCGAGCGTCAGCGCCACCATCCCCACCAGCGCCCCCGTCACCGCGACACCGCTGCTCACCACGTGCGCCGCGTGCGTGGCGGGCAAGAGCCCCGCCCGCTCCCCGGCCACGCACACCGCGTCGGCGGTCGGCGCGCAGCTCAGCGGCAGCCGGGAGTCGACCGCGGTGGCCGCCCCGAACAGCGCGAGCCCCGCCCACCCGACGACCGTGTCCCACCGACGCGGCAGCAGCCGGCGCGGCAGCCACCGGAGCGCGGCCGCCGCGCCCGCGAGGACCAGCAGCCCGGCGGTCAGGTCGGCCGTGCGGAACAGCGTGCCGAACGGCTGGTCCCGGGCGGCGAGTTCACTGACGTACGAGCTCACCGGCGAGAGCCCCGTCCCGAGGAAGGCTTCGACGATCCACGTGCTGTAGGCGACCGCGCCGAGCGCCAGCAGGAGCGATACGACGCCTGCCGCGCGAGCGGGGCCAGGGCGACGGCGGGGCCCCTCGGGCGTGGTCGGCACGGCGGGGCGGACGGCGCTAGTGATGGCCACCGCCCCCGACTCCGCCCCCGCCTTCGCCTCCGACTCCAGCCCCGTGGCGAGTCCGCGGTCCTCGCCGCCTGCCGTCGCTCCCAGCGGGGCCGTTTCGCACCCTATTGCCCACATTCATCATGGGCTCATAATCAGTCGGGTACCGGGGGCCCGCATGTCGTCGAATACCCGCCGGGGGTAAGGTGCCGACCATGGCGACCACGAGGAGATCGGCGAACGGCAGGCAGCTCCTGCTGCTCGCGGCGCTGCTCTTCGGCATCGTGACGATGCATACGCTCGGTCACCCGACGGGCCACGCGTCGCCGAGTCACTCGACGGATCATTCGACGAGCCAGTCCACGAGCCAGTCGACGCGTCACGCAAGCGGGTCCGAACAAGCCGCCGGTCAGCACGAGATGAGCGACGGCGGCCACGCCGACGCCCCCGCGCGGCCACCCCTCGTGGCCACGTCCGCGTCCGCGTCCACGCCCGCCGGCATGGACGGCACGGACCCGCTGTCCGTGTGCCTGGCCGTCCTCGCCTCGCTCACCCTCGTACTGCTGCTCAAGGCAGGAATGCTGCGGCCCGGCGGCTTCGCCGTCCCCGCGCGTCCGCTCGCCCGGCTGCTCGACGGGCTGCGGCCCAATCCGCCGCCGCCCCGCATACTCCTCTCCCGCCTCTCGGTGCTGCGCATTTAGGCCGACGCACCGGCTGCTTCGCGCTGCCCGCGCCCGGGCGGAACCCCGGCCATCCCCAGCGATCTCCGGTGGGGATCTCCGGCGACCCCAGGTGGGAACCTCCGGGCCTCGAGCGGTGTATCAGAAGCAGCAGATGCGCCCATCTGCACGCACCACTACGACGAGGTGTACAGCCATGCGCACTCAACCCCTGCGCACCCCTTCGCGCCGCGCCCTGCTCGGCGCCGCGACCGCCGTCGCCGGTTCGGGAATCCTGGCGGCCTGCTCCGGTTCAGGTTCGGACTCCGGTCACGGCGGACACGGCGGCGGCTCCGGACCCAAGGGCTCTCCCGACGCTCCCAAGGGCTCTCCCGGCGCTCCCGAGGGCTATGTCGACCCCGCCGGCAAGGAAGTCGCCGCCGCGGAGAAGAAGCGAGCCGGCGACGGCACGGTCCGCGAGGTGAAGCTCACGGCCGCGGCCGCCAAGCTCGACCTCGGCGGCCGCACGGTCAGGACCTGGGCGTACGGCGACCAGCTGCCCGGCAAGGAAGTCCGCGTCACCGCGGGCGACACCCTCGCCCTCACGCTCGCCAACCACCTCCCCCAGGCCACGTCCCTGCACTGGCACGGCCTGGCCCTGCGCAACGACATGGACGGCGTCCCCGGTCTCACCCAGCAGGACATCAAGCCCGGCGCCGACTTCACCTACCGCTTCGCGGTGCCGCACCCGGGGACGTACTGGTTCCATCCCCACTCGGGCACGCAGCAGGACCGCGGTCTGTACGCACCACTGATCGTCGAGGACCCCAAGGAGCCCTTGCAGTACGACAAGGAGTGGGTCGTCGTCCTGGACGACTGGGTCGACGGGGTGGACGGCTCGACACCGGACGCCGTGCTCGCGCAGCTCCGCAGGGGCATGAGCGGCCACGACATGGGCGGCGGCGAGGGCGGCCACGACATGTCGAACATGTCGTCGGCCAGGGAAGCGTCACCCAAGCCCACCGGCCCCTCCCGCCTGATGACGGGCGCCAGGAGCGACCTGCTGGGCGGCGACGCGGGCGACGTGGCGTACCCCCACTATTTGATCAACGGCCGCACACCGAAGGACCCTTCCTCCTTCAAGGCCCGCCCCGGCGACCGCATCCGCCTGCGCATCATCAACGCGGGCGGCGACACGGCCTTCCGGGTGGCGCTCGGAGGCCACGAGATGACGGTGACGCACACGGACGGCTTCCCGGTGGAGCACGCGAAGACGGACGCGCTGCTGCTCGGCATGGGCGAGCGCTACGACGTCCTGGTCACCGCCGAGGACGGCGCGTTCCCGCTGACCGCGGCGGCCGAGGGCAAGAAGGCGACGGCCCTCGCGATCCTGCGCACGGGCGGCGGCGCGGCGCCCGCCCCCGCGACCCGCCCCAAGGAGCTGAAGGGCCGCCTCCTGACGGCGGACAAGCTGCGGGCGGCGGAGTCGGCCGCCCTGCCGGCCCGCAAACCGGACCGCACGATCAGGCTGCGCCTGACCGGCGGGATGGCGAAGTACGACTGGGCCTTCGACAAGAAGCCCTACTCCCCCGGTCAGCGCCACCCGGTCCGCGCGGGCGAACGCGTCCGGCTGGTCTTCGCCAACTCGACGACGATGTGGCACCCGGTCCACCTGCACGGCCACACGTTCGCCCTGGCGGACGCGGTGGGCGGCCCCCGCAAGGACACCGCGGTCATCCTGCCGAGCGGCTCCCTGACGGTGGACTTCGACGCCGACAACCCGGGCCTGTGGATGCTCCACTGCCACAACGTGTACCACTCGGAGGCAGGCATGATGACGGTCCTCGGCTACCGCCGCTGACCGGCGACCCGTGGGGCGCCCCCAGTGGGGCGCCCCACACCCGCCCTGAAGGGCATCGCGTCGCTTTGACGATTACACTGGGCCCCGTGCCTCAACTACGCCTCGCCCTGAATCAGATCGACTCGACGGTCGGCGATCTCGCCGGGAACGTCGAGGCGATCGTCCATTGGACCCGGCACTCCGCCGAGCAGGGAGCGCACCTCGTGGCGTTCCCCGAGATGGCGCTGACCGGCTATCCCGTCGAGGACCTCGCCCTGCGGTCGTCCTTCGTCGATGCCTCGCGGGAGGCGCTGCGCGCGCTCGCCGCGCGGCTGAACGACGAGGGGTACGGGGAGCTGCCGGTCGTCGTCGGCTATCTCGACCGCACCGAGGAGGCCAAGCCGAAGTACGGCCAGCCCGCGGGCGCCCCGCGGGACGCCGCCGCCGTGCTGCACCGCGGCGAGGCCGTCCTGACGTACTCCAAGCACCACCTGCCGAACTACGGCGTCTTCGACGAGTTCCGCTACTTCGTGCCGGGCGAGACCCTGCCGATCGTGCGCGTGCACGGCGTCGACGTCGCGCTCGCCATCTGCGAGGACCTCTGGCAGGACGGCGGCCGCGTGCCCGCGACGCGCACGGCGGGGGCGGGTCTCCTGCTCTCCATCAACGCCTCGCCGTACGAGCAGAACAAGGACGACGTACGCCTGGAGCTGGTGCGCAAGCGTGCGCAGGAGGCGGGCTGCACCACCGCCTACCTCGCCATGATCGGCGGCCAGGACGAGATCGTCTTCGACGGCGACTCGGTGGTCGTGGACCGGAACGGCGAAGTCATCGCGCGGGCGCCGCAGTTCGCGGAGGGCTGCGTGGTCCTCGATCTGGAGCTGCCCGCCGCCGCGCCCGAGCCGCCGTCGGGCATCGTGGACGACGGGCTGCGGATCGAGCACGTCACGCTCTCGGAGGCTCCCCTCGCCGCGTACGAGCCGGAGCTCACCGGTGGGTACGCCGAGCGGCTCGACGACGACGAAGAGGTGTACTCGGCGCTGGTCGTCGGGCTGCGTGCGTACGCCGCGAAGAACGGATTCAGCAGCGTCCTGATCGGCCTCTCCGGAGGCATCGACTCCGCGATCACCGCCGCGCTGGCCTGCGACGCGCTCGGCGCGCAGAACGTGTACGGCGTCGCCATGCCGTCGCGCTACTCCTCGGACCACTCCATCAGTGACGCGGAGGACCTGGCGCGGCGTACGGGGCTGAACTTCCGTACGGTGCCGATCGCCCCGATGTTCGACGCGTACATGGGGTCGCTCGGCCTGACCGGCCTCGCCGAGGAGAACCTCCAGTCGCGCCTGCGCGGCACGATGCTGATGGCCATCTCCAACCAGGAGGGCCACATCGTCCTGGCCCCGGGCAACAAGTCCGAGCTGGCGGTGGGCTATTCGACGCTCTACGGCGACTCGGTCGGGGCGTACGGGCCGATCAAGGACGTCTACAAGTCCCTGATCTTCCGGCTCGCCGAGTGGCGCAACCGCGCGGCCGTCGAACGCGGCCAGACGCCGCCGATCCCGGAGAACTCGATCACCAAGCCGCCGAGCGCGGAGCTGCGGCCCGACCAGGTGGACACGGACTCGCTGCCGGACTATCCCGTCCTCGACGCGATCCTGGAGATGTACGTCGACCGCGACCAGGGCGCGGACGCGATCGTCGCCGCCGGGTACGACCGGGAGCTCGTGATCAAGACGCTGCGGATGGTGGACACCGCCGAGTACAAGCGGCGCCAGTACCCGCCGGGCACGAAGATCTCCGCGAAGGGCTTCGGCAAGGACCGCCGGCTGCCGATCACCAATCGCTGGCGCGAGTCGGTCTGACGGTCACGGGTGGGTGGGCGGTCCAGCCGCCCACCCCCGTGTCACCCGGGGAAGAGCGCTACCGCCGGGACGTCTCCCGCAGCGGCTTCCCCGAAGCCACCAGCCGCTCACCGCCGACGGCGGCAGCGGGCGCACCCGCGGGCGACCGCAGGTCCACCAGGTACGCCACCCCGGCCACCCCGAGGCCGAGCACCGCGAGGGCCGCGCCCGTGACCGCCGGGGACGTGACCCCGAAGCCCGCGGCCAGCGCGAGGCCGCCGACCCACGCGCCGCCCGCGTTGGCGAGGTTGAACGCCGCCTGGTTGGCGGAGGAGGCCAGGGACGGGGCCGCGGACGCCTTCTCCATGACCATCAGCTGCAGGGGCGACCCGGTCGTGAACGCCGCCATGCCGAGCAGCGTCACCGCGAGCGCCGCGCTCCACGCCGTACCCATCAGGACCGGGAACAGGGCGAGGACCACGACGAGCGCCGTGAGCCCGCCGAAGAGCGTGCCCCGCAGGGAGTGGTCGGCGAGCCGGCCGCCGAGCAGGTTGCCCGCCGTGGCGCCGACACCGAACAGCGCGAGCAGCAACGTGACGCTGGATTCGGCGTAGCCCGCGGCATCGGTCAGCATCGGGGTCACGTAGCTGTACGCCGAGAAGAGCGCTCCGAAGCCCGCGACGGTCGTACCGAGCGCGAGCCAGACCGGCACGCTGCCGAGCGCCCTGATCTCCCCGCGCAGGCCGCCGCTCTCGCCGTGGCCGTGGTCGGCGGGGACGAGGAGGGCGAGCGCGGCGATCGCCACCAGGCCGATCGCGCTGACCGCGAGGAACGTCGCGCGCCAGCCGAGCTGCTGGCCCATGGCGGTGGCGACCGGGACGCCGACGATGTTGGCGACGGTCAGGCCGAGGAACATGAGCGAGACGGAGCGCGCCTTGCGCTCGGGGGCGACGAGCCCTGTGGCGACCACCGCGCCGACGCCGAAGAACGCGCCGTGCGGGAGGCCGCTGAGGAAGCGGGCGGCCATCAGCCAGTGGTAGTCGGGTGCCGCGGCCGACAGCGCGTTGCCCGCGACGAAGAGCACCATGAGGCCGATGAGGACCCGGCGGCGCGGCATGCGCGCGGTGACCGCGGCGAGCAGCGGGGCGCCGATGACGACGCCCAGGGCGTAGGCGGAGACGAGGTGTCCGGCGCTGGGGATGGATATGCCGAGGTCGTCGGCGACGTTGGGCAGCAGGCCCATCATCACGAACTCGGTCGTACCGATGCCGAAGGCGCCCACGGCTAGGGCGAGCAGGGCCAGGGGCATGAAGAACCTTCCGGGGGAGCGCATGAGGGATGGATGTTCCGTAAGTTTAAGTACGGAACAAAGTGTCTCAGGCTCAGTATTCCGCGAGGTCCAGAGCAGATGTGCCGCGCACCGAGAACAGCGGCCCCACAGACTAGCGCGCGCTAGCCGACGGGCGCGCGGCACAGCCCGCGCACCGGCGCGGGCAGTGCCCTACAGCCGTGCTCTACAGCTCGACGCGCGCCGCGATCGGCAGGTGGTCGCTGCCCGTCTCCGGCAGCGACCACGACGACAGCGGCTCGACGCCCTTCACCATGATCTGGTCGATCCGCGCCATCGGGAACGACGCGGGCCAGCTGAAGCCGAAGCCGTTGCCCGCCGCGCCCTGCGTGGAGCGCATCTGGGAGGTGACCGCGTTCAGGGCGCGGTCGTTCATCGTGCCGTTCAGGTCGCCGAGCAGCACGACCTTGGAGATCGGCTCGTCGGCGATGGCCTCGCCCAGCGCGTCCGCGCTCGCGTCACGCTGGTTGGCGGTGAAGCCCGCGTCCAGCTTGACCCGCACCGACGGCAGGTGCGCGACGTACACGGCGACCTCGCCCTTGGGGCTGTCGACCGTCGTCCGCATCGCGCGCGTCCAGCCCAGCTTGATGTCGACGGGCCGCGTGCCGGTCAGGGGGTACTTGCTCCACAGGCCGACCGTGCCCTGCACCGAGTGGTACTTGTACGTGCCGGCCAGCGCCTTCTCGTACGTCGGGACGGCGTCCGCCGTGAGCTCCTCCAGCGCCACGACGTCGGCGCCGGACGCGGCGACGTCACGGGCGGTGCCCGAGGGGTCGGCGTTCTCCGCGTTCACGTTGTGGGTGGCGACCGTCAGGTCGCCGCCGGCACCGGACTTGTCGGAGATCAGGCCGCCGAAGGAGCTGACCCAGATGACCGCGGGCAGCAGCACGGCGATCAGCGCGGTGGCGGACTTGCGCACGAACCCGATGACCAGCAGCACCGGGACGAGGAGGCCGAGCCAGGGCAGGAACGTCTCGATGAGGCTGCCGAGGTTGCCGACGCCGTTCGGGATCTGCGCGTGGAAGAGCATCACCAGGGCGAGCAGCACCGCGATCCCGGCCGTGACGAGGCCGCGCCTCCAGATGCCCCGGTCGCCGCGCCATCCGTCGACCAGGCGCCGGAGCCGGGACCCCTGGCGGTCAGGCCCCGAGCCGCCGTTGCCCGTTTCCGTCACATACGCCTGCGCCATACGCTCGTCGCCTCACTGGTGCCGTGCAACCGTCCTCGCCCCTGAAACCCTAGGCGATGATCGGGTGTCCTCCCCGCCGTCCGTGACGGCCGTACGGGACGAGGACGAGCGGGGCGGCGCGGCGGGTTCCGCATCTGTGCGCACAACGGGCCGCTGTGACGAAACGCGCACATTCACCCCGTGGGCCGCAGCCCCGCGAGCACGGCGTCCACGATCCGCTCCGCGAGGTCCTCGTCGAGCGGCGCGTCGGAGCGCAGGACGGTGCGCAGCAGCATGGGTCCGGCGATGAGGTCGTTGGCCAGCGCGACATCGACGTCCGGGCGCAGTTCGCCGTTCTCGATGCCGCGGCGCAGCACGCCGAGCATGACGCGGCGCTGCGGTTCGACGACCGTCGCCTGGTACGCCTCCCAGAGCTTCGGCAGGCTCTTCATCTGCGCGAAGACGTTGTGCAGGAGCGCGGAGGACCTCAGGGTCACGCCGCGTCTGCGCAAGTGGTCGAGGAGGGTGACGAGGTCGGCGCGCATGGATTCCCCGGACAGCTCGGGAGAGGGGTCCTCCATGAGGCGCAGGATGTCGACGAAGAGTTCTTCCTTGCCGCTCCAGCGGCGGTAGATGGTGGCCTTACCCACACCCGCCGTGCGCGCGATCCGCTCGATGGAGAGGTCGGCCAGGGGGACGCCGTCCTCGATCATCTTCAGGACGCCCTCGATGATCGACCGCTCCACGGCCTCGCTGCGGGGGCGCCCCCGGACGCCTTTGGCGATGTGGCCCACGTCAACTCCGTCTCTTGTCGTCCGCGCTCTGCCAGGCCGATTGTCCCTGCCCGGCCCGGCAGCCCCGTCGTGGCCCGCTCGAGTCAGCGTCCGGCGCCGACCGGATCCGCCTCCTTCGGTTCGGCCTCCGGCTCCTGGGGCGGGCGGCCCGGCAGGAACAGGGCGACGACCACGACGCCGATCAGGGCGACGCCCGCGCCGCAGAGGGCCGTGACGTGCATGGCGTGCAGGAAGGAGTCGTGGGCCGCGGTCACCAGGGGTTCGCCGCGCGGGCCGAGCTTCGCGGCGACGCCGAGGGTGGCCTCGATGGACTCCCCCGCGGTGTGCCGCACGTCGGCGGGGAGCAGGGTCAGCTTGTCCTCGACGCCGTTGCGGTAGGCCGCGGAGAGCACGGAGCCGAGCACCGCGATGCCCAGGGCGCCGCCGACCTGCCGGAAGGTGTTGCTCAGCGCGGAGGCGGAGCCCGCCTTCTCGCGGGGCAGCGCCTGCATGATGACGACGCTCGCGGGCGTCATGATGTGCGCCATGCCGGTGCCCATCAGGAAGAAGATGACCTCCAGGATCCAGATCGGCGTGTCGGCTTCGAGCGTGGTGAAGGCGGCGAGCATCGCGGCGAGCAGCAGCAGCCCGCCCGTGCACACGGCGCGCACCCCGAAGCGGTCGACGACGAGCCGGGCGCGCGGCGCGAAGATGAGCTGCGCGGCGGCGAGCGGCAGCATCAGCAGGCCGGTCTGCAGCGGCGAGTAGCCGCGCACGCTCTGCGTGTAGAAGACCGCGAAGAAGGTCACGCCCATCAGCGCGAAGAAGACGAGCGCGAGGGAGCTGATCGCCGCCGAGAAGACGCGGTTCCTGAAGTACGAGATGTCGATGGACGGGTGGTCGCTGCGCTTCTCGTACAGCACGAATCCGACGAGTACGGCGATGCCCGCGACGATCGTCGCCAGGGCCGCGGGGTCGGTGAAGTCGGCGAGCTGGCCGCCCTTGATGATGCCGTAGACGAGCAGGACCAGGCCGACGATGGACAGGGCCACGCCCGCCAGGTCGATGCGGCCGGGCTTGGGGTCGCGCGACTCGGGGACGAGCCAGATCATCAGGCCGATGGCGACGATCACGATCGGCACGTTCACCAGGAAGACCGAGCCCCACCAGAAGTGGTCCAGGAGTATGCCGCCGGTGATGGGCCCGATCGCGATGGCGAGGCCGACGCCGCCCGCCCAGATGCCGATGGCCTTGGGCTGCTCCTCGCGCTCGAAGACGTTCATCAGGACGGCGAGGGTGGCGGGCATCACGAAGGCGGCGCCGAGGCCCATCACCGCGCGGAACAGGATGAGTTGGACGGGCGATCCGGACTCGGCGGCGAGTGCGGAGCCGATGCCGAAGACGGCGAGGCCCAGGATCAGCATCTTCTTGCGGCCGAGCCGGTCGCCGAGCAGGCCTGCCGTGAAGAGGAGTCCGGCGAAGACCAGGGTGTAGGAGTTGATGGCCCATTCCAGGTCGCCCTGGGTGGCGCCCAGGCCGGTGGGCTCGGGGGTCGAGATCGTCTTGATGGCGACGTTCAGGATCGAGTTGTCGAGCACCACGATCAGCAGGCTCAGCATCAGGACGCCGAGGATCGCCCAACGGCGCCGGTGGACGGCTTCCGGTATGCGTGGGGTGGTGACGGCGGGAGTAGTCATGGCTTCCACCCTAGAGCCATTTCGATACGAGACCGTCTCGTATTGTAAAGACTTTACCGAAGGGTCCACTAGCCGCCGGGCGGCACGCGATGCCACCATGGAGGTGATCCGGGGACGCCGTCAGGGCGCCTCGAGATAAGAGAAGGAGCCGTTGCGATGACGCAACTTTCGGCTGCCCAGAACCAGCCTGCGGGGTCCGCCGCGAGCCAGTCCACCGACAGCAGCAAGGCGCTGTACGGAGGCAAGAGCACCCGGCGCATCACCGTGCGGGACATCGCCGCCGCCAAGGAGCGGGGCGAGAAGTGGCCCATGCTCACCGCGTACGACGCGATGACCGCGTCCGTCTTCGACGAGTCCGGCATCCCCGTGATGCTGGTCGGCGACTCGGCGGGCAACTGCCACCTCGGGTACGAGACGACCGTGCCCGTCACCCTCGACGAGATGACCATGCTGTCCGCGGCCGTCGTACGGGGCACGTCGCGCGCCCTGATCGTCGGCGATCTGCCCTTCGGGTCGTACCAGGAAGGCCCCGTCCAGGCCCTTCGCTCGGCGACGCGTCTGGTCAAGGAGGCCGGGGTCGGCGCGGTGAAGCTGGAGGGCGGCGAACGCTCGCTCCCCCAGACCGAGCTGATCGTCTCCTCCGGCATCCCCGTCATGTCCCACCTCGGCCTCACGCCGCAGTCCGTGAACACGATGGGCTACCGCGTGCAGGGCCGCGGCGACGAGGCGGCGCACCGTCTCCTGAGCGATGCGAAGGCCGCGCAGGACGCGGGAGCGTTCGCGGTGGTCCTGGAGCTGGTCCCCGCGGAGCTGGCGGCCGAGGTCACCCGCTCCCTGCACATCCCGACGGTCGGGATCGGCGCGGGCGCGGGCTGCGACGCGCAGGTCCTGGTCTGGACGGACATGCTGGGCCTGACCGGCGGCAAGATGCCGCGCTTCGTGAAGCAGTACGCGGATCTGCGGGGCGTGATGAGCGGCGCGGCCAAGGCGTTCGCGGAAGACGTGGTGGGCGGCACGTTCCCCGCCGCGGAGCACTCGGTCCACTAGAGCCACAGCGGCACCACCGGCAGCCCGTCGATTTCCCCCGTCGACGGGCTGTCCGCTTTTTCCTCGCCGGGGGGGGCGTGGGGGGCGAGGTCCTGCTCCTGTCGTCGGCTCTGGCTCCGGCCGGCTGCGGGTCTTCCTGTCCGCCGCTTCGCGGCGATGTCTCCCACCCACCCACCCGTTACCCCGGGGTAACGGGTGGGTGGGAGAGATCCGCCGCGGAGCGGGCGGGAGGGGGAGCGGGTCCGCCGCGACGGGAAGCGAGCGGTCGAAGCCGCCCCGCAGGGGGCCGCCCCCGGGGGCGGGAAGGCACCGCATCCGGCCCACCGCCCAGGTGTAGGCGCTCTGTCGGTGGTTTGTCGGTGGCGGCTGACAGTCTTGCGGCATGAAGCGAATCGACAACACCCCCGGCGGCGCCGGAAGCGCCGTCACCGTGAGGGGACTGGTCAAGCACTACGGCGAGACCAAAGCACTGGACGGCGTTGACCTCGACGTACGCGAGGGCACCGTCCTCGGCGTGCTCGGCCCGAACGGCGCCGGCAAGACCACCCTCGTACGCTGCCTCTCCACCCTCGTCGTCCCGGACTCCGGCTCCGCCTTCGTGGCCGGTTACGACGTCGTCAGGCAGCCCCGCCAGCTCCGCCGGGTCATAGGCCTGACCGGGCAGTAC
The DNA here is from genome assembly GCF_044544025.1 of Streptomyces sp. NPDC055243. Taxonomy (NCBI): domain Bacteria; kingdom Bacillati; phylum Actinomycetota; class Actinomycetes; order Kitasatosporales; family Streptomycetaceae; genus Streptomyces; species Streptomyces sp. NPDC055243. The sequence continues at coordinate 370,032 of NZ_JBITWR010000003.1, forward strand.
GCATCCGTGGACGAGAAGCTCTCCGGGCGCGAGAACCTCTACATGATCGGACGGCTCCTGGACCTCTCCCGCAAGGAGGCCAGGTCGAGGGCCGACGCCCTGCTGGAGCGGTTCTCCCTCACCGAGGCGGCCAACCGCCCCGCCAAGACGTACTCCGGCGGCATGCGCCGCCGCCTCGACCTCGCGGCGTCGATGATCGGCAGCCCCTCCGTCCTCTACCTGGACGAGCCCACCACCGGCCTCGACCCCCGCACCCGCAACGAGGTGTGGGCCGAGGTCAAGCGCATGGTCGGCGACGGCGTCACCGTGCTGCTCACCACCCAGTACATGGAGGAGGCCGAGCAGCTCGCCTCCGAGCTGACGGTCATCGACCGCGGCAAGGTCATCGCCAACGGCGGCATCGACGAGCTGAAGGCGAAGGTCGGCGGCCGCACCCTGCGCATCCGCCCGGCCGACCCGCTGGAGCTGCGCCCGCTGGCCGGCGCGCTCGACGGCATGGGCCTGACCGGCCTCGCCAGCTCGACCGTGGACGCCGAGTCCGGCACGGTCCTGGTGCCGATCCTCAGCGACGAGCAGCTCACCGCCGTGGTCGGCGCGGTCACCGCGCGCGGCATCACGATCGGCTCGATCGCCACCGAACTGCCCAGCCTGGACGAGGTGTTCCTCTCCATCACCGGCCAGAAGGCCAGCGCCCCGCAGGACGTCCGCCCCGAACTCGAGGAGGTTGCCGTATGAGCAGCACCACTCTCACGCCGCCCCTCCACCAGGGAGAGGCCGACGCCCGCATCGGGCTCCGCGACCACGTGCGCCACACCAGCGCCCTGGTCCGCCGCAATCTGCTCTGGATCCGCCAGGACCCGGAGTCGATGCTCGACGCGATCCTGATGCCGATCATCTTCACGCTCCTGTTCGTGTACGTCTTCGGCGGCTCCATCGGCCAGGCGCTCGGCGGCGGTCAGGACCAGTACGTGCAGTACGTGGTGCCGGGCATGATGGCGATGATGAGCATGAACATCGCCATGGCCGTCGGCACCGGCTTCAACCAGGACTTCCAGAACGGCATCATGGACCGCTTCCGCACCCTGCCGATCGGCCAGGGTTCGGTGCTCTTCGCCAAGATCGTGGTGGAGCTGATGCGGATGCTCGTCGCGACGGCGGTCATGATGGTCGTCGGTGTCCTGGTGGGCTTCGACATCACCAACTGGGGCGGCCTGTTCGCCGCCGTGGGCCTGTCCGCCCTCTTCGGCTCGGCCATCATGTGGATCTTCCTGGTCCTCGGCGTCTCGCTGAAGAGCGCCCAGTCCGTGCAGGCGATGGGCTTCCTGGTCCTGATGCCGCTGCAGTTCGGCTCGTCGATCTTCGCGCCGACACAGTCGATGCCCGGCTGGCTCCAGGCGTTCACCGACTACAACCCGCTGTCCTCGCTCGCGGACTCCGCGCGCGGCCTGATGGTGGGCGGCCCGGTCGCGCACGACATCTGGGTGACGGTCGGCTGGTCGGTGGTGCTCACGGTGGTGATGGCACCGGTCGCGATCCACAAGTTCCGCACGAAGAGCTGACCGCGGACCCGCTAGACGTCGTTGATGTGCCTGTCGCAGAGGGCGGCGGCCTCCTCCACGGAGAGGCTGCCGCCTTCCGCGTACGCGGCTTCGTACGCGGCGTCACCCAGGGCCCCGCGCGCCGACTCCACGGCGGCGGTGTGGATCTCGCGCTCCGCGGCGGGGGCGATGTGACCGGGCGGCAGCTCACGGCGGGCGACGGCGATCAGCCGCGCGGCGTCGTGGGCGTGCCGGCCGCCGTCGAGCGCGGCCAGGGCTCGGGCGGCGACGGTGAGGTGCACGGAGGTCATCTGCGGCGCCATCATCTTGGTCAGCGGGTCGAGGGACGTGTCGAGCGCGGCGCGCGCCGTGACCAGGCCCTCGGCGTGACGGCCGTCCACGGTGTCGAGCCAGGCCTCGGCGCCCAGCATGAAACCCTCGAAGATGACGAACTCGACGGCCTTGAACTCCTCCCGCAGGAGCTGGAGTTGCTCGCGCGCCTCGGCGGTGCGGCCCGTGCGGCCGAGCAGGTCGACGAGGAAGAAGCGGGCGGCGGGCATGGACTCGCTCGAACCCTTGCCGTCGTGCTCCATGACCGACCAGAGCAGTTCCTCGCCCCGGGCCACTTCGCCCGCCTCGGCCAGGACCGCCCCGAGCCGGGCGGTGAGCACGTTCACCTGCGCGGGGGCGCCGAGCCGCTCCGCGTGCTCGATGGCGGCGCCGAAGTCCTCGGCGGCGAGGGTGTACCTGCCGCGCCGCTCATGGGCCTCGCCGCGCGAGGAGAGCGCCTCGGCCATGCCCCACACGTCGCCGAGCCGGGTGAAGATCTCCAGGGACTCGTCGGCGTCACGGCGGGCGTCACCGGCCCAGTCGGCCCGGTTGGCGCGGATGTTGGCGCGCTGCTGCAAGGACGCGGCGAGCTCCCAGTCGTAGCCCCGCTCGCGGCAGGTGGCGATGGTCGCGTCGATGATGGCGTACAGCTGGTCGATGTTCCCGTCGAGCAGCACCGCGAAGAACCACAGGCTCCCCGGCGACCAGCAGGTCTGCGGAAGGCCCGGCCGGTACGCCTCCCGGATGCCCGCCAGTTTCTCCAGGGCCTCGGGGGTCTGCCACGCCTCCAGGTTCATGTCCATGCAGGAGAGCTGGATGAGGTGGACGCCGCGCCGCGCCTCTTCGAGCACCTCGGGGCGCATCGGCGGCGGGCTGTCCGTGCAGCGTTCGTAGAGCGGTTCCACCGGGGTGACGGGGCGCTCGAAGGGATCGGGTCCCAGGGCGACGACGTCACGGGACCAGTTGCGGATCTCGATGCGCAGGTCGCGGATCGTCCAGAACCAGGAGAGCGAGAGGACCAGGCAGAGCGCCTCCTGCTCGTCCCGGGCGGCGACCGCGTGCCGCAGCGCGGTGCGCAGGTTCTCGTACTCGACCTCGAGGCCTTCGACGGCTTCCCGCTGGCCGCCGCCGCGCAGCCGCGGTTCGGTGAGCCGGGCGAACTCCCGGAAGTACACCAGGTGGGCCCGTTCGGCGACGCTCCGGTCACCTGCCTCGTCGAGCCGTTCCCCCGCGTACTCGCCCACGGTCTCCAGGAGGCGGTAGCGCATGCCGCCCTGCGGCGAAGGGGCGGCGACGACAAGGGACTTGTCGACGAGGGAGCCGAGCACGTCGGCGACGTCGAGCGGCCGCGGCCCCGCGCCGTCACCGGCCGTGGCACTCGCGGCGGGCGCCCCGCACACCGCTTCGGCGGCGGCCAGGTCGCAGCCGCCCGCGAAGACGGAGAGGCGGCGCAGGACGGTGCGCTCGGCGGTGTCCAGGAGGTCCCAGGACCAGTCGACCACCGCGCGCAGGGTCTGCTGGCGCGGCAGGACCGTGCGGGCGCCGCTCGTCAGGAGCCGGAAGCGGTCGTCGAGGCGGTCGGCGATCTGCCGGGTGGTGAGCATGCGCAGGCGGGCCGCGGCCAGCTCGATGGCCAGCGGCAGGCCGTCCAGGCGGCGGCAGATCTCGGCCGCCGCCGACCGGTCGTCCTCGATGCGGAAGCCCGGCCGCGCCGCCGCGCCCCGGTCCGCGAGCAGACGCAGCGCGATCGGCTCGGGCAGCGGCTCCACGGGGTGCAGCAACTCCCCCGGAACGCCCAGGGGTTCGCGGCTCGTGGCCAGGACCGTGAGGCCGGGGCAGTGCGCGAGCAGGCGGTCGGCGAGGCGGGCCGCGGCGTCGACGACGTGCTCGCAGTTGTCGAGGATCAGGAGCATGCGGCGCTGCGCGCAGTGCTCGGTGAGGCGTACGACGGGGTCGTCGCCGTGCCACTCCGACGCCGCGCGCAGCTCTTCGGCGCCCGCGCCGCGCAGCACCGTCTCGCGGGCGCCGAGCGCGGTGAGGACCGCCTCCGGCACCGCGTCCGGGTCCTCGACCGGCGCGAGTTCGGCCAGCCACACGCCGTCGGGCACGCCGCCGGCGTAGGCCTCCGCGGCCTCCTGGGAGAGCCGCGTCTTGCCGGCGCCGCCGGGCCCGAGCAGCGTGACGAGGCGGGCCCGCGCCAGGTCCCCCCGGATCGCCTCGATGTCGCTCTCGCGGCCGACGAAGGAGGTGAGCCTGGCCCGCAGGTTGCCCTGCGGTCTCTCCGGCGGGCGGACCGGCGTGGCGGGCGGGCGCGGGGAGTGCGGGGTCTGTCCGTGCAGCAACTCCTCGTGGAGGGTGCGGAGTTCGGGTCCCGGGTCGGCGCCGATGCGGTCCGCGATGAGGCGGCGTACTCCGTCGTAGGCGGCGAGCGCCTGCGCGGGGCGGCCCGCGTCGCGCAGCGCCCGCAGCCGCAGGGCCTGCAGCGGCTCGTCGAGGGGGTGGCCGTCGCACAGGGCGGCGAGCTCGGGCAGCACCTGCTCGGCCCTGCCGAGGGCGAGCGCGGCGGCCAGAGCGGCCCGGCGGGCCTCCAGGCGGCGGGCCTCCCAGCGGGCCGCCTCCGCGGTGCGGTCCGGGAGGTCGGCGAGCGGAGGTCCCTGCCAGAGGGCCAGCGCGTCGTCGAGGATCGCCGCGGCCTTGGCCGCGTCGCCGTCGGCCAGGGCGTTCGTGCCTTCGCCCGCGAGGCGGTCGAAGCGGTACAGGTCGATGTCGTCCGGTGCGGCGCGCAGCCGGTAGCCGCCGTCGGCCGAGGCGATCGCCTCGGCGCCGATGGCCCGGCGCAGGCGGCCCACCAGGGCCTGCAGCGCGCCGGACGTGTCCGCGGGCGGGTCGCCGCCCCACACCTCGTCGACGAGTGCGGCGGCCGGGACGGGCCGGGGCACGCGCAGGGCGAGGACCGTCAGGAGTGCGCGCAGCCTTGAGCCGCCGACGGCGATGGCCGTGCCGTCGGCGTGGAATGCCTGGGTGGTGCCGAGAATGCGATAGCGCACGGGGTCCATTGTCTCCGGTGGGGGTGAGGGGCGGTGCAGGCCGCTGCGCGGGGCTCCGGCGCACGGCCGGTCACCGGCTTCGCCGAGTCGTCCTCGGACGCCGGACGGCCTGCACGTCAGTCTGTCAGCGGCGCGGGAGCCCCCTGTTCATCCGCCTTCCGCCGGCACCTCGGGGCACTCCTCCACCGGGCGCAGCCACTGGCTGCCACGCCACCTCGTCCCCCACGGCGAACGGCCTCCCGCGGCATTCCATCCGCCGGTCGTCGTACATCACGTTCCACAGCGCCATGCCCCCACCCTCCCTGGAACTCCCCACCGAGTGCGAGACGTTTTCGCCGTACGCCGGGGTACGGTCCCGTACGACAACCGGCCCGCCAGATCCAGGAGCCCCGCCCCATGACCACCGCTCCCACCCGACGCAGCGACCGGCGGATCAGCCCCGTCTTCCTGGGGATCGCCGCCGTCACCGCGGTTTCCGGCTGGGCCACCTGGACGGGATTCGCGGACAATCCCGGCCTCGCCGTCTTCCTCTTCGTGACGGCTGCCTGGATCGTCTCGCTCTGTCTGCACGAGTACGCCCACGCGCGCACCGCCCTGCACAGCGGCGACATCTCCATCGGCGCGAAGGGCTATCTGACCCTCAACCCGCTCAAGTACACGCACGCGCTGCTCAGCATCGTGCTCCCGGTGCTCTTCGTGATCATGGGTGGCATCGGCCTGCCCGGCGGCGCCGTCTTCATCGAGCGGGGCCGCATCCGGGGCAAGTGGAAGCACAGCCTGATCTCGGCCGCGGGGCCGCTCACGAACGTGCTCTTCGCGATCGTGTGCACCGCGCCCTTCTGGCTCGACGCGCTCTCCGGCGTCCCGGACACCTTCCGGTTCGCGCTCGCCTTCCTGGCCATGCTCCAGGTGACGGCCGCGATCCTGAACTCGCTGCCCATCCCGGGGCTGGACGGCTACGGCGTGATCGAGCCCTGGCTCTCGCACAAGATCCGCCGCCAGGTGGAGCCGTTCGCGCCGTTCGGCCTGCTCGCCGTCTTCGGCATCCTGTGGATCCCGGAGGTCAACGGCGCCTTCTTCGACGCGATCGACGCGATCCTGCGCGGTCTTGGCGTGTACGACCTGGAGACGTACTGCGGCCGGGACTTCTACCGCTTCTGGGACGGCGACCCGAGCCAGTACTGCACGCTCAGCCCGTAGCGGCGCGCGACGCGTCCCGCTCGGCCTTCGCGCGGCGCAGGTAGTACCACGCCATGTTCGACGAGAGCCCGGCGAGCAGCACCCAGACGACGCCGATCCAGTAGCCCTGGACGAAGGAGACCACGGCCGCGACGACGGCGAGGGCGCAGACCGTGAGGGCGTAGAGAGCGAGGCGGGGCATGGGGGTCGGCTCCTGTCGGGGGTAGGTCCGGGTGCTGAGCGGCCGGTCGCGGGAAGCGGCGTCCGCCCACCAGTGTCCCCCATGCCCGCTACGCCCTAGACGTCGGTCACGCGCAGCCCCGCGTGCGCCTTGTACCGCCGGTTCACGGAGATCAGGTTGGCCACGAGGGACTCCACCTGGTGCGCGTTGCGCAGGCGCCCCGCGAAGACGCCCCGCATGCCGGGGATCCGCGCGGCGAGCGCCTGGACGATGTCCGTGTCGGCGCGGGCCTCGCCCAGGACCATCACGTCGGTGTCGATCTCCTCGACGGCCGGGTCCTGGAGCAGGACGGCCGACAGGTGGTGGAAGGCGGCCGTGACGCGGGAGTCCGGCAGCAGGGCGGCGGCCTGCTCGGCGGCGCTGCCCTCCTCGGGCTTCAGGGCGTAGGCGCCCTTCTTGTCGAAGCCGAGCGGGTTCACGCAGTCGACGACGAGCTTGCCGCTCAGCTCCTCGCGCAGCGCCTGAAGGGTCTTGCCGTGCCCGTCCCACGGCACGGCGACGATCACGATGTCGCTGCGCCGCGCGCACTCCGCGTTCTCGGCGCCCTCGACGCCGAGGCCGAGCTCGTCGGCGGCGGTCTGCGCCCGCTCGGCCGCGCGGGAGCCGATGATCACCTTCTGGCCCGCGCGGGCCAGCCGGTAGGCGAGGCCGCGGCCCTGGTCCCCGGTGCCGCCGAGTACGCCGACGACGAGCCCGGAGACGTCGGGCAGCTCCCAGGGATCCTTGGCCGGAGGCTTCTGCACACTGTCGTTAGAGGTCATGCAGCCGACCTTACTCACCGCACGGACGGCGCCCCACCGGCGCCCGATTCAGGCCAGCGCGGCCACCGGTATCCGCCGGAACGTGATGGTCTCGTACGCGCTGAAGTCACCCGTCTCGTAGAGGAGTCCGACGGTCGCGTCGTCGACGCGTACGAGATCGGAGTACGCGGCGGGCAGCCCGTCCACGGTGTACGCGTCCTGCCACGTGGTGCCGCCGTCGCGGCTGCGGCGCACCGTCATCAGGGCGCGGAAGCCGGGGTCGGCGGGCCCGGAGAACAGCAGCACGTCCGGCGTACGCAGCTGCAGAACGCTGCATTCGACGACGGGACCGACGAGCCCGGCCTGCGGCCGGAAGGGCTTGACGAGGCGCCGGCCGCCGTCGACGGAGTGGGCGTCGGCGCGGGTGCCGGGGGCCGGGGAGTCGTTGCGGGTGTTGAAGTAGAGCCGCCCGTCGGGGAGTTCGGCCGCGGTGGTCTCGTTCACGTTCACATAGCCGTTGGTGTTGTCGTCGATGTAGCCGATGCGCCAGGTCTGGCCGAGGTCGTCGCTGAGCAGGCAGTGCCCGCCGTTGTACTTGCCCTCGGTGCCGTTGTCCGTGCCGGTCGGCGGCAGGGAGTGGTTGGCGGGCACGACGACCCGGCCCGTGCTCATCTGCAGCGCGTGGCCGGGAGTGGTCGCGTACCACCGCCAGTTCGCCTTCTTGACCTGGCCGGTGATCTCCCGGGGAGCCGACCAGGTCAGCCCGTCGTCGTCGCTGTGCTGCACCCAGATCCGCCGTCCGTTCGCCGCGGAGACCGTGCCGCGGCGGATGGCGTCCTCGGTCGCCAAGGCGGCGTTGCGGACGTGGACGAGGAGGATGCGGCCGGTGTCGAGGACGACGGGGGCGGGGTTGCCCGCGAGGTGGACGCCGTTCTGGGCGACGACCTGGAGCGGCCCCCAGGTCCGGCCGCCGTCACCGGACCGCTTCAGCACCACGTCGATGTTGCCGAAGTCCTCCTGCGAGCCGACCCTCCCCTCGCAGAAGGCGAGCAGGGAACCGGAGCCGGTGACCACGACGGCCGGGATGCGGAAGCTCGCGTAGCCCTCGCGTCCGGCGCGGAAGGGAACAGTTGTCTCATCAGCCATCCCCGGTCCGTCCCCACCCCGGGCGAATTCCCGGTGAACTCCGCTTGACGACTCGCTCGTTGAGGCAGGATGCGACCCCATGGACGCCGTACGGGTCGCGCTCCTTCGCGAAGTGCTCGCCGGAACCGAGTGGGTGGGCGCGACGCGCCGCTTCGCCGGGACGCTGCGGTCCTCCGTGGTGCCGCACGGCGGCGGACTCCTCCTGGTGGGCACGGAGGAGTACGAGCCGTGGCACCTGGCCGCGCACCTCGTGGACGAGGCCGCCTGGTCCGGCACCCCGGAACTGACGCCGACACTCGTACGCCACCGGGTGCGCGAGGGAGACCCCGCGCACCTGTCGACGGGCCTCGGCCGCATCGAGGCGGCGCGACGCGGCGAGACGCTGCTCGTGGTGGCTCCGGACACGCCCGCGGCGGCGCCGGGCGCCGCGTTCCTGGAGCGGGTGCACGATGCCCGCGCGGCGGGGGCGACGGTGCTGGCCCTGGGTTCGGGGCACGGCGATCTGCGGGCCATGGCGCACGAGGCCCTGCCCGTGCCGGAGTCGCCCGACCTCGACCTGGACATGGTCCAGCACCTGGTGAGCGCGGCGGCGGGCGAGAACTCGCTCCCCGCGGCGCGGGGCCGCAAGCGGCTGCGTGACCGGCTGTCCCGCCTGGCCGACCAGCTGACGGCTCCGCCGCCGGCGCGGTGGTAGCACCTGCCCAGAGCCGCCGCTGCGCGGCGGATCTTTCCCGCCCACCCACCCGATTGCCCCGGAGAAATCAGTTGCCCCCACCTCTCTCCGCGCTGAGCATGGATGCTCGTGTCCATCTCATCCGTACTGCCCGATCTCTCCCCCTGGCGCTCCACGCGTGACTTCCGGCTGCTCTGGGTCCAGGGGCTCGTCACCACCTTCGGCAGCTTCATGGCCCTGGTCGCGCTGCCGTTGCAGATCAAGGACCTCACCGACTCGCCGCTCGCCGTCGGGGCGATGGGTGCCGTCGAGCTGGTGCCGCTGATCGTTTTCGGGCTGTACGGAGGCGCGCTGGCCGATGCGGTCGACCGCCGCAAGGTGATCCTCCTGACCGAGGCGGGCCTCGGCCTGCTTGCGGCGGTGCTCCTGGTGAACGCGCTGCTCCCGGAGCCGCTGCTGTGGCCGCTGTACGTGGTGGCCGCGGGCGTCTCCGCGCTCGCCGGGCTCCAGCGCCCCGCGCTGGACTCCCTGATGGCGCGCATCGTGCCGCACGACCAGCTCACGGCCGCCGCCGCGCTCAACTCGCTGCGCTGGAACGTCGGCGCGATCGCGGCCCCCTCGCTTGCGGGCCTGGTCGTCGCCTACGCCGGGCACGCACCCGCGTACGCGATCACGGTGGTCTCCTTCGCCCTCTCCGTGGCCCTGTGCGCCCGCATCCAGCCGGCTCCTCCCGCGCACGACGCGGAGAAGCCGTCCCTGCGGGGCCTCGCGGAAGGCGCGCGGTACGCGTGGTCGCGGCCGGTGCTGCTCGGCACGTACGCGATCGACATGGTGGCGATGTTCTTCGCCTTCCCGAACACGATCTTCCCGTTCCTCGCCGAGGATCTCGCCGCGGAGTGGTCGCTCGGCCTGATGTACGCGGCGGGGGCGGTCGGTTCGCTGCTGCTCAGCCTGACCAGCGGATGGACGTCACGGGTGCGGCGGCACGGGCTGCTCGTCGTGTTCGGTGCGGCGGGATGGGGGCTCGCGATCACGGCGGCCGGGTGGTTCGCCGACGTCTGGCTGGTCCTGGTCTGCCTGGCGCTCGCGGGCGCGGGCGACATGCTCAGCGGGCTCGGCCGCTCCACGATCTGGAACCAGACGATCCCGGACGAGCTGCGGGGCAGGCTCGCCGGCATCGAGGTGCTCTCCTACAGCGTCGGCCCGCAGCTGGGCCAGGTCCGCGCGGGGGCGGCCGCCGGCTGGACCGGCACCCGCACCGCCGTCTGGTCGGGCGGCCTCGCCTGCGTGGCCTCGGTCGCCGCGCTGACGGCGGTGCTGCCGAAGCTCCTGTCGTACGACGCGAGCACGGACGAGGACGCGGTCCGGCGCCGGGAGGTGTCCGAGGTGTCCGCCGCCGGGTGACGGGCCGCGCCCCGGTGGCGGGACCGGACGGCCGACGCCCCCCCCGGCGGCGGGTCAGGCGGCGCCGCCCCCGCTCCCGCCCCGGGGGTCCTTGTCGTGCCACTTCGGGTCGGTCTCCCACTCCAGGTTCCGCTCGGCTGCGGTCTCCATGGCCCGCTGGGCCTCCTCGCGGGAGGCGTAGGGCCCGAAGCGGTCCTTGCCGGGACAGTCGGGGCCTTCCTCGACCTTCTTGTGCTCCAGGCAGTAGTACCACTCGCCTGGCTTACCGACGGTCCGCTTCTTGAACAGTGGCATGGTCTGCTCCTCTCTCTCCCGCCATGCTGCCCCACCACCGCTGGTTAGACTCGCTGGCATGTCTGGCCAGTCACTGCTCGTCCCAGGGGAGCTCTCCCCCATCCGTCCCGTTCCGGGAAACATCAGGCGCCCGGAGTACGTGGGGAAACCCGCGCCCACCCCGTACACGGGGCCAGAGGTGCAGACCCCCGAGACCATCGAGCTGATGCGCACCGCGGGCCGTATCGCCGCGCGCGCGATGGCCGAGGCCGCCAAGCACATCGCTCCCGGGGTGACCACCGATGAGCTGGACCGCGTCGCCCACGAGTACATGTGCGACCACGGCGCCTACCCGTCCACGCTCGGCTACCGCGGCTTCAAGAAGTCGCTGTGCACCTCCGTCAACGAGGTCATCTGCCACGGCATCCCGGACTCCACCGTCCTGAACGACGGCGACATCATCAACCTCGACGTGACCGCGTACATCGGCGGTGTGCACGGCGACAACAACGCCACGTACCTGGTCGGGGACGTCGACGAGGAGTCCACGCTCCTCGTGGAGCGGACCCGCGAGTCCCTCGACCGCGCCATCAAGGCGGTCAAGCCCGGCCGCCAGATCAACATCATCGGCCGTGTCATCGAGTCGTACGCCAAGCGCTTCGGCTACGGCGTCGTGCGCGACTTCACCGGCCACGGCATCAACACGTCCTTCCACTCCGGCCTGATCGTCCCGCACTACGACAGCCCGCACGCGACGACGACGATCAAGACCGGCATGACGTTCACCATCGAGCCGATGCTGACGCTCGGCACGTACGAGTACGACATGTGGGAGGACGGTTGGACGGTCGTCACGAAGGACCGCAAGCGGACCGCGCAGTTCGAGCACACCCTCGTGGTGACGGACAGCGGGGCGGAGATCCTTACGCTTCCCTGAGCTCCGAGCGGGTAGCTCTTTACCGACAGGACGTCGGGAACCAGTTGACTTAGGTAAGCCTAACTTGGATGATCGGTAGCGGTCGTACTGGTTCCCGCCTTTCTTCGGCTTTCTTCGGCTTCGGAGGTCCCTCATGGATCCGTTCTCCACGGTGATCCGCACCGCTTCGCACGAGCAGCACACGGAGGCGGAGACCTCGACGTTCATGGGCGACCTGCTCGGCGGCAGGCTCGGCGTCGACGCGTACGCGCGCTACACGGAACAGCTGTGGTTCGTGTACCGCGCCCTCGAGGAGGGCGCCGAGGCACTGAAGCACGATCCGGTGGCCGGGCCCTTCATCCAGCCGGAGCTGCTGCGCGTCGCGGAACTGGAGCGGGACCTCACGCATCTGCGGGGCGCGGGCTGGAAGTCGGCCGCCACTCCCCTGCCCGCCACGGCGGCGTACGCGGCGCGGGTCGCGGAGTGCGCGCAGGAGTGGCCGGGAGGGTATGTGGCCCACCACTACACGCGCTATCTGGGCGACCTCTCCGGCGGCCAGATCATCCGTGGCAAGGCGGAGCAGACGTGGGGGTTCGCCCGGAAGGGCGACGGGGTCCGCTTCTACGTCTTCGAGGGAATCTCCAACCCGGCCGCGTTCAAGCGGGGTTACCGGGAGTTGCTCGACGGGCTGGGAGAGGTGGTTCCCGATGAGCTGGAGCGGCAGCGGATCGTGGACGAGTGCAAGCGCGCCTTCGCTTTGAACACGGGGGTGTTCCGCGAGCTGGGGGACGAGTTCCCGCTGTCGGCGTAGGCGGCCCCTGCGGGGCTTTCCCCAACCCCGCCCCTTCCCACAGACCCCTCCTCACACGCCGGACGGGCTGAAAGGGGCGGGGCCTCAGGTCCCGCCCAGCCGCACCCGTCCCCCCACCTCGATCAACCCACCCGGCGCGGGCGCCGTGAGGATCTGTGAGCCTTGGCCCTGGGTGATGTTGAGTGCTCGGCCAAGCTGTTCCGTCAGGAGCAGTGCCGCCGCCCCTGTGGCCTCGTCCTCCCGGATGCCGTCGTCGCGTCCCGGAAAGGCCCGCGCCCGCACCCGGCCCGCCGCCTCGTCCTCCCACGCCCACGCGTAGATCCACTCCCCCGGCGGGGGCACCGTGAGGGCGTCCACCTCGGCCGGGGTGCCGTACGCGCGCAGGACGCGGGCCGGCGCCCACTGCGGCCGCGCGGCGATCCAGTTGAACTCCCCGTCCTGGCGGGCCTCCACCACCCCCGCGGGCGTGACCAGTTCGGGCACGTCCAGCAGCCAGGACGTCCCCACGCAGGGGTGCCCGGCGAAGGGCAGCCGCAGCGTAGGGGTGTAGATGTCGATGACCCCGCGCTCGGGGTCATCGACGAACACCGTCTCGCTGAAGCCGAGCTTCGCGGCGATCTCCTGCCGCTCGCCCCGACCCGGAACGCGGGCCCCGTCCCGCACGACACCCAGCTCGTTGCCGTGCCGGCCGTCGGGCCCGCAGAACACCCGGAGTACGTCGAGGCCGTCAGGAAGGTCCGAAGGCAGTTGCGTCATCCGGGCATTCAAACATCCCGAGGGGTCAGGAAGCCCTGCGGCGAGCCACGAAGACCGCACCGGCGCCCGCGGCGGCGATCGCCCCCGCGGTCCCGAGCAGCGCCCCCGTCGGCACCGACGAACCGGTGGACGCCAGCGAGCCCCCCGTACCGCCGCCGACCGAGCCGCCACCGCCGAGGTCGGACGAACCCCCGCCGGTGGTACCGGAGTCAGTGGCTCCACCCGTGCCGCCGCTGCCGCCGCTGCCGCCCGGAAGCTCGGCGCCCTCGGCGACCGAGAGCGCCACCGTCACGGGGTCGATCGCGTCGCCCGCCTTGTAGCCGGACGGCGCGTCCTCGCTCTCGAACTGCTTCGCGCCCGCCGCGGTGAACGCCGCCGGGACCTTGTCGAGCACGACGACGTCGTCCTTCGCCGCGTACGACGCCTTGGAGAGGTCAAGCGTCGCGAACTTCACGTCGTTGTTGGTGCCCTTGGGCGTGGTGACGTCCACGGTCAGCGTGCCCTTGGCGCCGCTCGCGGCCACCTTGATGTCGCTGAACTTCATGTCGATGCCGTGCGCCTTGTACTGGAAGCGGACGGCGCCGCCGAAGGACGCGTTCAGCTTCTTCGCGTCGCTGTCCACGTCGCCCTTGGCGTACGGGAAGTCGTAGCCGTTGTCGTTCTTCTCCGCGCCGCCGGAGAGCGTGGCGCCGCCGCCGGACTCGATGTAACGGCGGAAGCTCTCCTTCACGCCCCAGGCGAGCGAACCGTCGTGGACCTCGCCCGCGGGCCGCTCGGTGCCGGACGTCGGCTTCGGCGTCGCGGTGGGCTTGCCCGTCGGCTTCGGGGTCTCGGTGGGCTTCGCGGTCGGCTTGGGCGTCTGGGTGGGCTTGTCCGTCGGCTTGGGCGTCTCGGTCGGCTTCTGGGTCGGGGCGCCGCCCGCCTTCACCGAGAGGGTGGCCGGGTCGAGCTTGTCGCCCTCCTTGTACATGCCGTTGAAGGCCTTGGCGCCGTCCGCCGTCAGGGTCGCCGGGATGTCCTTGAAGGTCATCGCGCCGCCCTCGCCCTGGCCTGGCCTGATGCCGGTCAGGTCGAGCTTGGCGAGGTCGATGTCGTTCTGGGCGGTGCCGTTGAGGCTGATGTCGGCCTGGATGGCGCCGCCCGTGCCCTCGGTGCGGACCTTGACGTCGGAGACCTTGATGTCGAAGCGGTGGGCCGTGGAGGAGAAGCGGACGCTGCCCTTGAAGGCGGTGTCGGTGGCGTGCGTCCCGGTGTCGTAGGTGCCCTTGCCGTCGGTGAAGGTGAACACGCCGTTGTCGGCGGCCTGCTTGGCGCCGTCCGTGGCCTCGATCTTGCCCGCGGCCATGCCCGTGACGTACTTGCGGAAGGTCTCCTTGAAACCCCAGTCCAGCGTGCCGTCCTTCAGCTCCATCTTCGGCGCGGCGGCGGCTTCGCCGTCGGCGGCGAGCGCCGGAAGGGTCAGGGCGGTCGCGCCGAGCGTGACAGCGGTCGCGACGGCTGCCGCGAGGGTTATGGGACGACGGGTGGCGGCCATGATCAGGCTTCTCCTTGACGAGAGAGGTGACAGCGAAGAACGGGAGGTTGGAGAGGAGAGAAGAAAGACGAGGGAAGAGACGGGGGAAGAGACGGGGGAAGAGACGGGGGAAGGAAGGTCAGGAATCCGAGCCGGGAGCACCGGGACCACCGGGAGCACCGGAGGTGTCCGCCGCCGCTCGCTTCTTGCGTACGACCCCGAACGCGACCGCCGCGGCGAGCAGCACCGCCACGCCCGCGCCGATGCCGATCGGCACGGCGGGCGACGAGGATTCGGCCGATTCGGCGGCGTTCTGGGTCTTCGGCTCGGCCTTCTTCGCCTGCGGTGTCGGGCTCGCGGACGAGCCGAGGTCGGGCAGCACGGGCAGCTTCGCGTCGGCGTCGAGGCCGACGGCGAGCGAGAGCGGGTCCATGGCGGAGCCCGCCTTGTACATGCCGCCGAACGCCTTGGCGCCGTCGGCGGTGAGCTTCGACGGCACTTCGGTGAGGGAGACCAGCCCGTCCTTCGGCTTCAACTCCTCGGCCGCGAAGGTGATCAGCGGGGCCTTCCTCAGCGTGACGCCCTTGTCGCCCTTGCTGCCGTTGCCGCCCTTGCTGCCCTTGCTGTCGACGTCGGCGAAGAGCGTGCCCTTGCCGTCCTTCACCTCGACGGCGACCTTGCTCAGGGCGAGATCGAGGCCGTGCTCGCCGGTGAAGCGCACCGCGCCCGCGAAGTCCGCGTCGAGGCTCTGCTCCTTCTTGTCGTACGTCCCCTCGCCCTGGGGGAAGCGGAAGAGCGCGCCCCCGTCCTGGGCGCCGGCCGACAGCTTCCATTCGCCCTTGGCGATGGAGCCGGTGACGTACTCCCGGAAGGTGCGGCGCACGCCCCAGTCGACGGCGGCGTCCTCGATCCGGCCTGCCTTCGCCTTGTCCTGCTCGGACTTCGAGGGCTTCGAGGGCTTCGGCGACGGCTTCTTCGACGGCTTGTCGGAGCCGGGGCCCGCCTTCCCCGCGAGGTCCGCCGACAGGCTCACCCGGTCCAGTTCGGTGCCCGCCGTGTAGTACCCGGCGAAGGCCTTCGCCCCCTGGGAAGTGAGCGTGGCGGGGAGGTTGTTGAGGGCGATCGGTCCCGCGCCGCCCTTCATGCCGATGCCCGACATGCCGAGGGTCGCGAGCGGCACCTGGGCGCTGGACGTGACCTTGCCCGTGCCCTTCTCCTTGCTGACCATGTCGGCGTAGAGCGTGCCGGAGCCGCCGGAGATCTTGACGGTGGGGCGGCTGATGGTGAGGTCCAGCTCGTACGAGCCGCCCTTCTTGTGCCCGAGGAAGTGCACCCCGCCGGAGAAGGCGGCGCTGAAGGCGCCGCTGTCCGGGTCGTACGACCCCTTCGCCGAGTGGAAGCGGAACTGGCTGCCGCCGACCGTGGCGGCGCCGCCCCGCAAGGTCGAACTCCCCTGCGCGATCGGCCCGGTGACGTAGCTCTGGAAGGAGGATTTGATGCCCCAGTCGAGCCGTCCGCCCTGGACCGTGCGGTCCTGCGCGTGCGCGGTGGCCGCCGGAAGCAGTGCTCCGACGAGTGCGGTGAGCACGGCCACGGCTCCGGCGCGGGCGATGGCTCGCGCCTGTCTTGACGGCGACATGGGACCCCTCCAGGTGTGGCTAATGAGGTAAGGCTAACCTAAACTACGATCACTCCGGCCGGAACCCCCATCCCGGCCACCCGGGCCCCAAGCGCCCCAGAGCAGACCCAGAGCAGACCCGCAGCAGACCCGCAGCAGACCCTCAACAGCACGACAGGACGGTGGACTTCGGTGCGTATGCCGCGCTCACTCCGTATCGCCGGCGCGTGGACCGCCGTTCTCGCCCTGGCCCTCACGGGCTGTGGATCATCGTCGGACGGCGGTGGCGGTACGTCCCCGAAGGCGAAGGCGGCGGCCTCGGCGCCCGACCGGGTCGAGCCGCTGAAGACCCGCCCCGACCCCGTGCTCCCCGCCACCGTCACCTCCGCCGACGGCAAGAAGGTCACCGTCGACGACACCAGCCGGATCGTCCCGCTCACCGGCAGCCTGAGCGAGATCGTCTTCACGCTCGGGCTCGGCAAGGACGTCGTGGCCCGCGACATCACCGCGACCTTCGAGCAGGCGAAGAAGCTGCCGGTGGTGACACGTGCGCACGACGTCTCGGCGGAGAGCGTCCTGTCCCTGAAGCCGACGGTCGTGCTCGCGGACACCTCGACGGGGCCGGCGGAGGCCATCGACCAGATACGTGACGCGGGCATCCCGCTGGTCGTGTTCGACCCGGCGAAGGGCCTCGACGACGTGGGCCCCCGGATCGACGCGGTGGCCAGGACGCTGGGGGTCGAGAAGGCGGGCGCCGAGCTCAAGTCCCGTACGCAGGAACGCATCGCGAAGGTGCGGAAGTCCATCCCGGCCTCCGCCCGCACCGAGAAGCCCCGCGTCGCCTTCCTCTACCTGCGCGGCTCCGCGTCCGTCTATCTGCTCGGCGGCCGGGAGTCCGGCGCGGCCTCGCTCCTGGAGGCGGCGGGCGCGGTCGACGCGGGCAAGGCGTCGGGCCTGAGGAAGGACTTCACGGCGATCACCAGCGAGGCACTCGCCAAGGCGGCGCCGGACGCGATCCTGGTCATGTCCAAGGGGCTGGAATCCGTGGACGGCGTGGACGGGCTGCTCAAGGTCCCGGGGGTCGCCGAGACCCCCGCCGGGCTCGACCGCCGCATCGTCTCGATCGACGACGGGGTGCTCCTGAACTACGGGCCGCGCACGGACCAGGTCCTGAAGTCGCTGGTGGAGCAGTTGTACGGGGGCGCTCAGAAGTGACCGTCCTGACCAAGTCCGCGAACGCCGGGCCCGCCGACGCGGAGCCGACGGCTCCGCGGACCCGCCGCAGGGGCGCGGCCGTGCCCCTGACCATCGGGCTCACCGCCGTCCTCGTCCTCCTCTGTCTCCTCTCCGCCGGGATCGGCGCGTACGACATCCCCCTCGGGGACGTCCTCAGCTCCGTCCAGCACCGGATCGGTCTCGGCGGGAGCGCCCTGGACCGGGTCGGCGAGAGCGTCCTGTGGAACGTGCGGCTGCCGCGCGTGACGCTCGCGCTGCTCGTCGGCGGTTCGCTGGGGTGCGCGGGGGCGCTCATGCAGGGCGTGTTCGGCAATCCGCTCGCCGAGCCCGGTGTCATCGGGATCTCGGCGGGCGCGGCCGTCGGCGCGGTGGCCTCGATCGCGCTCGGCCTCAGCTTCTTCGGGAACTGGACCGTGACGGTCTGCGCGTTCGTCGCCGGGCTCGCGACGGTCCTGCTCGTGTACGTCCTCTCGCGCAACGGCGGCCGCACGGAGGTCGTCACGCTGATCCTCACCGGCATCGCCGTGAACGCGTTCGCGGGGGCGCTGATCGGGCTCTGCATCTTCTTCGCGGACAACGCACAGATCACCCAGATCACCTTCTGGCAGCTCGGCTCGCTCGCGGGCGCCACGTGGCCCAAGGTGCTCGCCGTGCTGCCGTGCGCGGTGGCCGGTCTCGCCGTGGCGCCGCTGTACGCGCGGAAGCTGGACCTGCTCGCGCTCGGCGAGCGGCCCGCACGGCATCTGGGGGTGGACGTCGAGCGGCTGCGGCTCGTGCTGGTCCTGGTGGTGGCGCTGCTGACGGCCGCCGCCGTGGCCGTCGCCGGGATCATCACGTTCGTCGGGCTTCTGGTCCCGCATCTGCTGCGGATGGCGGCGGGCCCCGGGCACCGCTTCCTCGTGCCGGGCAGTGCGCTGGGCGGGGCGGTCGTCCTGGTCGGCGCGGATCTCGCGGCGCGGACGGTGGCGGCGCCCGCGGAGCTGCCGCTCGGGGTGCTCACCGCGCTCTTCGGGAGCCCGTTCTTCTTCTGGCTGTTGCGCAGGACCCGTCGTAGGCAAGGGGGTTGGGCATGATGACGCGGATCGCCGAGCGGCTGTTCCCGTCCGGGCGCGGGCTCGCGCTGCCGGGGACCTTCACCCCCGGCGACGCGCTCGCCGAGGCGTCGGAGCTCGTGGTGCGGCTCGGCGGGCGCGAGGTGCTCGCCGGGGTGTCCCTCAGCGCCCGCGCGGGCGAGGTGCTGGCCCTGGTCGGGCCCAACGGAGCGGGGAAGTCGACCCTGCTGGCCGCGCTGGCCGCGGACATCCCGGCGGACGAGGGGGTCGTACGCGTCTGCGGGCGCCCCGCCGAGGAGTGGCCCGCCCGTGAACTCGCCCTGCGGCGTTCGGTGCTGCCGCAGGCCGCCGCCCTGTCCTTCCCGTTCACGGTCGAGGACGTCGTGCGGATGGGGCGCGCGCCCTGGGCGGGCACGGCCCTGGAGGACGACGACGAGCAGGTCGTACGTGAGGCGATGGCCTCGACGGAGGTGGGCGAGTTCGCGGCCCGCCCCTTCTCCGCGCTGAGCGGCGGCGAACGGGCGCGGGTCGCGCTGGCCCGCGTCCTGGCCCAGCGGGCGCCGCTCCTCCTGCTCGACGAGCCGACCGCGGCGCTCGATCTGCGCCACCAGGAGCTGGTTCTGCGGATCTGCCGGGAGCGGGCCGGCGCCGGTGACGCGGTGGTGGTGGTCCTGCACGACCTGGGGCTGGCCGCGGCGTACGCGGACCGCGCCGCGGTGCTGCACGGCGGCGCCCTCGCCGTGGAGGGCCCGCCGGCCGACGTGTTCACCGGCGAGCTCCTGAGCGAGGTCTACCGGCAGCCGGTCGAGGTGTTCCCGCACCCGCGGACCGGCGCCCCGCTGATCACTCCGGTCCGGACCTGAAACGGCACCTTTTGACCTGCGCTTTACCACCCCATGAGGTGCCCATCACCCTGCCGTGACGCCCCTGTGAGCAGCCCCGAACGGTGAGAGGTGAATCACTGGACGGCTGGGTATCGACCAGGTAAGGCTCAGTTAAGTTAGGTCCGCCTCACCGGCATGCCGGAACCGTCCGTGAACCGCCTTGGAGCCCCTATGCGCCCTGTCCGCCTCTCTGCAGTCACCGCCATCGCCGCGGCGGCGACGCTCACCGCCGTCACGGGCTGCACCGAGAAGAGCGACGCCAAGGGCGGCGGCAACACCGTCGAGGTGACCGCCACCGACGACAAGTGCGACGTCTCCAAGACCAAGCTCAGCGCCGGGCACGTCGAGCTCGCCATCGAGAACAAGGGCTCCAAGGTCACCGAGGTCTACCTCCTCTTCCCCGACGACCGCATCGTCAGCGAGCGCGAGAACATCGGCCCCGGCACGAAGCAGAAGCTCACCGCCGAGGTGAAGTCCGGCTCGTACCAGATCGCCTGCAAGCCCGGCATGAAGGGCGACGGCATCCGCCAGAAGGTCACCGTCAGCGGCGGCAAGGCCGTCAAGCGCGACCCGCGCCTGGACAAGGCCGTCGCCGACTACCGCGCCTACGCGCAGGAGCAGGCCGACGCGACGCTGCCCAAGGTGAAGCTCTTCACCGACGCCGTCCGCGAGGGCGACGTCGACGCCGCGAAGAAGGCGTACGCCAACTCGCGCATCGGCTGGGAGCGCACCGAGCCGGTCGCCGAGTCCTTCGGTGACATCGACCCGAAGGTGGACCTCCGCGAGGACGGCCTGGAGGACGGCCAGGACCTGGAGAAGGACTGGACGGGCTGGCACCGCCTGGAGCGGTCCCTGTGGAAGGACAAGAAGCTCGGGGAGCGCGACAAGGAGCTCGCCACCCGGCTGGACAAGGACCTCCTGGACTGGCAGAACCGCGTCGGCAAGGCGGAGATCACCCCGACCTCCATGGCCAACGGCGCCAAGGAGCTCCTCGACGAGGTCGCCACCGGCAAGGTCACCGGCGAGGAGGAGCGCTACTCGCACACCGACCTCGTCGACTTCAAGGCGAACGTCGAGGGCGCGGAGAAGGCGTACGGCCTGCTCAAGGCGGTCGCGTCGGAGAACGACCCGGCGCTCACCAAGGAGCTCGACAAGCAGTTCGCGGCCCTTGACGAGCTGCTCGGCAAGTACCGCAAGGGCGGCGGCGCGGACTCGTACACGTTCACGTCGTACGACAAGGTCGGCAAGGCGGACCGCAAGGAGCTCTCGGACGGCGTCAACGCGCTCGCGGAGCCGCTGTCGAAGCTGGCCGCCGCCGTCGTCACGACCAAGTAGCGGCAAGGGGGTTCCGGGACGATGACCGAGACCACGCGTGACACCGACACGGCCCGCGAGCCGGGCGATGAGCCCACATCCGGCTCCCCTTCCCGGCGTTCGCTCCTCGGCTGGGGCGGTGCGGGGCTCGCGCTCGGCGCCGCCGTCACCGGGGGCGCGGTGGCGGTGGCCAGGGCCGGGGACGAGGCGGTGCCCGCCGCGTCGGCGGGCGGCGCGGTCGCTTTCCGGGGCGAGCACCAGGCGGGGATCGCGACCCCCGTCCAGGACCGGCTGCACTTCGCCGCGTTCGACGTGAAGACGGACGACCGCGAGCAGTTCGTGCAGCTCCTGAAGGACTGGACGCGGGCCGCCGCGCGGATGACCGCCGGGCACCAGGTCGGCGAGGGTGCCTTCGGCGGTCTCTCCGAGGCGCCGCCGGACGACACCGGCGAGGCGCTCGGCCTCAAGCCGTCCCGGCTCACGCTCACCATCGGCTTCGGGCCGAGCCTCTTCGAGAAGTTCGGGCTCGGCGACCGGCGGCCGGAAGCACTCGTCGATCTGCCCAAGTTCCCCGGCGACAACCTGGACAAGTCCCGTGGTGGCGGCGACCTGTGCGTGCAGGCCTGCGCGGACGACCCACAGGTCGCCGTGCACGCCATCCGCAACCTCGCCCGCATCGGCTTCGGCAAGGTCGCGGTGCGCTGGTCGCAGCTCGGCTTCGGCAAGACCTCGTCGACGACTCCGGGGGCGCAGACGCCGCGCAACCTCTTCGGCTTCAAGGACGGCACCCGCAACATCTCGGGCGAGGACGGCTCCGCGCTCGCCGAGCACGTGTGGGTCGGCGAGAAGGACGGGCCCGGCTGGATGGTCGGCGGCTCCTACCTCGTCGCACGCCGCATCCGCATGAACGTCGAGACCTGGGACCGGACTCCGCTCGGCGAGCAGGAGGACATCTTCGGGCGCGACAAGGGCGAGGGCGCTCCGGTCGGCAAGGCCAAGGAGCACGACGAGCCGTTCCTGAAGGCGATGAAGCCGGACTCGCACGTCCGGCTCGCGCACCCGGACACCAACGACGGGGCGACCATCCTGCGCCGCGGCTACTCCTTCACGGACGGCACCGACGGCCTGGGCCGCCTGGACGCGGGGCTCTTCTTCCTCGCCTACCAGCGGGACGTCCGCACGGGCTTCATCCCGGTGCAGCGCAGCCTGGCGCGCGCCGACGTTCTCAACGAGTACATCCAGCACGTGGGTTCAGCGGTCTTCGCGATCCCGCCGGGCGTCCGCGACAAGGACGACTGGTGGGGCCGGGCACTGTTCGGCTGAGGGGGATCTGACAGACATGTTCGGCAACTACCTGATCGGCCTGCGCGAGGGCCTCGAGGCCAGCCTGGTCGTGTGCATCCTCATCGCCTATCTGGTGAAGACGGAGCGGCGCGACGCGCTCAAGCCCATCTGGATCGGCATCGGCGTCGCGTGCGCCCTCGCGTTCGGCTTCGGCTGCGCGCTGACCTTCGGTTCGCAGGAGCTGACGTTCAAGGCGCAGGAGGCGCTGGGCGGTTCGCTGTCCATCGTCGCCGTCGCCCTGGTGACGTGGATGGTCTTCTGGATGCGGCGTACGGCCCGTCATCTCAAGGCGGAGCTGCACGGCAAACTGGACGCGGCGCTGCAGATGGGCACGGCCGCCCTGGTCGCCACCGCGTTCCTCGCGGTGGGCCGGGAGGGCCTGGAGACGGCGCTGTTCGTCTGGGCCTCGGTCCGGGCGTCCAACGACGGCACGCCGGGCCCGCTGATCGGCGTGCTCCTTGGCCTGCTCACGGCGATCGCGCTGGGCTGGCTGTTCTACAAGGGCACGGTCCGCATCAACCTGGCGAAGTTCTTCACCTGGACCGGCGCCATGCTGGTGGTCGTGGCGGCGGGCGTCCTGGCGTACGGCGTCCATGACCTGCAGGAGGCGGAGTTCCTCGGCGGCCTCCAGAACAAGGCGTTCGACATCAGCGCGACGATCCCCCCGGACAGCTGGTACGGCACGCTCCTGAAGGGCATCTTCAACTTCCAGCCCGACCCGACGGTTGTCCAGGTCACGGTGTGGCTGCTGTACCTGGTCCCGACGCTCGCCTTCTTCTTCGCCCCGGTAGGGTTCGGGCCCGGGAAGGGGAAGGTGAACGCAACGCATGAGCAGGCTTCCAAGGCAGCGCACTCCGATGCGGCGGGGACGGTCTCGACGGCCGGTCCGGTTCGCGATGGCGGCGTCGACGGTGACCGTACTGACGGTGACGGCGAGCGGGTGCGTGACGGTGCACGGGGAGCGGGAGGTCGTCCCGTCGGCGACGAAGGCTGAGGCCGACCGCGCACTGAAGGACTTCCTCACCGCGTACAACAAGGCCGAGAAGGCGTACGACCCGGCCCTGGACGCGGCCCGGGTCACGGGCCCGCTGAGCGCCATCAACCAGGCGGGCCTGAAGTCGAAGGGCGCGCGGAACCCGGACGGCAACCCGAACCAGGTGCCGCTGGAGCTGACGGACGCGAAGTTCTCGATCCCCAAGAAGGCCGGCTGGCCCCGGTGGTTCGTCGCGGACACGAAGTCCAACCGCAGGGGCGACCTGCGCTGGCTGCTCGTCTTCACGAAGGGCAGCGCGGACCAGCTGTGGGAGGCGTCGTACCTGAACCTGGTGTCGCCCGACAAGATGCCCGAGCTGAAGAAGGACCAGGACGGCTGGGCCGAGCCGGTCGATGCGGGCTCCAAGGCCCTGGCGGTGGCGCCGAAGAACCTCGGCGAGCAGTACACGACGTATCTGAAGTCGGGCGGCGACACGTTCGCGCCGGGTGATCACACGTCGACGTGGAAGGCGTTCCGCGACAAGAACACCAAGCGTCGGGGCATCGCCGTCCAGTACATCGACGAGCCGAAGAACGACGGAGCGTTCGCGCCGGTGGGTCTGCGCACCCAGGACGGCGGGGCGATGGTCTTCTTCTCGACGCACCACTACGAGAAGCAGACCGCCGCGAAGGGCGTGAACCTCACCGTCGAACCCGAGGTGAAGCCTCTCCTGACGGGCGAGGTCAAACAGTCGGTGATGCTGGAGCGCGTCTCCAACCAGGTCGTCGTCGACCCGGCCGGCTCCGGCAAGGTGACCTTCCTGAGCCGCATCCAGGGACTGACGGGCGCGCAGGGCGAGTAGAGCGGCCGACAGCCACAGAACGCCTCGCGCGCGGGGCGTCAGCCTCTCAACGGCCAGGCGGCGACGTCGTGCTGGGGCTCGCCCGCGACACGGGCGCACTCGTCGGTGAGCGTCTCCAGCAGCGTCAGCGGGTCCGGCAGCGCGTGCTCGGGGCCCCGGATCCAGCTGACCGCCAGGTCACCGGGCAGCCGCGCGGGCGGCACCAGGACGTACGAACCACGGCAGTGCCAGCGGAAGCCCGGGTGTTCGTTCGTCGTCTCGGGGTGGCAGTCGAGCTCGCAGGGCCACCACTCGTCCTCGTCCTCGGGGGTGCCGCGCGTCAGCGTGAAGAAGAGCATCCGCCCCTCGTCCATGACGCCCTCGGACTCGGCTACGGGACCCACGTCGATGCCGTCGGCGAGCAGCCTGGCGAGCGCCTCGCGCCCGGCGGCGACCGGCACGTCGAGGACGTCGTGGACCATTCCCGTCGCGGTGATGAAGTTGGCCTGCGGCTGATGCCTGGCCCAGCGCTCGATCTGCCCGCGGTCGGTGGTGGACTGCGTCTGCCAGGCGAAGGAGATGGGGTGCCTGGCGGGGGTGGGACAGCCGATGCGGTCACAGGAACATCGGTACGCGGAGGGGTGCGCGGCCGGTGAGAGCGGCAGGCCCGCCGCCGCCGCGGCGACGAGCAAGGCTTCGCGGCCCGCCTCGTCACCTGCCGTGTCCTCCGGTCGGGGACGCCGGCGAAGCCACTGGGAAATCCTGCTCTGTCCGCCGGAACGGCGGCCGAACTCCGCGCCCATCTATCCCCTCACCTCGCATTTGTGCCGAGAAGCATGTCCCATGGTCGCACCATCCTGCTCCTCGGGGGGCCAGAGCCCACATCCGGGGTAGCTGGGGTGATGCAAGGCGCAGGGTGACATCGCGCGTCATTGCGTACTAACGGGGGATATACGCCCCTACCGTGTTCGCCATGGTCACCAGGACTGCGCTCACGGGACTCTCGGGGCTCATGAGCCTCACCACACTGGCCCTCGCGGCGCCCACCGGGGCCCTCGCCCCGATCGAGTGGGGCGGCGGCCCCCTGACGGTGGAGGCGCTCCCCTCCATCACGTACACCGCGCACCGCGGCGGCGCCCTGGAGGTGCCGGAGAACAGCATGTCCGGCCTGGTGGCGGCGTACGCACGCGGCACGGCCCAGGTCATCGACGTGGACACGCGGATACTGCGCGACGGCACGCTCGTGGCCATGCACGACGCGACCCTGGACCGCACGACGACGTCCAAGGGCCCGGTGCGCTCGCTCACCCTGCGCGAATGGAAGAACGTCAGGCTGCGGCCGAGCGCCGGGCTGCCCGGCAGCTGGCGCCCCGAGCGCCCGCCGACGGTCGCCGAGGTCCTTGACCGCTTCGGCGGGCGGATCGTGCTGATGCTGGAGGCGAAGGATCCGCGCAGCCTGCGCACGCTCGGCTCGCTGATCCGCGCGCGAGGTCTGACGCGCTCGGTCTTCGTGAACTCCAACGAGCCCGGTGTCGCGTGGCGCGCGCACCGGATGGGGCTGCTCGCGCAGCTGTGGCGCTCCAAGGCGCAGATGCGCACGGACCGGCCCGAGCGGTGGGCCGGGTTCGTGGACGTCCTGGACGTGGACCACAAGGCGCGGGACGCGGATCTCCTGCGGGCGGTCGGCTCCGGGGTCCCCCGGGTGTGGGCGCACACGGTGACCACGCCGGGCCAGCGCGACCGGGCGCTGCGGCTCGGCTGCAACGGCGTGATCACGGACCGGCCGGGGCTGCTCGCGCGCACGCCGGTGAAGGGCGTGAAGGGCGTGAGCGCCGCCGGCCTCCGGGAGCGGTGGCCGGTCAACGCCGCGTGATCGGCCGGGGGCCGGTCCGGGGACGGTGATCAGCGGGGCGCGATTCCGTAGAGGGCGTACTCGACGAGCTTGTCGGCGTACTCGTGCGTGAGCGGGCCGGTCCGCTGCATCCAGCGCTGGGCGAGCGGGCCCGTCCACAGCTCCAGGGCGATGCGGGGGTCCACGTCGGGGGCGACCTGGCCGGCCTCCTGGGCGATCTCCAGGCGCTTCACGTACATCTGGAGTCCGGGCTCCAGGAGCCTCTCCACGTACTCGGCGCCGAGCTCCGTGTTGAGCAGGCCCTCGGCGGCGAGCGCCCGCCAAGGAGCGTCGTACTTGGGGTTGTTGAACTCGTCGACGGTGGCCCGCATGACGAGCTTGAGGTCCGCCTCCAGGTCTCCGGAGTCGGGGATCTCGGTCGGGGCGAGGTCGTGGCCCGCGTTGTCGCTCGCCTCTTGGTGGGCCTGTTCGCCCAGGTCCACGAAGGCGTCGAGCAGGACGGCGCCCTTGGACGGCCACCAGCGGTAGATCGTCTGCTTGCCCACGCCCGCCCGGGCGGCGATCGCCTCGATCGTGAGCTTTCCGTAGCCGACTTCGGAGA
Organism: Streptomyces sp. NPDC055243; assembly: GCF_044544025.1. Classification (NCBI taxonomy): domain Bacteria; kingdom Bacillati; phylum Actinomycetota; class Actinomycetes; order Kitasatosporales; family Streptomycetaceae; genus Streptomyces; species Streptomyces sp. NPDC055243. The sequence continues at coordinate 396,314 of NZ_JBITWR010000003.1, forward strand.
CGAGTTCGAGTGCTGCGTCATAGATCGCGCGGCGCGAGCGTTCGCTGCGGCGCTTGGAGTCAGGGGCGGATTTCTGGACCATGCCATCGAATGTAGCAGCGAACGAGCCGAGACGTACCGTCTCATCAACCCTTGACAAGACGATCCGTCTCGTTCAAAGTGGTCGAAGAAGCGAGACGGACCGTCTCGCCAAGGCTGTTCGATCCGGAGGTACGCAGATGTCGCGAGGCGGAGCAGGAAACATGCTGGGCGTGGGCGGTACGCGCACCAACCTCTCCCGCAAGGCGCTGCGCGGCTCGGGCCGCGGCGGCCAGGTCGGCGGCGGGCTGAGCCCGCAGGCGCAGAAGCGTGAGCTGCTGCGCAGGCTGCAGGAGGGACGCCCGGCGCACGGCCGGTCGTGAGACGGGGACGTGGACGGCGTCTTGACCGTCCGCCGACCCGGGTTGACCACTCGCTGAACCACCCGTTCAGATCACAGCGCGAGGGCTCCTCAGACCGCACCATGGGCAGCAACTGCCCCACTATGGGCAGTAACTGACCACCGCGGTACGTGAGGAGCCCTCGTTGAGTCGTTTTCCTCGTCGCGCCACACCCCGGCGCTATCTGATGTGCTCACCCGCACACTTCAAGGTCACGTACTCCATCAACCCCTGGATGGACCCCTCCAAACCGGTCGACGTCCCGCTGGCCGTAGCCCAGTGGGAGGACCTGCGCGACCGCTACCGCTCGCTCGGCCACACCGTCGAGGAGCTCACCCCGCTTCCCGGCCTGCCGGACATGGTCTTCGCCGCGAACGGCGCGACCGTCATCGGGGGCCGTGTGCTCGGCGCGCGGTTCGCCTATCCCGAGCGCGGCGACGAAGCGGTCGCCCACCTGGAGTGGTTCCGGGAGCACGGCTTCACGGACCTCCACGAACCGACCCATGTCAACGAGGGCGAGGGCGACTTCGCCGTCACGTCCTCGTACGTCCTTGCGGGACGCGGCTTCCGGGCCAGCCCCCTGTCGCACGGAGAGGCGCAGGAGTTCTTCGGCCGCCCGGTCCTGGGGCTCGATCTGGTCGATCCCCGTTACTACCACCTGGACACGGCGCTCGCGGTGCTCGACGACGCCACGGACGACGTCATGTACTACCCGCCCGCGTTCTCGCCGGGCAGCCGGGCGGTCCTGCGGCGCCTCTTCCCCGACGCGCTGATCGCCGCTGAGCCGGACGCGGTGGCGCTCGGGCTCAACGCGGTCTCGGACGGCCTGCACGTGCTGCTCCCGCAGGCCGCGGTCGGGCTCTTCGCACCGCTGCGGGAGCGCGGCTACGAACCCGTCGGGATGGACCTGGGCGAGCTGCTCAAGGGCGGCGGCAGCGTGAAGTGCTGCACGCAGGAGCTACGCGCCTAGCGCGTCGCCGTCGTGGGGCGGCCAGGCGTCGCCCCACTCCGCGTCACGGGCCGCGCGGTACAGCGGCCCGTGGCGCTTGGTCACCGTCTCGCGGCGCAGCGTCTCGTCCGCCGCGCACAGGTCGAGCAGGACCTGGCCCTTGCGGATCTGCGGCTTGCGTACGACACGCTTCGGCGCGGGAGCCGCATCGAAGCGGACGGCGGCGACGTAGCTGAACTTCTCGTCCTCGTACGCCAATGAGCCGCCCTTGACCTTCCGGTGCAGGGACGAGCGGCTGACGCGGGCGGAGAAATGGCACCAGTCCTCGCCGGGCACGATGGGGCAGGCGGCGCTGTGCGGGCAGGGGGCGGCGATACGGAAGCCGGCGGCGACCAGCCGGTCCCTGGCCTCGATGACGCGCGTGTAGCCGTCGGGGGTGCCGGGCTCGACGATGACGACGGCCTGCTGTGCCGCTGCCGCCGCCGCGTCCACGAGGGACCGGCGGTCGGCCTCGGTCAGCTCCTTGAGGACGTACGACACCGTGACGAGATCGGTGCTCTCGATGCTGAGCGCCGCTCCGATCCGGGAGCGCTGCCACTGCGCCGCCTTCAACCACGGGTTCGCGGCGGCCAGTTCACGCCCCAGGGCGAGGGCGGGCTCGGCCCAGTCGAGGACCGTGACGGGCCGCTCGCCGTCCCAGGTCGCGCTCACCGCCCAGGTCGCCGCGCCGGTCCCGCCGCCGACGTCCACATGGCTGCCGGGCGCCCATCCCGCGGGCGCCGCGTCCGCGAGGGCGCCGAGCGCGGAACACACCGCCTCGAAGGTCGCGGGCATGCGGTACGCGGCGTACGCGGCGACGTCCGCGCGGTCGCGCAGGATCGGGGCGTCGGTGGGGGTGAGGCCCCGGTAGTTGGCGATCAGCCGGTCCACGGCCTGCGTGGCCTGCTTGGGCCCGAGCCCGTCGAGGAGCCCGGCGAGGGCGGTGCGCAGGGTCTCGGCCGGTGCTACCGGAAAATTCGGGGCGTTCACCCCGTGATTCTAGAGGCGGACGAGACGGCCCCCGCCAGCCAGCGCTGCCGCAGGGCGCCCCCCCCCCAGCGGGAGCCCTCAGCGGGCGGCGCGGGCCAGCCGGGTGGCCGCGCGGGCCCGGGGGCCGCTGTCGGCCCGCCCCCGGCGCGGATGGACCGTGTTGGCCAGGAGGATCAGGTACGTGTCCGTGGCGGGGTCCATGACCAGGGACGTCCCGGTGAACCCGGTGTGCCCCGCCGCGCCGCGGCCCGCCAGCTCCCCCATGAACCATGCCTGGTCGAGTCCGAAGCCAAGACCCGGTGGCGTCAGCATCAGCTCGACGAAGTCCGGGCCGAGGATGCGCGCCGTGCCGTACGAGCCGCCGCACAGCAGCGCGCGGCAGAAGACCGCGAGGTCGCGTGCGGTGGAGAAGAGCCCGGCATGGCCCGCGACGCCGCCCAGCGCCCAGGCGTTCTCGTCGTGCACCTCGCCCCGCAGCATCCCCCGGTCGGCCTTGGCCCAGGGCCTGCGCTGGTCCTCGGTGGCCGCGGCGTCGGGGCGCGGCCCGAAGCCGGTGGCGGCCATGCCGAGCGGCCGGGTGATGCCCTCGCGGATCAGGACGTCCAGCGGGCGGCGCGTGATGCGCTCCAGGACGTGCTGGAGGAGCAGCATGTTCAGGTCGGAGTAGAGGTGGTCGCCCGGCTGGCCCGACGGGGCCTCCGCGCGCAGGGCGGCGAGGCGCGCGGCGTCGTCCGGGCAGTCGTACAGCGGGAGTTCGGGGCGCAGGCCCGAGGTGTGCGTGAGCAGTTGGCGCACCGTGATGCCGTGCTCGGCGGCGGCCCTGAACTCGGGGACGTACGCGCAGACCTGCGCGTCGATGCCGAGCGTGCCGCGCTCCAGCTGCTGCATCGCGGCGACCGTCGTGAAGAGCTTGGTCAGCGATGCCAGGTCGAAGGGGGTGCCGGTACGGGTCAACACCTGCTCGGCGGGCGGCAGTTCGACGCCCGCGTCCTTCTCGGGGTCGTACGCGGCGTAGCGCACCGCACGGCCCACCGCCTCCTCCACGGCGATCACCGGGCCGCGCCCGGCGAGCACCACGGCGCCGGAGCACCAGGGGCGCTCGCCGCGCGTCAGTGCGCGCACCTCGCGTACGAGGGCCGCCATCTCGTCCGTGTCGAGCCCCGCGCGATCCGGCGTCCCGGCGCGCAGCAGGCGTGGCGCGGTCAGTGGTCCGTCCCCTCCCGAGTCGTCCTGGCCGAGTGCTGCCAGGGGCGGCACATCCCCGCGAAGCAGGCGATGGCCGCCAGAGCGCAGACTAGCTGGACGACGGCCATCGGCACGGCCGTGGCCTCGCCCGCGATGCCCACCAGCGGCGACGCGATCGCGCCGACGAGGAACGAGGACGTGCCGAGCAGCGCCGACGCGGAGCCCGCGGCGTGCGGGGTGCGCATCAGGGCGAGGGCGTTGGTGTTGGGCATCGCGAGGCCCATCGCCGACATCAGGACGAAGAGCCCGGCGGCGACGGGGAACAGGCCGACGTCCCCGAAGACGCCCGAGGTCATCAGGAGCAGCGCGGCGGCGGCGAGCACGATGACCGCCAGGCCGAAGGCGAGCGCCTTGTCGAGGCTGACTCGGCCGACGAGGATCTTGCCGTTGATCTGGCCGACGATGATCAGGCCGATGGAGTTCACGCCGAAGAGCAGGCTGAAGGTCTGCGGGGACGCCCCGTAGATCTCCTGGATGACGAACGGCGAGGCGGAGATGTACGCGAAGAGCGCGGCGAACGCGAAGCCGCCCGCGATCATGTACCCGGTGAAGACGCGGTCGGCCAGGAGCGACTTCATGGTGCGCAGCGCCTCGACGGTGCCGCCGCTGTGCCGCTTCTCCGGGGCGAGGGTCTCGGGCAGGCAGCGCCAGACCACCGCGGTCAGGGCGATGCCGATCGCCGTGAGCACGACGAAGATGCCGTGCCAGTCGGTGAAGCGCAGGACCTGGCCGCCGATGAGGGGCGCGACGATCGGGGCGACCCCGGAGATCAGCATGAGGGTGGAGAAGAAGCGGGCCATCTCCACGCCGTCGTAGAGATCGCGGACGACGGCGCGGGCGATAACGATGCCCGCGGCGCCCGCCAGGCCCTGCAACAGGCGGAAGCCCACGAGGAGTTCGACGGTGGGCGCCAGCGCGCAGATCGCGGTGGCGAGGATGTAGACGAGCAGCCCGATGAGCAGCGGCCTGCGCCGCCCCCACTTGTCGCTCATCGGCCCGACGACGAGCTGCCCGAGCGCCATGCCGGTGAGGCAGGCGGTGAGGGTCAGCTGCGCGGTCGCCGCGGACGTGTGCAGCGAGCGGGTGACCTCCGGGAGCGCCGGCAGGTACATGTCCATGGAGAGCGGCGGGACCGCGGTGAGGCCACCGAGCACGAGGGTGACCATGAGGCCGGTGCGGCGCCGGGCGGTGAGGGCCGCGGCGGCGGGTGCGGGTGCGGCGGATGCGGGGCCCGGTTCCGGTTCCGGCGGCCGGGACTGCCGTATGAGGGGGTCGTTCGACCCGCTCGTCGTGCGGCTGCCGTGCTCCGGCATACGGATTCCTTCCCGATGAGGCGTGCGATTACCTATGCTCTCAGCTCAGCTGTGCTGGTTGAGACCATTTCCGCGGTACTCCGCGGTACGGACAGGGGCTCCAGTGGTGGAAGACAACCGTGAACCCGTGCGCTGGGGCATCCTCGCGACGGGTGGGATCGCCGCGTCGTTCACGGCGAACCTCCTCGACATGCCGGACGCGGAGGTCGTCGCGGTGGCGTCGCGCACCGAGGCGTCGGCGAAGGCGTTCGCCGACCGGTTCGGGATACCGCGCGCCTACGGGGAGTGGGGCGCGCTCGCCGAGGACAAAGGCGTCGACGTCGTGTACGTGGCGACGCCGCACGCCTCGCACCGGGCCGCGGCGGGACTGTGCCTGGAGGCGGGCCGCGCGGTGCTCTGCGAGAAGGCGTTCGCGCTGAACGCGCGCGAGGCGCAGGAGCTGGTGACGCTCGCCCGGCGGCGCGGCCTCTTCCTGATGGAGGCCATGTGGATGTACTGCAATCCGCTGATCCGGCGGATGAAGGCGCTGGTCGACGACGGGGCGATCGGTGAGGTGCGGACCGTGCAGGCCGACTTCGGGCTCGCCGGGCCCTTCCCTCCCTCGCACCGGCTGCGGGACCCGGAGCAGGGCGGCGGCTCGCTGCTCGACCTCGGGGTGTACCCGGTGTCGTTCGCGCAGCTGCTGCTCGGGGAGCCCTCGGGGGTGAGCGCGAGAGCGACGCTCTCGGACGAGGGCGTCGATCTCCAGACGGGCATGCTGCTCTCCTGGGAGAGCGGTGCTCACGCTCTGCTGCACTGCTCCATCAACGCGGGCACCCCGGTCACCGCCTCCGTCACCGGCTCACGGGGCCGCATCGACCTCCCGAACGGCTTCTTCTTCCCGGAGCGCTTCGTGCTGCACCGCGACGGCCGTGACCCCGAGGAGTTCACCGCCGTCCCCGAGCACGGCCCCCGCGACAGCCTCAAGCACGAGGCCGCCGAGGTCATGCACCGGCTGCGCGCGGGCGACACCGAGTCCCCGCTCGTCCCGCTCGACGGCACCCTCGCGGTGATGCGGACCCTGGACGCGGTGCGGGAGCGGATCGGGGTGCGCTACCCGGGCGAGTGAGCGCACCCCCGCCCCGCCGGGCTACGCGGGCTTCAGCCCCGGGTTCCCCGCCTCCGTCACGAAGGACGCGGCCGTGGTGATCGGCGCCCCGGGCGTCGTCACCGCGGAGACGGTCTTGAAATCGGCGCGCGCGGATTCCTGCCCGAGACCGACGGTCACGTATCCGCGCCGCCCGTTGTAGAACTTCAGGTGCGGGTTGGCCTTGGTGTAGGTGTCCCAGTTCGCGGGCTTGTCGGCGCCGTCCTTGCCGCTCGCGATCGACGTGGCGACGATCTCCGTGCCGACCGTCCTGGACGCCTGGTCGTCGAAGTCGGCCTTGATGTCGAAGGCGTACCCGACGTGCACGTCGCCCGTGAGCACCATCAGGTTCTCGATCCCGGCGGACTTCGCCCCGGCGAGGACCCGCTGCCGGGACGCGCGGTAGCCGTCCCAGGCGTCCATCGACAGCTTCGCCTCGGCGTTCAGGTCGAGCCGCCGCTCGGAGAAGGTGACCTGCTGCGGCACGACGTTCCACAGCGCACGCGAGCGGCGCCAGCCGTCGGTCAGCCAGCGCTCCTGCGTGGCGCCGGTGATGGTGCGCGCCGGGTCGTCCGACTCCGGGCCCGGGACGTGGGCCTTGTCGCCGTAGGCCTGGTCGGAGCGGTACTGCCGGGTGTCCAGGATGTCGAACTGGGCGAGCTTGCCCCACTGCACGCGGCGGTAGAGCTGGAGGTCGGGGCCCTGGGGCCGCTGGGGGCTGCGCAGCGGCAGGTTCTCCCAGTACGCGCGGTAGGCGGCGGCGCGGCGGACCAGGAACTCGGCGGGCGGGTTGCCGTTCTCGTCGAGGTCGTCCGCGTAGTTGTTCTCGGCCTCGTGGTCGTCCCAGGTGACGACGAAGGGGTGCGCGGCGTGCGCGGCGCGCAAATCCGGGTCGGACTTGTAGAGGGCGTACCGCAGGCGGTAGTCCTCCAGCGTCTGCGTCTCGCGGTTGTAGAGGGCGGGCAGGGTGCGGTCGGTGTAGTTGCGGGCGCCGCCGACCGCGTTGACCGCGTACTCGTAGAGGTAGTCGCCGAGGTGGAAGACGACGTCCACGTCGTCCTCGGCCAGGTGTTTGTACGGGGTGAAGTAGCCGTCGTGGTACGCCTGGCAGGAGACCGCGGCGAGCGTCAGGGAGCTGACCTTGCTGCCGGGCCCGGGGGCGGTGCGGGTCCGGCCCGTCTCGCTGATCCACGTGCCGGTCTTGAAGCGGAAGTAGTAGGTCCGCGCGACGCCGAGGTTGTTCACCTCGACGTGCACGGAGTGGTTGTACTCGGGGTGCGCGGTGACGGAACCGCGTCTGACGACGCGTCGGAAGCGGGCGTCCTGGGCCAGCTCCCACTGGACGGTGACCCGCTGATCGGGCAGACCGCTGCCCGGTTCGTAGGGGGCCGGGGCCAGGCGGGTCCAGAGCAGGACCGAGCCGGGCAGCGGGTCACCGGACGCCACGCCGAGCGTGAACGGGTCGTCGGCGATCTTCCGCGCGTCCAGCTCGGCGGCGCTCGCGGCACCGGCGGCCGGCAGGTTGGTGGCGAAGGCGAGCGCCGCCGCGGCCCCCGTGACGGTGAGGAAACGGCGGCGGCCAAGATGGCTCGCGGCGGCTCGTAGTTCGGCTGTGCCCTGCTGGCCTGCGGGTGTCATGTGGCCCTCCCCTGACGATTGGTGTCACGGGCATGCAAGTGGTGGGGGAAGACGCGCGACTGTCGCGTACACAACACCCGCATGGCGGGACGATGATGTCCGTATGGACGGGCCTCCCGTACGCTGCGGGGCCATGAACGCAGAGCTAACTGGGCATCCAACCGAGCAGACAAGGTCCGCGGTGGTCACCGGCGCGGGCTCCGGAATCGGCAGGTCCGTGGCGGTGGAGCTGCTGCGGGCCGGGTGGTCCGTGGCGCTCGCGGGGCGCCGTACACAGACGCTGGAGGAGACGGCGGCGATCGCCGCCGGGGTGTCGGAGGGCGCCGCGGTGCGGCCCGTCCCGCACGCCGAGGAGTCCACCGAGGTGAACGCCCCGGCCACGACCGACGCGCTCTGCGTGCGCACCGACGTGTCGCGGCCCGAGGACGTGGCCGCGCTCTTCGCGGCCGTGCGCGACCGCTTCGGCCGCCTCGACCTCCTCTTCAACAACGCCGGTACGTTCGGCCCCGGCGGTGTGCCCGTCGAGGAGCTGGAGTACGACGCGTGGCGGCACGTCGTCGACACGAACCTCAACGGCGCCTTCCTGTGCGCGCAGGCGGCCTTCCGTCAGATGAAGGAGCAGGACCCGCAGGGCGGCCGGATCATCAACAACGGCTCCATCTCCGCGCACGTGCCGCGCCCGCGCTCCATCGCGTACACGGCGACGAAGCACGCGCTGACCGGCCTGACGAAGTCGCTCTCCCTGGACGGCCGCCCCTACCGGATCGCCTGCGGCCAGATCGACATCGGCAACGCGGCGACCGACATGACCGAGCGGATGCAGACCGGAATCCTCCAGGCCAACGGGGAGCTGGCGCCCGAGCCGGTGATGGACGTGTCGGACGTGGCGCGGACCGTGCGCCACATGGCGGAGCTGCCGCTTGAGGCGAACGTGCAGTTCGCGACGGTCCTCGCGACGAACATGCCCTTCGTCGGGCGGGGTTAGCCGCCGGGGCTTCGAGCGCCCACGACGTGGCCGACCGTGACCCAGCCCTCACGGTCGGCCCACATCTTCACAAACGGAATATGAAGTCCCGCGCCAATTGCGGACATCGCGCCCCGTATGCTCAGCGTGCCCTCCACGAGAACTCCACATTCAGAGCACACTCGGAGCACACCTTGCGCATACGTTCCGCCGTCCCCGCCGTCCTCGCCACGGCCGCGCTCTCGGCCTCGCTGCTCGCCGCGACCCCGGCGTCCGCGGCCGCGCGCCACCAGGGCGGACTGCACCTCGGGTACATCCAGTTCGACAGCCCGGGCCGGGACACCCGATCCAACTCCTCGCTGAATGCGGAGTGGGTGAACATCCACAACAGCTCCGGCTCGGCGATCCAGCTCAAGGGCTACAAGCTGAAGGACAACACCGGCTACACGTACACCTTCGGCAGTTACAAGATCGGCGCCGGCAAGACCGTCAAGGTTCGCACCGGCAAGGGCACCAACGCGTCCGGCGTCCGCTACTGGGGCCGCGGTTCGTACGTCTGGAACAACACCAGCGACAAGGCCCGCCTCGTCAAGCCCAGCGGCTCACTCAAGGACTCCTGCTCCTGGACGAACAGCAACCCCGGCTACAAGAACTGCCACTGACGGGCCCCACGCGCCGGCAGCGGGAATGACCGGGGCCTCGGAACGGTTGCTCTGCGACATGACGACGAATGCACCCGGGGCCGCTTCTCCCGCCGTACTGCGCTACACCGCGTTCTCGGCCGACCCGGCGGGCGGCAACCCCGCCGGGATCGTGCTCGACGCCGCCGGTCTGGACGATGCGGCGATGCTGGGGATCGCGGCGGAGGTGGGGTACAGCGAGTCGGCGTTCCTGACCCCGGCCCCTGACTCCGCTTCCGCCTCCGCTTCCGCTTCCGGCCAAGCGGGCCGCGCCTACGACGTGCGCTACTTCAGCCCGCAGGCCGAGGTCCCCTTCTGCGGGCACGCGACGGTGGCGGCCGCGGTCGCCCTGGCCGAACACGGCGCCGGCGCGGGCGACTTCGTCTTCTCCACGCGGGCGGGCACGGTCCCGGTGACCGTGACCGACGCGGACGGCGCCCCGCGGGCCACGCTCACCAGCGTCGAGCCGCACGTCGACGAGGTCACGGCGGCCGATCTGACCGAGGCCCTGGCCTCGCTCGACTGGCCCGCGGACGACCTCGACCCGGCACTGCCGCCCCGCATCGCCTACGCGGGCGCCCGCCACCTGATCCTGGCCGCCGCGACCCGCGAACGCCTCGCCGACCTGTCGTACGACTTCGAACGCCTCGCCGCCCTGATGCGGCGCCTGGACCTGACCACGGTCCAACTGGTCTGGCGGGAGAAGGACTTGACCTTCCACGTGCGCGACCCGTTCCCGGTGGGCGGGGTCGTGGAGGACCCCGCCACGGGCGCCGCGGCGGCCGCGTTCGGCGCGTACGCACGTGAACTGGGCCTGGTGCCCGCCGAGTCGGAGCTCACCCTGCACCAGGGCGCGGACATGGGACGCCCCGGAGTGCTCACGGTGAACCTGCGGGACGGCGACGCGAAGGTGCGGGTGAGCGGGGCGGCGGTGCGGATCGAGGGCTAGTCCCCCCGCAGAATCCGCTCGACCTCCGCCAACTCCCCCTCCGTCAGGGGCCCGTACTCCATCGCCCCCGCGTTCTCCTCGACCTGCGCCACCGTCCGGAAGCCCGGCACGGGCACCATCAGCGGGCTCCGCGCCCAGAGCCAGGCGAGCGCTCCCTGCGTGAGGGTCCGCCCGCCACTGGTGAGCACGGACCGCACCGCGTCCACCCGCCCCAGCCACTCGGGGTCCGCTCCCCCGCCCGTCCCGAAGCCCGGCAGCCAGGAGGGCGGCGCGCTGCGGATGTCCCCGGCCACCGGAGCCTGCCCGGCGACGTACTTCCCGGTCAGCAGCCCCATGGCCAAGGGACTCCGCAGCACGCTCGCGAGCTCCAGCCGCTCGCAGAGCGCCACCATATCCGGGGCGTCCTGCAGCACGTTGCAGCGGTACTGCACCGCCGTGCAGTGCGGCCCCGCGGCGAAGACCGCCGCCCGCTCGGTGTCGTCGGTGCTCCACCCGTATGCCCGGATGAGCCCCTCACGCACGAACTCCTCGCAGGTGTCGCGCAGTTGCGCCGCCCGCTCCAGATCGCCGTCGGCGATGTGCAGCTGGTAGAGGTCGACGTGGTCCGTGCCGAGCCGCTTCAGTGACGCGGTCAGTGCACGGCGTGCGTACGCCACCGAGTCGTCCGCGACCCCGGCGGCGGTCCGCGTCTTCTCGTCGAAGAGGTTGCCCCACTTCGTGGCGATGACGACGTCGTCCCGCCGCGCACCCAGGGCGCGCCCCAGGATGCGCTCGCTGTGCCCGGTCCCGTAGTTGTCCGCGGTGTCGAAGAAGGTCACACCGAGGTCGACGGCCCGCCGGATCGCCCGTACCGACTCCTCGTCGTCGACCGCGCCCCAGCCCAGCGGTTCGCCGCCCGGCATCGACCACTCACCGCCGATGGCCCAGCAGCCGAGGCCGAGCGCGCTGACTTCGATGCCGCTGCGTCCCAATGTCCTGCGTGTCGTCTCCATGCCCACGGACGCTAGGAGTTGAAGCGCACGCGAAGACAAGCCCTCACGCGAAACGCGTCACTCGACGCCGACGCTCAGGGGCTGGGGCTGGGGCTGGGGCTCAGGGCCTCAGAGCTGCTTCAGGCCTGTCCCGTCTCGAACCGGGAGACCTTCCCGCCGTCGACGGTGAAGTGCCACTTCGTCCGCATCTCCCCCCACGTGTCGTTGCGGAACGTGACGATCAGCGCGCGCCCGGCGTCCGACTCGTTCTCCACGTCCATGTGGCCGTGCGAGGAGAAGATCTCGCGCTCCGTCCACTCGGCGATGTCCCGGTCGGAACCGTCGTCGGACATGGTCGCGTCGGGTGCGAGGACGGCCTGGAAGGCGGCCTGGTCGTGGGAGTTCACGGCGGTGACGAAGGCCCGGACCGTCGGGTCGGCGAGCCGGTTTACCTGAATGCTCATGCACCCACCGTCACATCGGCCGCCCCACCCCGCCACCGGACGGGGTCACCCGTACGGCCGCCCGAGCCGGGTGCGCGGCGGGGCTCTGACGGACGGTGGGGGGGACGAGCACCGACACGCACGGGCCTGCCCGCCCACGCCCGTCCCTCCCGCTCCCCCTCCCCAACCGCTCACCACCCATCGCCACCCGCTCACCACCCGCTCACCCCAGGAGACAGCGCCATGACCCGTTCCTGCTTCGACCGACGCGACCTCGGCCTCCTCCTGCTCCGCGTCACCACCGGCGGTGTCCTCGCGGCCCACGGCACCCAGAAGCTCTTCGGCTGGTTCGGCGGGCACGGCATCGAAGGCACCGGCGCCTTCATGGAGTCCATCGGCTTCGCGCCCGGCAAGGCGAACGCCGTCATCGCCGGGCTCGCGGAGGCGGGCGGCGGCACGCTGCTCGCGCTGGGCCTCGCGACCCCCGCTGCCGGTTCGGCGGCGGCGGGCGCCATGGCGGGGGCGACCGCGGTGCACGCCCCCAACGGCTTCTTCAGCCAGGGCGGCGGCTACGAGTACCCGGCGTTCCTCGGCCTGGTCTCCGCCGCCCTCGCCGTCACGGGCCCCGGCGCCTACTCCCTCGACAGCTCGCTCGGCCACTCCTTCAACCGCAACTGGATGGTGCCGGCGGCCCTGGCGGGCACGGCCGTCGGGGCGCTGGTGTCGGTGGGCTCGCGGGCGAAGAACGTACGCGAGCAGCAGAGCGCTGCGACGCCGGGCGACCCGGTCATGTGACGTCCGCGTCCCGCCGCGGACTGCGGGGCGCGGGCCGCAGACAGCTCACGGCGTACGTGGTTGCCTGGACCCCATGATTGTCTGGATCAACGGGAGTTTCGGCGTGGGCAAGACCACCACGTCCGAGAAGCTGGTCGACCTGATCCCCGAATCGCGCCTCTTCGACGCCGAAGAGGTGGGCTACATGCTGCACCACGTCCTCGGCCCCCTCCGGGAGGAGGCCGACTTCCAGCACTGGCCGCCGTGGCGGCGCCTCGTCGTCGAGACGGCGCGGCAGCTGATCGCGTACACCGGCGACACGCTGGTCGTCCCGCAGACGGTCCTGGTCGAGGAGTACTGGACGGAGTTGCACGCGGGGCTCGGCGAACTCGGCGTACCGGTACGGCATTTCGTGCTGCACACCGACCCGCGGACCCTCACCGGGCGCATCGAGGCGGACATCCCGGCGATCGCCCCCTGGCGCCTCGACCACGTCGCCGTCTACCAGGAGGCCCTACCGTGGCTGCGGCGCGCGGCCGAGGTGATCGACACGACGGACACTCCGCCGGACGAGGTGGCGCGGCGCATCGCCGCGAAAGTCGTTGTTCCGGAGCCGAGTTGACCAGATAGCGTCCTCGACCATGACCGAACCCACCACCTCTGACCTGCCGCCCCGCCTCACCGGGCTCACCTTCCACGGCCCGCTCTCCGAGGAGCGGGCCGCACGCCTCGTCGAGCGCGTCGCGCCGGGCACTGGCTCCGTCCTCGATCTGGGCTGCGGCTGGGGCGAGTTGCTGCTCCGGGTCCTCGAAGCCGCTCCGGACGCCACCGGTGTGGGCGTCGATCTGTCGGCCGACGACCTGGACAGGGGTCGCGCGCTCGCCAAGGAGCGCGGTCTGGCCAAGCGGGTCTCCTTCTTCGAGGAGTCGGCGACGGACACCACCCGCGGCCCCGCCGACCTCGTCCTGTGCCTGGGCGCGAGCCACGCGCTGAGCTCCGAGGAGCCGCCCGGCCACACCGAAGCGGCCCTGCGCGCACTGCGCGGCCTGGTCGGTCCCGGTGGCCGCGTCGTGCTCGGCGAGGGCTTCTGGCAGCGCACGCCCACCCCCGCCGAACTCGCCGGGATGTGGCCGGACGCCCACGTCGGCGAGCACCTCTTCCTGGGCGACCTGGTGGACGCGGCGATCGCCGCGGGCTTCCGTCCCCTGTGGGTGGAGACGGCGAGCACGCAGGAGTGGGAGGAGTTCGAGTCCGGCTACCGCACGGACGTGGAGCGGTGGCTCGCCACGCACCCCGGGCACCCGCTGGCCGCCGAGACCCGCGAGAAGGCGGACCGCCAGCGGGCGACCTGGCTGCGCGGCTACCGCGAGGTGCTCGGCCTGGCCTATCTGACCTTGATGCCGGTGGGCTGAGGACGGTCGTGCCCGAACCACGCCTGGGCCAGCGCGTCGAGCGTCGGCTCCGGCGGGGCGGGCAGCTCCCGCAGGTACCAGGGCAGGTTGCTGTAGACGTGGAGCAGGGTGTGGGCGAGGAGTTCACGCGGCTCGAAGGTGCGGCCGTAGGCGCGCGTGAAGCGGCTCAGGAGGCCCGGCTCGGCGCGCGTGACGAAGAGGCCGACGCCCACGAAGTCGTACGCCCTGTCCCCGATCATGGCGGGCTCGAAGTCGAAGAGCCCGGTGAGGCCGAGCCGCCCAGCCGGACCTGCGGGGCCTGCGGGACCTGGGGGGCCTGCGGAACCTGCGGGGCCGACCAGCAGATGCTGGCGCATGAACTCGGTGTGCAGGAGGACGCGCGGCGCGTCGGCACGCAGCGGCACCGAGTCCAGGAAGCCGGGGATCTGCTCCAGCCAGCTCTCCGGCAGCCCGCACTCCCGCTGTCGCCGTACGGCACCGGCGCGCTGCCTGCCGAGGAAGTCGCCCCAGTCGCCGGGCCCGAGGACGTCGGCGAGCGGCCCGGGGTCCAGGGCGTGCAGCGCGGCGAGCGCCTCGCCGGCCTCGGTGACCAGGCGCTCCCGGTCGGCGCGCGGAATGCGCGGCCAGGCAACGGCGAGGTCCTCGCCGGGCAGCCGTGACATCAGCACGTAGCGCCAGCCGTTCTCGTACGTCCCCGACGCGTGCACCCGCGGTGTGGGGACGGGCAGTCGGCCCTGAAGATGGCTCAACACCCGCTCCTCGACGAGGCCGTCGTCGGCGGCGGCGCCGGGGAAGAGCTTCAGCACGAGGTCGTCGCCGACGGCGTAGACGGGCTGTGTCCCCTCCGTGAACCGGTCGAGGGGCACTCCGGCGAGGCCGAGCCTGGCGCAGAGGTCCTCGACGCCGGGCCGCATGACGGCTTCGTCGGGGACGACGACGTCCCATTGCTCGTCGGTGTCCACGGTGGGCAGCATGATCGGCACGGTAGGCGGCGGGCGGTGCGGCGGCAACGTATTTGAGGGCCGCCGACCGGCCGCTTCAAGAGATGCCGACCGGCCGCTTCGACACCCGCCGACCCGCCGCTTCGAGACCCGCCGACCGTCCGCTTCGAGACCCGCCGACGTCCGGTTCGAGACCCGCCGACCCGCCGCTTCGAGACCCGCCGACGTCCGGTTCGAGACCCGCCGACCCGCCGCTTCGAGACCCGCCGACCGTCCGCTTCGACACCCGCCGACCCGCCGCTTCGACACCCGCCGACGTCCGGTTCGAGACCCGCCGACCCGCCGCTTCGACACCCGCCGACCGTCCGCTTCGACACCCGCCGACCGGCCGGACCGGACGCGCCGGAGCCTCGGCCCACCTACCGAAGTCTGCCGCCCATCGACTTTCGGCCGCTGCCCCGCGACCCCGTGCCCGCCTAGCGTCGAGGACATGACCAGCGAAGAGAGCCTCGGCCCCGTCTCCCTGCGCAAGGACCGCACGACGGTGCTCGGTTACCCGCGCGGCGACCTGCTGACCGTGCTCATCGGCATGCCGCTCCTCGGCCTGCTGCTCGGCCTCGCCCTGCCGCCCCTGGCCCGGTGGCTGAGCCGGTCGCCGGTGCTGCCCTGGCGCGGCGGCATCACGTTCGTCGGCTCGCTGGACAAGCCGTGGCAGATCGGGGTCGCCATGGGCGCGGGCCTGGTCGTCGGCCTGGTGGCCGGGTTCCTCGTCGCCGTCACGGAGACGGTCGAGACCCTGAAGCTGAAGCTGACCGACCAGGAGCTGGCGGCCGAGCTGCACGAGCGGACGCGGACCATCGGACGCGCCCGTGTCTCGGCGGTGTTCCTCGACGGCAAGGAGCTGGTGGTCCTCGACGAGACGTCACGCCAGTTCACGCGCGGCGTCCACAAGACGGCGGCACCGGCGCTGGCCGAGGCGTTCCGCTCGCACGGCTACCCGTGGCGGGAGGCCGACCCGCACGCGTCCCTGTTCCAGCGCTGGATTCCCGGCGTTCCGGGGCTGTCCGCCGAGGCGCAGGCGGTCCTCGCGGCACGGAAGATCGCGTTGAAGAGCGATGCCGGACAGGACGTCAGGGACCTCGCCGAGACGCTGCAGGGTCTGGGCCATGTCGTACGGGACGAGGGCAAGGACCAGTACTGGCGTCCGCTGGCAGGGGGAGCCGGCGGAACGGGCGGTGGCGCTCGGACCTGAGCGCCACCGCCCGCACACGGAGCACATGCCCCTGCCGGCCGTCAGAAGACGAACGGCCCGGGCGCCTGTGCCGATGTCGCGTTGCAGGTCACGGTGATCCCGAGGACCACGACCTGGAGGGACTTGCCCTCCAGGCTGTCGCCGATGGCGACGGTCCCGTCGAGCGGCCCGGTGGACACCTCGCCGCCGGCGGGGATGGCCGGGTTGGAGCTGCCGGTGAAGGTCGCGGTGTCCGAGCCGTTCTTGGTGAGCGTGAGCGTGGAAGCGACCGAGTTCGCGGCGATGTCGATGGGGGCGCTGATCGCCGACGTGGATACGCTGATGGTCGCGGCGGTCCCGTCCTGGGTGGCCTTGAGCGTCGCCGTGCCCGAGCCCCAGGTCCCGCAGTCGAACGAGATGGTCGCGGTGTCCGGGGTCACGGCGGTGGCGGCGGGCGCCATCACCATCGCCCCCAGGGCGACCAGACCGACGCCGAGCGCCGACCCCGCGCCGAGCCTGCGGACGCCGAATCTGTCCGGCCCGCCGATTGCGCGATTTCCATGCCTCATAAGGGTGTCCTGCCTTCAAGTGGGGGGATTGCGGGGGGAATTGAGACCCGGAACTGACGGTCAGTCAGCATCCGGAACCGTTGCCCATTGAGGCACGGGCCCCGCGGGGCGGCAAGGCACCCTTCCATGATTCTTGACATGCTACGGCCAATTTCAGCCGCTCCCGGCCCGGCTCCCCCGCTGCCCTCACCCTTCCCTCCACCCTTGACAGTCCCTCCCGTCCCCCCGCAGGATCACCCCCGTGAACCTGTCAGACAGCCAGACAGGTGACCCGGTACCGCGGCGCGTCAGCGCCATGGAAGCGGTACTCGGTCATCTGCGCAGCGCCATCGAGCGCGGCGACTACGCCGTAGGCGACAAACTCCCCTCCGAGGCGGAGCTCTGCCGTCGCCTGGAGGTCAGCAGGCCCGTGCTGCGGGAGGCGCTGCGGGCCCTGCAGACCATGGGCCTCACCGTCTCCCGGACCGGCAAGGGCACCTTCGTCCTGTCGAACGGGACGGTCGAGGACCCCACCTTCGGCGACTACGCGGCCAGCGACCTCCTGGAGGTCCGGCGGCACGTCGAGATCCCGATGACGGGCTACGCGGCAGCGCGCCGTACGCCCGAGGATCTCGACCACCTCGCCCACCTCCTGGAGCGGATGGAGCGCGAGACCGACACCACCGCATGGGTGGCCATGGACACGCTCTTCCACCTCGCCGTCGCGCAGGCCGCGCAGAACCCGGTCTTCCGCCGCGTGATCGAGGAGATCCGGGACGCGCTGGCCCGCCAGTCCGCGTTCCTCAACGAACTCGGCGACCGCCGCGAGCAGTCCAACCGCGAGCACCGCGCGATCGTCGAGGCGCTCGTCGACGGCAGCTCGCACGACGCGACCGAGGCCATGGCGCACCACCTCGACCGCGTCGAGACGACCCTCACCGCGATCGTGCGCCCCGAGCGCACGGACGCCCCACCGGAAGGCGGACATCAGGCGTGAGCGAACAGTCCCTCGAAGAGCAGTCCCTCGAAGACTCGTCGCGCATACGGAAACCGGCAGGTCACGTCGATGCCGGGGACGCGGGGTACAGCAAGTCCCTGAAGTCCCGGCACGTCAACATGATCGCCATCGGCGGCGCGATCGGCACGGGGCTCTTCCTCGGGGCCGGCGGCCGTCTCGCCGAGGCCGGTCCCTCGCTGTTCATCGCGTATGCCGTCTGCGGCGCCTTCGCCTTCCTGGTCGTGCGGGCCCTTGGCGAACTCGTCCTGTACCGGCCCTCGTCCGGCGCCTTCGTCTCGTACGCCAGGGAGTTCCTCGGCGAGAAGGGCGCGTACACCGCGGGCTGGATGTACTTCCTGAACTGGGCGACCACCGGGATCGCCGACATCACCGCGGTCGCCACCTACACCCACTACTGGGGCATGTTCTCCGACATCCCGCAGTGGGTGATCGCCCTGATCGCGCTCGCCGTCGTCCTCACGGTCAACCTCATCTCCGTGAAGATCTTCGGGGAGCTGGAGTTCTGGTTCGCGATCATCAAGGTCAGCGCGCTGGTGATCTTCATGCTGATCGGGATCTTCCTGCTCGTCACCCAGAACCCCGTGGACGGCCACACCCCGGGCCCGTCCCTGATCTCCGACAACGGCGGCATCTTCCCCAGCGGTCTGCTGCCGATGCTCCTGATCATCCAGGGCGTCGTCTTCGCCTACGCCTCCGTCGAGCTGGTCGGCGTCGCGGCGGGCGAGACCGAGAACCCCGAGAAGATCATGCCGAAGGCCATCAACTCCATCATGTGGCGCGTCGGCCTCTTCTACGTCGGCTCCGTGCTGCTGCTCTCGATGCTGCTGCCCTGGAACAAGTACACCTCCGGCGAGAGCCCCTTCGTCACCGTGCTCTCCAACATCGGCATCCCGGCGGCCGGCGGCGTGATGAACCTCGTGGTGCTCACCGCGGCCATGTCGTCGCTGAACTCCGGCCTCTACTCCACCGGCCGCATCCTGCGCTCCATGGCGATGTCCGGCTCCGCGCCCCGGTTCACCGGGGTCATGAGCCGCAGCCAGGTCCCGTACGGCGGAATCCTGCTGACCAGCGGCATCTGCGTGCTCGGCGTCGGGCTCAACTTCGTGGTCCCCGCCGACGCGTTCGAGATCGTCCTGAACTTCGCGGCCCTCGGCATCCTCGCCACCTGGGGCATGATCATGCTCTGCCATCTGCGGTTCTGGCGGAAGACGCAGGAGGGCGTCATCGAGCGCCCCGGCTACCGCCTGCCGGGCTCGCCCTGGACCCAGCTCGTCACCCTCTTCTTCCTCGCCGCCGTGCTGGTCCTGATGTACGCCGACGGGGGCGCCGGACGCACGACCGTGCTGTGCCTGCCGCTGATCGCGGCGGCGCTGGTGGCCGGGTGGTACTGCGTACGCGGCCGGGTCTCGGCCGTACGGAAGTCGGGAGCGGACGCGTGAACACCCTCGACACCACTCCTGCGTACGGGAGTTCATACGGGGGTTCATGCGGGCGTTCATACGGGAGTTCGCTCGCCGATGCGCCCGCGGTGCGGGAACCTCTGCACGCGCCCGTCGCCCGTCTCGTACGCGGCGGTGTCATCGAGGGCATCCACTACGGGTCGGTGGTCGTGCTGGCCGCCGACGGGAGCGTGGAGCTGCAGATCGGTGACATCGAGGCGGCGTTCTACCCGCGCTCGGCGATCAAGCCGGTGCAGGCCGTGGCGCTGCTGCGGGCCGGGCTCCCGCTCGACGGCGAACTGCTCGCGCTGACCGCGGCGAGCCACTCCGGCGAGGAGCGGCATCTCGCCGGTGCACGGCGAATCCTGGAGCTGGCCGGGCTCGTCGAGGACGACCTGCGCAATGTCGCGGACCTGCCCTTCGACCCGGTCGTGCGGGAGGACTGGATCCGCGCAGGACGGCTGCCGTCACGGCTCGCGCAGAACTGCTCGGGCAAGCATGCGGCGATGCTGTACACGGCGCGGCTGAACGGCTGGTCGCTCGACGACTGCCTCGATCCCGCCCATCCGCTCCAGCGGGCGATCGCGAGGACCGTCGAGGAGCTCACCGGGCAGGCCGTCGCCCGGGTGACGGTCGACGGCTGCGGCGCACCTCTGTTCTCCGTCTCCCTGCACGGCCTCGCACGCGCCGCGGCCAGGATCACCACGGCGCCGCCCGGCACCCCCGAGGCGCGGGTGGCCGACGCGATGCGCGAGCACGCCGAGATGGCGTCGGGCTCCGGCCGCGACGTCGCCGCCCTGATGCGGGCCGTGCCGGGGCTGCTCGCCAAGGACGGCTTCGAAGGGGTGCAGGTCGCGGCGCTGCCGGACGGCCGGGCCGTCGCCGTGAAGATCTCCGACGGGTCGGACCGGGCGCGCCTGCCGGTGACCGCGGCGGCGCTCGCGCGCTGCGGGGTCGATCCGGCCGCGCTCGCCGGGTTCGGCGACGCGCCGCTGCTCGGGGGCGGGGAGGTGGTCGGCTCCATCCGTCCGGCGCGGGCGCTTGAGCCGATCACGTCGGCGTCC
This sequence comes from Streptomyces sp. NPDC055243, assembly GCF_044544025.1. Classification (NCBI taxonomy): domain Bacteria; kingdom Bacillati; phylum Actinomycetota; class Actinomycetes; order Kitasatosporales; family Streptomycetaceae; genus Streptomyces; species Streptomyces sp. NPDC055243. The sequence continues at coordinate 416,467 of NZ_JBITWR010000003.1, forward strand.
GTCTGACACATCCGCCCCTCACGCCCCTCACCCCCAACTCGCCCAACTCGCCCAACTCGCGCAACCCAGAAGGAAGCCGCACCACCATGACCGTCCGCAGCGAGCACGACCTGCTCGGCCACCGTGACATCCCCGCCGAGGCGTACTGGGGTGTCCACTCCCTGCGCGCCAAGGAGAACTTCCCCATCACGGGGACCCCGATCTCCACCTACCCGCACCTCATCAAGGCGCTCGCCGCGGTCAAGGAGGCCGCCGCGCTCGCCAACGAGGAGCTCGGCCTGCTTGAGCCCCGCAAGGCGGCGGCCGTCGTCGAGGCCTGCCGGGAGATCCGCGAGGGCAAGCTGCACGACCAGTTCGTGGTGGACGTCATCCAGGGCGGGGCCGGCACCTCGACGAACATGAACGCCAACGAGGTCGTCGCCAACCGCGCCCTTGAGCTGCTCGGCCACGCCAAGGGCGCCTACCAGTTCCTGCACCCGAACGAGGACGTCAACCTCGGGCAGTCGACCAACGACGTCTATCCGACGGCCGTCAAGATCGGCACGGTCTTCGCGGTGCGCGAGCTCCTGGAGGCGATGGCCGTGCTCCAGGACGCCTTCGCGGCCAAGGCGGTCGAGTTCCGCGACGTCCTGAAGATGGGGCGCACGCAGCTGCAGGACGCCGTGCCGATGACGCTCGGCCAGGAGTTCTCGGCGTACGCGGTGATGCTCGACGAGGACCGCAGCCGGCTCGCCGAGGCCGTCGAACTGATCCACGAGATCAACCTGGGCGCGACGGCGATCGGCACGGGACTCAACGCGCCCGCGGGCTACGCCGAAGCGGCGCGCAGGCACCTCTCGGACATCACCGGTCTTCCGCTGGTGACGGCGGCGAACCTGGTCGAGGCCACCCAGGACTGCGGTGCCTTCGTCCAGATGTCCGGGGTCCTCAAGCGGATCGCGGTGAAGCTCTCCAAGAGCTGCAACGACCTGCGCCTCCTGTCGTCCGGGCCGCGCGCGGGCCTGAACGAGATCAACCTGCCGCCGGTGCAGGCCGGTTCGAGCATCATGCCGGGCAAGGTGAACCCGGTGATCCCCGAGGTGGTCAACCAGGTCGCCTTCGAGGTGATCGGCAACGACGTCACGATCACCATGGCGGCGGAGGCGGGCCAGCTCCAGCTGAACGCGTTCGAGCCGATCATCCTGCACTCCCTGTCCGAGAGCCTCACGCATCTGCGCGCCGCCTGCCTGACGCTCGCCGAGCGGTGCGTAGCCGGAATCACGGCCAACACCGACTCCCTTCGCGCGGCGGTCGAGAACTCCATCGGCCTGGTCACCGCGCTCAACCCCCACATCGGGTACGAGGCGGCAACCGCCATCGCCAAGGAGGCACTCGCCACGGGACGCGGCGTGGCGGAACTCGTCCTGGAGAAGGGCCTGTTGCCCGCCGAACGCCTGGCGGAGCTGCTCCGCCCCGAGGTCCTCGCGGGCTCACAGCGCGCCTGAGCCCCCGCGCCGCCCGACCGCCCCGGCCCACGACAGTCCAGAATGGCGATCATGAAGACGCCGTCCCCGACCTTCCAGCCGGTCCTCGACCGCATCGCGGCCGAGATGGAGAACACACCGGAACGCGGCAGACCCGCCGACTACATCCCGGCGCTCGCCGCGTGCGACCCGCGCCGGTTCGGCATGGCCGTCGCCGAGCCGGACGGCACGGTGTACGGGGTCGGCGACTGGCGCCAGCCCTTCTCCGCGCAGTCCATCACCAAGGTCTTCACCCTCGCGCTCGACCTGGCGCGCGAGGGTGACGCCCTGTGGGAACACGTGGGCCGTGAGCCGTCCGGCAACCCCTTCAACTCGCTCGTACAGCTGGAGTACGAGAACGGCATCCCGCGCAATCCCTTCATCAACGCGGGCGCGCTGGTCGTGACGGACCGCCTCCAGACGCAGACCGGCGACGCGGCCGCCGCGCTGCTCGACTTCCTGCGCGCGGAGAGCGGCAACGACGGGCTCGCCATCAACGAGGCCGTCGCCGCGTCGGAGTCCGCGCACGGGGACCGCAACGCAGCGCTCGGCCACTTCATGGCGTCGTACGGAAACATCGGCAACCCGGTCCCCGTCCTCCTGAACCAGTACTTCCGCCAGTGCTCCGTCGAGGCGTCCTGCGCCGACCTCGCCCTGGCCACCGGTTTCCTCGCCCGCCACGGCATCCGCGCCGATGGCACCCGCCTGCTCAGCGGCAGCCAGGCCAAGCAGGTCAACGCCATCATGCTCACCTGCGGCACGTACGACGCGGCGGGCGAATTCGCCTACCGCGTGGGCCTGCCCGGCAAGAGCGGCGTCGGCGGCGGCATCATCGCCGTCGTCCCCGGCCACTGCACGCTCTGCGTCTGGAGCCCCGGCCTGGACGAACGGGGCAACTCGGTGTCGGGCGTTGCGGCGCTGGACCGGTTCACGACGCTTACGGGGCTCTCGGTGTTCTGAGGCGCGGCGAGGCCGGGGCGCGGCGGGCCCGAAAGAGGAGTCCCCGGTGGGAGCCGGGAAGGGAGAAGCGGCAGACGAGTCGGGCTGTACGCCGGGTTTTTCTGACGCACCTTTCTGACCTGCGGCTTCGTGGACCGGATCGGCTGTGACCTGCTAGGTCGGGCTGCAGAGGCGACCGGAGGCAGTCAGAGGAAACCGCTCTGATTCGACCCGGCTTCGACCCGAGCTGCTCGGAGCCAGTCAGAGGCAATCGCCCTCTGCTTGGCCCTGAATCAGCCGAGGTCGGGGCGGTGACGAATGGGTCAGGACTCCTCTGACGGCACTCCGCGTCGTTCTCGGTCGGGCCGCGATTCCGCCTCACCTGATCAACACTGTTCGTCATGGGAGTCATCGGCTAGATGGCCGTGGTGGCGATACACCATTTCGTCGGGGTGGCGTATCACTCGTGCCAGCCGCCAGGCCGCGTCGTAGGACATGCGGCCTCGTTCTTGAGCACGAAGCCGCATGGCCAGGAGGCTGGTTGCCGGGTCGAGCAGCCAGCGCAGGGCGGGTAGCTTCATCGGGCCGCGCCCACCTCAGTGACGGAGCGTGGCTCTTCCCTGTCGCTGCCGACACCTACGGCCGAATCGGCAGCCACAGGTTCGCTCGGTGCCAGCCAGTCGAGCGCATCGTTCCACCCCATCTGATCCAGGACAGTGCGGACGGTGGCGGTGAAACGTGCATGTTGTCCCGGATTGTCGCCCAGTTTCTCCCACACGTACAGAAGGGTTTGGGAGATGCGTTCGGCCTTGGACTGGATGTCGTCGGCCGCTCCGACCAGCGGAAGGATCTTCTCCTTGAAGACGGCCCAGTCAAGGGAGCCGAGATCGTCCAGGTGGCGGTCGAGCCACCAGATGCGCGTGGCGTCCGGCGTCTCGAAGACTGCTTGTCTGAACCGTTCTCGGCGTTCGTGTTCCTGGGCGAGTTGGAGCGTCACCTCGCGTAAGGCGTCTTGGTATCGCTGAGCTCGGTCGGCGTCCTGCTCGGAGAGCATCAGGTTGATGCGTGCCTTCAGCCAGAGGCCAGGGGCTTCTTCGGGTGTGTGCCAGTGTGCCGCGGCGAGCGTGAGGCATTCCTGCGCGGTGGTGAGCTGTTCGGGTAGGTGACGCCCGGTGATGCCTCGGCCGAGTTCGTCCACGGCGAGCCGTGCGGCTGCTCGGGCCGTGGCTGAGCCGCCGGTCTGGAGAGATGCGTGGGCTCGGTAGGTGAGGGTGCCGTGGGCACAGAAGCGGATACCGGGCAGACAGGTTGGCCACTGGGCCCGGATCCGACTGCGCCGACGGCTCCACCACGGGCCAGGTCCGTCGATCGTCAAAGGGTCGATGCCTCCTCGGACGCCCGGTAGCGGCCGACAGCCCGTTCCAGGACCCCTCGCCAGAATGGATCGATCGCCTCCTCCGTCACCATGAGCCCGTCGAGACCGGAGCGGCGGCTGGGCGGGGCGAAGATATCTGTGAGCAGATCCAGCACCGGCTCCCGACGCTCAAGGTCGTCTTGGAAGCGCTCTTGCCACCGCCTCAGTTGCCTGTCGACGGCCTTCACGGCGGCATCGGTGGACAACAACTCCTGCCAGGCGCGGACCACTCGCAGCCGGGCCTCAGGCGTGGGTACATCGCTAAGGACCAGGTCTGTTCCCTCGTCACTGGAGACGAGGGCGAGGAAGGCCCCCAGAGTCTGGCGGCGCACAGTCGCATCAGCTTGTCCGCTTTCGACGTCACCGAGCCATTGGTCGACCGCCTTGCGCACCTCATCCGGCCGCCGGAGGGAGAGCTGCTGGAAGGCATGGACGACGGTCGCGGAGCCGAATTCCTTGTGGCCTGCCGCCTTGCCCAGCCGTGTCAGCGCGAGGACTGGTTGGTCGATGCCCCAGGCACCTGTGCAGATCTCAATGACGAGGTCAACTTTGTTGGCCGAGGGAGTTTTGGCATCCACCCATTGGCGCAGGCGATTACTGACGTAGCGGCCGAACTCGGGGTCCCCGGCTGCTTTGGTCAGGGTTTCCACGGCCAGGACCCGTCGGGGACCCGTGAGGTCACTGGCCAGCCCGTCGAGGATGGCCCGGTCGTGGCGGTGCACTGCCAGCGCCAACAGTGCGGTGGCGACCCGGCGGGCATCCTCTTCTGGAATGGTGCGATCTGCGGCAATGCCAATCGCCCATGCGCGCAGAAGGTCGCGTTGGGTGGGGAACTCATCCCACAAGTGGCGCAGGATGGCTGCGGGCAGGCCCTCCATCGTCTCGTCGTGGAGCGCCCGGTCCCCACTGCGGGTGATTTTCGCGGCTTCCAGTCGGCTCGATGTCGTGGCGTCGGTCAGGACGTTGGCCGGTTCGCGTGCGAAGTCAAGTTGGGCCAGAAGGTCGTCGGCTGCCTTGATGACGGACCTGCTCTGCCCTCCGTGGAGCAAGGCGCCGGCCCAGACCATGACCCGAGTGGACAGCAGCTGTGCATCGCTCCCTCGCACCCGGTCCTCACTGAGAAGGATCTCGATTTCGGTGTGCCAGTCGCCGAACTCCTTGACGATTTCTGGGATCTCCTCGGGGCCGGATGCCCGGATGAGACGGCCAGCCAGACGCCACGCCGCGCGTGCAGAGGGATTGGCCTTCCAGATGTCACCGAACTTCTCCTCCAGCCAGGCCACACGATCACCGCGATGATGCGCGCGCAGTTCGGCCGTGACGAGGGGCCTGGCGTCCGGAGACTCCAGTCGGACAGTGAATGGCAGGGTGGGTTCGGCCCAGTGGCCGTACCAGTCGGCGGGCGTGGCAAGGATGATGAGGAAGGAGTTCTTCTTGCGCAAGTCCTCCCCATGAGCAACCAGGTCGGTGCCCAGTCGGCCGTCTGGCCGCTCTGGAAGGTCGGAGAGATCGAGGACGTATCCCGTCGCCGCTTCTTCCGGCAGCGGCCGGACTGAGGGCTTGGACCATTCCGGGTCGAGGTCGAAGATCGCCGACACAGGGTTGGCCACCGTACGCAGTAGGCGCATTGCAGCGGTGCGTCGACCACTGCCCTGGGCTGCGCAGAGCACGACGATTCCGTATGCGTCCAGGAGTTTGGACGCGGCTACCCACTGGTCGGAGCTTCGCGGCGGGACGAACCGTCCTTCCTGGCTTGCCTTGTAGTCGGCATCGCTCTCAGTGATCAGGACAGGGATGACCTGATCACGGTTCAAGTGCAGGTTGTAGGCCTGGATACCGTGCTTGCCGGAGTGCGTGAAGTTCACTGAGTCGGGATGCGACTGACCGTTTGGCTCGCCGCCTTGCGATAGTGGAGGGTGACCTGCGGGCTCATTCGGTGCTGTGGGTTCCGCTGAGGGTGTGGTGGAGCCTGTACGGTCTTGCTGGTCCTGCTCGTGGTCGATCATCGCTGCCCCCGTCCAGCGCCGTAGTGGTTGTATGCCTGGATCCCGTGCTTGCCGGAGTGGTTGAAGCTCACCGCGCCCGGAGCCGAGGGAACGGCCTGAGCTACTACTCCAGGTGCAGGGACCGGCTGCTCCGCAGCCGCATCCGTGGTGTCGAGGGGTTCGAAGATGTCCGGGTCCGCGAGCCGCCAGTCGAAGCCGGGGATGTGGACATAGGCCGGCTGCTGGAACTTCTTCACCTTCACCAGGTGCCGCATGAACTGGTCGGGCAGGACATCGCCGTTGACGCAGCCGCTCTCGAAAACGTCCTCGTAGACGCGTTGCGAAATGATCACTGCGGTGTTGGTGATCTCCGGGTTCGCGCGGTTCAGCAGGGTGCGCAGTGCGTCGTCGTCCAGGAGCCGGTGGGTGTGCACCATCGGTACGCCCAGTCCGGTGTGCGGCAGCGGGCCGACGTGAATGCTGACCCTGAGCTGCAGGGGCGTACTGGCGGGGCTATCCGCGCGTCGACGCCCCAGAGCCTGCCTCAAGGCACCGGGGAAGCAACCCACCAGTGCGGGCAACACCTCCGGATCCATGCCGGCGACGTAGCTGTCTCCGGCATGCTGGCCGAACACCCGCAGCTGCCACTGAGCGCTCACGTTGCTGGCACTGAGCGCCTCAGACAGCAACGGCAGGATGTCGGCGTTCACTTGCTGCATGCCCTTGCTGTCCAGCGCGCTGAAGTTGCGGGCGTCCACAGCCAGTACGGCCCGATAGGGCCACAACGGTTCCCATGACGGCAACATGTGCCGCTCCTCTCGTCGGGTGCGGTGCCGCGAATCGCGGCGAACACGACCTTCGTGGAGCAGCAGGGCCGAGATGGTCCAGGATTGGACGGTACGAGCGTGCGCTGGATCACATGGCGGGTGTGTCGTCCTGGCAGGCGATGTCGCTGGGGCCTCAACACAAGGCACTCCGGAGAGTCCGTTCTCGGCCAAAATGCCATAAGTAGGTTTTCCGCCTAGTTACCGTGACCAGACTTCAGCCCGGGACCGGCGAGCGAACGCCTGGATAACAGCTAGGGGGACGGCTTGATGGCGGTTGAGCCGACGGAGACAGCGTGGCGGATTCAGGCAGCTGTTGCGGATTGGACGGCCAAGGCAGACTCAAAGGCATCATTTGCCCTGACGATGCAGTCCACGGCCTTGGCCGTTCTTGGGCTGCTGGCGACCTCCAAACGATCTGCTGGTGATTTCGACTCGACGGTGCCGCAGTTGTTGTTGTGGATCGGTGTACTGCTCATGGTGGCTGGAGTGAGCTTTGCAACTTGGGCGATCTCACCCAACCTCCGCAAGGAGCGACGCGGGCCGGAGAACGACGACGACTTCCTGTATTTCGGGCATGTTCGGCACTTGGATCCGGCAGTCCTGGAAGCAGCGCTTCGGGATAAGGACCCGTTGCCGTCGCTATCCCGGCAGGTGGTGGTGATGAGTGAGATCGCCTGGAACAAGCACCGCCGGGTGCAGTGGTCGCTACTGTTGGCGGCCGCTGGTTGTGCCGCCTTCGGCCTCGCGACAGTCGTCGGATGACACCGGAGGGCATCGTGACGAACTTCCGCTCCCTGGTATCCACCGACGTATGGCGTGACTTGATCGACCGCGGTCGCCCGCAAACGTACCCATACAATTCTGTGCTCCTCGCTCAGGGCGAGTCGCCCGACTGCGTGATCGCATTGGTCGACGGCCTCGTGAAGGTCGCGCAGAGCAATGAAGGCGGAGACCACCTGACATTAATGCTCCGTGGGCCGGGTGAAGTCCTCGGAGAAATGGGCGCCTTACTTAATCGTCCGCGCTCAGCCACCGTCACAGCGGCGCGCCGCTGTACCACAGTCGTTCTGGCCGCTCATGCCTTCCGGGGCTACGTGGAGCGCCATCGTCTAGAGACGGTCATCTACCAACTGACTGTGGAACGGCTGAACAGTCACGAACGCTTGCGAGCAGACCTGGTAAACCTGCCCTCCACAGCGCGTGTGGCCAGAGTGGTGAGCCTCCTCGCTGACGAAATCGGCCGTCCCCAGGGGACCGCAGGTCTACTCGTGGAACTAGGCATGCCGCGCACAGAGCTGGCCACCATGGCGGCGATGCGCCGCTCATCAGTACTTTCGGCCCTGGGCGAGCTCCAGTCCGCCGGCATCCTCATGCTCGGTCGTCGGCGCCTGGTCATCACAGACCTGCACCGCCTGCGGACGGTCGCGTGCGGCAAGGAGCTCCTCGGTTGCAAGAGCCGTGTGGATACGACGCCCGCCATGTGACTCACAGCACGCCCATACCGTCCAACGCTGGACCATTCCGTGTCCACTCCTGCACAAGGGTGGCGTTCGCCGTGATGCGCGGCGAAGCACACATCACCTAGTGAGAGGGGCAGCACGACATGGAGCCCACCGTGCCGCCAGCAAAGCCGACTGAGCCTGCAGGCGCGCAATCCCAGTCGGAGAACCGCGAACCGGACGCCCAGCCGCATCCCGACACGGTGTCCTTCAGACACCACGGAGAGTTGGGCATTCAGGCCTACAACCTGCACCTGACCTGCGACCAAGTCTTCCCAGTGCCCTTCGCCGGCGCCACTCCTGTCCTGCCAGGAAGTGCTGGTGGCAGGTTCGTCCCGTCACAAGACGGGGCTCAGGAAGTCTCCAGGCTCCCTAGAGAGGTCCGCCCTTTGGTTGGGCGCGAGGCCGAGGTCGCCGAAGGCTGCAGGCTTTTGGAAGAGCCGGGTGTGGTTGGCATGTCAGCGGTCGTGGTGACGGGACCGCCAGGTATCGGCAAGAGCGCTGTAGCCCTGCGGTTGGCGAAGCTCGTCGCAGGCGCCTACCCGGACGGCCAGTTCCAAATCGATCTCGCCCTGTCGGCTAGTGACGGGAACCCGGCTGATCTGGTGCCGGCCCTCTTGCACACTCTCCGTCCCGACGGTGACCCGCTTCCTGAAGGACGTGTACATCAACTGGCTTTGCTGCGCAGGACGCTGTCCCACAGCAGGGTGCTGCTGCTCGTTGACGACGCCGTCTCGGAAGAAGCGCTCCTCGAAGTCCTGCGCATGGAAGGGCCCTTCGGCCTTGTGTGCACGAGTCGCGCAAAGCTGAGTGGGCTCGCAGGGCTAGTGCACGTCATCGAGCTCGAACCGTTGCCCACACGGCACAGCGAGGAGCTGATACGAGAGGTCGTTGGCCTCACCCGTCTCACCGACGAGCAGGTGTCCTCCCTGGCAGAAGCATGCGCTGGCCATCCACTTGCCCTGCATGTCGCAGCCGCACACTTGGCACGTCGGCCCAAGATCAGCGTCGACCGCTTCCTTGACGACATCACCAGCCCTGATCGTGGCGTCCGGGCCCTCAAAGCCGGGCAGACCGCCTTAGAGCCCGTGCTCGAGCGAAGCTTCGAGGCGTTAAATCCCGACCAGGCAGAACTCTTCACCACGCTCGGCGCCCTGCCTCACATGTCCGTGACTACGGATGTCATCGCTGCTGCCATGGCTGCCTCACTGGAGCAGCTCGATGACGACCATACCGACGCTGTAACGGACCTGCTGGACTCGCTGTTCGAACTCAGCCTCATCGAGCAGATCGACGAGGACCGGTACGTCCTCCATGAGATCCTGCATCGCTTCGCCCGGCTGAAGTCCGCCTCCACTTTATTGGAACGCCGCAAAACCATTATCCGCCATGTATGTCTCATACTGGCCGCGCGGACGCAGTCATCGACGGAGTCGATCGGCTTCATGGACAAGGAAGCGATAGTTCCTGCGCAGAGCAACGCAGGCGCCTTGCGTGCCCTGAACGCGGACCGTCCAGGAGCTGTCGCCATGGCCGAGATAGCCCGGAAGCATGAGATGTGGGAGCCGCTGCTTCTCCTCGCTTCGCATCTCACGGACTCTCTCTGGCAGGGGAGCCACTGGACCGATCTGGAACGCGTCTACGAGTGCGTACTAGAAGCTGGTACCCTCGCCGACAAGCCGGGCTGGACGGCAGCGGCTCAGCACAACCTGGCCACAGTCGTCAGCCATCTCGGTGACAGCCAGCGTGCCACCGACCTGCTGCAGCGCAGCGCCGAGACTGCTCACGAAGCCGGCGATCCGCACCAGATGTTCCTGGCACAACTGGCACTGGGCACGCTGCTCATCAACCTCGGACGCGCCCGGGATGCCATCCCGTTCCTACACCATGGCCTGCGCTTCTGGCGGGTCATCGGCGATCGCCATGTTCTGGCCCATGCCCTGGGCACCCTTGGCCAGGCGTACATGGCCATTGGTCAGGTCCGTCGGGCCGAGGAGTATCTCCGTAACAGCAAGAACATGTCCTCGGCGGGCAGTGATGCCGACTTATCCAACCGCATGGCGATCACAACGCTGCTGCGGCGAACCGGCCGTATGGCTGAGGCCGCCCAGGAAGCCTGCCGAGACATCGAACGAGCGCGTGCTGTGGGGAGCCGAGAATGGGAAGCCAAGGCATTGATGGAACTCGCAGAAACTCCCCTTGAGGAGCGACCAAACTCGGCCCCACTGCAGCCTCTGGATGCTGCTTTGGCTATCTACCGGGACACAGGCGACATTCAAGGCCAAGTGAGGGTGCTCTTCCGGCTGGGCGATCAAGCAGCAGATCGCGCAGACATCCACCAGGCTGCTGAGTTCCTCGGAGAATGCGCCAACCTCGCCTACCAGATCGGGGACTACGAACACGCGGCGCGCTCGCTGGTCTACCTGGGCTCTTACCACGGAGGCATCGGGCAACTCGACGAAGCGGAGACGTACTTCACGGACGCACTGGACATGGCTCGGCACGTAGGGAACCCCGGCGTGCTGGCCCAGGCTCTGCAGAAGAGGGCCGAATACCTCTGGCACCTCGGTCAGATCGGCGCAGCCGTCAGCCACCTGAGCGAAGCAGCTCGCCACCTGGAGGCCACCGAGGAACAGCAAGCACTAGCCCAGATCAGAGCAGCTCTGGGGGAGGCGCTCGTCGTCGCGGGCCGATGGAAGGAGGGTGCCAAGATCCTGGAATCAGTCCTCTCTGTGGTGTCCGACCACGTCTCCCCTGCCACCACGGCCCGGGCATCCCGCGCGCTAGCCATCCTCTACTCACGCCGGGGCCTCCACACAGAAGCCATGTCCACGATCACTAGGGCACTCGATCAGAGCGAACGCGCTGGCGACACCTCAGGGGTCCTTCACTGCAGGATGGCGCTTGGCAACGTGCACGCCCGGAACGAAGAATGGTCCGAGGCACTCGACCAGTACGACAAGGCCGCCGAGCTCGCGGGAGAGCGAAGGGATCTTCACGTTCTTCTCGCCGCCCGAAGCCAAGCTGCGGTGTGTCGACTCCGCAAAGGCGACGATAAGGCTGCTGTCGCGGCAATGACCGAGCTCATCCCGCTGGCCGAGCAGTTGGGGATGCGATCGGCTCAGGCTGCCCTTCATTCCAACATGGGGGTCCACTACGCCAGCTCAGCTGACTACAAGAACGCGGCCACCCATTTCCTTACGGCCTTGTCTCTCAGCGAGCAGCTCGACGACGAACCGATGCGCGCCACCTGTCTACTCAACCTAGCGCGCGCTTACCGCGAGCTCGGCGACATCGACAACTCCCGCGCGCATGCGCGCCAAGCTTTCGCTCTCCACCACGACCTCGGCAATTGGTCAGAGGCAGGCGAGGCTCTGCTCCACCTGGGCGTGCTGCACTACGAGGTAACACCAGACGCCGGTGTACCCACTTTCCGGGAGCTGCTGGGTAAGGGTCAGCGCATCGACAACCGTGTCCTGGAAGCCCTCCGAACTCGTGTACACCGAGCTGTTCAAGACTCCGTCGTCAGTTCCAGCGCCAAGGCTGGTAGCTCGAACGCTCTCGCCGGCATGAGAAGGATCAATATCTCCGACTCCGTGCTGGAGGCACTGACCGGCGTCAACCTCAAGCCGCTCATCATTCGCCTCGGAAACTCGCGACAGACCTGTGCAGCCTGCAGTCTCTTGATCGACGAGACCGGAGAAGCCGAACTCCTCTTCCTGCACCACCCGCAGGTGGACCACGTCCTGTTGCGGCTGGCACACCCTCACTGCGTCCTCTCCAGGGTGATCCAGCTGAACGGTCCCGCGCCCGAACAACCGGGAGAGAGCGTCGAAGTCGAGTGCATACTGTTCGGGCAGGACAAAACAGGGATCATCGCCGACTGCTATGGCGGATGGGGCTCACTCAACGACAGCAGCACCATCGAGGACCTCGTTCTCAAGAACTACCTCGATGCAGGCTTCGCCAGCCTGCAGAGCATGCTCAGGCTGAAGGACGGCCAAACGCTCGACTTCCGTGACATTCCAGCCGCACGCGGTGGCAGTGTCGAGGCACGTCTCGAAGACAACAAGCTCTCAATCACCGGCCCTCACGGCCCGCTTCTGCCACCTATGCCACTCAACTTCTACCCGCACTGGTACGAGAAGGCACTGGAGGGGTCGTTGATCGTCATGCTGGGCAGGAACCTTCAGGGAATGACAGCCGATGACCCCTCCTACCTCCTTCGTGCCATGGCCCTGGGTCAAGCGGTGGGCGCCACGGTGCCCCTTACCGTCGTACGGCCCCGCAGAAACAGCCCCTGCCCGTGCATGATGCGCAGTGGACGCAAGTTCAAGCACTGCTGCGGAACGAGCAGCCGCTCACGTGGCTGATGCCTGGCAGGCCAGGACCCGCTGGGTTGGGTTGGCACGTCCGCAGGGTTCGTCACAATGCTGGAAAGACCTAGGGTGCTTCCGGTGAGCTGCACGCTCCGGTTTCCGACCAATGCCCTGACCACCGGCGCCGCCCAGAAGTACCCGACGACACTCGTGTCCCGAGGGCTCCCCTGAATCTGCCGAATCACTAGGTGGGCATCGTCTTGAGGCTCAAATGCCGTGAACAGTCCAGCCGCGAGTTGTCATCGCCTCGACGTACGGCGCGGCCCTTTTACGGTGCGCCGCGAAGGCGAGCAGGTGAGTGGGGCGGGTGGCGCCGACGAAGACGAGCTGCGCCGCACGCTGAATTGTGACCAGGGCCTGGGAGGCGTCCTGTTGCTGGCTCAGGAGTCCGAGGACCTCGTGTACGTCGTACTTCTTGCCGCTGCGTTCCAGGCATTCGAGGATGAGCGTGGCCGCGTGGGTTTCGCCTTTGGCGCTCTGGATCGATCCCGCAACCGACGCCACCACTCCCTGTTCCGCATCAGCCGCGGCCTCGGGCACGGGCGCTGGCTGGGCGACGTACGGGATGTGGGCAAGGGGGTCGGTGAGACGGGCGACGCCCTTCAAGGGGCTCTGGGTCAGGTCGGGCAGCAGCCGCAGAAGCCGGGCGGTGAGGACTGCCCATTCGACCTGACTGTCGAGTGGGTTCGTCAGCAGGTCGTGCAGGAGCAGACGTGCCCGGCCTCCGGCGGTGGCCAGGTCTCGGTCCAGTCGTCTCAGCGGGGGCAGGCCGCCGGCACTGGCGAGCCGGGCCACGTCACGGATGGCGTTCCACAGGAGCGTGACGGCTGCGTGGTTGTCGCCGGATTGCCGAAGCGCCTGGGCGGTACGTGCCGTCGTGATGAAACTGCCGGTTTTCTGGACCGGCGTGGCGGTGAAGCCGGGTACGTAGCAGGAGAGGGATTGCGGAAAGGCCTTGGCGCTTCCCTGGATGAGGCGGGCGCCCAGGACGCGGGGCGGGTTGTCCAGCAGCAGTTGGCGGGGGACCGTGATCGCTGCCATCCGTTCGAAGGCCGGTACGACCTCGGCGACGGTGTCGTCGTCGAAGAGCAGCAGGGCGACGGTCCCGTCGTGGCCGGCGCCGTCGATGTGCTGGCGGCGGTGGACCGTGAGGTCGCTGGCGAGTGCTGCGATCTTGCTGCCGAATCGGCGGCTGACGGGGAGTTGGGCGGCGTGAGGCAGGGGGAACGACGAGGGCTGTGAGGCATCCGGTCCGTCGGCGAAGATGCGCTGGTTGACGTCACCCACACGCTGGACGACCGTGCCCGGCGGGCCGAAGACCTTGTCGAGCAGGCGTTGCTGGAGGTCGCTGGTGTCCTGCATTTCGTCCAGGAGGACGAAAGGAAAGCGGTGGGCGACAGCCGGAGCGAGCTGTGGGTGATGAAAGAGGTAGTGCTCAGCCAGGGCGAACATGTCGTGGTAGCGGAAGACGCCTCGCTCCGTGAGCATCTCTTTGAGAGCGGCGAATTGTTGGCCACTGTCACTGGACGCTTTGAAGGGAGGTGTGCCGCCAGGTCCTGTCGCGATCAGCTCTCCGGCGTCGCACACGTAGCGGGCCTCGGCGACGAGTCCGGAGCCGTTCGTGCGATGCCCGAGCGCGGTGTTGAGTTTCCGGAACCGGGGCTGGCGTTCGAGTAGCCGGAGGGCTTCGTCCGCGTAGGCCTGGTCGTCGACAGTCTGGACTTCAATGCCCCGGGACCGCAGGGCCGGCAGGGCCAAGAAGGTGTTGGTGAAGGCCTGGATCGTGCCGATGAAGTGCGGGTACTGCAGGAGACGGCGTCCCGCCGGTGTGGCGGTGAGGCGGTTGGTGATCTCGTCCTTGGCCGTGTTGGTGTGGGACAGGACGCAGATGCCGCGCGTGGGCGAGGTCCATCCCTGGCTCAGGAGCGCGAGCTTGAGCCCGATCAGGCTGGTCTTGCCCGAGCCGGGAGCTGCTTGCAGGTCCAGAGATTCCGCGCTCTGGATGAAGTCCCACTGCTCCTGGTGCGGCAGTTCGAGTCCGAGTCGCTGGGCGAGTGCCTCGACCCTGTCCTTGATGAAGACGTTGGGGGCATAGAGGGGCGTCATCGCTCAGACCTCGCTGCACAGATATGTGAAGGCGGCCACGAGGTAGGACGGCAGATCGCCATCGGTCACCGAGGTGGTCTGCAGGAGGCGGGCCGCGTGTTGGGCAGCGATCGGCTTGTTGCCCCGGCCCATCCGCAGCGGCTCATAAATGTCCAAGGCCGCCTTCTCCAGGGGGACGTTGCTCTCTCGCCACTTCTTGACCTCCTCCTGCGCCAAGCGGTCCAGGTCGGCGAGCCTGTCCGCAGTGGGCCAGGTGGTCTTGGAGGCGACAGCAGCGCGGACGGCCTGGTGCATGAGGGTCGCCATGGTCCAGGAGGCCGCGGCCAGGTCGTACTCCAACGTCCAGTGGTCGGAGACGAAGGTGCGCACGTGACCGCTGTCCTTTTCCTTCAGCGCTGCGACGTGATCGGCGATCTGCTGCCCGGTCATCTCCGCCGAGCACTTCAGCTGCTTGCGCATCTCCTCCGAAGTGCCAGCGGGCACCAAGTCCCGGTCCCGGATGCAGGCCACCGCAACCGGTATCTGCTCACCCTCGCGCTGGAAGATCCGGCTGTAGCGGAAGAGACCGACGCCGCCGACATTGACGACGCTGACGCCGCATTCGCTGAAGGATCGGCCGACAGCCTGTGCGAGGGCGGGCAAAACGATGGCTTCGGCGTCGCCTTCGACGATGGCGACGCTGCGGGCGAAGAACAGGTTGGCCTTGGTCACGTCGAGGAAGCGGGTGAGGAAGGCGTAGTCGCCCTCGTCGAGACAGGTCAGTCCCGGTGCCAGGCGAAAGGCTGCCCCGCGGGCGACGAGGGTGAGGTGTTCCACCGGGATGGCCGAGGCCAGGTTCGGGCTGTGGGTGGTGAGGATGACCTGGACCGGCGGCGTCCCGGCTGTCCTGGCGGCCTCGGCGCGTTCGCGCAGCAGGTCCATGATGCGGGTCTGAAGTTGCGGGTGGAGGTGGGCTTCGGGTTCCTCGATCAACAGCAGGGGTGCGAAGGCGCTGTTGCCGAGCAGGAGCAGTTCGGCTGCCATGAACAGGGCGTTGTTGTAGCCCAGTCCGTGTCTGGTCCACTCCCCCGCGCCCGCGAACAGGGTGAGTTCCAGCCGTTCCAGGGCGCGGGCAAGAGTGGCGTCGCCGGCGACGCCGATCTCGGCGCGCAGGACGTCGGAGCCGATGGAGAACTTCTGCAGGTAGCCGGTGTTGATGTCGTAGCGGGCCGCGGCCACCGCCTCGTTGTCACCGATGTGGCGTTCCGCGCGGCGCAGGATGCCGACCAGGGTGGTGGCGCTGTCGCTCTCCTCGTCGAAATCGTCGTCACCTTGTACGCGCATGGCCGGGTAGCCGGCGAGGATCTGCGAGAGCCGCGATCCCCGGCCGGAGCGCAGTTCGGCCTCGGCATCCCGCAACGGGCGCAGGTAGGTGGCCTTCAGCAGTTCACGTGCGGCACCGTCCAGAGCGGGTCCCTGCCCGTCGCGTCCGGTGCGCGTGGTGACCGAGACCCTGTGGGGAGGCAGCGGCTCCATCAGCTCCGCTTTGACGGTGACATAGAGGGCGACGTTGCCGTCGTCGTCGGTGGTGAGCAGCTCCAGGAAGACCCCTTGTTCTTCCGTCGTCAGGTCCTTGAAACCGCAGGTGATCTTGAAGGTCCCTGCTCGGCCGTCCTGTCCGACGTGGAAGTCGTCACGCGTGATCCGGTAGAAGTCAGCCGCTGTGGTCAGCAGGCACAGGCGGATCGCGTCAATGATGGCCGTCTTGCCGCTGTCATTCTCGCCGACGAGGACGTTCGTGGCGGGACCGAACTCCAGGCTCAGACTGGCGTCCGTGTCGCCGCTCTTCTGCGGGGACGAGCCGAAGATCCGGAAGTTCTCCGCGTACAGCCAGGCAAGGTACAACGACGTCCCCCGAGCAATGCGGCCCGAGCCCCGGATGGCGCAGGCGGTTGCAACCGCATCAAGTGCCCCACCCGTACGCGGCTCTGACGCATCATACGATTCATCACAACACTTGTGTCTCGTTGGGAGAATCCACCCCCAAGGCTGGAAATGGACACGCCAGATACCCAACTCCGGCAGCAGGGCTGGACCGTCATCGCTGCGCGCCATCAGATGGGGATGATGAGCCTCCATGGCCGACACAACAGCAGGAAGGCACCTGCGCCCGGCCAGGCGACAGGGTGCGGATTGGGCGCCTCGGCGGGTTCACGCGCACCGCCTGCGTGGATCTTCTGGAGGAATCGCGACGCCCAACAGCCCCTACGAGCTCACCACACCCCAGAAAGAATTCGAGGACGTTCGATTGCCCCCGGACTACTGAGACCCGGGCTTGCCGGATTCCTCCCGGGGGATGTGGTTGACGAGTTCCCCCGGCTCTACATCGAGTCCAGCAGCGATGTCCAAAAGCGTGAGCACGCTGGGGCTGCGCTGCCCATGCTCGATATAGATGAGTCCGCGGAAACTCAACCCGCTGCGCTCTGCGAGCTCTTCCAAGGTGTATCCCCGGCCTTCCCTGAAGCGTCGAATCTGCATACCGAGGGACAGGAGTCGGGGATCTGGTGACGGTTCGCGTGGTGGCACACAGCGACACCACCCGCGCAACTTCCCCCAGACCATGAACAGCTGTGCATAATCGGGCTTCAGACTGGAAATCCTGCACGTGAGCACACGTGAATGATCGTGCGGCTGCGGCGCCACTCGCCCACACGCCTCGCCCGACGTAAACGGCCAGACAGGGTGCGACAGCAGGGCACTAGCTCGCGAGCAATGAACGAGAACACATGGCCAGACCTGTGTTGCCATTCGATCGATGGCACAAGTCATATCCAAAACCCCACCGAGGTGACACTCCCTGTAAGTGCGGGACCAGGAACCGCCCCCTTTACCCGTCAGCGGACCACGGACGAGGGCTCCGCTGGCAAGCTCGCTACGTCGATCACCTCAAGAAAGAGCACAGAGAGTCGTTCGCTACCTGGGAGGAAGCCCTGGACCGGCTCGGCCACCTGGCGAACCAAGACTCGACCGTGACGGGCGCGAGTCAGCCGGTACGCGGTGCACGGGTCGCTGCCAGACCTGCCGGTGGTCGGGACGAACGTCGAGCGTGATCTTCCATCCATTGGCTTCGAGCAACCATCGGCCCGACCATTCATGTTTGCCGCGAGGTGTCTCCTCTACCAGCCCCAATGGTCCATGCCAGTTGGGCAGGTTGAACCAATGAACGAGGATTCGACTCAAGGGAACATCGGAGTTCCCGAAAACGGCTCCGTTCGACCAACCGCCATCGACGTTCCGGGGGACCCCAGGCAGGGTCATATCGCCCATGGGGCGACGAAGCATCAGGGGAACCTGGTTTCGGTTGGCGAAGCCCGGCGTCGCGCCACCGCCAACTTCCCACTCAAGGTTGAACCCGTTTGAGCAGGTCAGCTCGACGCGGCCAGGGACATCAACTGTGCCGAGCGGCTTGCGGATCAGCATGCCCCTCCAGATACCTCACACCCGTCCGAAGGACTTCGGTGCTCCCGTCCGTTCCGCGCTTACCGCTGACAATCCGGCCGAGCAATTCGGTGGCATCGAGGGCGAGGAAGAGCGACCCGAGGTGGTAGTTGTGCTCGAAGTTGAGCCCAGAGGCCTGCATGAACTCGCGCATGACACCGCAGACGTACGAGGCCTTGCACACGTATGGGTCGAGCCCGGCGATCTGTGCGGCATCGTCCCACCGCGGCACGTCGTGGGTGAGCTGGACAGCGTGCTGAGCGAGGAGGGGACGATAGTCCATGACTCCATGGTCAGGCCGACTTCGGGCTTGGACAACCTCTTCACCCACTGAGCGGCGTCAAGACCCGATCACTACCAAGCGCCAGCAAGTGGGGCAGGTCCGAGCAATTCTGGGCGTGACTCATCCCTGCCACTTATCTCGCCGCAGGTCGCGGCCTTGGCACCACGCCCGACTGCCGACAGGTGTCAACTGCCCCATACCGCTGCTGGCCGGCACTGAATCTCTGCCGCTTTCGGATTCGGCGGCGAGCAAATGATGTCTGCAGAAATCTTCGGGACAGATCGGTTCAGCCCCTGTCACGCTTAGCCATGGCGACTGCATGGAGTTCATGGAGTTGGGACTGGCGGAGGCTGGACTGCCTCGCTGGTTGCGGCGAGCTCGTCAAGCGCGCTCGCGACTCATGGGTGGAGATCGGCGGCACGCGCTCTGGGAGCTGGTTGATCGGAACACGCGTCGACGTAGGACGCATGTTCTCGGATCCCCTTCCACCACCGAACGACGAACCGCTCTATATGTTGGGGGCAGCTCACCGCGCTTGCCTCGGAACGGCTGTCCAACTCCTCCGCGCGGGCAGAGCCCAACTGGCCGACATCCTGACCACGATGGATGTCGACACGAATCTCGAAGGCCGGGGCCACACGAACTGGATGGCCCCTCCACCAGGCCGATGCCCCTTCTGCCCGGACCCACACGCCCAGACTACCGACGAGGACATCTACCCCAAGTGGCTCGTGCGCGAGATGAAGCGCCACGGCGTGCGGAGCTCGGATCCCCATCGGCGGCGTATCAACTGGCCGACAACACCTGTCTGCCAGCATTGCAACAACACATGGATGTCAACGCTGGAGAACGACGTCAAGGACATCCTCGTCCCGATGTTCTTCCACGTGAGATCGCTGGACGAGCATGCCCAAGGCCGACTCGCCCTGTGGGCCGCCAAGATGGCCATCCTCTTCGATGCGATAGGCAGCAACATCGTTCCTCACGGGGCCGGGCAGAGCCTGGAGATCTTCCGCCAACCGCATCACGGGATGCGGGTCTGGATCGCCGCGTACCACGACGTGAACCCGCTGACTGTGGTGTCGCGCCCCATCTACATGCCAGGGAACGATTCAAGTGACGACTTCCTCGGCCTGTGCGTCACCTTCTCGGTGGTCAAGGTCGTGTTCCAAGTGCTCATCCCCTTCCACGAGGGAGACCTCGCCCCCCTAGAGGACTTCCACGGTTCTGCCGTGCCGATTTGGCCACCGGCCAATCCCATACTCGACTGGCCACCGCGATACCGGTTCGACGCCACCTCCATCCAGGCACTCGCCGCAAGGATCAACGACAACCGAGAGAACCTGACGATCGAGGTAAACCTCGACGCAGCGCAACGCGTGAAGCAAGCACCCCCCGAAAGCGGATCCACCAGCGAGTCACAGCGGACGGAATGACCTGCACCCAGTCCCGCCAACAGGGAGACACGCCGGACGATACTTTCGGAGACGTTCCAAGCGCCCCAACTCGCCAGCCACTGACTTGAGGCCACATCCTGCACCCAACAGGTGCCCTATATGCCCAGTACACCCCTTATCCACAGGACAGGATGGACGATACGAGCCGTATATCTACGCGTCGTCGCCCACCCACACGGCCCGGATTCGACCCAGATTCGACCCGGCCAAATTGTCAATGAGTAAACATGGCATCTGACCTGCGGAATGAAGAGCGGCAGACGAGTCGGGCTGTACGCCGGGTTCTGTCGCCCGGTCGCCTCGCGGCGGCCGGGGAGACGGCCATCCATCTAGGACCCGCATTGCTGCGGGCCTCGTGCGGTCTACCCGCGGACTCGGGCGGGCAGCCCTCGGTCGTCCGCGCAGAGCCACCGAAGTGGCTCCTTTTGACCTTGCTCCAGGTGGGGTTTACCTAGCCGCCTGAGTCACCTCAGGCGCTGGTGGTCTCTTACACCACCGTTTCACCCTTACCGGGGGCCGAAGCCTCCGGCGGTCTGTTTTCTGTGGCACTGTCCCGCGGGTCACCCCGGGTGGCCGTTAGCCACCACCTTGCCCTGTGGAGCCCGGACGTTCCTCGGGAAGAGCCCCTGGTGAGGGAAGCTTCACGCGGCCGTCCGCCCGGCTCGTCTGCCGTGTCGACCATGCTACCCGCCGCGACCCCGGCTCCCGGCCCGAGGATCCCGCCGTCGCCAGGAACGAGCCCGCCAGGATGAGGGTGAAGGCCGCCGCGATGCCCGCCGTGAAGGGCTCGGAGAGGAACGTGACGCCCGCCGCCACCGCCACCGCCGGGTTCACGTAGGTGAAGACGACCGCGCGGGTCGGGCCCGCCTCCCGGATCAGTTCCAGGAAGACGACGAAGGCCAGGGCCGTGCAGATGACGCCGAGGCCCGCGAGGGACGCCAGCGTCCGGGCGTCCGGGACGGTGGAAGGCCAGGTCATCGCGGCCGGCACGGCGTAGACCAGCGCCGCCAAGGCCAGGCAGGGGGCGATGAGTTGGAGCGTGGGGACCGACCTGAGGTGGCGGGCCACTATCAGGGGGGCGATCGCGTAGCCGAGCGCCGTGAGCAGGACCTCCGTCAGGGACCAGGCGTCGCCGCCCGTGAGGTGCGGGACCGTGAGGACGGCCACGCCGCCGAGGCCGAGCCCCAGGCCCGTGAGGCGGCGCGCGCCGAGGCGCTCCGTGTCGCCGAAGAAGCGGGCCAGGAGGGCGCCGATGATCGGTACGGCGGCGATCAGCAGGCCTGCCGTGGAGCTGGAGAGGCGGCGCTCGGCGTCCGTCAGGGTCCACCAGGGGCCCAGGATCTCGATGCAGGCGAAGGCCAGCATCGGTTTCCAGTGGGTGCGCAGGACGCGGGTCAGTCCCCCTTGCCGCAGGGCGAACGGCAGCAGCAGTGCGGCGCCGAGCGCGCAGCGGGTGAAGACCACCATCGAGGGCGAGAGGTCTTCGACCGCCACTTTGATCATCAGGTACGGGATGCCCCAGAGGACGCCCATGAGGGAGAAGAGGAACCAGCCGCGTGCAGTCATGCGGGCAGTTTCAGGCCGCTGGGCGCCCGCCGTCTTGAACGCTGTTGCGGCTGCCTCGAACGCTGGTGCGGTACGCCGCCGGGGTCACCCCGAGGACCCGGCGGAACCAGCGCGTCAGGTGCGCCTGGTCGGCGAAGCCCACCAGGGACGCCGCCTGCGCGGGCCGCAGCCCCGCTTCGAGGAGCGCGCGGGCCCGGGTCACGCGATGCTGGGCGAGCCAGGCGTAGGGCGGCATCCCCGTCGACGTACGGAAGGCGCGCAGGAGTTGGTAGCGGGACAGGCCCAGGGGGGCGGCCAGTTCGGCGAGGGAGGGCGGGGCGAGGAGTTCGTCCGCGAGGCGGTCGCGTACGGCGCGGGCGATGCGGTCGGCGCCGGGCACGGTGTCGCACAGGAGCCGGGCGGTGCCGTGTCTGCGGGCGAGGGCGGTGAGCAGCCAGGAGAGGCGTGACTCGGCCTCCAGCGGGTCCGACGGGCCAGGGCTGCCGCTGAGTTCGGTGTGCGCGGTGCGCAGGGCCGCGGCCAGTTCGGGGTCGTGCAGGACGGGGTCGCCGAAGTGCGGTGCGGTCAGGGTGCCCTCGGCGAGGAGGTGGGGCGCCGGGTACATCGCACGGTAGGCGTATCCGCCCTGACGGCCGGGGCCGCCGGTGTGCACTTCGCCGGGGGCGAGTACGACGATGCTTCCGGGCCCCACGTCGAGGCGTCCGCCCCGGTAGTCGATGACCTCGGAGCCGCCGACGCAGACGCCGACGGTGAACTCCTCGTGGTAGTGCGGGGCGTATCGGTGCTGGTCGAAGCGGGCGGTGAGGAGATCGAGGGGCGGCGCGCACGGTTCGAGCCGGGCACGGGTCCAGACCGCGTGCTCCCGGCTGCCGCCGGACGAAGCCGTGTGCGTGTGGCCGCCGTGCGGTGCCGCGTGCGTATGGCCGCCGTGCGCCGCCGTGTACGGATGGCCGCCGTGCACTGTCCCACCGTCCATGCCGCTCCCCCTCGCCACCGCTCTCAGGGGTGCAACGCCCGCGCGCCACTCTTCTATGCCGCGCGGGAGGGCGTTGCCACGCGGGGGCGTCGACGAACTGCCCGGCCGACGGCCCTCAGTCGAACTCCGCGGTCTCCAGCTCGAAGCCGAACGGTTCGGGCAGGGCCACCGCCTTGCCGAAGGGGAGCGTGCAGTGCTGGCGGTAGTCACCCCCTTCCGGGTCTCTGAACAGCGTCACCGAGGAGCCCTCACGGTCGATGAGCAAGTAGAGCGGGATGCCGCCGCGGGCGTAGCAGCGGCGCTTGGCCTCGCGGTCCGCCTGCGGCTTGGTGGAGGTGACCTCGACGACCAGGGCGACGCCTTCACGGGGCATCCAGGGGTCGGCGCCGCGGAAGAGCCGCAGCTCCCTTGGGGCGAATGTGCCGTCCGGGACGGCGTGGTTCTTCGGGCAGGCGCCCCCGCTCTTCGGCTTCAGGCCTTGTTCCCGGAGAACTGCATATCGGTCTGGGAACGCCTGATCACCTGCTCCACGACCAGGCCGATGCAGTCCTCGTGGTCCCCGTCCGGCGGCGGCGTCACGACGATCTCCCCCTCGATCAGCTCCGCCCGGTAACCCTCCGGGGTGTCCAGCGCGAGGAAGCCTTCCAGGAGGACCTCTGCCTGCGTGAGCGGCTCGTGTGCCATGGCAGTCATGTCACGCCCCTTCCTCGGTCGCTCGCCAGACTGGGACATCGCTTGATCCGCCGTCCAAGAGATCAGGAGTTGTTCCGTCGACCGTGGCACACGTTCCCGGGCCGCCGTCAGGCTTCGCCCGCCCGGCGGGTCCCGGGTCGGCTTCGCTTGACCTTGTCGCAGCGTCAACGTTTCTACTGGGCTCATGAACGGGATGAGCGGGCCGAACGGGCGGGGTGGGCGGGGCGGGATGCGGATCGGGGAGCTGGCCGGCATCGTCGGCGTCACCACGCGGGCCATCAGGCACTATCACCACCTCGGGCTGCTGCCCGAGCCCGAGCGGCGGGCCAATGGCTACCGGGAGTACGGGCTGCGGCACGCCGTCGTGCTCGCGCGGATCCGGCGGCTGACCGAGCTGGGGCTCGGCCTCGCCGAGGTGCGGGACGTGCTCGCGGACGACGCGGGGCGCGAGCTCGCCGAGGTGCTCGCGGAGCTGGACGCGGACCTCGCCCGGCAGGAGGCCGCGATCCATGAGCGGCGGGAGCGGCTGCGGGTCCTGCTGGGGGACGCGGAGCGCGGGGTGCTGTCCGCCGAGGGGCCCGTCTCCCCCGAACTGGGCGCGTTCTTCGCCGAGATGGCCCGCTCCACCGCGGGGCGCGAGGGGCCCGAGTCCGCGATGGCCGCGAAGGACCGGGAGCTGCTCGCCCTGATCGACACGACCGCGCCGCAGGAGGACCGGGACAGGCTCCTGGCCGCGATGAGCCCGGCGCTGACGTCTCCCGAAGCGGTGGAGCGCGCGCACGAGGTGTACGCGCTGCTCGACGCGCTCGCGGGCCCCGATGTCGCCGGCCTCGGCGACCCGCTTACGGAGGCCGCCGTGGACAAGGCGGCGCGGGCGCTCGCCGACGCGTTGCCCGACTCCCTCCTCGCTGAGCTGGGCACGGAGGGCGTGCGGGTGGCCGACGGGATCGGCCGTGGCCAGGACCGCTTCCTGGAGGCCTTCTTCGCCGACTTCGCGCCCGCGCAGGCGGAGGCCGTGCGCCGCGGGATGCGGCTGCTCATGGAGCGGGGCGAACAGTGAAGGGGCTGCGAGTGGAGACGCTGCGGGTGAGGGCGCTGGTGCGGGGGCTCGCCTGGGTGGTCGTACCCGTCGAACTCGTCCTTGTCGTCTGTCTGGCGGCGGGGGCCTCGCTCCCCACGGACGTACTCATCGGCGTGGAGGCCGTCGCCGCCCTCATGCTGGCCGTCGAGGGTGTGGCGCTCGCCGTGGTGTACCGGCGGGGCGGGCGCGCGGCGGTCAGGGACGTCGTGCCGGAGCCGGTGCGCAGGATCGTCGGGCACGAGCTGCGGGTGCTCGGCAGTCTCGTGCTGTGGGTGGGCCGGCGGCGGCACGGCGTGCGGGAGGGGGACCTGGCGTTCGGGCACGCCCGCGATCAGGCCGCGATGCTCTACGGCTTCGTCTTCGTCTGCGTCGTGGAGACCATCGGGATGGCCGTACTGCTGCGGAGCTGGCCCGCGGTCCATGCGGTGGTGCTCGTCGTGGACGTCTACTCCGTCGTCCTGATGCTGGGCATCCAGGCCGCCTCCGTGACCCGGCCGCACGTCCTGACCCAAGACTCGCTCCGCGTACGTCAGGGCGCCCACCGGGATCTGCTGATACCACTGGAGCGGATCGCCGCCGTCCGCGGTGAGCGGCGCTTCACGCACGAGGCCGCCGACGGGGTGCTCGACCTGCCCGTCGGCGCGCAGACCTCCCTCACCCTGGAGCTGTCGGAGCCCGTCACGGCGGTCGGTTTCCTCGGCAAGCGGCGCCCGGTGACGACGGTGCGGCTGCACGTGGACGAGCCGGAGCGGCTGCTGAGCGCCCTCAGGCAGGCGCGAACCGGACCTTCGCCGTCCCTGGCTCGGCCTGCGTGAGCCGCACCCGCAGCCGCTCCCCCAGCGGGAGACCGCCGGTGCCGCCCTCGACGCGGGCGACGATCGCGGGGGTGGTCAACTGCACGGTCCCCACGTCCGGTTCACGCTCCTGGACGTCCACGACCACCGCGTCGAAGAGCTCGCCGACCCGGTCCTTGAGCAGCGCCGCCTCGACGATGTCCACGCACTCGCGCTCCACGGTGTTGCCGCGCCGCGTGCCGTCCGCCATCTCCTTGGGCAGCTCGGGCAGCGCGTCGAGCACCCACTGGGGCGGCTCGTCCCCGGCCGCCGCCGCCAGGCACAGCTCGGCGGCGTAGCGGTCGACGAGGCGGCGGAGCGGGGCGGTGCAGTGGGCGTAGGGGGCGGCGACGGCGGCGTGCGTGGTGAGCTCGGGGACCTGGCCGCCGCTGAACGCGGTGTAGCCGGCGCCGCGCAGGAGCGTGGTGCACTCCTGGAGGAACGCGGCGTGGTGGGGCCGGCGCGGGTCGAGGGAGCGGACGAGCTCGGCGTACGGGACGTGGTGCGGCCAGTCGACGTCCAGGGCCTTCGCGGTGCGCCGGAGCCGGCCGACGGCGCCGTCGGGGGCGGTGGGCAGGGTCCGCAGGATTCCCGCACCGGACTGGATCATCAGCTCGGCGGCGGCCATGCCGGTGAGGAGGGAGATCTGGGCGTTCCACCCGTCGGCGGGCAGCGGCGCGCGATACACGAGTTCGTACGCGCCGTCCCGCTCGACGATCTCCTGCTCGGGCACGTTGAGGGAGATGCCGCCCCGCTCGACCTCAAGCCGCTCACGCAGCCGCCCGATGTCGGCGAGCAGCGCGAGGGCCTCCTCGGCGGTGCCGCCGTCGATGGCCTGCTGCACGCCTGCGTAGTCGAGCTTCGCGCGGCTGCGTACGAGGGCACGGCGCACGTCGGTGGAGACGGCGCGCCCCTCCGCGTCGAGGTCGATGGTCCACAGGACGGCGGGGCAGTCCTGTCCCGGCAGCAGACTGGCCGCGCCCTCGCTCAGGACGGTGGGGTGCAGCGGCACCTTCTCGTCGGGGAAGTAGAGGGTGGTGACGCGCCGGTGGGCCTCCGTGTCGAGGGGCGCGCCCGGTGTGACGTACGCGGCGACGTCGGCGATGGCGTACCGCACCCGGAATCCGCCGCCGTCCCGCCGGGACAGGTACATCGCCTGGTCGAGGTCGACGGAGGTGGGCGGGTCGATGGTGAAGAGGGGGATGTCGGTCGCGTCGTACGCGGGAAGCCGCGGAGCGGCGACGGCGCGCTGGGCATCGGCGAGGACGTCCCCGGAAAACCCCTCGGGAACATCCAACCTCACACGCAGCTCACGCAGCGCGCTCCGCAAGGGAGCTTCGGCTGCGGTGGTCACACGGAGATGGCGACGGGGCATGGGTCGAGCGTAGGCGGGGTGGGGCGGGGCGGCATGGCGGGGCGGCAGCCGGTCGCCCGCTCCGCCGGGGTCTTGCGGCGACGCGGGGGAGCCCGAGGCGATTACCCTGGCGCGGGGCCGCATCCCCTCTCGTCACCCTCCGAAGGAGACCCATGCTCGTCCTGCTGCCGCCCTCCGAAGGCAAGGCATCCTCCGGCCGCGGCGCTCCCCTGAAGCCGGAGTCGCTCTCCCTGCCGGCCCTCGCGGACGCGCGGCAGGCCGTGCTCGACGAGTTGGTCGAGCTCTGCGTGGCGGACGAGGAGAAGGCCCGTGACGTCCTCGGGCTCAGCGAGGGGCTGCGCGGTGAGGTCGCGAAGAACACCGAGCTCCGTACGGCGGGCGCGCGCCCGGCGGGTGAGATCTACACCGGTGTCCTGTACGACGCCCTCGACCTCGCCACCCTGGACGCCGCCGCCAAGCGCCGCGCGGCCCGCTCGCTCCTCGTCTTCTCCGGCCTGTGGGGCGCCGTCGGCGTCACCGACCGCATCCCCTCCTACCGCTGCTCGATGGGCGTGAAGCTGCCGGGCCTCGGCGCGCTCGGCGCCTACTGGCGCACTCCGATGGCCTCGGCCATGCCCGAGGCCGCCGGTGACGGACTCGTCCTCGACCTGCGTTCGTCGGCGTACACCGCCGCGTGGAAGCCGAAGGGCGAGGTCGCGGACCGCACGGCGACGGTACGGGTGCTGCACGCGCAGCTGGTCGACGGGGTCGAGAAGCGGTCCGTCGTCTCGCACTTCAACAAGGCGACCAAGGGGCGGATCGTGCGGTCCTTGCTGGAGACGGGTGCCCAGCCGAAGAACCCGGCCGAGCTGGTGGAGGCGCTGCGGGACCTCGGGCACGTGGTGGAGGCGCAGGCCCCCGCCAAGGCGGGCAAGGCGTGGGCGCTCGACGTGGTGGTGCGCGAGATCCACTGATCCCGCGGCCCGCGAAACCGCCGGTTGCAGCATGCGCAACGCCCTTTGCGCATGCTGCGTACACCGGGGCAGGATGCACCCATGACTTCCCCCTCCGCCTCCGTGCTCGATCTCGCCCCCGTCGTCCCCGTAGTCGTCGTGGAGGACGTCGCCGACGCCGTACCGCTGGCCCGCGCGCTGGTCGCGGGCGGACTGCCCGCGATCGAGGTGACCCTGCGGACGCCCGCCGCGCTCGACGCGATCCGGGCCATCGCGGCGGAGGTGCCGGACGCGGTGGTCGGCGCGGGCACGGTCATCTCGCCCCAGGGCGTCGCGGAGTCCGTCGACGCCGGGGCCCGCTTCCTGGTGAGCCCGGGGTGGACGGACACGCTGCTGGCCGCCATGAAGGCGTCCGGGGTGCCGTTCCTGCCGGGCGTCTCGACGACGTCCGAGGTCGTGGCGCTGCTGGAGCGCGGCGTGCACGAGATGAAGTTCTTCCCGGCGGAGGCCGCGGGCGGCACCGCCTACCTCAAGTCGCTGGGCGGACCGCTGCCGCAGGCCCGCTTCTGCCCGACGGGCGGCATCGGCCTCGCCTCCGCTCCGTCGTACCTCGCCCTGAAGAACGTCGGCTGCGTGGGCGGCAGCTGGATGCTGCCCGCGGATGCGGTCGCGGCGAAGGACTGGACCCGCATCGAGTCCCTGGCCCGCGAGGCAGCAGCACTGCGATAGGCGCCCCGTAAGGGGCGCGGGGAACTGCGCGCTCAGCCACGACGCACCCGCGGTGACTGCACGCCGCGAACCCCGCCAAGCCCTACCGCAGGTGCGACGTGTCGTTCAGCAGCCGCACCGACGCGTTCCCGTCCCCGTAGTACGCCACCGCCGAGACGGACGCCGCCGAGAGCTCCATCCGGAACAGGGACTCCGGCGGCGCGCCCAGCGCAAGGCGCACCAGCGTCTTGATCGGCGTGACGTGCGTGACGAGCAGGACCGTGCGGCCCGCGTACTCGGCGACGAGACGCTCCCGGGCCGCCGACACCCGCTGAGCCACCGCGGCGAAGGACTCGCCGCCCGGCGGCGCGGCGTCGGGCGAGGCCAGCCATGCGTTCAGCTCATCCGGCCGGCGCTCGCGCACCTCGCCGAAGGTGAGGCCCTCCCAGGCCCCGAAGTCCGTCTCGCGCAGCCCGTCCTCGATGCGTACGTCGAGACCGAGGCGGGCCGCGACGGCCTGCGCGGTCTCCTGGCAGCGCTTCAGCGGCGAGGAGACGATCGCCTGGATCGTGCCCCGCGCGGCGAACGCCGCCGCCGCGCGCTCGGCCTGGCCCCGCCCCACGTCGGAGAGCGACGGATCGGTCCCGCCGCTGCCGGAGAACCGCTTCTGGGGGGTCAGCGCCGTCTCGCCGTGCCGCAGCAGGACGAAGGTCGCGGGGGCACCCAGATCGGCCGGTGCCGCCCAGCCGACGGACGGGGCCTGCGCCGCCACGTTCTCAGCGGCGCGCACATCGGCGCCCGCGTCGGCCAGCGCCAGGGGGTCGGACTCCCGGCGTTCGGCCAGCGCCGCCCGCGCCTTGGCCGCACCCGCGGCGGCGTCACCCGGCGGGTCGGAGCGCACGTCCGCGCCCGCCCGCGAGGCGCCCGCGTCCAGCTCCGCCGTCGAATCCGACGCCGACCACCGCTCGCCCCGCTTGCCCGCGTCCATCGCCTCGTTGGCGAGACGGTCCGCGTGCTTGTTCTTCTCGCGCGGGATCCACTCGTACGTCACCTGGGACGACGGGTAGATCCGCGCGGCCTCGGCGGCGAGCGGCTTCATGTCCGGGTGCTTGATCTTCCAGCGGCCCGACATCTGCTCGACGACGAGCTTGGAGTCCATGCGGACGTGGACCGAGGCGGCCGGGTCGAGTTCGTGCGCCGCCTTCAGACCGGCCACCAGCCCCTTGTACTCGGCGACGTTGTTCGTCGCGACGCCGATGTACTGCGCGACCTCCCGCAGGGTCTCCCCCGTGGTCGCGTCGATGACGACCGAGCCGTAGCCCGCGGGCCCCGGGTTGCCCCGCGACCCGCCGTCGGCCTCGACGATGAACTCCCGCACGGCCACGGGCGCTTACAGACCCGACTCGGAGGTGCGGACCAGGATGCGGCTGCAGTTCTCGCACCGCACGACCGTGTCGGGGGACGCCGCCTTCACCTCGTTGACGCCGGTGATGTCCAGCTCGATGCGGCAGCCCTCGCAGCGCCGCTGGTAGAGCCTGGCCGCGCCGACGCCGCCCTCCTTGACCCGGAGCTTGTCGTAGAGCTTGAGCAGGTCGGCCGGGATCGAACCCGCCACGACCTCGCGCTCCTTGGTGACCGTGGCGGCCTCGCCGTCGATCTCCTCGGAGGCCGCGTCACGGCGGGCCGTGGCGTCGTCGATCTTCGACTGGACCGAGGAGACACGTTCCGTCAGCTCGGAGACCCGCTCCTGGGCGGACTCGCGGCGCTCCATGACCTCGAGGACCACGTCCTCCAGGTCGCCCTGGCGCTTGGCGAGCGAGGCGATCTCGCGCTGGAGGTTCTCCAGGTCCTTGGGGGACGTCACGGCGCCGGAGTCCAGGCGCTGCTGGTCACGGTTGGCGCGCTGGCGCACCTGGTCGACGTCCTGCTCCGCCTTGGTCTGCTCGCGGGAGCAGTCGCTCTCCTCGGTCGTCGAGGCGACGAGCAGGTCGCGCAGCTGCGCGAGGTCCTTGTTCAGCGACTCGATCTCGGCGTGCTCGGGCAGGGACTTCTTCCGGTGCGCCAGCTGCTGGAGGCGTACGTCGAATGCCTGGATGTCGAGGAGTCGGATCTGGTCGGCGGGCGCGGCGTTCAGTTGGGGGCTCCTGTGGTGTGGGTATTCGAGGCCGCGTGGGCGGTCCAGGGGTCGGTGACCGTCTTGGAGACGTGGATGCGAAGGCCCCATCCGTGACGGTCGGAGATCTGATCGAGCTGCGCGGCGGCCAGCTCGCACCACGGCCACTCGGTGGCCCAGTGCGCGGCGTCGAGCAGCGCGAGCGGAGTCTGTGCGCGGGCCTCGGACACCGGGTGGTGCCGCAGGTCCGCGGTGAGGAAGGCGTCGACGCCGGACGCGCGTACGTCGTCGAAGAGGCCGTCGCCGGAGCCGCCGCTGACCGCGACCGTGCGGATCAGCTGCTCCGGGTCGCCCGCGACCCGGATGCCCTGCGCGGTGGCGGGCAGCCGCTCGGCCGCGCGGGCGGCGAGTTCGCGGAGCGTCAGGGGGTGGTCGAGCTCGCAGATACGGCCGAGGCCGCGGCGGGCGTGCGCGTCGGCCGGGTCCGGTACGAGGGGACGGACGACCCGCAGGTCGAGCGCGCCCGCGAGGGCGTCGGAGACGCCGGGGTCGGCGCGGTCCGCGTTCGTGTGCGCGACGTGCAGCGCGACGTCGTTCTTGATCAGGTCGTGGACGACGCGGCCCTTGAAGGTGGCGGCCGAGACCGTCGTCGTGCCGCGCAGATAGAGCGGGTGGTGCGTGACCAGGAGCTGGGCGCCCAGCTTCACCGCTTCGTCGACGATGTCCTGGACGGGGTCGACGGCGAAGAGGACCCGGGAGATCTCCGCCTCGGGGTCGCCGCAGACCGTGCCGACCGCGTCCCAGCTCTCGGCGAGTTCGGCGGGCCACAGGGCGTCGAGGGCGGCGATGACTTCAGACAGACGGGGCACAGAGGAAAGGCTACCTGTCCTCTGCGCCCCACTGGCCATGGCTTACGTACTGCTACCGACCGCCCACGAGCTGCGCCCTACTTGACGAGGAAGCCCTTGAGGTCGCCGAGGACCTCGTTGGCCGCCGTCACGCCGAGGCCCAGGTACCAGGTCTCGTCCGGGACGTCCTTGGCCCGGCCCTTCTTGACCGCGTCGAGCTTCTTCCACAGGGGGTTCTTCTCGGCCTCGGTGCGGCCCGTCTTCTTCGCGTCGCCGTAGACGCCGGTGAAGATCCAGTCGGCGTCGGCCTCGTCGATCTTCTCGGTGCTGATCTCCGTGGCGAGGTCGTTGATCTGCTGGTTCTTGGGGCGGGGCAGGCCGGTGTCGTCGAGGATCGTGCCGATGAAGGACGCCTTGGCGTAGAGGCGGACGCGGTCCGGCATGTAGCGGAGCATCGTGATCGTCGGCTTGTCATCGCCGAGCTCGCGGCCCAGGCTGCGCGCCTTCTCCTCGTACTCGGCCAGCTCCGTCTTCGCCTTCTCGGTCTTGTCCAGCGCGGCCGCGTTCAGGAGGTAGTTCTCCTTCCACGTGAAGCCGGGGCGGATGGAGAAGACGGTCGGGGCGATCTTGGAGAGCTGCGGGTAGAGCTTGGCGGCGCGCAGTTCGCTGCCGAGGATCAGGTCCGGCTTCAGGTTCGCGATGGCCTCCAGGTTGAGGGCGTTGATCGTGCCCACGTCCTTGGGGTCGCCCGCGTCCTTCTTCAGGTAGCCGGGTACGCCGTCGTCGCCCTCGGTGGGGGCGTAGCCGACGGGCTTGACGCCGAGCGAGACGACGTTGTCGAGCTCGCCGACGTCCAGGACCACGACCCGCTTGGGCTCCGCCTTGAGCTCCGTCTTGCCGCGGGCGTGCGTGATGGTGCGCGGGAACGCGCCCGCCTTGGCGGTGGTGCCCATCTTCGCGGTCTGCTCGGCGGCCTTGGAGAAGTCGTCGCCGCCCTGGGCGACGGCCTTGCTGCCGCTGCCGTCGTCGGACGTGCCGCCGCTGTCACCGGACCCGCAGGCCGCGAGGGAGAGCGCGCCGGCCACGGCGAGGGCGAGGGCGGCGGTGGCACGCGTGCGGCGGGGTCGTACGGACGGGGACATCGGTGCTCCATGCTCCAGGGGGTGTGCCGCGGCTGCCGCTTCCGCGGGCCCGCAACCACTTAGGTTCGCCTTACTTTAAGCGCGCTCTCCCCACCCAGCACAACCACCCCCGCCCCCTCAGGCGAATCGGTACATCGCCACCCTTCTGTGTGAAGCGGGTGGCCACAGGTGCCACGGCAGTGCGTGCGAAAACTAGCTTCGGGGCCCGGAGGTACCCCCCTATGACAGCGCCCACGCTTGAGCCCGAGCCCATGACCGCGCCGACGTCCCGCCCGGCGCCCGCGACGCCCCCCGTGATCACCGCCAACGGCGCGTACGCCGCTCGCCTCGCCCACGACGGCAATTCCTGGTTCCCCGAGCGCTGGACCCTCGACTCCCCGGAGCCGTACGCGGTGCCGCTGCCCGGCAACCAGCCGGAGGAGCCCGGCACCGAGGTGCTCCCGATGGCCGACGGGCGGGTCCTGATCCACCGCGTCGTCGACGGACGGCACACGTTCTCGCTCCTGTACCCGACGGGGCCCGAGACCGGTGAAGTGCCGCTCGGCGCCGTGGAGTGCGGGGGGTCCCGGCTGACGCTGCTGCCGCCGTCACCGGTGGGCAGCCACGCGTACGCCCTCGCGGTGGGCCCGGGGTCGACGGCCCTGTGGCTGGTGGCGGGCGGCGCCTTCGGGCCCGAGCACGTCGCCGAGATCCCCGGGGTCTGCTCGGGCGGGGTCTGGCTGGACGGGGACGGCCGGATGCTGGCCCTGGACCGGGAGTTGGGCGGCCGGGTCAAGGCGGTCGCGGTGGACCTGGAGCGGCGCGGCGAGGTGTCGCCCCTCCTGCAGATCGCCGACGAGAGCGACGACCGGCTGCTGCTCGCGGACGCCGACAGCGGACTGCTCCTGATCCGCTCGAACGCGCCGGGCCACGACCGGCTCGGCTGGGGGGTGCTCGGCGGCACGCGCCCGGTGCGTTTCCCCGAGTGCCTGCGCCTGCCCGATCTCGCGGTGACGCCGTTCGCCATCCAGCCCGGCCAGACGCTGATGCCGGAGAGCTGTGCGGTGGCGCTGCGGATCGACGGGGCGCGGGGCAGCTGGCTCGGCCTGTGGCGCCCCACCGACCGACGGCTCCAGCAACTGGCCGCTCCGGAGGGGTGGTTGGCGGGTTCGGGGTGGTGGACGCGGGAGGGGGCGCTGCGTCTTCCGTATGTGACGGAGGCGGTTCCCTGCGGGGTCGCGGAGGCGGAGCTTCCGGCTCCGGCGGTGGCGCCCGCGCCGGTCGCCGCGCGGCCCGTTCCGTTGCAGCAGGCACCCCTGACGGGGCGCACGGGCGTTGGTTAGACTCGCCCGGCTACATCGAACGATCTTCTTTACAGAGTTACCGGTTTACGGGGTGAGTATGTCGATGAGAACCGAGATCAGTACGGAATCCGAGCGGAATCCCGAGCCGCGGGAGGCGGCGGGCAGTTCCGGCGCCGGTAGGCATCGGGGGCCTGTGGCCGAGCATGACGGGGATGCGGCGCCGCGGGGGCGGCACCGTCGCCCGGGCAACGAGAACTGATTCTTTCCCCAACCCCGCCCCTTCCCGAAAACCCGCTCGGCGCAGGGGCCTGATCGGGGCTCCGCCCCGGACCCGTACAAGATGGCCTCAAACGCCGGCCGGGCTGAACTGTCAGCCCGTCCGGCGTTTGAGGACGAACTCGGCGAAGCCGGTGATGACGGCCGAAAAGGGGCGGGGTTGGGGAACTATCCCCGCTTCAGCCCCAGCACCTCCGCCGCCGCGAACGTCTCGCTCGCAGGGCGCCCCGCGTAATAAGGCGAAAGCACCCCGTCCAGCTCCTCGTACGTGAAGACGTCCTTCGCCGTGTCGAACTTCGCCGCCACCTTGGGGCGTTCGACCACGGCGACCATGCCGCCGTGCACCACCAGCAGCTGACCGTTGACCCCGGCAGCCGCAGGCGACGCCAAGTAGCCCACCAGCGGCGCCACATGCTCGGGAGCGAGCGGGTCGAGCTCCCCCGCTCCCGGTTCCTGGTAGCCCGCGAAGACGTCCTCCGTCATTCGCGTCCGCGCTCGCGGACAGATGACGTTCGCCGTCACCCCGTACTTGCCCAGGGCCAGCGCGCTCGACGTCGTCAGGCCGACGATCCCGCCCTTCGCCGCCGCGTAGTTCGGCTGGCCCGCGGAGCCCGCGAGGAACGCCTCCGACGAGGTGTTGACGATCCGGCCGTACACCGGCTCCCCCGCCGCCTTGGACCGCTCGCGCCAGTGCACGGACGCGAAGTGCGTCGTGTTGAAGTGGCCCTTGAGGTGGACGTGGATGACCGAGTCCCACTCGCCCTCGCTCATCGAGAAGATCATCCGGTCCCGCAGGATGCCCGCGTTGTTGACCAGGATGTCGAGCTTGCCGTACGTGTCGATCGCCAACTGGACGAGCCCGCGCGCCTGTTCGTGGTCCGCGACATCGCCCAGGTGCGCGACCGCCTGCCCGCCCGCCGCCCGGATCTCGGCCGCGACCTCCTCGGCGGGCGTCGCCGACGCCTCGCCCGAGCCGTCGCGGCCGCTCTGGCCGAAGTCGTTGACGACGACGCTCGCGCCGAGCCGGGCCAGTTCCAAGGCTTCCGCGCGCCCCAGGCCCCGGCCCGCTCCTGTCACGATCGCGGCCAACCCGTCCAGTGGCCGTGGCAATGGCTGTGCCATCAGGGATCGAAGTCCTCTCAGATCTCGATGCACGTACGCAGCGCGACGCCCGTACGCATCTGGTCAAGCGCTTCGTTGATCTCGGAGAGCGGCACCCGGTGGGTGATCAGGCTCTCCAGGTCGATCCGGCCCGCGCGCCACAGCGCGATGGCCCGCTCGTAGGACTGCAGGACGTCGCCGCCGCCGTACATGGACGGCAGGATCCGCTTCTCGTCGAAGAACAGCTCGAACATGTTCAGCTGGAGGTTGTCGTCCATGGCGCCCGCGCCGACGATCACGAGCGTGCCGCCGCGCCGGGTCGTCTCGTACGCGGTGCGGGCGGTGGCGGACCTGCCGACGACCTCGAAGACGTAGTCGAAGCCCTCGCCCGCGGTCACCCGCTGCTTGGCGTCGGCGAGTCCGTCCGGCGCCACCGCCTCCGTCGCGCCGAACCGCAGCGCGGCCTCGCGCCGCGACGCCACCGGGTCGACGGCGATGATCTGCGCCGCGCCCTTGAGCCGCGCGCCCTGGATCGCGGAGATGCCGACGCCGCCGCAGCCGATGACGGCGACGGACGAACCGGCCTTGACGTCGGCGGTGTTGATGGCCGCGCCGAGCCCGGTCGTCACTCCGCAGCCGATCAGGGCCGCGATGTCGAAGGGCACGTCGTCCGGGATCGGCACGGCGCAGCCCGCGTCGACCACGACCTCCTCGGTGAAGGTGCCCGTGCCCGCGAAGCCGAAGACGTCTCCGCCGGGGCGCTTGAAGTTGGGGGTGCCCGCGTTCATGAACCCGGCCAGGCACAGCTGGCTCTGGCCGCGCTTGCACGCCGGACACTGGCCGCAGGCGGGCAGCCAGCAGACCAGGACCCGGTCGCCCTGGCTGACGCCGGTCACGCCGTCGCCGACGTCGACGATCTCGCCCGCGCCCTCGTGGCCGGGGATGAACGGAGCGGGCTGCGGCAGTACGCCGTTCATCGCCGATACGTCGGAGTGGCACAGGCCCGTCGCCCGCACCCGGATCTTCACCTTGCCGGGGCCGAAGCCCACCGTCTCGACGTCGTCGAGGACCTCGAGTTTGTCCTGACCTATCTCGTGCAGTACGGCTGCGCGCATGGTGCGGCTCCTCTCGTACGAAGCTTCAGGCGTGTCCGGGGCTTCAGGCGTGCTCGACGATCGTGTCGGCGAGGACCGGCGCGTCGTCCCGCTCGATGGCCGTCGCCGCCACGTGGACCCGGCCCTCGGAGCGCCACATCCGGATCCGCAGGGTCTCCCCGGGGAAGACGATGCCGGTGAAGCGCGTGCTGTAGCTCCGCACCCGTGACACGTCACCGCCCAGCTCGCTGTCGACGACCGCCTTGAGCACCATCCCGTAGGTGCACAGGCCGTGCAGGATCGGCCGGTCGAAGCCCGCGAGCTTGGCGAACTCGGGGTCGGCGTGCAGCGGGTTCCAGTCCCCGGAGAGGCGGTAGAGCAGCGCCTGCTCCTCGCGGACGGGGCGCTCGACGGTCCTCTCGGGCTCGCCCTCGGGGGCCGGGACGCGGGTGGAGGGGCCGCGTTCGCCGCCGAATCCGCCTTCGCCGCGTACGAAGATCTGGGCGTCGCTGGTCCACAGCGGCCCTTCGCCGTCGGCCACTTCGGTGCGCAGGACGAGGATCGCGGCCTTGCCCTTGTCGTACACGGCGGCCACCTTGGAGGTGGTGACGGCCTTGCCCTTGACCGGGATCGGGCGGTGCAGGGTGATGCCCTGGCCGCCGTGCAGGACCGCGGCCAGGTTCACCTCGATGCCGGGGGCCGAGAGCCCGCCGACGACGCCCATGCCCGCGCCGGCGACGGTCGCGAAGCTGGGCAGGACGTGCAGCCGGGACTCCAGGGTGTAGCGCAGCTCGTCCGGGTCGGTGGCGGGGACGCCCGCGCCAAGGCCCAGGTGGTAGAGCTGGATGTCCTTGTGATCCCAGGCGATCTCGGCCGACCTGGGCTCCGCGGCCAGTGCTTTCGCGGCATCGATGGGCATGGGGTGGCAGCTCCTTGGCCGGTCTGAAGACCTCGGTGCGGCCGTCCGCACCGTCGGTCGCACCGAGGTCGCAACAGGGCCGGAAGGAGCCCGTTCTAGAACGCGTTCCAGTCCGGCGATCCCATGTATAGCCGAGCGTCCGGAAGTTGTGAAGGCTCCTGACGTCACGTCAGATACGCCACTGATCAAGCGTGTGACATTTGTACCGGCCGAGTCCGTACATCCACATCTGCCGCCGCACGGCCCGGATTCGTACCGTCGGAACCATGACGAGGAGTTCGTACGCTGTGCCTTCGTACCGCCGGGCCGCGCGGACCACATGACGACGCCGACGATGCGCCCCGGCGCGACAGGAGAAGCGATGCCGGTGAAGGGCTTCTGGCGGAGGCACACACGCCTCGCGGGATGGACGCGCAGCGGCAGGGCGCAGCTCGCCGAGGTGCGGGCGCAGGAGAAGTGCGGGCGGAGCAACCCGCAGGACCTGGGCCCGCCCAACGGCTTCGCGATGCTGCCCTGGCTCCTGATGGGCATGGGCTCCTTCTCCAACATCCTCCAGGGCAAGACGGGCAACCCCTGGATCGGCGGGCTTGGCCTGCTGGCCTTCAACTCCCTCTACATCGCCGTGGTGTTCCGCGCCTTCGACAAGAGGGCCCGGGAGGCGGCCGTCACGAGGCGTCTGCTGCTCGCGCTGACCGCGGTCACCTTCGCCCTCGCCATCGGCTACGGCGACAGCTGGCTGATGTTCTTCCCGCTGCTCGGCCTGGCGACCGGCTCGGTCCTGCGGGGCAGGCAGCTGGCTCCCGCGGGGTTCACCCTGAGCATCGCGGCGGCGGTGGTCGGCGGGCTGAAGGACGGCTGGGACGCGGCGGGCATCGCGTACGGCACGTTCATCTCCGTCATGGTGACGGCGGCGATCCTCGCCCTCTCCGAGACGGTGAAGGAGCTGCGCGCCACGCGCGAGGAGCTGGCCCGCGGCGCGGTGGAGAAGGAGCGGCTGCGCTTCTCCCGCGACCTGCACGACCTGCTCGGCCACACGCTCTCGGTGATCGTGGTCAAGGCGGAGGCCACGCGCCGGCTCGCCCCCCGCGACCTGGACGCGGCGCTCGGCCAGGTGGCCGACATCGAGTCCGTCGGCCGCCAGGCCCTGACCGAGATCCGCGAGGCGGTCACCGGCTACCGCGAGGGCAGCCTGGCCACGGAGCTGGACCGGGCGCGCGATCTCCTGGACGCAGCGGGCGTCGACGCGGTCGTACGCCAGTCGGGGCCGCCGCTCGCGCCGCAGACGGCGGCGCTGCTGGGCTGGGTGGTCCGGGAGTCCGCCACGAACGTCGTACGCCACGCCAGGGCTACCCGCTGCGAGATCGAGGTGGCGGGCACCGCCGAACGGACCCGGCTGCTGATCACCGACGACGGCCGCGGCGTAGGCTCGACAGCGCCCGGCAGCGGGCTGAAGGGCCTGGCCGAACGCCTCGCGGCGGCGGGCGGCTCCCTGGAGTCCGGCCCCGCGCCTCGCGGCGGCTTCCGGGTCACGGCGGAGCTGCC
Source organism: Streptomyces sp. NPDC055243 (assembly GCF_044544025.1). Lineage (NCBI taxonomy): Bacteria > Bacillati > Actinomycetota > Actinomycetes > Kitasatosporales > Streptomycetaceae > Streptomyces > Streptomyces sp. NPDC055243. Next base: position 454,817 of record NZ_JBITWR010000003.1, read on the forward strand.
GGTCACCGAGTTCAGCACCGGCCCCGTTGTGGAGGAGCGCACCCCATGATCAGAGTCCTGCTCGCCGAGGATCAGGGCATGATGCGGGGCGCGCTCGCGCTGCTGCTCGGCATGGAGCGGGACATCGAGGTGGTCGCGCAGGTCGGCGCGGGCGACGAGATCGTGGACGCGGCGCTGAACTCCCGCCCCGACGTGGCGCTCCTCGACATCGAGCTGCCGGGCCGCAGCGGGCTCGACGCGGCGGCGGACCTGCGGGAGGAGTGCCCCGAGTGCCGGGTCCTCATCCTCACGACGTTCGGCAGGCCCGGCTATCTGCGCCGGGCGATGGAGGCGGGCGCGGTGGGCTTCCTGGTCAAGGACGGCCCGGTGGAGGACCTGGCGGAGGCGATCCGCCAGGCACTGCGGGGCGAGACGGTGATCGACCCGGCCCTTGCGGCGGCCGCCCTGAGCGCGGGCCCGAGCCCGCTGACGACGCGGGAGGCGGATGTCCTGCGGGCGTCGGTGGACGGAGCGGCGGTCTGCGACATCGCGGGAAAACTGCACCTGTCGGAGTCGACGGTGCGGAACTATCTCTCGGGCGCGATCGGCAAGACGGGGACGCGAAACCGGATGGAGGCGGTGCGGGAGGCACGGCAGCGGGGTTGGCTCTGACTGCCCCCGGGCTTCGAGCACCGCCCAGCACCGGCTCCGCCGACTCCGTCCTCAGACGCGGGACGAGCTGACCCGCCCGTCCCGCGGCATCCACAGCAGCAGCACGAGCACCCCCACCAGCAGAATGCACCCACTGGTGCGGAACGCCATCGCGTACCCGGCCGTCAGCGCCTCCGGCGTGGTCGAGCCCCCCATCCGCGAGGCGGAAACCGTCGAGAGCACCGCAAGGCCCAGCGCCCCGCCCATCGTCCGCGACGTGTTGATGAGACCGGAGACGAGCCCCGCGTCCCCGGGCTCCGCCCCGGACGTGCCCAGCGACGCCAGCGGCGTCGTGGCGAGCCCCGCGCCGAACATCATCACGATGCCGGGCAGCATGATCGAGGTGACGTAAGCGCCGTCGGCGGTCATCAGGGACTGCCAGCCGAACCCCGCCGCCGCCACCAGAATCCCGAGCACGGACACGTTCTTCGCGCCCAGCACCCGCATGATCCGCGGCGCCAGCTTCGAGCCGATGACGATCGTCAGGGACGAGGGGATCAGCGCGAGGCCCGCCTTCAACGCCGAGTAGCCCAGGACGTTCTGCGCGTACAGCGTCATGAAGAACCACATGGCGAACATCCCGCCGCCGCACACGAACATCGCCGCGTTCGCCGCCGAGACCGACCGCACCCGGAACAGCTTCAGCGGCATCAGCGGAACCTTCGTACGCGCCTCGACCAGGAGGAACAGGCCGAGCAGCAGGAGCCCCGCGGCCAGCGGCACCAGGGTCGCCGAAGCGGTCCAGCCCTTCTCCTCCGTCTGCACGATCCCGTACGCGAGCGTCGCGAGCCCCGCCGTCACGAGCACCGCGCCCGGCACGTCCAGGCGGCGCGCCTCACCGGCCCGGCTCTCGGTGAGCCAGGCGACGCCCGCGACGACGACGAGGACGCCGATCGGCACGTTGATCAGGAGCACCCAGCGCCAGGAGAGCAGGTCGGTGAGGACCCCGCCGACGAGACCGCCCGCGGCCCCGCCGCCCGCGCCCACCGCCGACCAGGTCGCGATCGCCCGTATCCGGGCGGGCCCCTCGGGCACCGCCGAGGTCAGGATCGTCAGGGTCGAAGGGGCCAGGACCGCCGCGCCGAGCCCCTGCACCGCCCGCGCCACGAGCAGCTGCCACTCGGCCTGCGCGAGACCGCCCGCGAGCGAGGCCACCGTGAAGAGGCCGAGCCCGACCAGGAACATCCGCTTGCGGCCGAAGAGGTCGCCGGCCCGCCCGCCGAGCAGCATGAAGCCCGCGAAGGCGATCGAGTAGGCGTTGACCACCCATTGCAGTCCGACGGCGCTCATGCCCAGGTCGGACCGCATGGAGGGCAGCGCGGTGTTCACCACCGACACGTCCAGGACGACCAGGAACTGCCCCGCGCAGGCGGCGAGCAGCACCGCCCAGACGGGTGCGGACTTCCGCGAGGGGGCGGCTATGTAAGTGTCAGGGGGCGTCTGGACCATGACGGGCATGCTCTCAGGGATTGCGTGCCCCGTGCATCGGGGTTTCGACGCAAAGGTCCTCGGCCGTGGGACCTAGGTCTTCGGACCATCGCCCCCGTCCCCTCCCCCTCCCTTCCCCACTCGTTCCTCACCCCTTCCTCAGCAGCGTCACCACCGCCGCCCCGCCGAGACCGATGTTGTGCGCGAGTCCCACCCGCGCCCCCGCCACCTGCCGCGCCCCGGCGTCCCCCCGCAACTGCCAGGTCAGCTCGGCCACTTGGGCGATGCCGGTCGCGCCGAGCGGGTGCCCCTTGGAGATCAGGCCGCCGGAGGGGTTCACCACCCAGCGCCCGCCGTACGTCGTCGCCCCGCTCTCGACCAGCTTCCCGGACTCCCCCGCCGCGCACATGCCGAGCGCCTCGTACGTGAGGAGCTCGTTGACGGAGAAGCAGTCGTGCAGCTCGACCACGTCGACGTCCTCGATGCCGAGGCCCGACCTCTCGTACACCTGCCGCGCCGCCGCCCTCGACATCGGCTGCCCCACGACGTCGATGCACGAGCCGGAGTCGAAGGACTCCCCCGTGTCGGTCGTCATCGCCTGCGCCGCGATCTCCACGGCGCGCTCCTGAAGCCCGTGCCGCTCCACGAACCTCTCCGACACCACCACCGCGGCGGCCGATCCGTCCGAGGTCGGCGAGCACTGGAGCTTGGTGAGCGGGCGGTGGATGGTCTTGGCGGCGAGGATCTCGTCGACCGTGTACTCGTCCTGGAACTGGGCGTACGGATTGTGCACCGAGTGCCGGTGGTTCTTGGCGCCCACCGCGGCGAGCTGCGCCTGAGTCGTGCCGTACTTCTCCATGTGCTCGCGCGCCGCGTCGCCGAAGATCTGGGCGGTGGGCGGGGTCATCTCGAAGCCGTGCCGTGCGGCCATCACGCCGTAGTGCCGGGCCACGGGGGACGTCTTGAAGTCGCCGCCGTCGCTGCCGCCGCCCAGCGCGCCGCGCGCCATCTTCTCGAAGCCCAGCGCGAGCACGCAGTCGTTGACGCCGCCCTCGACGAACTGCCGCGCCATCATCAGCGCGGTCGACGCCGTCGCGCAGTTGTTGTTCACGTTGTAGACGGGCACACCGGTCAGGCCCAGTTCGTACACCGCCCGCTGGCCCGCCGTCGACGCCTGGAAGCAGTACCCGACCGGGACCTGCTCCACCTGCTCGTACGCGATTCCGGCGTCGTCCAGCGCCTTGGTGCCGGCCTCCTTCGCCATGTCCCAGTACTGCCAGTCCCGCGTCTCGGGCTTCTCGAACTTCGTCATGCCGACGCCGACTATGTACGCCTTCACTGTCCAGCTCCTCCTAGATGACGCTAGATGACGGGGCGGGGCTCGGGGTCCCTCGGCAGTCCCAGGAGCCGTTCGGCGACGACGTTCAGCTGCACCTGGGTGGTCCCGCCCGCGATGGTCAGACAGCGCGACATCAGGAAGCCGTGCAGCGCCCGCTCCCCGGCGCCCTCGCGCACCGCGCCCGCCGGGCCGAGCAGCTCCAGGGCAAGCTCGGCGACCTTCTGCTGGTGCGGGGTCTGCACGAGCTTGCGGACGGAGGCCCCGGCCCCCGGTTCCGCGCCCGCCAGCTGCCGCAGCGTCGTCCGCAGGCCGATGCAGGCCAGTGCGTGCGCCTCGGCGGCGAGCGCGCCGATCCGCGCGCGGCAGGCGCCGTCGAGGCCGGCGGCGCGCCCGATGAGCGCCTCCAGGCCGGTGTCGAAGGTCAGCTGGTCGGCCATGTGGACGCGTTCGTTGCCCAGCGTGTGGCGCGCGACCCGCCAGCCGTCGTTCACCTCGCCGACGACCGCGTCCGCGGGCAGCAGGACGTCGTCGAAGTAGACCTCGTTGAAGAGGGAGTCCCCGGTGATCTCCTTCAGCGGGCGGATGTCGACACCCTCGGCCCGCTTCATGTCGACGAGGAAGTACGTCAGGCCCTTGTGCTTGGGGGCGTCGGGGTCCGTGCGGGCGAGGAGGATGCCGTGGTCCGCCCACTGCGCCGCGCTCGTCCACACCTTCTGGCCGTTGATCAGCCAGCCGTCCTCGACCCGCTCGGCCCTCGTGCGCAGCGCGGCCAGGTCCGAGCCCGCGCCGGGCTCGCTGAACAGCTGGCACCACAGCACCTCGCCCCTGAGTGTCGGCGCCAGGAACCGCTCCTGCTGCTCGCTCGTCCCGTACGCGATGAGCGAGGGCACCACCCAGGTGGCGATCCCGAGATCGCTGACGCGCACCCCGGCAGCCGCCAACTCCTGCTGCACGGCGAGCTGTTGGACGGGGCCCGCGCCGAGTCCGTACGGCTCGGGCAGGTGCGGGGCGGCATAGCCGGTCGGCGCCAGTGCCTTGCGGGCGGCCACCGGGTCGAGCCCCCGGGCCTGCGCGACGGCCTCGCGGGCCCGCTCCCGGTAGGCGTCCGCCTCCCGCGGCAGCCGCATCCGCAGCTCCCGGCGCGCGCCGCCCTCCGCGAGGCGCACCGCCCGCAGCCGGTGCGCGTCGCCGGTGCCGAGCAGCTGCCGGGCAACCAGTGACCTGCGCAGATAGAGATGGGCGTCGTGCTCCCAGGTGAAGCCGATGCCGCCGAGGATCTGGATGGCGTCCTTGGCGCAGGAGTACGCGGCGTCGAGCGCGGACCCGGCGGCGAGCGCGCCGACCAGGCTCCGCACCTCCGGCGACGGATCGTCCGCCGCGCGCGCCGCGTCCCACGCGAGCGCCCGCGCCTGTTCGAGGCGCACCAGCATGTCCGCGCAAGTGTGCTTGACCGCCTGGAACTGCCCGATCGGCCGCCCGAACTGCTCCCGCACCTTCGCGTACGCGGTGGCGGTCTCCAGCGCCCAGGCCGCGACGCCGCACGCGTCCGCCGCGTACACGGCACACGCCAGGTCGCGCACGAGCGCCGCGTCGACGTCGAGCACCCGCCCGGCCGGGACCTCCACCCCGTCCGCCGTGACCTCGGCGGTGGGCCGCGTCGGATCGGCGCCCTCCTGCGTACGCACGGTCAGCTCGGCCGCGTCGACGGCGAGCCACACGGTTCCGCGCGCGGACTCGGCGGCCAGGATCAGCAGGTCGGCGTCCGCGCCGGAGAGCACGGGCGGCGCCGTGCCGTCGAGGACGCAGCCGTCCGCCACGGACACCGCGGTGAGCGTGCCCGCGCCGAGCGCGACGGCGCCGATCCGCTCCCCGGACGCCAGGTCGGCTGCGAGGTCACGGGCACCGGCCCGGTGCAGCACGAGCGAGGCCAGGGAGCTCGCCAGGTAGGGGCCCGGCAGCGCGGCCCGGCCCGCCTCCTCCAGGGCGACGGCGAGGTCCACGAGGTCGCCGCCCCCGCCGCCGTACTCCTCGGGCAGGTGCACCGCGAGCAGCCCCTGTTCGGCGAGGCCGTCCCAGTGGGCGGGCCTGCCGCCGGAGCCCGGCAGGGCGTCGAGCAGTTTGCGTATCTCCTCGGGCGGTACGGCGCGGGCGATCCAGCCGCGCACCGCCGCCGCCAACTCCCGCTGTTCCTGCGTGATTCCGATACCCATGCGCGTCCTCGCCGGTAGCAGCTTCCGGGACGGCGACAGACTAGAACACGTTCCAATCTGACGGAAGGTCAGATACGGGTCCGCTTCTCCCGCGACCGCGGGCCCCCTTAACCAACCGGTTAACAACAGGTCAAGACTTTCCCTCGTACGACATCCGTCGGAATAGTCGCCCCGGGAAACAGGTTCGTCTTGCACGTACCCCTGCCGACACCTGCACCGCCCCCGGAGGCCCCACGTAATGACGCAGCCGACGACCCACCAACGCGGCACCCGCGGAGTCGTCCCCGTACTCGCCTTCGCCGGCATCGTCGTCGCGGTGATGCAGACGCTCCTGGTGCCGGTCATCAAGGACCTGCCGACGCTGCTCGACACCACGCCGTCGAACGCCACCTGGGTCATGACGGCGACCCTGCTCGCGGGCGCCGTGTCGACCCCGATCATGGGCCGCCTCGGTGACCTCTACGGCAAGCGCCGCATGCTTCTGACGAGCCTGGCCGTGATGGTCGTCGGCTCCCTGGTCTGCGGCTTCACCGACGACCTCGTCGTGATGATCGTCGGCCGCGCCCTCCAGGGCTTCGCGATGGGCGCCATCCCGCTCGGCATCGGCCTGATGCGCGACGAGCTGCCCCGCGAGAAGCTCGGCTCCGCGATGGCCCTGATGAGCTCCTCCATCGGCGTCGGCGGCGGCCTCGCGCTGCCGCTCGCGGCACTGACCGCGCAGCACGCCGACTGGCACGCCCTGTTCTTCGGCGCGGCGGGCCTCGGCGTCATATCGATGCTCCTGACCGTCGTCTTCGTGCCCGAGAGCAAGGTGAAGGCGCAGGGCACCTTCGACGTGATCGGCGCGCTCGGCCTCTCCGCGGGCCTCGTCCTCTTCCTCCTGCCCATCACCAAGGGCAGCGACTGGGGCTGGACCTCGGGCCTGACCCTCGGCCTGTTCGGCGCGGCGGCGCTCGTCCTGGTCCTGTGGGGCGTGATGGAGCTGCGCCTCAAGGCGCCGCTGGTGGACCTGCGCACGACGGCACGCCCCGCGGTCCTGTTCACCAACCTGGCCTCGATCATGGTCGGCGTCGCGTTCTACGCCATCTCGCTCGTCCTGCCCCAGCTGCTCCAGCTCCCGACCGCCACCGGCTACGGCCTCGGCCAGTCCATGGTCGTCGCGGGCCTGTGCGTGGCACCGCTGGGCCTGACCATGATGTTCACGGCCCCGGTCTACGCCCGCCTCTCGGCGAAGTACGGCCCGAAGGTGACCCTCATCCTCGGCATGCTGATCATCGCGATCGGCTACGGCGCGGGGCTCGGCCTGATGAGCGCCGCCTGGCAGACGATCATCATCGCGGTGGTCGTGGGCGCGGGCATCGGCCTGGCCTACTCCTCGCTCCCGGCCCTGATCATCGGCGCCGTGCCCCCTTCGGAGACGGGCGCGGCGAACGGCCTCAACACCCTGATGCGCTCGATCGGTACGTCCGTGTCGAGCGCCGTGATCGGCATGGTCCTCGCCAACACGGCGGACCACGTGGGCGGTGTCGCCATCCCGACCATGACGGGCTTCCGCACGTCCTTCCTGATCGCCACGGGCGCGGTCGCCCTGGGCCTCGTCTTCGCCCTGTTCCTCCCCTCCGCCCGCCGCTCGGTCAAGACCCAGCTCCGGGCCAGCAGCGAGGAGGACGCGAACCTGCGCGCCGCGACGGAGGCGCTCGCCGGCTTCCACGGCCGGGTGCTGAGCCCTTCCGGGGCGCCGGTCGCACGGGCCAAGGTGACGCTGATCGACCGCCGGGGGAAGCAGGCCGGTTCGGCGTTGACGGACGACGGCGGGCGCTACGAGCTGGCGGTGCCGGGCGACGGTTCGTACGTCCTCGCGGCAACGGCCGCGGGCCATGCCCCGCTCGCCTCGGCGGCGGCGCACCGCGGGGACGACCGCGCGGTGGAGATGGACCTTCTGCTGCCGGGCGGGAGCGACGTGCTGGCGTAAGCGACGGGAAGCGCCGGACGGGCCGAAAGATCCCACCCCTGACCGGGGTGAATCCTTCGGCCCGTCCGGCGTTCGTGGACGGACTCGGCGGAGCCGGTGTCGGGCAAACTCCCTGGACAGCCCCGCCTCCATGAACGGCCGGGCCATGCGGCAGCATGGGGCGGCCCACAGTCGGGCCTCATCGCAGTCCCGACCTCACCGCATTCCCCGCTTCACCGCATTCCCGACCCCACCGCGTTCACGACCGGGAGGAACCCCCATGGCCGCCCCCGCCCCCGCCGCCCCTCAGCCGGAGATCCTCGCCGCCTTCGAAGCGGCCAAGGGATTCATGCCCGCCGACGAGGGCCTTGCCCTGTACGCGGCGGCGGCACAAGCGGCGGCGCTCGGTCTGCCGCTCCTGGAGGTCGGGACGTACTGCGGCCGCTCCACGATCCTGCTCGCCGACGCCGCACGCCGGGCGGGTGTCACGGCGATCACGGTGGACCACCACCGCGGCAGCGAGGAGCAGCAGCCGGGCTGGGAGTACCACGACCCGGCGACGGTCGACCCGGAGCTCGGCCGGATGGACACGCTCCCCACCTTCCGCCGCACGCTCCACCACGCGGGCCTGGAAGAGCACGTGATCGCGATCGTCGGCCGCTCGCCGCAGGTGGCGAAGGCGTGGGGCGGACCGCTCGGTCTGGTCTTCATCGACGGCGGCCACACGGACGAGCACGCGAGTGGCGACTACGAGGGCTGGGCCCCGCACATCGCCGACGGCGGCCTGCTCCTGATCCACGACGTCTTCCCGGACCCGGCGGACATCATGACCGGCCAGGCACCGTACCGCGTCTACCTCAGGGCACTGGAGTCCGGCGCTTTCACCGAGGTCTCGGCAACCGACTCGCTGCGCGTCCTGCGGCGAACGGGAGCGGGGATCTGACCTCGCGGTTAGAGTCGCTCTCGTGTCGTACGTAGGTCCGGACAGCCAGCCCCCACGCCCGCCCCGCCGTTTCACCGGCGGCCCCCTCACCGTGACGCTCGCCGCGCTGGTGCCGACGTGCCTGGCGGGGTGGCTCATTTACGAGGCGACGAGCGGCCCCGGGGGCAGCGAGCCGCCGAGATCGCTCCCCGCCACGAGCCAGTCCGCGCAGGGTTCGTCGTCCCCCCAGCCGTCCCCGTCGACGTCCGGGAAGGACGACAAGGACGAGAAGGGGAAGGGCGACGAGGCCGACGGCAAGGCGAGTGACGAACCGAGCACGACGAAGCCTCCGTCGTCGGGCCGCCCCGCCGCGTCCGGTCCCCTCAAGGGCAAGGTCGTCGTCGTCGACCCCGGCCACAACACCGGCAACGGCAGGCACACGGCCGAGATCAACCGTCTGGTGAACGTCGGCACGCACCGCAAGGAGTGCGACACCACGGGCACCTCCACCAACCACGGTTACACCGAGGCCCAGTTCACCCTCGACGTCTCGCGCCGCCTGCGCACGCTGCTCGAGAAGCAGGGCGCCACGGTCAAGTTCACCCAGGACGGCGACCGCCCCTGGGGCCCCTGCGTCGACGAGCGCGCCCGCATCGGCAACGACGCCCACGCCGACGCCGTCGTCTCCGTGCACGCCGACGGCTCGGGGTCGGGCAACCGTGGCTTCCATGTGATCCTGCCCGCATCGGTGAAGTCCGGCGCCGCGGACACCTCCAAGATCGTCGTCCCGTCACGCGACTTGGGCGAGCGCATCGCGGGCAAGTTCCTGCTCGCGACGGGCAGCGCCCCGTCCAACTACATCGGTGACGGCACGGGACTCGACGTACGCAAGGATCTGGGCGGCCTGAACCTCTCCACCGTCCCCAAGGTGTTCATCGAGTGCGGGAACATGCGGGACGCGAAGGACGAGGCGTTGCTCACGAACGGCGCCTGGCGGCAGAAGGCGGCGCGGGGGATCTCGGACGGAATCGTGAGCTTTCTGCGGGGATAACGGGTCGGTAGCTCTTTATGCCGAGCAGACACCCCACCCGTGCGAACGATAATGTCCTCCGTACGATGGGGGGCCATCCCCGCGCTCCGCGCCGCGACCTGGGGCGAGCGACGCCTCCACCGACGAGACGACTTACGAAGGACCTGAAGTGAATATCCGCTCTCTCACTCGAGGCGACGGCGTGGTGATCGGGGCAGCGGTGTTGCTCTTCATCGCCTCTTTCCTCGACACCCTTGACGCCGACGGCGGCGACAGCGACAAGCTCCCCAACGCATGGGAGAACGGCAACCTGCTGCTGAGCGTGTACCTGCTCGGCATCATCGGCGCCGCACTCATTGTCGTGGGCCGTGCGCTCCCGCAGCCGCGCAAGGTTGCGGGCCTCGACCTGGGACAGCTCGGCGTTGCCTTCACCATCGCTGCCGCGTGGAGCTCGCTGGGCGCGATCTTCGATGCCGACCAGTCCTACGGCTTCCTGTTCGACAGCGGCCTGAGCGGCGGGGATGGCGGGCCTGACGCCGGTATCGGTCTCATCCTGGGCCTGATCGCCGCCCTGGTCCTGGCCGCCGCCGCGGTCACGACGGCGCTGGTGCCTGCCCTGAAGGCCCCCCTCATGGGCGCCCCCCGCCCCGCCGCCCCCCAGCCCTACGGCGGCCAGCCGCAGGGTGGGTACGGGTACCCCGGTGCGCAGGGTCAGCCGCAGCAGGGCCAGCCGTACGGCTCACAGGCCGGTCAGCCGCAGCAGGGTCAGCCCTACGGCGCCCAGCCGGGTCAGCCGCAGCCGGGGCAGCAGACGCCGCCTCCCGGGCAGGCGCAGGCCACCGGTGACTTCTCGCCGTTCTGGTTCGCCGTGCCGGTGCCGCGTCCGCTGTACGCGGAGGACGGTTCGCCGACGCCGATCGCCGAACTGGCGCCCGGCACCTGGTACTTGGCCGTCGAGCAGCGCGGTCCCGGCCTGGTGGCCCAGACGCAGGACGGCCGTCGCGGCGTGCTGCAGGACACCACGGGGATTCAGCGCGGCTGATCTCCGACGCACCTCGCGGCCCCTCGCCCTTCCGGGCGGGGGGCCGTTGTCGTACAGTCGCCACCTCGCGTCGAACTGACGACTCGTCAGAATGAATCGGGGTATGGGCATGCGCCTGGGACTCGCACTCGGCTACTGGGGGCGCGGCCCCGATCCCGGGCACGTGGAGCTCGCCCAGGAGGCGGAGCGGCTCGGCTACGACTCCGTGTGGACGGCGGAGGCGTGGGGCTCCGACGCCTTCACTCCCCTGACCTGGATCGCGGCGCAGACCTCACGGATCAAGCTGGGCACGGCGGTCGTGCAGATGGCGGCGCGCTCGCCCGTGACGACCGCGATGCACGCACTGACCCTGGACCACCTGTCCGGTGGGCGGATGATGCTCGGGCTCGGGCTTTCGGGGCCGCAGGTGGTGGAGGGGTGGTACGGCAGGGCGTTCCCGAAGTCGCCGCTGACCGCGACGCGGGAGTACGTCGACGTGATCCGCCAGGTGCTGCGGCGGGAGGCCCCGGTCGCCCTCGACGGCCGCTTCCACTCGCACCCGTACCGGGGTGACGACGGCAGCGGTCTTGGCAAACCCCTGAAGCCGATCACGCACCCGCTGCGGGCGGAGCTGCCGGTGCTGCTCGGCGCGGAGGGCCCGAAGAACATCGCCCAGACGGCGCGGATAGCGGACGGCTGGCTGCCTCTCTACTGGTCGCCGATGCGGTCCGACGTGTACGAGGCGTCGCTCGCGGAAGCGCGGGAGGGCTTCATGGTCGCGCCCATGGCGCGGGCGAAGGTCTGCGACGACGTGGCGGAAGGCTTGCTTCCGGTCAAGGCGATGCTGGGGTTCTATATCGGCGGAATGGGGGCCTCCGCGCGAAACTTTCATGCGGATCTGATGGCGCGCATGGGGTTCGAGGAGGAGGCCCGGCGAATTCAGGAGCTGTTTCTGGCGGGGCGCCGGGAAGAGGCGGTCCTGGCGGTGCCGGACCGGTTCGCGGACGAGATCTCCCTGGTCGGCCCCCGGGAACGGATCGCGGAGCGGCTGGAGTTGTGGCGCAAGGGCCCGGTGACGGATCTGCTGGTCCTCGCGCCGGACCGTCATACGTTGCGGGTGCTGGCGGAGCTGAACGGCTGACTCCTCAGCCCGTCCGGCGTTCGGGGACGGACTCGGCACAGCCGGTGATCGACGCAGACAAAGGGTGCGCGAGGCTCCGGAGCCGGGCTCAGCCCTTCGCCAGCTCCCCCGCGGACGGCACCTTGTTCTTGACTTCCGCCCCCGCGCTCTTCCCGGCGTCCTTCACCTGGTTGATGACGTCGTCGAAGGAGTTCACCACCGAGTCCGTGGAGTCGCCCTTGCGGAGCTTCTTGGGGAGATCCTTCAAGGCGTCGATGCCCGCGGTCAGCGGAGCCACCGCCTTGGACAGCGTCGGGTCGCCCTTGGCGTTCTTCGTCGCCGCCTTCAGACGGTTGTAGGCGAGCGTTCCCGCGAGCCCGGCCTTGATGAGGGCGAACTTCCGCCCGTCGGCGCCCTTCTTGAACTTCCCGGCCCGGAACGGCTTCACGATCCACTGGTAGGTGGCCCCGGCGGCGATCCCCGCGTTCGCCACGAACCGCGTCTTCGCCCACTTCTGCTTCTCGGCGGAACTGGAGGCCGAGGGCGCCGATGCCGCGTCGGCGTCGTCGTTGCACGCGGTCGCCCCCGCGAGCAGGGCGCCGCACAGCACGGACGCGACGAGGGGCCGGCGGACGGCCGCAGCGGACAGCGACACGGGGACCTCCAGGAGTGGACAGCTCTCCCGGCAGCCTCACCCCTGGCGGCGGGACCCGCCACTCGGGCGAGCCCGTACGGGTTTCAACCGGCCCGATCCCGGTACACGGCTCTTATGTCCACCCGACAAGCACGTGGCAGCACTGCAGCGAGGGTCGTCGTCATCGTCGCGGACGTGATGGCCATCATCCTCGGCCTGTGGATCCTCATGTATCTGTTGGACGCGAACCGCGCCAACGACCTCGTCCAATTCATCCACGACGTGGCCCGCTGGCTGGCCGGCTGGTCCCATGACTTGTTCACCTTCGACGAAGCATGGGCCCGCGTCGTCTGCGGCTACGGCCTGGCGGCTCTCGTGTACGTCTTCGTCGGCCACGCCATAGCGGGCCGTCTCCGCCGCTACTGAGCGCCTACTGGGCCGCCCCGCAGCACTCCGGCGCGAGGCCCACCGGCAGGCGTTCGCCCGAGAACACCGCGCAGGTGGCCTCGTCGCCGCCGAGTGCCGCCACCGCGAGCAGCAGGGAGCCCGCCGTCCATGTCGTCAGTTCCTCGGGCCAGATCGCCTTGTCGTCGAAGACGTAGCCCGTCCAGTAGAGGCCGGACTCCGCGTCCCGCAGGTGCTGGATCGACTGGAGGATCTCCAGGGCCCGGTCGGACTCGCCCAGCACCCACAGGGCCAGGGCGAGTTCGGCGCTCTCGCCGCCCGTCACCCAGTTGTTGGGGATGACGCAGCGCACGCCGAGGTCCGGCACCACGAAGCGGTCCCAGCCCTCCTCCAGGCGGGCCTTGGCCTGCGCGCCCGTCAGCGCGCCGCCGAGGACCGGGTAGTACCAGTCCATCGAGTAGCGGTCCTTGTCCAGGAAGCGCTCGGGGTGGCTGCGTATGGCGTGGGCGAGGGCGCCCGTCGACAGCTCCCAGTCCGGCTGCGGCTCCTCGCGCTGCTCGGCGATCGCCAGGGCGCAGCGCAGCGCCTGGTGGATCGATGAACTGCCCGTCAGGAGCGCCTCGTCGACCGGCTGGCCGCCCGGCTCCCGCTTCCAGCCGATCTGGCCGCCCGGCTGCTGCAGCGCGAGGACGAACTCCACCGCGGCCACCACCGTCGGCCACAGCCGGTCCAGGAACGTGTCGTCGCCGGTCGAGAGGTAGTGGTGCCAGACGCCCACGGCGATGTACGCGCAGAAGTTCGTCTCGCGGCCCCGGTCCGTCACGTCGTGCGGATCGCCGTCGGCGTACGCCGCGTACCAGGACCCGTCCGGATTCTGGTGCCGCGCCAGCCAGTCGTAGGCGCGGGCCGCCGCCGCGTGCTCGCCGGCCGCGTCCAGGGCCATGGCGGCCTCGGTGTGGTCCCACGGGTCCAGGTGGTGGCCGCGGAACCACGGGATCGCGCCGTCCTCGCGCTGGACCGCCAGAATCCCGCGGACCGTCCGGGTGGCCTGATCGGCCGTCAGGACACCGGGCAGGACCAGGTGTTCCGTCCGCTCCGGGCTCGTCACGCGTCGGTCTTCGCGTCGGTCTTCGGCAGGTGCGGCTTCGTCGCGTACGCCACGAAACTCTTGCCCACGACCGGGTTGAGCAGCTGTTCCGCCACCTTCGTGGCCAGCGGTTTCTTCATGATGTCCCAGACCAGGAGCTTGTGGTACGCCCGCACCGGCAGCGCCTTGTCGTTGTCCACGCCGAACGCGCACTTCAGCCACCAGTACGGCGCGTGCAGCGCGTGCGCGTGGTGCGTGCCGTACGGCTTCAGCCCCGCTTCGCGCATCCTGCCGAGCAGTTCGTCCGCCTTGTAGATGCGGATGTGGCCGCCCTCGACCTCGTGGTACGCGTCGCTGAGCGCCCAGCAGATCTTCTCGGGGCCGTAGCGCGGCACGGTGACCGCGATGCGGCCGCCCGGCTTCAGGACGCGGACCATCTCCGCGAGCACGCCCTTGTCGTCGGGGATGTGCTCCATCACCTCGGAGATGATGACGACGTCGAACGAGGCGTCGGGGAAGGGAAGGTTGAGCGCGTCGCCCTCCATGGCGGTGGCGGTCGCGCCGGCCGGCGCCTCGCCCGCCTCCTTCATCGCGGCGAACCACTTGGCGACCTCGCGGATCTCCTCGGCGTTCTGGTCGAGGGCCACCACCTGGGCCCCCCGCCGGTAACACTCGAAGGCGTGCCGGCCCGCGCCGCAGCCCAGGTCCAGGACGCGGTCGCCCGCGGCGAGCGGGAAGCGGGTGAAGTCGACGGTCAGCATCAGCGATGGCTCCCGGAGTACGTCGGGGTGGTGGCCGCGGGGCGGCCGGATTGCGGGGCCGCGATGGGGGTCCCCCCGCGCGAGTTGGTTCGGGCGTGGGGGGCGGCGATCGCCGCGCGGTACAGCTCTGCGGTGCCCTGGGCGGCGCGGGCCCAGGTGAATTTGGCGAGAACACGCTCACGGCCCGCCGCGCCGAGGCGGGCCCGCAGCTCGCGGTCGCCGAGCAGCCGGCTCAGGCCCGCGGCGAGCGCGCCGGGATCGGCGGGCGGCACGGCCAGGCAGGTCTCGCCGTCCGGGCCCGCGACCTCCGGGATCGCGCCGCCGGTCGTGGCGAGCAGCGGCGTGCCCGTCGCCATCGCCTCGGCCGCGGGGAGCGAGAAGCCCTCGTACAGCGAAGGGACGCACGCGACCTCGGCCGAGCGGACCAGGTCCACCAGCTCCTCGTCGGTGATGCCCTTGACGAACTCGATGGCGCCCTGGAGGCCGTACTTCCCGATGGCCTGCGCCACCGGGCCGTCCTCGGCGCGCTTGCCGACGACGACGAGATGGGCGGCCGGGTTCTCGGCGCGGACCTTGGCGAGCGCCTCGACGAGGTAGATCAGGCCCTTGAGCGGGACGTCCGCGCTGGACGTCGTGACGATCCGGCCCGGCACCTCGGCGACCGCCGGGTCCGGCGAGAAGAGGTCGGTGTCGGCGCCGATGTGCACGACGTGGATGCGCTCGTCGCGTACGCCGAGGTGGTCGACAATCTCCTGGCGCGAGGTGCCGGAGACGGTGAGCACGGAGGGCAGGCGGCGGGCCACGCGCTTCTGCATGCGGGTGAACGCGTACCAGCGGCGCACCGACATGCGGCGCCGCCAGCTGGGCGCCGCCTCCAGGTCCAGCCTCCGGTCCACGGTGATGGGGTGGTGGATCGTCGAGACGAGCGGGGCGCCGAGGTCGCCCAACAGGCCGTAGCCGAGTGTCTGGTTGTCGTGCACGACGTCGAACTCGCCCCGCCTGGCCCGCAGATGGCGGCGGGCGCGCAGGCTGAACGTCGCGGGTTCGGGGAAGCCGCCGGTCCACATCGTCGCCACTTCGAGCGCGTCGACCCAGTCGCGGTACTCGTCGCGCTTCGGCGTGCGGAAGGGGTCGGGCGAGCGGTAGAGATCGAGGCTCGGCAGCTCGGTGAGCGTGAGGCCTTCGAGGCCCTCGTCCAGGACGGGGTAGGGCTGCGCGCCGATCACTTCGACGCTGTGGCCCAGGCGGGCCAGCTCGCGCGAGAGGTGCCGCACGTAGACGCCCTGACCCCCGCAGAACGGGTTTCCCTTGTACGTGAGGAGAGCGATGCGCAACGGACGCTCCCCATCGGCGCCCGGCCCCGTCCGGGGGCCCGCCTCCATGGCCTCAGCGGTCACTCTCGGCCCCCTTCTCCCTGCGGTTGTCCGCGAGGTTACGCCGGGACGGTAATCTAGAACAAGTTTCAGACTTGATCGTTGAATGATCGCTGAACGAGCTTTGAATCTACCGGCAGGTAGCCGCGCTGTAAGGCCCGGATCAGGTGATTCGCGCCACGGCTGGCCCCCTGCCATGCTGGCCCACCACCTCACCGGACCGGGACGACGGAACAACGGGACCTATGACAGCGGAAGCCAAGGCAGCGGAAGTCGCAGCAGCTGATCCGGCGTCGCCGCCCCTGACCGAACGGCAGGAGGCGCGCCGCCGCCGCATCCTGCACGCCAGCGCCCAACTCGCGAGCAGGGGCGGGTTCGACGCGGTGCAGATGCGCGAGGTCGCGGAGTCCTCCAGCGTGGCCCTGGGCACGCTGTACCGCTACTTCCCCTCCAAGGTGCATCTCCTGGTCGCCACCATGCAGGACCAGCTCCAGCACATGCACACGACGATCCGTAAGCGCCCGCCCGCGGGCGAGACGCCCGCCGAGCGGTGCGCCGAGACGCTGATGCGGGCCTTTCGCGCCCTGCAGCGCGAGCCGCATCTGGCGGACGCGATGGTCAGGGCGCTGACCTTCGCCGACCGTTCCGTGAGCCCCGAGGTGGACACGGTCTCGCGGCTGACCACGGCGATCATCCTGGACGCGATGGGCCTGGCGGAAGCGCCGACCCCCGAGCAGCTCTCGGCGGTCCGGGTCATCGAACACACCTGGCACTCCGCGCTGATCACCTGGCTCTCGGGCCGTGCGTCGATCGCACAGGTCAAGATCGACATCGAGATGGTGTGCCGCCTGATCGACCTGACGTCTCCTGATACCGCATAGAGCTTCGCGTATTGCCCGGAACCGCCCGGTCCACACCCCCTGAATCGGGGCACGGGGGGCGCACGCGCGCCTGGCAATTGCGCCCCTGAGCCTCTCCTGGTCCCGCTTGGCCAGTTCTCGCATCCGTACGGGCCGTCGGCGCCGCTATGAATGGTCTACGTGCTGAATGAAGCGACCGGGACCGAAATAGGCGGAGACCTGGAGGAGCGAGACGTGATCCGGGTACTTCTCGTGCACGACGCCTGTCTGTTGCGATCGGCTCTGGCGGAACGCCTCGCCCGTGAGCCGGATCTGGAGGTGTCCCATGCACCGTGGCACAACGTCCGCGAACGAACCGTCGCGGTGCGTCCCGACGTCTGTGTGGTCGACCCCGACGGCGACACGGCGTACGCGTCCGTCGAGTTCGGGGAGCAGTCCCATCCGGTCAGCGGCGGGCTCGGCAGCCCGCTCCTCGTCCTGGTCTCCGGGAGCCGGCCAGGGCTGCTCCGGCGCTGCATGGAGGCGGGCGCCCTCGGCTATGTGGACAAGGCGAGCCCACCGGACCGGCTGCTCACCGGGATAAGACAGGTGGCGGCGGGCCTGCGGTTCGTGGACGAGTCCCTGGGTTTCGGCTTCCTGAAGGCCGCTCAGATGCCGCTCACGCACCGGGAGTTGATGGTGCTGTCACTCGCCGCCGGCGGCGCGCCCGTCGCCGAGATCGCGCACCGCCTGCATCTGACCAACGGCACGGTGCGCAACTACATGGCCGCCATCACCCGCAAGACGGGGGCCCGCAACAGGATCGACGCCATACGGATCTCGCGCGGGGAGGGCTGGGTGTGACGCCCTGTCCTTGGGGTCGGCGGGGCTCCAGTTGCCGGAGAGTTCGCGGTAGAGCGAGGAACTCTCCAGCAGTTCCTCGTGGCCGCCGCACAGGGTGTGCGTCCCGTCCATCACCAGGATCCGGTCAGCGCGGCGGGCCGAGCTGATGCGGTGGGCGATCACCACGAGGGTGCCGCCGGGCCGCGCCGCGAACGCCCGCTCGGCGCGGGCCTCCGCCACCGGATCGAGGTGGCAGGTGGCCTCGTCGAGCAGGGCGAGGGGCGCATACGAGACATAGGCGCGGGTCAGCGCGACCAGCTGCCGCTCACCGGCGGAGAGCGCGGCGGGGTCGACGGCGGCCTCGAGCCCGCCGAGCCGCTCGATCACGCCACCGAGCCCGACGGCCGACGCGGCGGCCAGCAGCTCCGCGTCGCCGACGGCGTCCGCCCGCAGGTATTCCAGGTTCTCCCGCACCGTCCCGCTGAAGACGTACGCCTCCTGAGGGATCAGCACCCGCCGCCCGACGGCCTCCTGCCCCCGCACCGGCCGCCCGCCCACACGGACCACCCCCTCCCCCGGCTCCAGCAGCCCCGCCACCAGACCGGCCAGCGTCGACTTCCCGATCCCGCTGGGGCCGACGACCGCCAGGTGGCCGCCCTGCGGGACGGTGAGCGTCAGGTCCCGTACGACGGGCTCGGCGAGCGGGCCGTAGGCGAAGGTGACGGAGGAGAGCTGGAGGGCGGGTTCCCCGTCGGGCACGGTCGCCCGCACGCCCTCCGGGTCCGGCTCGGGCGCCCGCGCCCCCGGGGACCACGTCAGGCGGCGCAGCACGATGGCCAGGCGGGAGCCGCTCGTGCCCAGGCCGTTGATCAGGTTGTGCAGGGCCGGGAGCAGGGCCTGGGTGACGTAGGCGATCGCCCCGACCAGGGCGCCCGGTGTCACCCCCTGGTTCAGCAGCCAGGGAGCCGTGACCAGGAGCAGCACGAGCGGGAGCTGGCCGCCGGTCGCGAGGGCCGCCGTGCGCAGGACGCCCCAGCGGGCGAGGGCGCGGGCCGCCGCGTACTCCGTGGCGATACCCCGGTCCAGGTCCTCCGCCACGCCCTGTTCCGCGCCCGCCGCGGCGACGTCCCGCAGCCCCGGCGAGATCGCGCCCAGTTGGCCCGCGATGCCCTCGTCCGCGTCGAGGAACCGCTCCTGGCGCCGGGCCAACGGGCGCAAACTCGCCACGAACAGCGCGACACCGGCGAGGAGAGGCGGCGCGACCACCAGGAGGAGGAGCGGCGCCAGCGAGAACAGGCCGATCAGCGCGCCCACCGCCGTGAAGAGGAAGGAGCGCGAGACGAGGACCAGGCCCGCGAAGGTGTCCCTGGCGATCTCCACCTGCTGGGTGAGCCGGGACACGGACCCCCCGTCCGCGTCCCGCAGCCCCCGGCCGACGACCTGCCGCACCAGGGTGTCCCGCAGCGGCTCCACCAGATCGGCGACCGCGCGGTACACCCGCCCGGTGCCGTACGCGGCCACGACCACGCCGAGCCCGGCCGCCCCGAGCCACCCCAGGCCGACCGACTCGCGCCCCGCGAGGAACCCGTCGTCCAGGGCTCTGGCCAGGGCGTACCCGGTGAGGAAGGTCTGCCCGGTCTCCAGTACGGACCAGAGGGCGAGCCGCAGCACGACCGGCCACCTGCGCCGCAGGAAGCGGACGCCCCGGCGGTAGGGGCCCCGCGGGGGCCCGCCGAAGGCCTGTCCCTTCACGCGCCGAACACCTCCCGGTACTCCGGCCGCTCCCACAGCTGCGCGTGCGTCCCCACCGCCCTGATCCGGCCTTCGTGCAGCCAGGCCACCGTGTCCGCGCGGGCCGCCGTCGCCGCACGGTGGGCGATGATCAGGCGGCTGCGGTGCGGGGTGTGGTGGAGCACGGCCTCGGCGATGTGGTGTTCCGTCACGGTGTCCAGGCTCGACATCGCGTCGTCCAGGATCAGGATGCGCCCGCCCCGCGCGAACGCCCGCGCCAGGCCGAGGCGTTGGGCCTCGCCTCCGGAGAGGGGCGCCTCCCCGCAGGGCGTGGCGTAGCCGCCGGGGAGGCGGGTGATGAAGGGGTCCGCGTGGGCGGCGCGGGCGGCCTCGCGGATGCGGGGCGGTGCCGGGCGCGGTGCTCCGAAGCCGATCGTGTCCTCCAGGGTCGTGCCGAGCAGCGCGGGCCGCTCGAAGGCGTAGCCCACCTCGCGGCGCAGCTCCTCGCGGCTGAGGGCGCGCAGGGGGACGCCGTCGAGTCGTACGTCCCCTTCGTCGGGGTCGGCGAGGCGGCCGGCGACGGACGCCAGAAGGGACTTGCCCGCGCCGGAGCGCCCGACCACGGCGAGCGTGCCTCCGGCGGGCACGGTCAGGTCGACGCCGTCGAGCACGGTGCGCCCGCCCCGGGTCACCTTGACCCCTCGTATCTCCAACTTCCCGTCGCCCGGCGGGAGTTCCTCGTCCCCGTACGCGGTCGCGGGCTCCGCGAGCACCTCCCCCAGGCGCCGCGCCGCGGCCCTGGCCCGGACCAGCGCTCCCAGCTGTCCGACGAGCATGCCGATGCCGGTGGCGAGCACCGCGTACCGGGAGGCGGCCAGCAACTCGCCGACGCTGATGCGATCTTGGACCACCAGGTGGCCCGCCACCGCGACGACCGCGATCTGCAGGAGGGGCGCGACCGCGACGGCCTGCGCCTGGGAGCGGCCCTGGACCCGCCACATCCGGTGTCCCTGACGGGAGAGTTCGGGCAGCGCCCCCAGGACGCGCCCCGCCTCCTTCTCCTCGGTGCGCGCGGCCGCGATGGTCCTGGCCCCGCCGATCGCCTCGCCCAGGCGCCCCGCGATGTCACCCTGGACCTGCTGGTAGCGCGCCACGCAGTCGGACGAGACGCGCACGAACGCCCGCAGGAGCAGGACGAGGACGGGCGCCCCGACGACGAACACCACGGCGAGCCGGCCGTCGATCAGGGCGAGGGCCACCACGGCGCCGACGGGCGCGACCAGGGCGGCGCCGAGCGCGGCGAGGGTGGCGGGCGCGACGCCCGCGTGTGCCGCGTTGTCGATGAGGCGGGCCACCAGGTCGCCGGGGGCGAAGCGCGCGGTGGCGCGGGGCCCGACGGCAAGCACATGGCGTCCGACACGGCCGCGCAGCCAGGCCGTGGTGCGGGCGTTGGTGGTTCCGGTGAGGACGCCGTCGCAGGCGTCCAGGAGCGCGCTCGCTGCGATGAGCGCCGTGCACACGAGGAGCCAGCGGGTGGCGTCGGCGCCGACGTGGCCGGCCGCGTGCCCGGCGAGGACGGCGTCGAGGGCGCGGCCGATCGCGAACGGCAGGAGGAGGCTCGCGCCCGCTCCCGCGACGCTGCACAGCGCCAGGGCCGCGCAGCGGGCGGCGCTGTAGCGGGTCGCGGCCTTCAACAGGCCCGCGTCGTGGTCGGGTCGGGGAGGCCGGGTGGTCGTGGTCGCCATGCGGTCCGGGTCCTCGCAGTCCTCGTGTCCGTGGCGGAGTGGCCGTGGCGGCCGTCCGTGACGGGTGTCCGTGGCATCGATGGATCCGGGCGGTGCCTCTGGATGAGGCCCCGCCCGGTCCCTCACGAACCGTGCCGATCAGGCACGGGTCGGCGTCACAGACAGAGCAGCACGCTCGCGTCGCTCCAGCACAGCAGCAGGCTCACCTGGCTGCCGCCACCGCCGCCGCCACCGGTCATCTCGTCGGACTCCATGCTCTGCAGGTCGAGAAGCGCCATGATCTTCCCTCTCATTTGGGGACGCAATTGTCCTTATGGGTGGTGTCACGACCCCGCTGGGTGGCGGGACCGGCTCTGGGGCCGCCTGAGCGGCGGCAGGAAGGGGACGTGTGCTCCGCCGTCCCCCAGGGCGGCGGCGAGCGCGAGGAGGCAGCCCGCCGTTCCGGTGTGCAGGTCCATGGACAGGCGCAGCATCTGGTGTCCGGGGAAGGCGAGTTGGCCCGCGTACGGCATGGCGAACCAGCCGAGTCCCTCGATCTGCGCGGCGACGTCCTCGGGGGTGATGCCGGGCGCGGTGCTGCGGTTGATGTGCAGCAGCAGTCCGGCCCGCCCCTGGAACAGACCCGGCTGTACGCAGAAGCGTGAGCGCGCGGTGGCCAGGATGCCCGGCCGCGCGGCCTCGAACCCGGCGTCGTCCCGGTGCGCGAGGTAGTCGTCGACGACCATCCCGATGCCGACGCTGCCGTCGCCGAGGTAGGGCATCGTGCGCCAGCCCTCGTCCACGCCGAGGCTGCCGTCCGCCCGTGCCACGCACCGGCCGAGGTCGGCGCGCAGGGCCCGCTCCGCCAGGTCGAGGAGCGCGGGGTCGCCGCTCCGCTCGTGGAGCCGCAGGAAGAGGAGTGCGGGACCGGTGGCCCCGTGCAGCAGTCCGGCCCGTGGCCGCCCCTTCGGGGGGCTCTCGGAGGTCAGCCGCTCGCCGATCAACTCGGCGGCGCGTAGGGCGTGTTGGGCCAGTTCTTCCTCGCCGGTGCTGTGCGCGAGGGAGTCGAGGGCGAGGCCGAGTCCGGCCAGGCCGCCGTCCAGGTCGGAGGGGAGCCGCTGCCAGTTCTCCCGCAGGACGAGCTCCATCAGGTCGAGCGCGCGGGTGCGGTGACCGAGCCGGTCCAGTACGTGGGCGATGCCCGCGAGGCCGTTGTTGAGCCCGAGCGGCGTGCCGGGCGGGGCGGGTTCGGTGTGCTTGAGGAGCCAGCGCTCGCCCTCCTCGTAGCGTTCGGCGCCGCTCTCGGCGAGGGCGAGCAGCACTCCGGCGGCGCCGTGCGCGAGTCCGAGCCCGCCGCCGTCGGTGAACTGCGCGATGTCGCCGGGGAAGAGCCGGTCGTCGCGCTCCGGGGTGGCCGACGCGAGGATCGCCTTGACCATCGAGTCCCGGCTGTAGGGCCAGTCGGCGACGTCGACGAGCGGCGCGCCCGGCCCTCCGGTCGTCTTGACCGCGCCCTTCGCGCGGGCCTGCTCCTGGCCGCCGCGCTCGATCTCCGCCACCGCATCGGCGAGGAACTCGCCCGGCACATCGGGGAATTGGGACGCGATGACCTCGGCGAGGTGCGCCGCCTTGCCCCGGTCGACGGCGAGCAGGGTGGTGATCGGCAGGAAGAGGGCGAGCCGCAGACAGGCGAGGGCGTAGCGGTCGACGTCCACGCCCTCGCGGTCGGCGGGTGCGATGAACCCGGGGTGGGCCACGACCTGCCGGCCGCCCTCGCCGACCCGTGTCGCCGCCTCGAAGTCGAGGAGGGAGACGGACTGTTCGTCGGGCGCGACCATGATGTTGAACATGTGGAGGTCGTTGAAGACGACGCCCCGCTCGTGCACGGCCGCGACGGCCTCCTCGACGGCGCGGTGCATCCGCAGCGCCCAGGCGGTGTACGTGGCGATCGCGTCGGCGTCCGGCTCGCTGACGAGCAGCGGATGCCGGTCCGCGAAGAAGGAGTTGAGGGTGCGGCCCTCGACGAAGTCCATGACGAGGAAGCGGTGGCCGCCGAGCTCGAACCAGTCGCGCACCTCGGGCGCGACACCGAGGCCCGCCAGCCTCTCGAGCGCGTCCCGCTCGCGCTCCAGGCGGGCCACGGCGTCGGCCCCGTCGGATGCCAGGCCCGCGTGCGGCCGGCCTTCCTTCAGGACGACCTTGCGGCCGTCCCGGGTGTCGGTACCCGCGTAGACCCCGCCGCCGTTGGAGAAGTGCAGCGCCTTCTCCATGCGGTACGGCAGGTCGGTGGTCGTCGTGTTGTTCCGCGCCGCCAGCTGGGACTCCAGGAACGGCGGCAGCTTCACCCACTCGGGGACCCGGAAGGCCGGGTCGCGCGAGTCGGGGACGAGGACGCCCCGGTCGTTCTCGATCGCGGGGACGAGGCTGCCGCGCTCGTTCACGCACATGCGGCGGGTGAAGGCGCCGTACCTGACGTACAACGGGCCCTCCTGCCACCGCAGGTCGGTGAGGATGTAGGGGCCCTCATGCCCTTCGAGCTCGCGGCCCAACTCGGCGAGGATCGCGTGCAGTTGTTCCTCGTCGGCCGGGTAGATCGTGGCGAACTTGCCGCTGCCGTCGCGTCCCGCGTACTTGCTGTTGCGCAGGTGCAGCAGGTGCCGTCCGGCGATGAACTTGAAGGGGACGGAGCGCGGCACGCAGTGGTCCCAGACCGCCGCGGCGATCCGGTCGGCGTTCTCCAGCGTGGCGGACACGTGGATCTTCCAGCCCTGCTGGGGCGCGGGCCGTGCGTGCCCGTCCTCGTCGACGGGGATGAAGGTGAGCCAGTCGCCCTCGCGGGCCGACCGCCATCCCTGCGGGACCGGACGTCCCGCCGTGCCGAACTCGGGGGCGGCCTTGCCCGCGGACAAACGGTCCGGAGTCTCGTAGAAGTACCTGTCGGCCAGACAGTAGACCTCGTACCGCTTGTCCACTGCGTCCCCTCCCCATGTCGTCTGGAGGAGAGATTTCCAGGCCGCAAAGGGGAGGGACAGTCACGGATGTCATCGATCGGGCATGCGGAACGCATGGGTAAAGTCCTGTTCGCACACGTTCGAGCACACATAATGGGCACAAGGCATACACAAATCGGCTCGGACGGCGTCACGGAAGCAAAAGTCCACCGCCCGGACGGACCCCGTCAGTCCTCCGGCGGGAAGACGACCTCCCCGCTCCCGGACAACGTGATCGTGATCGCCTCGACCGGGCATCCCTCGGCCGCTTCGAGCACCTTCTCGTTGGCGTCGGTCTCGGGGTCCGCGGGGTGCGACTGGCGGGCGGAGTCGAGCGCGAACCCGCCCGGCGCCGTGATCACGCACATCCCGGAGCCGATGCAGACCGAGCGGTCCACCTCGACGTGCCAGCGGTCACCCATCAGGCACCGGTCCCCTCATAGCCCGCGGGGAGGTGGATCATCTTGTGCTCGAAGTACTCGCCGTACCCCTCGGGCCCGAACTCCCGCCCCAGACCGGAGTTCTTGTAGCCGCCGAACGGGCCGAGCATGTCGAGGCTGAAGGTGTTCACCGAGTACGTTCCGGTGCGCACCCGGCGCGCCACGTCGATGCCGCGCTCCACGTCCCCCGTCCACACGCTGCCGCTGAGCCCGTAGTCCGAGTCGTTGGCGATCTTCACCGCCTCGCTCTCGTCGCCGTACGGGAGAAGGCAGATGACCGGGCCGAAGATCTCCTCGCGGGCCACGCGCATCGAGTTGTCCACGCCGCCCAGGAGCGTCGGCTCGACGTACCAGCCCTCGTCGAGCCCGGCCGGACGGCCGCCGCCCGTCAGGATCTTGGCGCCCTCCTCCTGGCCGATGCGGATGTAGTCGAGCGAGCGCTGCTGCTGGCGCCGGGCGACGAGCGGGCCCAGTTCGGTCTCCGGGTCCAGCGGGTCGCCGACCTTGAGCGCACCGGCCGCGGCGGCGAAGGCCTCGGCGAACTCGTCGTAGCGCGTGCGCGGCACGAGGATGCGGGTCTGGGCCACACACGCCTGGCCGTTGATCATCCAGGCGAAGGGGACGATGCCGGCGACCGCGGCCGACGCGTCCGCGTCCGGCAGGATCACCGCGGCCGACTTGCCGCCCAGCTCCAGGGTCACGCGGGTGAGATTGCGGGCCGCGACCTCCATGACGCGCTTGCCCGCGCCGACGGAACCGGTGAAGGACACCTTGTCGACGCCGGGATGCCCGACGAGGTACTCGCTCACCTCGCGGTCCGCCGAGATGATCGAGAGCACGCCCTGCGGCAGCCCCGCCTCGGTGGCGATCTCGGCGAGTATGTACGCGTCGAGCGGCGCCTCGGGCGAGGTCTTGAGGATCACCGGGCACCCGGCGAGCAGCGCGGGCGCGAGCTTGGCCGCCGCGGTGAACTGCGGGACGTTCCACGGCACCACGGCCGCCACGACGCCGACCGGTTCGCGCCGGACGAGGATCTTGCCGAGCGCTCCGTCGCGCGCCTCCTCGTACGTGAAGTCGCGCGCGACCGTGAGCGCCGAGTCCCAGACCATCATCGCGGCGAGGGCCTGCACCATGACGCTGGAGGTGTACGGGGTGCCGTTCTCTGAGCTGATGACGCGGGCGATCTCCTCGTGCCGCACGGCGAACGCGTCCTTGATCCTGGTGATGACCTCGATCCGCTCGTCCAGCGTCATCCGGGGCCAGGGACCCTCGTCGAAGGCCTTGCGCGCGGTGGCGACGGCCCGGTCGACGTCGGCGGGCGCGGCGTGCGGCACCCGCGCGAAGACCTGGCCGGTGTGCGGCGAGATCACCTCGATGACGCCCTTGCCGTGCGGGTCCACCAGCTCCCCGCCGATGAAAAGCTGTCCGTGTTCCACGAGCTCGGTCATGGCTGACTGCCTCCTGCGGGATTCCGCCTGCGCGCGGCACGCTTTCTGACACTGTTTCAGAACTGATACCAGTTCTAGTTCCACTAGTCCACGGAGGGCAAGACTCAAGTAGCCTGACGAAACGGTCGACTTGGGCGATCATTGGAACTAGTTCTAGTTAGGGTGACGACGGCCGTGGTCGTGGCTGTGGCCGTGCGACGGATACGAGATGAGGGCGCCCGATGACGCAGGTGACCGATCCGCAGGTGACCGAGCACGGCGGGGGCGTGTGGAGCATCAAGGTCCCGATCCCGGACAACCCCCTGGGCTTCACCCTCGTCCACCTCCTGGACACGGACGCCGGCCCGGTCCTCATCGACACGGGCTGGGACGACCCCACCTCCTGGGACGCCCTCGCCTCCGGCCTCGCCGCCTGCGGCACGTCCGTCGAGGCGGTGCACGGCATCGTCATCACCCACCACCACCCCGACCACCACGGCCTGTCGGCCAAGGTCCGCGAGGCATCGGGCGCGTGGATCGCGATGCACGCGGCGGACGCGTCGGTCGTGCGCCGCACCCGGAGCGGGCCGCCCGCGCGCTGGTTCGACTACATGGTGGAGAAGCTGACGGCCGCCGGCGCCCCCGCCGACCACCTGGCCCCGCTGCTCGCCGCCCGTGACGCGGGCCGCTCGCCCCGCCTCCCCGGCATGGCCGCCGCGCTCCCCGACCGCGACATCACCCCGGGCGAGCTGCTCGGACTGCCGGGGCGCAGACTCCGCGCGATCTGGACCCCCGGCCACACCCCCGGCCACGTCTGCCTGCACCTGGAGGAGGAGCACCCGGCGCGGCTGCCGGGCCACGGACGTCTGTTCTCCGGCGACCATCTGCTCCCCGGGATCACCCCGCACATCGGCCTGTACGAGGACCCCGACGACGACACCGTCACCGATCCGCTCGGCGACTACATCGACTCCCTGGAGCGCATCGGCCGCCTGGGCCCCGCCGAGGTGCTCCCCGCCCACCAGTACGCGTTCACGGACGCCCCGGCCCGCGTGCGGGAGATCCTGGACCACCACGAGGAACGCCTGACGGATCTGCTCGCCCTCCTCGCCGAGCCCCTCACGCCCTGGCAGCTCGCCGAGCAGATGGAGTGGAACCGCCCCTGGGCCCAGATCCGCTACGGCTCGCGGAACATCGCGGTCTCCGAGGCCGAGGCCCATGTGCGGCGCCTGGTGAAGCTGGGGCGGGCCGAGGCGGTCGGCAACGATCCGGTGCGCTACCGGGCGGTGTGACCCTCCGGCCGGGGGCGGGCACCCCCGGCCGCTCCCCCTACGGGCCGGTAGAGTGGCCCCGTCGTCATCATGCCCGTACGGGGGGAAGCCGGTGCGAATCCGGCGCTGACCCGCAGCCGTGATCCACGGTCCACCAGGACCGGTGGAGAGCCGGATTGCCCCGAGCGGAGCATGACCGGCTCGCGTCGTCGGAACCTCCGACGACCGGCACCGTCGAGGTATACGGAGCCGGAGCCGCCCGGTGCCCGTGCCCGCTACGCGCCCGTGCTGCCCCGCTCCCCGCAGGGAGAGGCACCCGCCGCATCATGAACGTTCGCCGCAGCGCAGCGGTCCTGGCCGCCGTCGCCGTGTTCGGTTCGGTCGCCGCACCGGCCGCCTTCGCGGAGAGCGCGTCCCCGTCGCCTTCCGCCGCCCTTCCTTCCGGTCTGTACGGCGACGCGGACCCCAAGTTCGACGGGGTGTTCCGGCAGTCGTACGCCCTGCTCGCCCAGGACGCGGCCGGCGTGCAGCCCGCCGCGAAGGCCGTCGACTGGCTCACCGGACAGCAGTGCGCGAGCGGCGGCTTCGCCGCGTACCGCGCCGACGCGGGCGAGCCGTGCGACTCCAAGACGATGTTCGACAGCAACGCGACGGCCTCCGCCGTGCAGGCGCTCGCCGCGCTCGGCGGTCAGAAGAAGACGGTCGACAAGAGCGTCGGCTGGCTGAAGTCGGTGCAGAACAAGGACGGCGGCTGGGGCTACAGCCCCGGCATGGACTCCGACGCCAACTCCACCGGCATCGTGATCGGCGCCCTCACCGCGGCGGGCGAGAAGCCGCAGTCGGTGAAGAACCAGGACGGCAGGTCCCCGTACGACGCGCTGCCCGCCCTCTCGATGAGCTGCGACAAGGACGGCGGCGCCTTCGGCCTCGCGGACGTCAAGTCCGGCAAGCTCTCGCCGAACGCGGACGCCACGGCGGCCGGTGTCCTCGGCGGCCACGGCAAGGGCCTGGTCGTCGACGCCGCGAAGAAGGAGACCGCCGCCCCGAAGTGCGAGAAGGCCGACACCGCCGAGCAGGCGGCCTCGAACGGCACGGGCTACCTCCTGAAGACCCTCGCCAAGGGCGACGACCACCTGATGTCGTCGATGCCCGGCGCCAAGAACATGCCCGACCTGGGCAACACCGCTGACTCGGTGCTCGCGCTCGCCGCGGCCGGTCAGCAGGACCAGGCCGAGAAGTCGGCCAAGTGGCTGGCGAAGAACTCGGCCGACTGGGCCAAGAAGTCCGGCCCCGCCGCCTACGCGCAGCTGATCTTCGCCGCCCACGCATCGGGCATGGACCCGCGCGACTTCGGCGGCGCGGACCTGGTCAAGCAGCTGAACGCGACGGGCCCGGCCCCGCAGGCGACCGAGCAGGCCGACGCGAAGAAGGACAGCGACGACGACGGCGGCGTGAGCATCTGGTGGATCATCGGCGTCGGCATGGTCGCCGGTATCGGCATCGGCTTCCTGTACAGCGGCAACAAGAAGAAGCAGCAGCTGTGACGCGGGGTCGCGCGCGGTGCGGACGCCTGGTGACCGGGGCGTTCGTCGCCGCCCTGCTCGGTGTCCTCGCCGCCGCCCCCGCCCAGGCCGCCGGCTACCGCTACTGGTCCTTCTGGGACCGGGACGGCTCGAAGTGGGCGTACGCGAGCCAGGGGCCAAGCACCGCGCGCCCCGACGACGGGGCCGTCCAGGGCTTCCGGTTCTCCGTGTCCGACGACTCGCAGGACTCCGCGAAGCCGCGCGGCGCCGCGGACTTCGACACGATCTGCGCCAGGACCCCCGCCAAGGACGACCGCAAGCGGATCGCCCTGGTCATCGACTTCGGTACGCCGGGTGACGCCCCCGGCGGCGAGACCCCGCCGAAGCCGCGTACCGCCTGCGCGCAGGTGGCCGACGACGCGACGAGCGCCGACGCCCTCGCCGCGGTCGCCAAGCCGCTGCGCTACGACAGCAACGCCCTGCTGTGCGCCATCGCGAACTACCCGAAGTCGGGCTGCGGCGAGCAGGTCGCGGGCAACGGTGAGTCCGAGGACACAGCGAAGAAGCCGACCGCGAGTGAGGCGGGCGATGAGGAGAGCGGCTCCGGCCGCCCCTCCGTCGGCCTGATCGCGGGCGTGGCCGCCGTCGCCCTGCTCGGCGGGGCCGCGCTCTGGCAGGCACGCCGCCGACGCGGCTGACCCGCACCATGAACGATCACCCGAGCACCGCTCCCGGTGCGCTGCGGCGGCGCCTGGCCCCCGAAGCGCACCGGAGCAACGCGCTGCACCCGGGCGCCTGGTGGGTGTGGGCGCTGGGGCTCGGTGTCGCGGCGTCCCGCACCACCAATCCCCTGCTGCTCGGGATGCTGATCGGGGTCGCGGGCTATGTCGTCGCGGCCCGCAGGACCTCCGCACCGTGGGCGCGGTCGTACGGCGCCTTCGTGAAGCTGGGCCTCGTCGTGATCGCGATCCGGCTCGTCTTCGCCGTCGTCCTCGGCTCCCCCATCCCCGGTTCGCACGTCATCGTGACGCTGCCCGAAGTGCCGCTGCCCGACTGGGCGAAGGGCGTGCGGATCGGGGGCCGGGTGACCGCCGAGGGGCTGCTCTTCGCGCTCTACGACGGGGTGCGCCTGGCCGGTCTGCTCATCTGCGTCGGCGCCGCCAACGCGCTCGCCAGCCCGGCCCGGCTGCTCAAGTCGCTGCCGGGCGCGCTGTACGAGGTGGGGGTCGCCATCGTCGTCGCGATGACGTTCGCACCGAACCTGATCATGGATGTGCAGCGCCTGCGCGCCGCGCGGCGCCTGCGCGGGCGCGCGGACAAGGGCATTCGCGGGCTGCTCCAGGTCGGCCTTCCGGTCCTGGAGGGCGCGTTGGAGCGGTCGGTCGCCCTGGCCGCGGCGATGGACGCGCGCGGTTTCGGCCGCAGCGCGCCGGTGCCCGCGGGGGTGCGCAGGGCGACGGCCTTCCTGACGCTGGGCGGTCTGATGGGCGTCTGCGCGGGAACGTACGGGCTGCTCTCCGCGGACGGCACGGGCTACGGCCTGCCGGTCCTGGCCGCCGGACTGGTCGCCGCCCTCGCGGGCCTTCGCCTCGGCGGCCGGCGCTCCGTGCGCACCCGCTACCGGCCCGACCCCTGGGGCGTGCGCGCCTGGCTCGTCGCCGGGTCGGGGATCGCGGTGGCGGGCCTGATGATCTGGGCCGCCACCTACGACGCGGCCGCCCTGCACCCCGGAGTCGTCCCCCTGACGGCGCCGACGCTGCCGCTGTGGCCCGCGGCCGCGGTGCTCGTCGGCCTGCTGCCCGCCTTCGTGGCGCCGGTGCCCGCCGACTCCGCCGCCGCTGCCTCCGCTCCCGCCTCCACTCCCGTCTCCACCCCCGTTCGCCCCAAGGAGCCCTCATGATCCGCTTCGAGGATGTCTCCGTGACGTACGAAGGGGTCGCGGAGCCCACCGTGCGCGGGGTCGATCTCGACGTGCCCGAGGGCGAGCTGGTGCTCCTCGTCGGGCCTTCCGGGGTCGGCAAGTCGACCCTGCTCGGCACGGTGAGCGGGCTCGTTCCGCACTTCACCGGGGGCACGCTGCGGGGGCGGGTGACGGTCGCGGGGCGCGACACCCGTACCCACAAGCCGCGGGAACTCGCCGACGTCGTCGGCACGGTGGGCCAGGACCCGCTCTCGCACTTCGTGACGGACACCGTCGAGGACGAGCTCGCGTACGGGATGGAGTCGCTGGGGCTCGCCCCCGACGTGATGCGCCGCCGGGTCGAGGAGACGCTGGACCTCCTCGGTCTCGCCGATCTGCGCGACCGCCCCATCGCCACGCTCTCCGGCGGCCAGCAGCAGCGCGTCGCCATCGGCTCGGTGCTCACGCCGCACCCCCAGGTCCTCGTTCTCGACGAGCCGACGTCCGCGCTCGACCCGGCCGCCGCCGAAGAGGTGCTCGCCGTACTGCAGCGCCTCGTGCACGACCTGGGCACGACGGTCCTGATGGCCGAGCACCGCCTGGAGCGGGTCGTGCAGTACGCGGACCAGGTGCTGCTGCTCGCGGCGCCCGGCGAAGCGCCCGTGCTCGGCGATCCCGCCGCGCTGATGGCGGTCTCGCCCGTCTACCCGCCGGTGGTGGGTCTCGGCCGCCTCGCGGGCTGGTCGCCGCTGCCGCTGACGGTGCGGGACGCGCGGCGCAGGGCGGGCGCGCTGCGGGAGCGCCTGGCGCTCGCCGGAGCCGGGCCGCGCGAGGAGACCGCGGCGGCGCCTCCCGCCGAGGGCCCCTCGACGCGCTGGCCCGGTCTGCGGAGACGTACGAAGACCGGCGCCCCGGAAGCAGCCGCCGCGAGGGTATCGGGCCTTGCCGTCCGCCGGGGCCGGGTGGAGGCCCTGCGCCGCGTGGACCTCACCGTCTCCGCGGGCGAGACCGTGGCCCTGATGGGCCGCAACGGCGCCGGGAAGTCCACCCTCCTGTCGACCCTGGTGGGCCTGCTCGAACCGTCGGCGGGCACGGTCCGCGTCGGCGGCGCGATCCCGCACCGCACGGGCCCGCGCGAGCTGATCCGCCACGTGGGCCTTGTCCCCCAGGAACCGCGCGACCTCTTGTACGCGGACACGGTGGCCGCCGAGTGCACGGCGGCCGACCACGACGCCGGGGCGGCGCCGGGCACCTGCCGCGCCCTGGTCACGGAGCTGCTCCCCGGCATCGCGGACGACACCCACCCCCGCGACCTCTCGGAGGGCCAGCGCCTCACCCTGGCCCTGGCCATCGTCCTGACGGCCCGCCCGCCCCTGCTCCTCCTGGACGAGCCGACCCGCGGCCTCGACTACGCGGCCAAGGCCCGCCTGGTCACGCTCCTGCGCGGGCTTGCCGCCGAGGGCCACGCGATCGTCCTGGCCACGCACGACGTGGAGCTGGCGGCGGAACTGGCCCACCGGGTGGCGATCCTCGCCGACGGCGAGATCGTCGCGGACGGCCCGACCCCGGAGATCGTGGTCTCATCGCCCTCCTTCGCCCCGCAGACCACCAAGATCCTGGCCCCGCAGCAGTGGCTGACGGTCACGGAGGTACGGGACGCGTTGCGCACGGCGGGTGGGACCACGTGAGCGCCGCTCCCGCCACCCGCCAGGCCAGGGCCATCCGCCTGGGCCCGCGCTCCATCGGCGCCCTCGCGCTCGTCAGCGCGGTCGGTGTCGTGGCCTTCGGGTGGCCGCTCATCGCGGGCGGGGAGTCGGGGCTGAGCGCGCACGCCCAGGACGCGCCCTGGCTGTTCGCCGCCCTGCTGCCGCTGCTGCTCGCCGTCGTCGTGGCGACCATCGCCGACGTCGGGCTCGACGCGAAGGCGATCGCGATGCTCGGGGTGCTGGCCGCCGCCGGGGCCGCGCTGCGCCCTCTGGGGGCGGGGACGGCCGGGATCGAGCCGATGTTCTTCCTCATGGTGCTCAGCGGGCGGGTGCTCGGACCCGGGTTCGGGTTCGTGCTCGGTGCCGTGTCGATGTTCGCCTCCGCGCTGCTCACCGGGGGCGTCGGGCCGTGGATGCCGTTCCAGATGCTGTCCATGGGGTGGGTCTGCATGGGCGCGGGGCTGCTGCCGGGACCCGACACCCTGCGCGGGCGGCGCGAGCTGTGGCTGCTCGCGGCCTACGGGGCCGTCTCGTCCGTCCTGTACGGCACGGTCATGAATCTGCAGGGCTGGCCCTACCTCGGCGGCCTGGCGACCGGCGTCTCCTTCGTGCCCGGCGACCCCGTCGGCGAGAACCTCGGCCGCTTCATCGCGTACTGCCTGGCGACCTCCCTGGGCTGGGACCTCCCCCGGGCGGTCGTCACCGTCCTGCTGAGCCTGGCCCTCGGGCCCGCCGTCCTGAAGGCGCTGCGCCGGGCCACGCGCCGGGCCGCCTTCGAGGCCCAGGTCACATTCGAGGGGCCGAAGGCGTGAGCGGCCGTCGGCTCTCCGTCACGTAGAGGGTCCCTTCGCGGTGAGGCGGCCCACAGGACTTAGGTCCTCTACTAGGTGGGGCCGTAGATCATCCACCCTGACGCGGACGCGTCAATATACGGCCTGACCTGGGGATTGAGAGCCACGTCACACGAAGGACCTTTCGCCTACATGCGACATCCACTAGTAAAAGGGGTCATTGCGAAGGCGTGACAGCCCTGCTTCTCTGGATCGAGTCGCACGGCGCTACAGGCCTCGAGGCCAAGGGCGCCGACGCATTCCCCCCGCCACATCCCCGTGGCCCACGGCGTGCCCGCGACACCCTGTTCCCCACGGAAGGTCACGCTTTGTCCGCCACGCTCCTCCGCCGTATCGCCACCCCGAAGAAGGCCCTCACCGGTGCCGCCGTGGCCGCCGCCACGACCGGCATGGTGTTCATGGCGGGTCCGGCCCAGGCCGCGGCCCCCACCGCGGCGAAGGCCGCCGCTCCGGCCGCCGCCCCCGCTCCGGCCGCCGCCCCCGCCGCGGCTCCTTCCTCGGCGCAGGCGATCGCGAAGAAGATGATTCCGGACCCCGCGCAGTACAAGGCGTTCAGCAAGATCGTCGAGCACGAGAGCCACTGGAACCACAAGGCGACGAACTCCTCCTCCGGCGCCTACGGCCTGGTCCAGGCTCTGCCCGCCTCGAAGATGTCTTCGGCGGGCGCGGACTGGAAGACCAACCCCGAGACCCAGATCAAGTGGGGCCTCGACTACATGAACGACCGCTACGGCAGCCCGACGGGCGCCTGGGCCCACTGGCAGGCCAACGGCTGGTACTGAGCCGGCCGGACGTTCTGAGCCACACGAAGGCGGCCACCCCTCTCCAGGGGTGGCCGCCTTCGTCGTACGCGAGGGAAGCGAACCCCTCACAGCCGCTGAATGATCGTCCCCGTGGCCACCGCCCCGCCCGCGCACATCGTGATCAGCGCGAACTCCTTGTCGCGGCGCTCCAGCTCGTGCAGGGCCGTGGCGATCAGCCGC
Organism: Streptomyces sp. NPDC055243; assembly: GCF_044544025.1. Lineage (NCBI taxonomy): Bacteria > Bacillati > Actinomycetota > Actinomycetes > Kitasatosporales > Streptomycetaceae > Streptomyces > Streptomyces sp. NPDC055243. The sequence continues at coordinate 489,016 of NZ_JBITWR010000003.1, forward strand.
GCCCCGGTCGCCCCGACCGGATGCCCGAGGGCGATCGCGCCCCCGTTCACGTTCACCTTCTCCAGGTCCTGCTCGAAGACCTGCGCCCAGCTCAGGACCACCGACGCGAACGCCTCGTTGATCTCCACGAGGTCGATGTCCTTCAGGGACATCCCCGCTTTGCCGAGGACCGCCCGCGTCGCGTCGATCGGCCCGTCCAGGTGGAAGTGCGGGTCGGCCCCGACCAGCGCCTGCGCCACGATCCGCGCCCGCGGCTTGAGCTTCAGGGCCCGCGCCATCCGCTTCGACGCCCACATGATCGCCGCCGCGCCGTCCGAGATCTGCGAGGAGTTGCCCGCGGTGTGCACGGCGGTCGGCATCACCGGCTTGAGCCGCTCCAGGCCCTCCATCGACGTGTCCCGCAGCCCCTCGTCCCGGTCGACGAGCCGCCACATGCCCTGCCCGGCGGCCTGCTCCTCCTCCGTCGTGGGGACCTGGACGGCGAACGTCTCGCGCTTGAAGCGCTCCTCGGCCCAGGCCGTGGCGGCGCGCTCCTGCGAGATGAGGCCGAGCGAGTCGACGTTCTCCCGCGTGAGGCCGCGGTTGCGGGCGATGCGCTCGGCCGCCTCGAACTGGTTGGGCAGGTCGACGTTCCACTCCTCCGGGAACGGCTTGCCGGGGCCGTGCTTGGAGCCCGAGCCCAGCGGCACCCGTGACATCGCCTCGACGCCGCAGCTGATCCCCACGTCGATGACGCCGGCCGCGACCATGTTGGCGACCATGTGGCTGGCCTGCTGCGAGGAGCCGCACTGACAGTCCACCGTCGTCGCCGCGGTCTCGTAGGGAAGGCCCATCGTGAGCCAGGCCGTGCGCGCGGGGTTCATGGACTGTTCCCCGGCGTGGGTCACCGTGCCGCCCACGATCTGCTCGACGCAGTCGGCGTGGATGCCCGTGCGGCCGAGGAGTTCCCGGTAGGTCTCGCCGAGCAGATAGGCGGGGTGGAGATTGGCGAGCGCGCCGCCGCGCTTACCTATGGGGGTGCGTACGGCTTCGACGATGACAGGTTCCGCGGCCATGGGCGTCCTCTCCATCCACATCCCGCGGGAGTGTCCCGGCACCCGCGCGGAGAACTAGTACGCGTTCTAGTTCTGCAAGCAGTCTGCTGAGCCCGACCCCACCGCCGCAAGGGGCTTGCACGCACCTTGCGCACGACCTGCACGAAAGCGGACCCGTCACGGGCCTTGCCACTTGTAGAACCCGTTACTACCTTGCGGGGCATCTCCTGATGGACCGTCAGAATCAAGAACTGAACTCCTGGAGTTGCCGATGCCCTGTCCAGCGCTGCCCGACGGGTTCGACTTCACCGATCCCGACCTGCTCCAAGAGCGCGTACCCCTCCCGGAGTTCGCCCAGCTGCGGCAGTCCGAACCGGTGCGCTGGATCGCCCAGCCGCCGCGCATCTCCGGCTTCGACGACTCGGGATACTGGGCCGTCACGCGGCACGCGGACGTCAAGTACGTCTCCACGCACCCGGAGTTGTTCTCCTCGAACCTCAACACCGCGGTCATCCGATTCAACGAGACGATCAGCCGGGACCAGATAGAGGTCCAGAAGATGATCATGTTGAACATGGACCCGCCCGAGCACACCCGGGTCCGCCAGATCGTGCAGCGCGGCTTCACCCCCCGCGCCATCCGCTCCCTGGAGGACGCGCTGCGCGAGCGCGCGGGCTCCATCGTCGAGACGGCCCTGGCGAACGCGGCGGCCGACGGGTCCTTCGACTTCGTCACCAACGTGGCCGTGGAACTTCCCCTCCAGGCCATCGCCGAGCTCATCGGCGTGCCCCAGGACGACCGGACGAAGATCTTCGACTGGTCCAACAAGATGGCCGCCTACGACGATCCGGAGTACGCGATCACCGAGGAGGTCGGCGCCGAGGCGGCCATGGAGATCGTCTCGTACGCGATGAACCTCGCCGCCGCCCGCAAGGAGTGCCCGGCCAAGGACATCGTCAGCCAGCTGGTGGCCGCCGAGGACGAGGGCAACCTCTCCTCCGACGAGTTCGGCTTCTTCGTCATCCTGCTCGCGGTGGCCGGGAACGAGACGACCCGCAACGCCATCACCCACGGCATGCACGCCTTCCTCACCCACCCCGAGCAGTGGGAGCTCTTCAAGCGCGAGCGCCCGCAGACCACCGCCGAGGAGATCGTGCGCTGGGCGACGCCCGTGGTCTCCTTCCAGCGCACCGCCACCCAGGACACCGAACTCGGGGACGTCACGATCAAGAAGGGCGACCGCGTCGGGATCTTCTACTCCTCGGCCAACAACGACCCCGACGTCTTCGACGAGCCGGAGAAGTTCGACATCTCCCGCGACCCGAACCCGCACCTCGGCTTCGGCGGCGGAGGCCCGCACTTCTGCCTCGGCAAGTCGCTCGCGGTCCTGGAGATCAACCTCATCTTCAACGCCGTCGCGGACGCGCTGCCCGATCTGCGCCTGGTCTCCGACCCCCGCAGGCTCCGTTCGGCCTGGCTGAACGGCGTCAAGGAACTGCAGGTCAGCACGGGCTGACCTGCTGCCAGGGAGGCAGGGGCGATTCCCCCCTACGCCCTGCCCCTGCCTCCCCCGGGCACATATCCGGCCATGCGCTGTACGGAGCCAACGTTTCTGTTGCGTCCCGCGTCTTGAGAAGCAAACGTTGCCTCTCCAAGACTTCGAACGGAAACGGTGCCGTGGTCTCCGCAGGTCTCTCTCTCGCGCCATCGGGCAGCACACCCTCGGAGCGGAGGACATCCTTCCGGGACTTCTGCCGACGCCACCGCGTTCCCCTCCTGGCCACGCTGCCCACCCTTCCCCTGTACGCGGTGTGGGCGGCGTTCCTGGCCACCGGCGGCGGCGACCTGGCGGCGCAGGAGGCCTGGGCGCGCTTCGCGTCCGAGCACGGCGCCTCCGCCTACGGCCTGTTCTGGTACGGCGGCATGCACACCGCCAACTACTCCCTGATCTCGCCCTACTTGATGGCCGCCGTGGGCGTGAAGACGGTGACGGTGGTGTCGGGCGTCGCCGGTGCCTGGCTGGTCGCCGCGCTGGTCGAACGCACCGGGGTGCGCAGGCCGCTGTGGCCCGCGGTGCTCGCCTCGCTCGCGGTGTGGTGCAACGTCGCCTCGGGGCGCACGACGTTCGCGCTCGGCATCGCCTTCGGGTTCGCCGCGTGCCTGGTGCTCGTGCGGGAGCGGCGCGTGGGGGCGGCCGTGGTGTGCGGGGCGCTGGCCACCATGTCCAGTCCGGTGGCGGGGCTCTTCCTCATGGTGGCGGGCGCCGGCTATTTCTTCGTACGCGACTGGGGGCGGGCCGCTGCGCTGCTCGTGCCGCCGGTGGTGGTCGTGGGGATGACCACCCTGCTCTTCCCGTTCACCGGGGAGCAGTTGATGCCCTTCGACCGGGTCTTCCCGCCCGTGGTGTTCAGCCTGGCGCTCATCGTGGCGGCTCCGCGCGAGTGGCGGGTGCTGCGATGGGGAGCCGGCGCCTACGCGGCGGGGACGGTCCTGACGTATCTCATCCCGTCCCCGATCGGCACGAACGTCGAGCGCCTGGCCGAGCTGCTCGCGCCCACCGCGCTGCTCGCCGCGCTGCTGGTGCCCGCGCTGTCCCGCGTACGCAAGGCCGTGCTCGTCGTCGCGCTCGTGCTGTCCACGGCCTGGGTGACGCAGAAGACGGCGGACGATCTGACGGTGTCGACGACCGTGCCGAAGTGGGCCGCCGACACCCAGGGCGTGGTCGCGGAGCTGGAGCGGCTCGGCGCGGACCGGGGGCGCGTGGAGGTGGTCCCGGCCCGCAACCACCGCGAGGCCACGGCCCTGGCGCCGTACGTGAACATGGCGCGCGGCTGGAACAGGCAGCTCGACATCGAGCGCGGCCGGCTCTTCTACGACGGGTCCTTCTCGGCCACCACCTACCGCGCGTGGCTGGACAAGTGGGCGGTCGGCTATGTGGTGCTGCCCTCGGGCAAGCCGGACGGCTTCGCGGAGGACGAGGCCGCGCTGGTCGCCAGCGGCCCCACCTGGCTCGAACCGGTGTGGCGGGACGCGCACTGGCGGGTGTTCCGGGTGAAGGACGCGGTGCCGATGGTGTCGAAGCCCGCGTCCGTGGTCCGCTCCACCGGCTCGACCATGGAGGTCCGCGTCCCCACGCGCGAGCCGGTGACGCTGCGCCTGGTGTACTCGCCGTGGCTCCGGGCGGAGGGGGCCTGCCTGAAGCGGCACGGCGACTTCACCCGGCTGACGGTGTCCGCACCGGGGACGTACAGGATCAGCTCGGGGTACGGTCCTTCGCCGAGTCCTTCGACATGTCGATGACCGGCTCCGCGCCGGTGCCCGCCTTCAGGGCCTTGCCCACCCGGGGCCCGGCCAGGAGGTAGCCGAGGCCGAAGCCCGCGCCGACGACGGTCGCGCCGCCCACCGCGTCCAGGACCCAGTGGTTTCCGGTGGCGACGATCGCGGAGACCGTGAACAGCGGGTGCAGCAGGCCGAGCGCCTTCATCCACCACTTCGGCGCGAGGATCACGATCACCACACCGCACCACAGCGACCAGCCGAAGTGCAGCGAGGGCATCGCCGCGTACTGGTTGGTGAGCGCGGTCAGCGTGCCGTAGTCCGGCTGGGTGAAGTCCTGCACGCCGTGCACCGTGTCGATGAAGCCGAGTTCGGGCATCAGACGCGGCGGGGCCAGCGGGTAGAGCCAGAACCCGACCAGCGCGAGGACCGTCGCGAAGCCGAGCGCGGAGCGCGCCCAGCGGTAGTCGGCGGGGCGCCGGGCGTAGAGCACACCGAGGACGGTCAGCGGCACCACGAAGTGGAACGACGTGTAGTAGAAGTTGAAGAACTCCTCCAGCCAACCCACCTTCACCACGGCGTGGTTGATCCAGTGCTCGATGTCGATGTGCAGGAACTGCTCGATCGAGTAGATCTGCTCGCCGTGCCGCTCGGCGGTGGCCCGTCCGCCCGAGTTCGTGCCGCCCGTCGCGGCGAGCCGCGCCTGCTGGTAGGCGGAGTAGCCGACGCGGATCAGGAGCAGTTCGAGCAGCAGGTTCGGCCGGGTGGTGACCCGCCGCCAGAACGGCAGCAGCGGCACCCAGCTCCAGCGGGCGGGCACGGGGCGCGCGTAGTCCGTGGGGACGGGCGCTTGATACCGCGGGTCGGTGCGGGAGAGGAACGGCACGACGGTGGCCGCGGCGAGCGCGGCGATCAGCACGACGTTGTCGCGGATGGGCTCCACGACCGGCATGTTCGGCAGCATCATCTTCGCCGGCAGCGTGGAGGCCAGGACGACGGCCACCGGCCACATGTACCGGTCGGACTGCTTCTTCCCGGCCCTGCCGACCACCGCGAGCAGCACCCACAGGAGCTGGTGCTGCCAGGTCGTCGGCGACACCACGACCGCGACGCAGCCGGTGATCGCGACGGCGAGCAGCAGCTGCCCGTCCTTGGCGTAACGGACGGCACGGCGCAGACCCAGCCAGACGACAGCGGCGCTCAGGACGATGAAGAGGCCGATCTCCAGCGGCCCCTGGAGGCCGAACCGGAGCAGGGCACCGTGCAGCGACTGGTTGGCGACGCCGTCCGGGCTCGCGCCCAGGCCCGCGCCCGCCAGGTGGTGCACCCAGTACGCCCAGGAGTCGTGCGGCATCGCGGCCCAGGCGAACGCGGTGACGGCGAGGAAGGTGGCGCCGGTGGAGGCCGTCGCGCGCCTGCGGCCGGTGAACCAGAAGAGGGCGGCGAAGAGCAGGAGGGTGGGCTGCAGGGCGGCCCCGATGCCGATGAGGACGCCGCTGGCGCGCTCCCCGCGGACCGCGAAGCACCCGAGCAGGACGAGCAGGACGGGGATGATGCTGGTCTGGCCGAGATACAGCGTGTTGCGCACCGGGAGCGACAGCATCAGGAGGCAGATCGCGACGGGCGCGGCGAGCAGCGAGGTCCGCCGGGTCACGGGCTGCGGCAGCGCCCGCGCCGCGACCATGCCGAGGATCACGACCAGGGTCAGCGTGCCGAACGTCCAGCCCCAGCCGAGCGCCTGCTCGGCCGCGCGCGAGAAGGGTTTGAGGACGAGTCCCGCGAATGGCGTACCGGTGAACTTGTCCGCGTCGTAGAAGGAGCCGTTCACATGCAGGACGCCGTCCGGCCCGATCCAGGTCTCCAGATCGGTGAGCCGCTCACCTTTCGGCGTACTGAGGACGACGGCCACCTGGCGTACCGCCAGTACGGCGGCGATCAGCCAGAGGGCGGCACGGACCGCCCCGATCCGCGCCTTCGGTGTGCCGGACGCCCCCGGCCCAAAGGCATTTCCCGGTCCTCCGTGCTCGACATTCGCCACTCGCCGTCGGCCCTCCCGCCCCGCTCGTCATGTCCGCTCGGTTCCGCCCGGCCCCGACGTGCTGTCGGCTCCGAGAGGCGCGCGCCCTCGGATGAGACGCGTACAACCCCATTTCACCTGTCAGCCACACCGCTTTCTACCGGCTTTTACGCGAACTTCCCAACCGCCCGGTTTCGTCCGGTCCGCCGCCAGGCCTCCACAAACCGTCCACCACCTGTCCATGGGACAACTGCCAGGACCCCCTTGCCCGGTTCCCCGGGCCGGGCGCGACATAGATCACAAGGGCGACTTCCCGCCACCGCCGGAAGCGGAACCATTTGCCCTGGATAGCGGCACATTCCGAACATTGCGCGGTTGACCGGACACCGTACGTAATGGTGCTGCCTACACCTATGGTCGCTTGCGGGCCGCCCCTCGCCGGGCGGCTCTGCCCTTGTCGTCAACCGAGAGGCAGGCGAGCGAACCCTTGCCGGCAGCCGCACCCGTCGCACCTGTAGCTCCGCGGACCCAGGCCCCTCCGTCGGCTGCGCCCGATCCGTCCGACGCGTCCGCGCAGGCGTCGGGGGAGGTCACCGTCGTCGACCCGGCGCTGGTCAAGCGGGCGGTGAAGGCGGCCGCGCTCGGCAACGCGATGGAGTGGTTCGACTTCGGCGTCTACAGCTACATCGCCGTGACGCTCGGCAAGGTCTTCTTCCCCTCGGGCGACCCCACCGCCCAGCTTCTCTCCACCTTCGGCGCCTTCGCGGCGGCGTTCCTGATCCGCCCGCTAGGCGGCATGGTCTTCGGCCCGCTCGGCGACCGCATCGGACGCCAGAAGGTCCTCGCCCTCACCATGATCATGATGGCGGCGGGCACCTTCGCGATCGGCCTGATCCCGTCCTACGCGACGATCGGCGTGGGAGCGCCGATCCTGCTCCTCCTGGCCCGCCTGGTGCAGGGCTTCTCGACGGGCGGCGAGTACGCGGGCGCGTCCACCTTCATCGCCGAGTACGCGCCCGACAAGAAGCGGGGTTTCCTGGGCAGTTGGCTGGAGTTCGGCACCCTCGCGGGCTACATCGGCGGCGCGGGCCTCGTCACCCTGATGACGGCGCTGCTCTCCTCGGAGGACCTGCTCTCCTGGGGCTGGCGCATCCCGTTCCTGATCGCGGGCCCGATGGGCCTGATCGGCCTGTACCTGCGGATGAAGCTGGAGGAGACCCCGGCGTTCGCGGCGGAGCTCGCCAAGGCGCACAAGGACGAGCAGTCCCGCCCGAAGATGCGCCTGCGCGAGATGGTCACCGGCCAGTGGAAGGCCCTGCTCCTCTGCATGGGCCTGGTCCTGGTCTTCAACGTCACGGACTACATGCTGCTGTCGTACATGCCGAGCTATCTGACGAGCGAGCTGAAGTACGACGAGACGCACGGGCTCCTGGTCGTGCTCGCCGTGATGGCGCTGATGATGTGCGTCCAGCCGTTCGCGGGCGCGCTGACGGACCGGGTGGGCCGCCGTCCGGTGATCGCGGCCGGCTGCGCGGGCTTCCTGCTCCTCTCGGTCCCCGCCCTGCTCCTGATCCGGGAGGGCTCGCTCTGGGCGATCGGCCTGGGCATGGCGGCACTGGGCCTGCTCCTGGTCTGCTTCACGTCGTCGATGCCGTCCACGCTCCCCGCCCTCTTCCCGACCAAGGTCCGCTACGGCTCCTTGTCGATCGGCTTCAACATCTCCGTATCGATCTTCGGCGGCACGACACCGCTGGTGGTGACGGCACTGATCGGGGCGACGGGAAACATGATGATGCCCGCGTACTACATGATGGCGGCGGCCGTGGTGGGCGGGATCGCGGTGTGGTTCATGAGCGAGAGCGCGGGCCGCGCGCTGCCGGGATCGCCACCCGCGGTGGAGCCAGGTTCCCCCGTCCCGGCGGGATCATCCAGCCCGTCCGGCGTTTGAGGACGAACTCGGCGAAGCCGGTGATGACGGTACGCAAGGCCCCCGCGCCGGAGCGGCCCGCGGCGGAGCCGCAATTGTCACAGCCGGGAAGGGGCGGGGTCGGGGAAGATCCCGCCCCTACCCCGGCACCCCAGCCTGCCAAGCCGTGAACAAGGGCACCTCCCCCGCCCCATCAAGCACCACCACCCCGAACGGCCGGTTGAAGGCGATCCACTCGATCCGCCGAGGGAGATACGCCCCGCCAGGAGCCATCGGCACGGCCGTGACCGCCGCCGCCTCGACCCCCTCCTCGGCAATCTTCACCACCGCCTCCTGCACCACCTGCGATATCGCGAGCCGCTCCGGCGACATCCCGGAGAAGTCGGCCCCCTCGCTCATCGCCCACCGCACCCCCAGCGCGGCCAGCTGCTCCGTGGCATCGATCCGCGTCCGCAAGGACATCCGCGGCACCGCCATGTTGATCTGCTCGGCGTCGATCCCGGTCCACCGCCCCTCCGGCGCCCAGGCGAGCGGCAGCACCTCGGCGGCCCCCGCCCCCGGCTCACCGAGCACGAACCGCACCCGGGCGGGCGCCCGCCCGCCCCGCGCCCGGCACTTCAGCTCGACGACGCTCGCACCGCCCACCGTCCAGGCGCAGTTCAGCGGAACGGGCCGGTGCATGGTGGGCACCCGGTGGCGCACGCCGAGCGCGTCCGTGAAGTCCTGATCGCGCGTGCCCGCCCCTTCGAAGGGGATCTCCCAACGCGCCTTCAACGCGAGCGCGTTCACGAGAACCAGCAGCACATCCGGGGTGATCACCACCGGCAGCCGCTCGATCAGACCGTCCGTCGCCTCCGCCACCCAGGCGTCGATGCCTGCCGGGTCCATCGGCCCGAACCCCACGTCCGGCAGCGCGTCGCGATGGGCGCGGTACACCGGGACCCGGCTCCACACCCGCGTGGCGACCGCCACCGCGTCCGTGCCCGCCAGCGCCCGCGCGGCTCCCGTGACCACACCGGCGGCCTCCTCGCCCGCGACGCCGAGCAACTCCCGCAGCTCCCCGGCGGTCTCCTCCCGCGCGCCCACCGCGACGGCGGCCAGCGCGAGCCACAGCCCGGCGGGCGAGCACACGAAGTCCCCCGCACCCGCGCCTTCGCCCGCGCTCCGGCCCTGCCCCCGCTCGTCCCCCGTCCCCGGCGAAGCCATCAGCGGCAGCCACCGATCGGCGAGCCCCCGGATCACCGAGGCGGGCAGCACCTGCCCAGTCCCGTACGTCATCTCAACCCCCGCAGCCCACAGCCCACGTCCCGCCATCACAGACCGACGACCCCAGTATGCGAGTCCCCACTGACAATCGACCCCCATCCCACTAACATCGTTAGCGAACCTAACGAACGCCCGGAAAGGCCCCCATGACCCAGCAGCAATGGACCGCGGTGGACACGTACTTCACCGATCTGCTCACCCCCGCCGACGAGGCCCTGACCGCCGCCCTGCACGACAGCGACGCCGCCGGCCTGCCGCAGATCAGCGTCGCGCCGAACCAGGGCAAGCTGCTCCAGCTCCTCGCCCAGATCCAGGGCGCGCACCGCATCCTCGAGATCGGCACCCTCGGCGGCTACAGCACGATCTGGCTGGCCCGCGCCCTGCCCGCGGACGGCCGCCTGGTCACCCTGGAGTACTCCCCGGTCCACGCCGACGTGGCCCGGGGCAACCTCGCCCGCGCAGGCCTCGACAAGCTCACCGAGGTCCGGGTGGGCCCGGCCCTCGACTCGCTGGCCGCACTCGCGGCCGAGGACGCGGCCCCCTTCGACCTGGTCTTCATCGACGCGGACAAGGCCAACAACCCGCACTACGTGGAGTGGTCGCTCAAGCTCACCGGCCCCGGCAGCCTGATCATCGTCGACAACGTCGTACGCGGCGGAGAAGTGGCCAACGCCGACAGCACCGAGCCCAGCGTGCAGGGCACCCGTAAGGCGCTCGAACTCATCGCCCGGCACCCGAAGTTGAGCGGCACGGCGCTGCAGACGGTGGGCACGAAGGGCTACGACGGCCTGGCACTGGCCCGCGTACTGGACTGAGCACCCCCCGGACGGATCACCCCGCCCAGGAGCCTCACTCCTCGGCCGCACCCCTCCGGCCTCACCCCTCCAGATAGAACCCGACATGCACGCTGCGAGGCCCGGCCCGGTCCCCGATGACGACGTCACCGGACCCGCCCCGGGCCAACGGCGCCGTCCCCCCGTACTCAAGAGGCTCCGCCGCCCCGTCCACCGTCAACCGCACCTGCGACGCGGGCTCGGGATGCGATCCGCGCAGCCAGGTGACGGTCCAGGCCCCGCCGGGCCCGCAGCGGAACTCCAGGTGGGTGCGCGACACGAACAGCCAGTCGTCGGGCGGCACCAGACGGCACGTGCCGGGATCGCGCCCCACCCGCAGCACGGACCCGGGTGCGCTCGGCGCGTCGGCCATGAGCATGCCCGCCGTCGCCCCCTCGTCCGCCCCGGACAACAACGCCATGGTCAGCTCCAGCACGTAACGCTCCCCCACTCTCCACGACCGGACGCGCACCCCCGGAGCGTGGCTCGCCCGCTCCGCACCGCGCCGCCGCATCCTAGAGCGCCCCTCGCACGAAAGCACGGGCCCTTGGAACAATGGACTCATGACCGAACGGAAGCCACCTGGAGTCAACTTCGAGTCGTGGATCGACAAGCAGATCCGTGAGGCGGAGGAGCGCGGCGACTTCGCCACCCTGCCGGGCCGCGGCAAGCCGCTGCCGGACGGCCTCGCCGACGCGTCGTACGACGAGCAGTGGTGGATCAAGCAGAAGATGGCCCGCGAGGGCCTCTCCCACCTCCCGCCGACCCTCGCCCTGCGCAAGGAGGCCGAGGACGTGCTCGCCGCCGCGCCCGATGCCCCCTCCGAGCGAGCGGCCCGACAGCTCGTGACGGACCTCAACGCCAAGATCCGCGAGTCCCTGCGCATGCCACCACCGGGCCCGCCCCTGGGCCTGAAGCCCTTCGACGTCGAAGAGGTGGCCCGCACCTGGCGCGAGCGCCACCCGGGCTGAGCACACGGGGGCCATGCGCGAGGATGGGCGCATGAGCATCGTGAAAATCAACGTCCTGACCGTGCCCGCCGAGCAGCGAGAGGTCCTGGAGCAGCGCTTCGCGTCCCGCGCCGGTGCCGTGGAGAACTCCGACGGCTTCGAGTGGTTCGAGCTGCTGCGCCCCATCGAGGGCACCGACGACTACCTGGTCTACACGCGGTGGCGTGACGAGGAGTCCTTCAAGGCGTGGATGGAGGGCCCCATGAAGTCGGCGCACCAGGGCGGTGGCGCGGGCGGCGGCGAGCGGCCGAAGCCCGCGTCCAGCAGCGCCGCCGTGTGGTCGTTCGAGGTCGTGCAGCAGGCCTCGCCCAAGAGCTAGGGCCAGAGCCAGAGCCGGCAGGCAGGGCGGCCGGGCGCGGGAAAGCGGTGCCGGGAAAAGCGGTACCGGCTCGCGCCTCCTCCGTGGTGCGATGGGGCCCATGATGTCCACCGACCGGATACTCGCCTTCGCGGCCATGTCGTTCCTGCTGATCGTGGTCCCCGGGCCCAGCGTCCTGTTCGTGGTCGGGCGGGCGCTGTCCCAGGGGCGCCGTGCCGCGCTGACCACGGTGGTGGGGAACACGATCGGCGCGTACGTCCTCGTCGTCGCCGTCGCGCTCGGCGTCGGGTCCGTGGTCGAGCGCTCGGTCCTCGTCTTCACCACGCTGAAGCTGCTTGGCGCCGCCTACCTGATCTGTCTCGGAGTCAAGGCCGTGCGCCAACGCGGCTCGCTGCACGCCGCGTTCGGCGGGGACGGGCCCGCGTCGCGCGGTGGGCTGCGCACGTTGTGGGAGGGGTTCGCGGTCGGCGTGGCCAACCCCAAGACCATCGTCTTCTTCGCCGCCGTGCTGCCGCAGTTCGTGGACCGGGCGCAGGGGCACGTCATGCTGCAGATGCTGGTGCTCGGGCTCGTCTTCAACGCCATCGCCGTGACGTGCGACAGCGTGTGGGGGCTGGTCGCGGCCACCGCGCGCGGCTGGTTCGCGCACTCGCCGCGGCGGCTCTCGATGATCGGCGGGGTCGGCGGGCTCACCATGATCGGACTCGGCGTCGGTGTCGCCGCCACCGGGCGCGAGGACTGAGCCGGGTCGCGGATTAATTCGCTTGTGGGGTGCGGTGGTTGCGTTCGCAGAATGACCCCATGAGCCATACCGAGACCAGCACCGCGGGGCCCGCCTCCTGGACGGTCGCCCCCGAAGCGGTCGACTCCCCTGCCGCCGCCGCGCTCTGGCGCGCGTACTACACGGAGGTGAGCGACCGGTACTACCTCCTCCATGAGGGGCGCAGGACCGAACCCGGGGAGCTGGAGCGCGAGATCGCGGCGGAGACCGGCGACGACCTCCGCGCGCCCACCGGCGTACTCCTTGTGGCCCGGTACGGGGGCGAGCCCGCCGGGACGGCCGGGGTACGGCTCATGGGCGACATGAAGGGCATCGACACCGCCGAGCTCAAGCGCGTCTTCCTCCGTGAGGACATGCGCGGCAAGGGCGGCGCCGCGCTTCTCCTCGCCGCCGCCGAGGACGCGGCCCGCGCGCTCGGTGCCGAGCGGCTCATCCTCGACACGCGCCTCGATCTGGTCGAGGCCAGGGCGCTCTACGCGCGGCACGGCTACGAGGAGAGCGAGCCGCTCACCGAGCGGATGTACGCCGAGTGCTGGTACGCCAAGAAGCTTGCGCCTGCGGCCGGTTGAGCCGCTCGGCGGCCCGCCCGAGCGGCGTTGCGGCGCCGCTCAGGCCGCAACGCCGCGCTGTGGTGGCCTGCCGTTGTGCGGCCGCTCGGCGTCGGAGCCGCACATCTCGGCGCCCAGTTCCTCGACGAGCTTGACCAGGTCGGTCGGCCGGTCGGGGCCCCACCAGTCGCCCAGCAGCTCCGACAGGGACTCCTCACGGGCCTTGGCCAGCTTGGCGACCGCCGCGCGCCCCTCGTCGGTCAGCGTCAGCCCCATGCCCTCGCGCCGGGCGAGGCGGCGCTCCTCGACCTGGCGGGACGCCGCCGTGATCACGGACAACGGCACGGTGCTGCGCTCGGCGAGCGTCGCCGGTTCGACGTGGCCGTGGCGGTGGATCCGCAGCAGGAGCCAGCTGGACGCGGGCAGCAGGTCGTAGCCCGCGCGCTCGGTGATGCGTACGTAGATCTCGCGGCGCCCCTCCCGCGTGCCGAGGACCGAGAGCGCCCTCGCCACCTCGTCGTACGACGAACGTTCGACGGGGTTGCTGGCGAGCGTCTGCGTCGGGTCGGGCGCCGTGACCGAGCCGCGCAGCTTGTCCTCGCGCAGGAACCAGGCGAGGACGAAGGCGACCAGGGCGACCGGAGCCGCGTAGAGGAAGACGTCCGTGATGGACGAGGCGTACGCGTGCACGACGCCGGGTTGCAGCGACGCCGGGAGTTCGGAGATGCCCCGCGGGTCGGCCTTCAGCGAGTCCGCGCTGACGCCGGGCGGCAGCTGCTGGCCCGCGACGGCGTCGGAGAGCTTGGTGACGAGCCGGTTGGCGAAGATCGTGCCGAAGATGGCGACACCGAACGAGGCGCCGATCGAGCGGAAGAACGTCGCGCCGGACGTGGCGACGCCCAGATCCCCGTACGGCACCGCGTTCTGCACGATGAGCACCAGGACCTGCATGACCAGGCCGAGCCCGAAGCCGAAGACGAAGAAGTAGGCGCTCATCTCGCCCGTGCCGCTGTTCTCGTTCAGCTGGTGGAGCAGGAGCAGGCCGATGGCAGTGACGCCGGTGCCCGCGACCGGGAAGACCTTCCAGCGGCCCGTACGGCTGACGATCTGGCCGGACCCGGTCGACGCGATCAGCATGCCGATGACCATCGGCAGCATGTGCACGCCCGACATGGTCGGCGAGACGCCCTGGACGACCTGGAGGAACGTCGGCAGGTAGGTCATCGCGCCGAACATCGCGAAGCCCACCACAAAGCTGATGATCGCCGAGAGCGTGAACGTCCTGACCCGGAACAGCTTCATCGGGATGACCGGTTCGGCCGCCCTGCGCTCGATGGCCACGAAGGCCACGGCGAGCACGACGCCGAGCACGGCGAGCGCGATGATCTGCGGCGACGTCCAGTCCCAGGTGGTGCCGCCGAGCGAGGCGACGAGGACGAGGCAGGTGGCGACGGCCGCGATGAGGAAGGTGCCGAGGTAGTCGATGGTGTGCTTCGTCGAGCGCACCGGGATGTGCAGGGCCGCGGCGATGACGACGAGCGCGACGACGCCGATGGGCAGGTTGATGTAGAAGACCCAGCGCCAGCTGAGGTGTTCGGTGAACAGGCCGCCGAGCAGCGGCCCCAGGACACTCGTCACACCGAAGACCGCACCGAACAGGCCCTGGTACTTGCCTCGTTCGCGCGGCGAGACGATGTCGCCGACGATCGCCATCGACAGGACCATCAGACCGCCGCCGCCGATGCCCTGAAGCGCGCGGAACCCGATGAGCTGCGGCATGTTCTGCGCCATGCCGCAGAGGGCCGAGCTGATCAGGAAGATCACGATGGCCAGCTGGAACAGCTTCTTGCGGCCGTACTGGTCGCCGAGCTTGCCCCAGAGCGGCGTCGCGGCCGTCGCCGCGAGCAGATAGGCGGTGACGACCCACGACAGGTGCTCCATGCCGCCGAGCTCGCTGACGATGGTGGGCAGCGCGGTCGAGACGATGGTCTGGTCGAGGGCGGCGAGCAGCATCCCCAGCAGCAGCGCGCCGATGGAGACCAGTACGCCGCCGTGCGCGTGCTCGTCCGGTGGCCCGGGGACGGGATCCGGCTCCGGCCCCACGGGGCGGGCGCTGACGTCCTGCGTCATGGACACCTCCTGAGGTCTCCCGCGTGTCCTGCGGGGCCTCTCCCTCTCCATCCTGGTCCGTGTGACCCGTTATGGCCTGTTGAAGCCAGGGTCTGCATAATCGCTGGAGTTCTCTAGGGGTGGGGTACGGCGAGTGAGCAGCACGGAAAGACGTCCGAGCGACGGCGGCGACGGCGGCCGGGACGGTCGGCGATGTCCTGAATGCGGTACGTCGCGGGAGCCGGGCAGCGCGCCCGCCTGTGGCTGTACGGAGCGGGCCGCCGATGCGGCACAGGACGCGAGGTCCGCGGACGCCGCCGCGGCGGAGGACTTCGATCCGCTGCGGATACGTCCGTACGTGACGCTGCCGGAGCCCGGCCCCGCGACGGCTGAGCCCGAGCCGGGACCGGCTCCCGCGCTCGCTCTCCCGCCGGAGACGGTGGCTCCACCGCGGTCGGCGGACGTGGGCCTGTTCGCTGCGGGAAGCGCGTCGGACGGGGCTCCGCCCCCTCGGCCGTACGACGACGCGTTGTACGACGACGTGCCCTACGACGACGGATCGGAGCCGCGGCGCGGTCGTACGGGCCTGTACGCGGGGGTGGGCGCGGCGGTGGCGGTGGTGGCCGTCGCGGTGCTCGCGACGCTCCTGCTGGCGCCTGACAGGCCGCACCGGGACGAGGCGCTGCCGGACGCGCCGACGCGGGCGGTGGACGCCCCGTCCGACTCCGCGACGGGGGCGGAGTCGAAGGCTCCCCCGTCACGCTCTCCGTCCCAGCCCTCGTCCTCGTCGACGCCGGACAAGACGACCCGGCCGCCGACCCCCTCCCCGTCGTCTTCCCCGTCCGGCACGGCGTCGGCCGAGCAGCGGACCACCCCGCCGCCGAGCCGCTCGACGGCACGGGCAACGGGTTCGGTGGAGCCGGCGCCCCCGACGACGGACGGAGTCCTGAGCCGCGGCGACAAGGGCCCGGAGGTCAAGGAACTCCAGCAACGCCTGCAACAGCTGTACCTGTACATGGGCGAACCCAACGGCATGTACAACGCCCCGGTCGCAGACGCGGTGGCCCGCTTCCAGTACGCCCGAGGAACACAGCGGGACGGAGAGGGCGTCTACGGAGCGAGGACGAGGGCAGCCCTGGAAGCGGAAACAACAGAGCCGTAAGGACAGCGACACCCACCCCACGCGCCCCCGTTGTGGGCAGGCGTCCGCACGGCAACCCCCACCCCACCCGCCCCCGCTGTGGGCAGGCGTTCCACAGGACAACCCCCACCCACGCGCCCCCGCTGTAGTCAGGCGTTCCGCACGGCAACCCCCACCCCACCCGCCCCCGTTGTGGGCAGGCGTTCCGCAGGGCGGAACGGGTGGGCACAACGCCGAAGCTGCGGGGGCACGAAAAGACAAGGCGCCCAGCACCGCAAAGGTGCAAGGCGCCACAAGGCAAGTGAGAGCCCTCAGCCAAAAATCAGCCGAAGGTCAACCCAAGGTCAGCCGAAGCGCCCCGTCCCCATCGGGGACAACGCTGACCTGCGTCAGGTCGGCAACATGCACGGTAGGCCCGAACTCCCCGGCCCGAGGGCCGACCCCGACCACCCGCATACCCGCGGCGCGCCCCGCGGCGATCCCGGCCCCGGAGTCCTCGAAGACGACACAGTCGGCGGGATCGAACCCCAGTTCGGCAGCCCCCTTGAGGAACCCCTCGGGATCAGGCTTGCTCGCCCCCACGTTCTCCGCGGTGACCCGCACAGCCGGCAGCGGCAGCCCGGCCGCGGCCATCCGCCCCGTGGACAGCGGCACGTCCGCGGACGTCACGAGCGCATGCGGCAGCCCCTCCAGCGACGCCAGGAAGGCCTCGGCCCCCGGCACGGGAACGACGCCCTCCATGTCCGCGGTCTCCGCGGCCAGCATCTCGCGGTTCTCCGCGTAGTTCTCCTCCATGGCCCGCTCCGGAAGGAGCACCGCCATCGACGCGTACCCCTGCCGCCCGTGGACGACCTTGATGACCTCGTCGAAGTCGAGCCCGTACCGCTCGGACCAGCGTCGCCAGCAGCGCTCGACCACCGCGTCGGAGTTGACGAGGGTTCCGTCCATGTCCAGGAGGAGGGCCCGCGCGGTCAGAACAGAGGCAGTCTCAGCCGTCATCGACGTACT
Organism: Streptomyces sp. NPDC055243; assembly: GCF_044544025.1. Taxonomy (NCBI): domain Bacteria; kingdom Bacillati; phylum Actinomycetota; class Actinomycetes; order Kitasatosporales; family Streptomycetaceae; genus Streptomyces; species Streptomyces sp. NPDC055243. The sequence continues at coordinate 506,285 of NZ_JBITWR010000003.1, forward strand.
CCAGAGCACAGGGGGATTCCGCAGAGGAAGAATCAAGGCAGCCCCGCCCGCCGGTCAGGGAACACGGGCGGAGCCACTTTGTTCCTCCACGATACAAAAAGGTGTCACCAGACGCCAGCACCGCAGGTCACACCCCCGGCAGGGCCTCCGGCGAAAGCCCGCCCAAGGCCCCCGGTCAGACCCCTCAGGCGATCGCCTCGCACAGGCTCCACACACCGAGCCCCAGCATCAGCAGCGCCGCGATCTTGGTGATGAGCGACAGCGGAACCCGCTTCATCAGCGCCTTTCCGCCGACGATCCCGAGCCCGGCGACCGCCCACAGCGCCAGCACGGCGCCCAGACCCACGGAGAGCGGGTCGTCGTACCGCGCGGCCAGGTTCGCGGTCATGATCTGCGTCAGGTCACCGAACTCGGCGACCAGGATCAGCATGAAGCCCGCGCCGGAGACCTTCCAGAAGCTCTGATCCTTGGGCTCGCGGACCTCTTCCTCGTCGTCGCCGCCCTTCAGGAGCAGCATCGCCGCACCGCCGAGGAAGAGGACGCCGGTGAGGGCGTGCAGCAATTGTTGCGGTAGGAGCGTCAGCACGCTGCCCGCCGCCACGGCGAGCACGACATGGACGACGAAGGCGGCCGCGACCCCGACGAAGACGTACGAGGCGCGGTAGCGCGTCCCGAGGACGAGCCCGGCCAGCGCTGTCTTGTCCGGGAGTTCGGCAAGGAAGACGACGCCGAAGACGAGCGCCATCACGCTGATGCTGATCAAGGTTCCTCAATCGGTCGGGGCTGCCCCACCGAGAGCAATCTGTACATCACGTACGACACCTCGGCACGGCAGCGCACACAGACGTACACGGTCATGTACGTCGGGCACTGCTTGCCGAAGGTCTCGCTGGCCTGCCACGTCGACGACGGGGCCTGCCTCCGGGCGCCGGCTCAGCGAGCTGAGCAGTATGTCGACGGTCCGGCGAAGAGCTACTCCCCTTCTGCGCCATCCATCGTACGGGACGTCCGCACACCCCCGACCAGGGCCTTTCGACCCCCCGGGAAAGTGATCCAGGCCACACGCCGGGGTCCTGTCGGCACCCCGCGGCCAACTCCCGCACAGATGACCGGACATGACACGGCGCCAGAACCCTTGAACTGACCACCTGATTGACGCGACCCTGTCACCTGACGCACATCCGCAGGAAACCCCACCGCGTCAACATGGCCGCCCCAACGGTCAACATCCCCCCACGACAAGGGAGTTCGTATGTCCGCTGTCTACGCGCGTCGACGCCTCGCCACTCTCACCGCCCTGACCGCCCTCGCCTCCGGGGCGGCCCTCCTCACCGGCGCCCCCGCCCAGGCCGCTCCCCCGGCACCCGTCTCCGCCGCCACCGCCCGCACCTACCTGGGCCAGCTCACGGAGAAGGCCGAGGGCTCCTCCGACGGCTACAGCCGGGAGAAGTTCCCGCACTGGAAGACCCAGTCCGGCACCTGCAACACCCGCGAGGTCGTCCTCAAGCGCGACGGCACGAACGTCCAGCAGGACTCCAGCTGCGCGGCCACGTCGGGCACCTGGAAATCCCCGTACGACGGCGGCACCTGGACCGCCGCGTCCGACGTCGACATCGACCACGTCGTGCCGCTCTCCGAGGCCTGGAAGTCCGGCGCGAGCGGCTGGACCACCGCCCAGCGGGAAGGTTTCGCCAACGACCTCAGCCGCCCCCAGCTGATCGCGGTCACCGACAACGTCAACCAGAGCAAGGGCGACCAGGACCCGGCCGAGTGGATGCCGCCCACCGCGTCGTACCACTGCTACTACGCCCGGATGTGGGTGGACGTGAAGCACCACTACAACCTCGCGGTGAACCCGGAGGAGAAGACGAAGCTGTCCGCCGTCCTCAACGGCTGCTGAGACCATCGGCCCCAAGTGCACCGAGAACCCCGGGCGCACTGAGGTCACGGGCCGGTAACCAGCAGGAATCCCCGGAACCTCCCCACTGGCCTCCGTCGTTCCGTACCGTACGGGGCGACGGAGGAGAGTGATCATCGTGGCACGGCTGCGCCTGGGTCCACTGCTGAGGTACGTCGACGGTTCGACGGCGACGGTCTGGGTCGAGGCCGACCGCCCGTGCACCGCCGAAGTGCGGTGCGCCGACGGCGCCAAGGGCACGGCGAACACGTTCCAGATCGCGGGCCACCACTACGCGCTCATCCCGGTCACCGGGCTGCGCCCGGGTACCGAGACCGCGTACGAGGTGCGGCTCGGCGACAGCGGCGGCCCCGTGTGGCCGCTGCCGGACTCGCCCTTCCCGCCGAGCACCATCCGCACGCCGGGCGAGGACGACGGCGAGGCGCTGCGCGTCACCTTCGGGTCCTGCCGCTGGGCGGCTCCGCCGAGCGACGAGCACGACCCCGTGGGTCCCGACGCCCTGGACACCCTCGCCGCCAGGATCGCCACCGGCACGGCCGCCGACCGCCCCGACGTCCTGCTCCTCCTGGGCGACCAGGTGTACGCGGACAACACGTCCGAGGCGACGCGACGCTGGCTCGCGGCCCGCCGGAACCTGAACGACCCGCCGGGCGACCAGGTCGCGGACTATGAGGAGTACACCCACCTCTACTACGAGTCGTGGCTCGACCCCGAGGTGCGGTGGCTGCTCTCCACCGTGCCCAGTTGCATGATCTTCGACGATCACGACGTCATCGATGATTGGAACACCAGTGCGTCCTGGCTGGCCGAGATGCGCGCGACGCCCTGGTGGCGCGAGCGCATCCTGAGCGGCCTGATGTCGTACTGGGTCTACCAGCACCTCGGGAACGTGCCGCCGGCCGACCTCGAACGGGACGAGCTGTACGCCGCGGTGCGCGCGGCCCCGGACGGCACGGACCTGCTGCGCGCCTTCGCCTCCGCGTCGGATGCCGATCCCAGGGCGACCCGGTGGAGCTACCGCAGGGACTTCGGCCGCGTACGCCTGCTCATGGTCGACACCCGGGCCGCGCGCGTCCTGGACGAGCAGAACCGCGCGATGGTCGACCCGGACGAGGCCCGCTGGCTGCGCGAGCAGGCACTCGACGGCGCGGACGGCGGGGGCGGCGGCTACGACCACCTTCTGATCGGCACGTCGCTGCCCTGGCTCCTTCCGCACCTCATCCATGACGCCGAGGGCTGGAACGCCGCGCTGTGCCGCGGCGAGCGCGGCGAGCGCTGGGCCCGCTTCGGCGAGAACCTGCGCAGGCGCTCGGACCTGGAGCACTGGGCGGCGTTCCCCGCGTCCTTCGACGCGCTGACCGACCTGATCGCCGAGGTGGGCACGGGCGAGGGCGCCCCGGCGACGGTGTGCGTGCTCTCCGGGGACGTCCACCACGCGTACATCGCGGAACCCACCTGGCCGCGCGGCGGCGGCCCCGACGCCCGCGTCCTGCAGCTGACGTGCTCCCCCGTCCACAACTCCATTCCTACGTCGATAAAGCTGGGCTTCCACTTCGGCTGGAGCAAGGCGGGCCGGGCCCTGGGCCGCCGCTTCGTGCGGCACGGACGGACAGCGCGGGCCGCCATCAACTGGCGCAAAACGGGTGGGCCTTGGTTCGGCAACCAGCTGATGACGCTGACGCTGCGGGGCCGTTCGGCGGTCGTGCGGCTCGATCAGGCGCAGGTGGTGAAGGGCGTGGGCGTGCGGCTCGCGACGACGCAGGAGTCCCGGCTGTCGTGAGCCGGCCGTCCGCACCGGGAGGAGTCGCGGCCCTCCGCGCCCGCGGCGCCCGACTCGCACTCCCCCTTAATTCCCATAGCCCCGCAAAGGCGACCAGCGCGCCCGCAGGCATCACGTGACACAGGCCACACACGTCTGGTGATCCTCTGCCATGGGGTTCGACTTCGTGGCTTCCGACGGCATGATGAGGCGGACCGTCCGCTTCCATCACCCCCACAGACCCCTCCTATGCCCGGGAGTCACCCTCTTGTCCGCACCATCCGCAGCGACCGCACCGGAACATGACGTTGCAGTCGCCGTCGTCGGCGCGGGGCCCCGCGGCACGAGTGTCCTGGAGCGCCTCTGTGCCTCGGCGGCCGAACTGCTGCCGCCGGAGGCACGGCTGACGGTCCACGTCGTCGACCCCTCCCCACCGGGTCCCGGACGCGTCTGGCGGACCGCCCAGCCGTCCGAGCTGCTCATGAACACGGTCGCCTCGCAGGTGACCCTCTTCACCGACGAGAGCGTCGACTGCGCCGGGCCGATCAGGCCGGGTCCGAGCCTGTACGCATGGGCGGCCACCGGGCACGCGCCGGAGCTCGGCCCGGACGACTACCCGACGCGCGCCTGTTACGGCCGCTATCTGGAGTGGGTCTTCGCCGAGGTCCTGCACCGCGCCCCGGGAACGGTCCGGGTCGAGGTGCACGCGGCGCGCGCCGTGCGCCTCGACGGCCCCGAGGGCGGCGCCCAGTCCCTCGTACTCGACGACGGCCGTGAACTCGCCGGGCTCGGCGCCGTCGTCCTCGCGCAGGGCCACCTCCCCACGCTGAGCGACGCGGGGCAGGAGCACCTCGCCGCGCACGCAGCACGGCACGGCCTGCGCCACATACCGCCGGCCAACCCCGCCGACGTCGACCTGTCGGCCGTCGCCCCCGGCGAACGCGTCCTGCTGCGCGGCCTGGGCCTGAACTTCTTCGACCACATGGCGCTCTTGACGCAGGGCCGCGGCGGACGCTTCACCCCGGCACCGGGAGGCGGTCTGCGCTATCGGCCCTCGGGGCACGAGCCGAAGCTGTACGCGGGATCGCGGCGCGGCGTCCCCTACCAGGCGCGCGGCGACAACGCGAAGGGCGCGTACGGACGGCACGAGCCGCTCGTCCTGACCCCCGACGTCATAGCCCGCTTCCGCAAGCGCGCGGACAGCGGTGACGCGCCGGACTTCCTCGACGAGATATGGCCGCTGGTCGCGAAGGAGGTGGAGACGGTCTACTACACGGCCCTGGTCCAACCCGCCGAGCGGGCCACGGACTTCCGGGACGCCTTCCTCGCCGCGCCGCACCGCGGCCCTCAAGAGGCCCTGATCCTGGACGAGTTCGAGATCCCCGAGGCCGCGCGCTGGTCCTGGGACCGGCTGGCGCGGCCCTACTCCGGCCGTACGTTCCGCTCCCCGGCCGACTTCCGCGCCTGGCTGCTCGCGTATCTGCGCGAGGACACCGCGCAGGCCGCGCTCGGCAACGTGGCGAGCCCGCTGAAGTCCGCCCTGGACGTGCTGCGCGACCTGCGCAACGAACTCCGCCTGATCCTCGACCACGGCGGCCTGGCCGGGATGTCACGCCGCGAGCATCTGGACCGCTGGTACACGCCGCTGAACGCCTTCCTGTCGATCGGGCCGCCCCGGCGCCGCATCGAGGAGATGACGGCGCTGATCGAGGCGGGCGTCGTGGAGGTACTCGGCCCGCGTCTCGACGTACGGCCCACCGCGGACGGCAGGTACCTCGCGCACTCGCCCGACGTACCGGGGTCGGATGTGTCCGTCACCACAGTCGTCGAGGCCCGCCTCCCCGAACCGGACGTGCGGCGCACCGCGGACGAGTTGCTCGGGCAGCTCCTGCGGACGGGCCAGTGCCGCGCCCACGTCGTCGACGGCTACGAAACCGGAGGCCTCGACGTCACCCCACGCCCCTATCACTTGATTGACCGTCAGGGTCGTTTGCACGCACGGAGGTTCGCGTTCGGAGTGCCCACGGAGGGCGTGCACTGGGTGACGGCCGCGGGCGCACGGCCGGGCGTCGACTCGGTGACCTTGTCGGACGCGGACGCGGTGGCGCGTGCCGTGCTGCGGACGGCGGCGGGAACGGCGGGAGCACCGGAGATCCACTCCGCAAGCGGAGCGATCGCGTCAACGAGGGAAGCGGAATCACCCGAACGGCCAGATGTTGAACTTGCAAGTATTGATTAGGTTCCCCTAACCTTGGGCCTCCGCTCGGTTACCGTCCCCAAAAACCGAAGGAGTCCCCCCATGACTGGACGTCTCAACAGCGCCCAGCCCTATGCCCTCGGGCTTTTCCGCATAGTCATCGGCCTGCTCTTCGCCTGCCACGGCGCAGCCTCGCTCTTCGGAGTGCTCGGCGGCGCGGCGGGCGGCGGCACGGTCGAGGCCGGCACCTGGCCGGGCTGGTACGCGGCCGTCATCCAGCTGGTCGGCGGCGGCCTGGTCGCCCTCGGTCTGGGCACCCGGGCCGCGGCGTTCATCTCGTCGGGCTCGATGGCGTACGCCTACTTCAAGGTCCACCAGCCCGAGGCCCTGTGGCCGCTCCAGAACGGCGGAGAGGCCTCCGCGATCTTCTGCTGGGCCATGCTCCTGCTCGTCTTCACCGGCTCGGGCGCCCTCGGCCTCGACCGCCTCTTCGCCTCGCGCGGCGAGCGCGCGGACGGCGGCAAGGACAAGGAGGCGTCGGAGCGGACGCCGGTGGCCGCCTGACGCGCACGCGTTCATGTCACGGTGCCCTCTTCCTCGTAGGCGTACGAGGAAGAGGGCACCGTCACGTTACGAGCGCTTCGGCCGTTCCGAGCGCTTCAGCTGTTCCGAGCGCTTCAGCCGAGGGGAGCGAACGGCACCGTGAAGCACGCCACCCGGTCGCCCGCGCCGCCCTGCTCGCGGTGCAGCACGACCGATCCGGCTCCGCCCGGCCTGAACTCCCAGCCGTGCCGGGCGGTCGCCGTGCCCGAGCCGTCCCGGCCCGCGGTGAAGTCCAGCCAGACCTCGTTCTCCGCGTTGACGTAGGCCGGGTCCTCCGAGGGCCGTACCGGGTCCTCGCGGTGCTGATAGTGCCCGCCGGCCGCGGCGGGGTCGGCGCCGCACGGCTTCTGGTGCACGTGCGCGCCGTACGCGCGCCCCGGGTCCATGCCCTTCACCCGGACCGTGACCGCCATGTCGCCCGGTCCGCCGCGCTGCTCGACCTCGATCGACGAACCGGCGGGCACGAGCTTCGTGTCGTACGTGATCGCCGACGGGGAGACGAAGGCCGTGGGCGGCGCGAACCGCGCCCCGACCCGCATCTCGTAACAAGGCGCCGCGTCCCCGACCGCGCCGCCGCCCGCTGCGAGCACCGCCGTCGCCACGGCCCCGGCGAGCATTCCTGCCACCATCGTCCGCTCCTTCCGTACCGTCCATCGCCCGACCTCGTCGGCGACCTGTCGGTGACTCTGCTGGTGAGTCTTTTGGTACGGGACATCGGCTCCGTACGCCCCATCTGAAGCGGCAGCCGGGTGAACGTGATGTAGCGAACATATGAGCCCCCCGCGGATCTCCGGCGGAGAGCGCGGCGTACGCTGTACAGCTGTCACCAAGCCGCCCCTGCCGCTCCCCCGCGACGTCGCGGCAGTCAAGTCGTCGACCGGGGAGTTACGGGGAATTTCGGTGCTTGAGACTCTGGGCTCACTGACCAGCAGCCCATGGATCTACGCGGTAGTGGCACTTTCGGTGCTGTTCGACATCGTCCTGCCCGTGCTGCCCAGCGGGGTTCTCGTCATCACGGCGGCCACCGCCGCCGCGGCTGCGGGAACGGCAGGCACGGCGGGCGCGGGGAGCGTCGCGCACGAGGTGCCCGACATCCTGATCCTCCTGCTCTGCGCGGCCACCGCGTCGGTACTCGGCGACCTGGCCGTCTACCGCCTCGCCTGGCGCGGCGGCGAACGCCTGGACCGCGCCATCGCCCGCTCGCGCCGCCTCACCACCGCGCAGGAACGACTCGGCACGGCGCTCTCCCGGGGCGGCGGTGTCCTCGTCGTCATCGCGCGCTTCGCCCCGGCGGGCCGCTCGATCGTCTCGCTCGCGGCGGGCGCGGCACACCGCAAGGTGCGCGAGTTCCTGCCCTGGTCGGCCCTCGCGGGCGTGGCCTGGGCCGGATACAGCGTCGCGCTCGGCTACTTCGGCGGGCAGTGGCTCGGCGCGTCGTGGCTGGCCACGGGCGTCTCACTGCTCGCGCTCTTCGCGGCGGGCGCGGGGGCGGCCTTCCTGGTGCGACGACCGCGGGCGGGAACGCCGGGGACGCCGGGAGCGCCGGCGGCGACCTAGGCCGCCGGGGCCTCATCGGCCGCCCGCTCGGCGGCCCGCGGTTTGGCCCCCCGCACCTCGATCCCGGCGAGCAGTTCGGCGGTGGCTTCGGCGACCGCGTCCACGGCACGCTCGAAGACCTCGCGGTTGTGCGCGGCCGGGGCACGGAACCCCGAGACCTTGCGCACGTACTGGAGCGCGGCGGCCCGGATCTCCTCCTCGGTCGCGTCTTCGGGGATGGCGGGCGGACGGAGCGTCTTGATGCTGCGGCACATGCCTACAGCTTGCCGCGAGTGGAGCGCGGGCGGGAAGTCGTAGCGCCGACGAAGGCCCCCGCAGCCACCGGCAGCCCACCACGAGTCCCTCCGTGGGCCCTGCCATGGGTCCTTCTGTTGGTCCTCTGTGGGCCCTTATGTGAGCCCGTCGGCGCCCCGAAGTTCACCCCACATCACGCGTGGTGGCTCTCGCTCCCGAAATTCGAACAGGAGTACCATTACCGCGTGCCTGCAACCCCTGCATACGACTTCCCTGACGACCTCCTCGCGGGCCAGGAGGAACTGCACCAAGTCCGGGCCGAGCTCCTGGCCCTGCTGAAGCGGCTCCCCTGGTCGGTCACGCCCCTGGACGGCTTCAGCGACGACCACGGCTGGCGCAAGGTGGAGCGCCCCGCCTCCCCCGGCTGGACCCCGGACGAGCAGGCGGAGGTGGAGAAACTCCGTGCCCGGGAACGGGAGTTGGCGGTGTTCGTCACCTGTCATCGCTTCTGGGATCAGGTGACGGGCCCGGACGCCGTCACGGCCCGCGCGCGGCTCAAACACATCCACGAGAAATCCATTGACACCGGGTGACAGCGGGCGTTGACTCCAGCTACGCCGAGGAGGTGCTGCCATGAATGTTCTGCTGGTCGTCCTGCTAATCGCACTGGTCGGCCTGGGTTTCAGCCAGCCACTTCTGTGGCTGGCCGCGGCGGCGCTCGTCTTCTTCATGGTCCAGCAGTACGACCGCGGAGGGTCGGGCAAGAGCAGCAGCAGCGGGAGCGGCGCGGGCGGAGGCGCCGGTGCCGGAGGTGGCGGTGGGGGCGGCGGAGGCGGCTTCCCCAAGACCTACCGGGACTACCGCATCCGCAAGGAACGTCAGGAGCGCTGGGACCGCAGGTACCGCCGCACGCATCCGGGTTCGGGCCGCTGAGCGCTTCGGATTCGGACGGCTGAGCGCGTCGGGTTCGGACCGCTGAGCGCTTCGGGACCGGACGGCTGAGCCGAGGGGCCGCAGTCGCCCGTACGGAAGCATCCGCGCCAACGGCGGTGTCTACGCCATCAGTTACGTTCCCGGAGCCGGGCGGCGCCATCAGGTCGGCCCAACAACAGCTGACGGCCGACTACTTCAAGAGGCGGGGCCTCGTCGGTGAAGCCACCCGGCGCACGCGACGCCGCCGGCGGAACGGCCGGCGGCGGCCCCGCCGCGGTGCATCCCTGACATGTGACACGGAGTGCACCGCCCCTGCCGGGTCAGCCGATCGGCACCCCCGCGGGGAGCCCCCCGATCATCGAGGCCGGCCCCTGCACGGCCTTGCCCACCTGGGCCGTGGCGGCCTCGGGGTCTTCCGCCCTCAGCTCACCGGCTGACGCGTCGACGTCGACCTCGCCGAGGGGGCTCTTCAGGTCCTTCGTCGTCTTCCCGGCGGCGTCGAGCATCTGCAGGTCACCACCGGCGGGCGGCTGCGGCGCGGCGAACGCGGGGGAGACGGCCCCCAGAGCGAGCCCGACACCGACGACACCAGCAGCAGCCTTGGCGATCTTCACGAGAAGAATCCCTTCCGGCAGGGCCCAACGGCGGCACGACGGTCGCCCACCGGAAGCATCCACACCGCGGACACCACACGGCCCTCACCGCATTCCCCAACTCCCCCGCGATCCCCGAGGTTCTGGCCGACCACCCGATCGATCCAGCAGACCGCGGCACCCGGGCCCGCCCCGCCCCCACACGCCGAAGACCCCCGGCCATGATCGGCCGGGGGTCTTCGTACCGGTGGGCGCGGACGGTTTCGAACCGCCGACATCTGCCTTGTAAGGGCAGCGCTCTACCACTGAGCTACGCGCCCGGGATGTTTCGACAGCCTACCTTGCCTGTGCCCCTGCCCGACAAACGCGTACGGGGAGGCTGCTGGAGCGTTGGCCGTCGACTCCGACGACCGGCAACGGAACGGTCGACGCCGCGGGGCCGTGGATGTTTCCGTGGCCCGCGACAGTGGTAGTCCGCACCTGGTGTCCGCCCGCAGCGAAGACGGCGAAGTCACGGTGCGCAGCGCGAACTAACCGGCCCGTGTGTTCGTCATTAACCGGTGGGAGAATGTGACACCGGGCAAGGCGGATGACAGCACGGGAGAGGGATAGTGACGGCGACACCTTCGCAGCCGTACACACCGGATACGTCGAGTGAGTCAGTTGTGCCGGATCCGGACGAGCATGTACGTCGCTGCGGGAGCGTGCGGCCGCGTCCCCGCCCGGACAGCCGAGCGAGCCGGGGCAGTCAGGAGCGCCGGCCTCGACCGCGCCGCCGGACGCCTCTCCGCGACGCGGTGGCGCTCGCACTCCTGCCCCTCCCCCTCCTCGCCCTCGTCGTCCCCGCCGCCTTCGCGGGCGGCGGCACCCGGCGGTGGTTCGGCGGGCGCGGGGAGAGCGTGCGGGCCGACGCCCAGGCCGCCAAGGACGCGGCGGCCGCGGCCTTCTACGAGCTGGACACCGCCCAGCGGGATCTGCGGATCTCCATCGAGACCATCGTCGCCGTCGACTCCACGCCCGCCGCGCAGCGTGCGGTCTCGGACTTCGAGGCCATCGGGCGGCGGATCGACGAGGCCAGCCACCAGTACATCAGCGCGGTGGACGCGCACGACCTCGACCGTGACGATCTCGACGCCTCCGTCGCCGCCCGCGCCCGCACCGAGCTCACCGAGGCCAAGGGCGAGCTGGACAAGGCCAAGCAGGACCTGGACCGCTTCCAGCAGGGGCTCGGCCCGCTGCTCGACAAGGCCGAGACGCAGCTCGCCCGCCTCGCCCCGGCCGTCGAGCGCGCCCGGCAGACCCTGCTCGCCGCCAGCAACGCCCTCGATGCCGTGCGGGGCGCCGGGCTCAAGGCCGATGACCTGGCGGCCCGCCTCGCCGCCCTCGGGCCCGAGCTGACCAAGCTCAACCAAGGAGCCGGCCAGCACGGCGTGCCGGAGACGCTGCAGCGCGCCGACCGCGTCCTGCGGGACGCCGAGGCCGTCCGCGCCGAGGCCGAGCGGTTGCCCGAGCGCGCCGCCGAGATAGACCGCCGCCTCGTCACGCTGCGCACGCGCGCGCAGGCGCTCACCACCCGCAGCGGCCAGGTCGACCCGGTCCTCAGCGAGCTGCGGCGGCGCTTCACGGTCGCCTGCTGGCAGGACCTTCAGCGCGTGCCGGACCAGGCCGCGGAGAACGTGCGGCAGGCCGAGGTCAAGCTGAAGGAGGCCCGGCAGGCGCGCGAGGAGCAGCGCTGGCCGGACGCCACCTCCCTGCTCTCGACGGTCCGTGCCCTGCTGAACTCGACGGACGAGGCGGTCTCGGCCGCCGGCGACCGGCTTCAGCGGCTCAACGCGGTGGCGAAGGACCCCCAGCACGAGATCGAGCGCACCCGCTTCGCGATCCGCGACGCCCAGCGCCTGGCCATGGCGGGGCGCCAGACCCCGGAGCAGCGGCACGCGCGCCCGCTCGACGAGTCCGTCGCCCGCCTGGACCGCGCGGTGGCCTCCCTGGAGGGGCGCCACCCGGACTACTGGCACTTCCTGACCGAGACCGAGGCCGTGCGGCAGGCGGTGGCGCGCGTGGTCACGCAGATCCGGGAGGAGCGGGGGCAGGGGGCCTGAGGACGACGGCTCAGAGGCCGGAGGCCAAGGGGCGCCCGGGTTCCGACCGCGCCTGTTGGCGGTCCGCGGCCCGCGGGCGGATCCTGGGACTACGGACGTACAGAAGCGGCCCCCGCACGCACAAGGGAGGCGGACATGGCCACGCATGTACTTCACCCAGGGGCGAAGCGGCCCCGTCGGCGCGTCACGCTGAACGAACACCTGCCCGTCGACCACCGCCTCAGCACGATCTACCGCGTCGGCGCGGGGCTCATGGGCCTGGTCCTGCTCGCGTTCGGCATCCTCGGCCTGATCGACAAGGTCGGCTTCTTCGACACCGGGGGCGACACCGTCGCCGGTCTGAACACGAACGGCGCGCTCAGCGTCCTGTCGATCTGCGTCGGCCTTCTCCTGTTCGTCGGCATGGTGATCGGCGGCAACTTCGCCTCGACGCTCAACATGGTCCTGGGCTGCGCCTTCATCCTCAGCGGCTTCGTGAACCTCGCCCTGCTCGACACCGGCCTCAACTTCCTCGCCTTCCGCATCCAGAACGTCCTGTTCAGCTTTGTGGTGGGCGTCCTGCTGATGATCTTCGGGATGTACGGGAGGGTCGGCTCGGCCCTGCCGCACGACAACCCCTACTGGCAGGCACGCCACCCCGAGCAGGTGCGGCACGCCGGCCGTGGCCGAGGGCGCGGGGTTCAGCGCGCCCAGCAGGCCCAGCGCTCCGAGCGCTCCGAGCAGGCCCACCGCCCTGACCGGGCCCACCACCCTGAGCAGCCACGCTGAACCCCCTGTGCGAGCCTTGGGGCATGTCGGACGACCTCACCACTGCCTTCAGCACAGCCCTGCGGACCCAGCGTCTGGTCGCCATCGTGCGCGGCGCCGACGCGGAGGCCTCCTTCCGGACGGTCATGGCGCTCGTCGAGTCCGGCGTCCCGCTCGTCGAGGTCTCCCTCAGCGGCGCCGACGCACTGGGCGTCCTGCGCCGGGCACGCGCCGAACTGGGTGACGAGGCCTGGCTCGGCGCGGGCACGGTCCTCACCGCGGACGACGCGCGGCGCGCCGCCGACGCGGGGGCCAACCTCCTCGTGACGCCGGGCCTCGGGGCAGGGGTGGACGAGGCACTGCGGCGTGAACTCCCCGTCGCCGCCGGGGTGTTGACCCCCACCGACGTGATCGCGGCGAGCGCCGCGGGAGCGACCGCCCTGAAGATCTTCCCCGCCGCGGCGATGGGCGGCCCCGCGTACCTCAAGGCGCTGCGGGCCCCCTTCCCCGACCTGCCCTTCGTACCGGTGGGCGGCGTGGACGCGCCCGCCGCCGAGGAGTACCTGGCGCTCGGCGCGGTAGCCGTGGGCGTCGGTTCCCCGCTCATCGGGGACGCGGCGGACGGCGGGGACCTGGACGCGCTGCGCAAGCGCGCGGCGGAGTTCGTGGCGGTCACGGAGGCCGGTCGATGAGCGCCATGACCCGAGGGAGCGCCGACGACGTCCTCACCCTGGGCGAGACCATGGTCGCCCTGCGCGGCAGCGGCCCGCTCAAGCTGGGCGGTTCGATGGACGTGTCCATCGCGGGCGCCGAGTCGAACGTGGCCATCGGCCTCTCCCGTCTCGGCCACGCGACGCGGTGGGCGGGCGCGGTCGGCGACGACGAGGCGGGCGAGCTGGTCCTGCGCACGCTGCGCGCCGAGGGCGTCGACGTCAGCGGCGCGACCCGCGACCCGGACGCGCCCACGGGCCTGATCCTCTTCGAGCCGCGGCTGCCCGAGGTGACCCGCGTGCACTACTACCGTGCGGGTTCCGCCGGTTCACGCCTCACGGCGGCCTCGGTCGAGCGTGCCTTCACCGCTCCCGGCGCGCCCCGCGTCCTGCATCTCACCGGCATCACCCCGGCGCTCGGCCCGTCCGCCCTTGCCGCGTGCCGCCGCGCCCTGGAACTGGCCAGGGAGCACCGCACGACGGTCTGCCTCGACGTCAACTTCCGCTCGCGGCTGTGGAGCGACGAGGAGTCGGCCGCGGTCATGCGTTCCTGGATTCCGTACGTCGACGTGGTCATCGCGTCGGACGACGAACTGCCGCTGTGCGTCCCGGAGACGACGGCCGCCGGGGAAGCCCACTCCCTGGCCAAGGCCCTCCTCGCGCAGGGCGTCCGCGAGGTCGTGGTCAAACTCGGCGCCGACGGGGCCACCGCGTACACCGCCGACGGCGAGCTCTACGCTCCCGCTCGCCCGGTGCGGGCCGTGGACGCCGTGGGCGCGGGGGACGCGTTCGTCGCGGGGTACCTGTCGGCGCTGCTCGACGGGGACGACGTGACGGGACGACTCGACCGGGCCGTGACGACCGGGGCGTTCGCCGTCGCGTCGCACGGGGACTGGGAAGGGGCGCCCACGCGGGCCGAGCTCGGACTGCTGGGAGAGGGGCCCGGGACCGTGGTCCGATAGAGCCCTTCCCGGAACAGAGCCCTCCAAGGGTAGTGCCCCTTCCTTAGCTGCTGCCCCGCTACCCGCAGCAGCCTCCGCCGCAGCAGCCGCCTCCCCCGCCGCCACCTGGGGCGGGGGAAGGAGCGGACGCCGAGGAAGACCCGCCGACGGCCACCGTCGACAGCAGCTTCACCGTGTCCTCGTGCCCTTCGGGGCAGGCCGCGGGGGCGGCGGACTCGGCCATCGGGCGGCTCAGCTCAAAGGTGTCGCCACAGGAACGGCAGCGGTACTCGTATCGGGGCATGGGCCAAGGCTAGCGGCAGCGGATCACCCAGGGCGCGCGGCTTCGGCACAACGCCCTGCGGACAGCGCCCTCCAGGGCCGCCAGGGCCGCCGAAAGCAACGCGCCGCCAAGGTCAACGCGCCGCCGCCGCGAGGAACCCCCGCAGAATCTCCTCCCCCGCCGCGACGCCCCGCTCCGGCAGCACCGTCAGGCCCGGCGCCGTCCAGCCCGTGTCGGCGAGCTCGCCGTGGCCAGGCCGCCACGAGCGATCGGCGGCGAGCAGCAGATCCGCGTCGAGGAGCGAGTCACCGGCGGCGAGGATCTCCTCCGCGTCGATACGCCGGGCCACCTCGCGCACCGCCGCGCTCTTGGTCAGCGGCTTCGGCACCGCGTAGATCTTGCGGCCCTGCAGCGAGACGGTCCAGCCGCGGCCCTCCGCCCACACGGCGAGCTCCTTGACCCACTCCTGTGGCAGCAGGGAGCGCTCGACGACCAGATAGGCGAAGAGGTCCTCGGCCACCCGCTCCTTCAGGAGCCAGGCCGGGTCGGCGGTGCGCACCAGGTGGGCGCGGACCTCGGCGAGCGAGACGCACTCGGCGGCGAGCCGCCGGTCGACGTCCGCCCGCCACGCGGGGTCGGACACCCCGTCGACCAGCAGGTGCCCGCCGTTGGCGCAGATGGCGAACTCCGGCGCGGGGCCCGGCAGATGGATGCGCCCGTACTGCTCGCGCGTACGCGTGGTCGTCGGCACGAAGACCGTGCCGCGGCCCACCTCGTCCAGGAGTCCGGCGGCGGTCTCGGTGACGTACGACAGCGGCTTGCTCTCGTACACCTCGACGCAGAGCAGGCGCGGCGCTTCGGCGTCGGGCATGGTCAGGCCGAGGGCGGCGGCGGAGTAGATGAGGGTGCGGTCGAGATCGCTGGCGACGAGCACCGGACGGGAGGTACTCACTTGGACGCCACCGCCTTGCCGTCCGTGCCGGTGGCTCCGCGGGTGAACCGGGGGTGGATCAGACCGACGCAGGTGTAAGGGAGTCCGTCCACTTCCTCGACCGGCACGCCGCGCTGTTCCGCGAGGAGCCGTACGTGGTCGAGGTCGGCCCCCGCCCCCGTGCGCGCCAGGATCTTCCAGGGGACGCGGCGAAGGAGGACGCGTGTCGTCTCACCGACGCCCGGCTTGACGAGGTTCACGTCGTGGATGCCGTACTCCTCGCTGATCCGCTCGACGGCGGCCCAGCCCTCCCAGGTCGGCGCCCTGTCCGCCGAGAGCAGCTCCTTGACCTGGGCGTCCACGGCGTCGGCCACCTCGTCGAAGCGGGCCACGACGGCGTCGAGGAAGTCGAGGGACAGGTCACCGTCGGCGAGTTCGCGGTAGAACTTCGCGCCGTGGAAGTCGTCGGGCCCGACCAGGTCCGCGCGCAGGACGGTACGCGATATCAGGCCGGAGACAGTGGAGTTGAGACAGGCGGAGGGGATGAGGAAGTCCTCGCGGGTGCCGTAGGTGCGGACGCAGGAGCCGGGGTCGGCGAGCACGGCGATCTCCGGGTTGAAGCCGACAGGGCCGCCGGACTCCTCGAACTCCCGCACAGCGTCGGCGAGTTCGCGCGTGATCGCTCCCTTGCCCGTCCAGCCGTCGACGAAGACGATGTCGGCCGTGTCGTGGTGGGCGGCAAGCCACCGCAGCGCGTTGGCGTCGATGCCGCGGCCGCGCACGATCGACACGGCGTAGTGCGGCAGGTCGAGGCCGTGCCGGTGCTGGGCCCAGCGCCGCATCAGGACGCCGACGGGCGTGCCCGCGCGGGCCAGCGAGACGAGGACGGGGCGGGGGGTGGGGGTACCCCCGCGCTTTCGGCTGTGGGGGAGCTCGGCGAGCACGGTCTCGGTGACGGTGCCGACGGCCTGCGCGATGCGGGCGGCGGAGGTGCCGAGCGCGGCGCGGAACAGCTCTTGGTACTGCGGGCTCGGCTGGTACTCGACGGGCAGCGACTCGGCGTAGTGCGCGCCACCGCTCTGTATCGCCTCCTCGC
The DNA here is from genome assembly GCF_044544025.1 of Streptomyces sp. NPDC055243. Lineage (NCBI taxonomy): Bacteria > Bacillati > Actinomycetota > Actinomycetes > Kitasatosporales > Streptomycetaceae > Streptomyces > Streptomyces sp. NPDC055243. The sequence continues at coordinate 522,889 of NZ_JBITWR010000003.1, forward strand.
GCTCCTCGGTGGGCGCCTCCAGGCGTACGCCCGAGAGGTCCTGGAGCAGCCAGCCGACGTCTTCGGCCGCGTACGAGGAGAAGGCGGGGCCGCGGAGGGGCTCGGGCAGCATGGGGGGCCTTTCGGGGACGTGCGCGGGGGTCTGCTCGGGGACGTACGAGGGCACGGTGGCGAGCAGCACCTGCGGGGTGTGCGCGGCGAGCTGCGCCAACAGGCCGTCGGGGGCGTGGAGTTCGGGGCGGTCGCCCACGGAGTCGACCACGATGACGATCGCGGCGAAGTCACCGCCCGCGACGTTGTACGCGTACCGCTCGCCGGGTCCGTCGGCGGGAGCGTCGTGCGCGGGGAAGACGAGGCGGCTGCGGATGGCGTAGCCGGGGTCGTCGACGGCGAGGACGGGCGAGCGGGTGGTGGTGGAGTACCGCACGTCCACCCCCGCGTCACCGGCGGACAGCCGCTCCTCCAGGGCCACCCCGAGGGCCAGCGGCGCGTACATCAGCTCCTCGAAGCCGAGGACGAGGACGCGGCGCGGCGCGGCGGTGTCGGAGCCTCCGGAGGCCGTGAGGCCCGGAGCCAGCGCTTCCGCGAGCCGGTCCGCCATCCCCGGGAGCGCCGCGTCGAGCGCCACGCGGTGCTCGGGCGCGAAGCCGTGCCGCCCTCCGTCCGGCACTCCGGCGGGCCAGCCGAGGTCGATCCGGGCGACCGGGCCCGCCTCCCGGCGCGGTGCGGGGAGCGCCGTGGCCTCGTACTCCTCGACCAGCGCCTGCCCCTTCTCCAGGACGCCGTCCGGCAGGCTCACCGTGCCGGACGCCATCGTGATCAGGTCGACCCGCGCGCCGATCTCCCGCGCGAAGTCGGCCAGGCGGCCCTGGTCCCGCGGGGAGCGCATGTCGACGAGCGCCACGATGACGTACCGCTCGCGCGGGTACAGCTCGTGCAGCGCGCGGATGGTGTTGAGGACCGTGTTGCCGGTGGAGAACTCGTCGTCGACGAGGACCAGCGGGCCGTCACCGGCCAGGAGGCGGGGGTCAGCCGGGAGCAGCAGATGCGAGGTGGCGTGGGAGTGGGACTCCTCGAAGCCGCCCGCGCTGCGCACCCCGTCGACCGGGCGGCGCGTGGAGTGGAGGTAGGGCGCGAGGCCGATGCCGTCCGCGACGCAGTGGCCGAGGCCGGTCGCCGTCTCCGCGTACCCGAGGACGACCGCGCGCCGGACCTCCGCGTCGCCCAGGAGCGCGCGTGCCCGGACACCGAGGTCGTGCCCGGCCGCGTACACGACGGACGGCCGCTGCGGCACATGCTTGCCGAGGACGTTCGACACCAGCAGGTGCGCCCGCTTCGGGTTGCGGCGCAGGGCGAGGCCGAGCAGATCGCTCAGCCCCGCGTCCCCGGCCAACTCCACACCGAGCCGCTCGGCGACCCACGTCCCTGACCACACCACGTCGTCGTTCACAGTCCTCGCACAGTCCTTACGTTCCTCGCGTTGGTTGCGGTCACCCGGAGATCCCGGGCGGTCGGCCGGGGAGCCCGGTGAAGCGGTGGTCAGCCGGAGAGCCCGGCGGTGAGCAGCTCCACGAAGCCGACGTCCTCGCGTGCGACGCCGAAGACCTCGGCGCGCTGGAGGGTCCGCTCGGCCCACGCGCGGTGCGGCTTCACCTCGTTCATCTTGTTCGTGTACGCCGAGCGCATGACCCCGCCGCCGTCCCGGTCCGGGCGCAGGATGTCCTCGGCGTCGCTGAACTCCTCGTGGCTGACGACCGAGAGCGCGTGCACGGGCAGGACGTGCGAGGGGTGGATGCAGGTCTTGCCGAGCAGGCCGTTGGCCCGGTCCAGCTCGATCTCGCGGAGCAGCCCGTCGATGTCGTGCTCGATGAGCGCCTGCCGCAGCTCCTCCGCCCGGCCCTCCAGGAAGGGGCTCCGGCGCAGCTGCGGCTTGAACATCCTCTCCTGGACGCGGAAGTACTCCCACACGGGCCCGGTCACGGTGAAGCCCGTGCCGTCGGCCCTGCCGAGGTGATTGACCACGTCGGCGATGACCGAGGCCACGATGTGGACGTCGTACGCGGTCATGTGCGGCGGCCTGCGCAGTCCGTACGCCGAGCAGAAGTCGGTGACGCCGAGCCGCAGCGCGAGCACCCGCTCGCGGTACTTGTCGACGGTGCGGGCGATGCCGGCGAGGGTCTCCGAGCGGCTCTCCAGGTGCAGCAGCTCGGGCGATTCGAGGACGGGCATCGCGAAGAGCCGTCGGCCGCTCGCGGCCTCCGCCACGGCGAGCGCCTCAAGGAAGGCGACGCCGCGCTCTTCGGTGAACTTGGGCAGTACGAATCCGGACAACAGGCGGATGCCGGGTCCGAGACGGGCCGCCAGGTCGGGTATCTGCTCGGGGGCCCTGACCCGGATGAACAGGAGCGGCGGCTCGACGCCGTCGCGCTCGGCCAGCTCGGCCAGGTCGGCGAACTGTCTGACCAGGTTCTCCTCGGCGCCGATGACCTCGGCGTCGTCGATGGAGTCCTCCAGGCAGAGCACCATCGAGATCACGCCACGCCCAGCCTGTTTCAGGATGTCGTCGGCGAGGCGGGGGCGCGTCGCAGGGCTGTAGAGCGTGGCCCCGAGGGCTGCGGCGAGCAGGCGCGGGGAGGAGTCCGCGGTGAAGGCGCACGGCTCCCGATGGAAGAGACGCTGTCGCACCTCTGGGGCTATATGCCCGAAATGACGCATGATTTCCCCTGTACTCGTCGGCGCGGCCCGACGTGATGTGGCCGGTAATAGTACGTAGGGACGGGTGTCAAGGGTTCCCCATGGGCATGAAATTCAGGTAACCCGGCCATGTCAGACACACCGGCCACACACCGTCACCCCCGCGTTGTCCCGTCCGGGGCCGGGAAGGCAGGATGACCGCATGACGCACGCGATGTTGAAGGGGTCGAACGTCCCGCTCGAAGCCACGGCCGTCCGCGCGGTGCTGCGCTGGACCCCTGGCCAGGGCGTTCCGGACGTCGACGCGTCGGCGCTGCTGCTCGGCGCCGACGGCCGCGTGCGGTCCGACGAGGACTTCGTCTTCTACAACCAGCCACGCCATCCGTCCGGCAAGGTCTGGCGGCTCGGCAAGAAGCGCGTCGCCCAGGGCCTGACCGACACGGTCCAGACGGACCTGGCGGGCCTGGATCCGGCCGTGAGCCGCGTCCTGCTCGTCGCCTCCGCCGAGAACACCGCCTTCGAGCACGTACCCGCGCTGCGCATCCTGCTGTACGACGCGGCGGCGGGCGAGGCCGAACCGCTTGCGTACTTCGACATCACCCCGCAGACGGGCGAGGAGACCGCCCTGATCTGCGGCGAGCTCTACCGCCGCGGCGACGTCTGGAAGTTCCGCGCCCTGGGCGAGGGCTATCTGAACGGCCTGGAGGGTCTCGCCGGCGACTTCGGCATCTCCGTGGACGAGTCGGAGGCGGTGCCCGAGCCGACGACCGAGGCCTCGCTCCCGCAGCCCCATCCCCAGCGTCAGCCGCTGCCGGCCACGCAGGCTCCGGCTCCCCAGGCCCCGGCCCCGCAGCCCTTCCCCGCACCGGCCCCGCAGCCTTCGTACGGCTACCCTCCGGCGCCCCCGCGCCACCAGCCGGCCCCGCAGCCCTCCTACGGCTATCCGCAGCACGCGCCGGCCCATGCGGCGCCCGTCCCGCAGCCCTCGTACGGCTATCCGCAGCCCGTGGCCCCGATGCCCGACCCGAACTTCCGGCTGCCGCCCCAGGGCCCGCAGTTCCTCGCACGCTGAGAGCTTCGAGGCCTCTGGGGACCCCTCAGGGGCCGAGCGCGCGCTGAGCCCGGGACGATGGGGCCGCGCGGTGCCGTTCAGGCGCCGCCCACCTTCGACTTGTAGCCACGGCCCCACTGGAGCCCCCAGCCGTACAGCCGGTCGAGCTCGGCCTGGAAGCCGTACACGAACTTCACCTCTCGGCGGACTATCAGCTCGTCCTTGACGTTCTCCAGCGTGAAGATGGCGCAGGAGCGGGCCTGCGGCTGGCGCTCGTCCAGATCGATCTCGATCCGCGGGCCGTTGCTGGGATAGAGCGTCACCTTGGCGTGCGTGCGGTCGAAGGCCGGCGTCTGGTCGTAGATGTACGCGAAGAACAGCAGCCGCTTGATCGACTCGCGGTGGTCGAGGTTCACGTAGATCGTCTCGCCGGACGGCGAACCGAACCGGTCGTCGCCGCTGAGCTTCACGTACGGCGCGACGTTCAGGCTCCCGAAGAAGCTGCCGAGCGGCTGTACGACGCCCTTGGCGCCGTCCGTCGTCTCGTACAGGCAGCCGAGGTCGAGGTCGACGTTGACCACGCCCTGGGTGTGCGCCTGCACCACGTCGGGCTGGAACATCCGCAGGGGGTGCCGCAGCAGGCTGCCGCCCTGGCGCTTGCCGAGGATGTCGGACGTACGCATCTGCCAGGAGAGGTTGACCCGGAGGTTGCCGGTGGCCGCGCCCTGTTTGTTGAGCGAGACCGTCGGGTGCCGCTTGGTGAGTTCGATGGAGTTGGTCGCGGCGCTGCCCGACTCGTAGTCCATCGTGCGCCCACGCCAAAGACCGTCCCAGAAGGACATCGCCGCCCCCAATGAATACCGGAGCCCCATGGGCCCGTTACGAATGCCACGGGGCGGCCAGGAGGACTCGTCCTCGATGGCCGCCCCGTTCAGAAGCGTTCCTCACTCGGCCCCGGGTCACACACCGGGGACGGGTCGGACCCTGCGTCAGACGCCGGAAGGAACCTCGGTCTTCTCGTCCGAGCCCGAGCCCTTGCCCTCCTCGGCCGCGATGCGCTTGTTGCGCATGACGGAGGAGATGAAGGACCAGGCGATCAGAATGACACCGACGAGGCCGGTGATGACCTCGTGGATCTCGTACTGGATCGTGATGAGCAGGATCGCGGCGAGGGCGCCGATCGCGTAGTGCGCGCCGTGCTCCAGGTAGACGTAGTCGTCGAGGGTGCCCTGGCGGACCAGGTAGACGGTGAGCGACCGGACGTACATCGCGCCGATGCCGAGGCCGAGCGCCATCAGGACGATGTCGTTCGTGATGGCGAAGGCGCCGATGACGCCGTCGAAGGAGAACGACGCGTCCAGGACCTCGAGGTAGAGGAACATGAAGAACGCGGCCTTGCCGGCCATGACGACGGCAGGAACCTTCTTGCCGCTCCTCTTGGCCTCTTCCTCCTGCTCGTGCTCGCGCTCCTCCTCTTCCTCGAGTTTGTTCTCGAAGAAGCCGGAGAGGCCGCCCACGACCATGTAGGTGATGAGTCCGGCGACACCGGAGAGCAGCACCGTCTCCGCCTTGTCGACGTGTGTGCCGCCGTGCTGGTGGGCCTGGGTGGCGACGGTCATCGCGGAGATCATGAGCACGATGAGGGCGACGCAGGCCGACAGCATGTCGATCTTGCCGAGCTTGGCGAGGGGGCGCTCGAGCCAGCCGAGCCATTTGATGTCACGGTCCTCGAAAATGAAGTCGAGGAAGATCATCAACAGGAACATGCCACCGAACGCGGCGATCGACGGGTGAGCGTCGGTCACCAGCTGCTGGTACTTGTCCTTGTCGTTGAGCGCGAGACGCACAGCCTCGATCGGGCCGATCTTGGCGCTGATGGCCACGATCGCGACGGGGAACACGAGCCGCATGCCGAAGACGGCGATCAGCACACCGATGGTGAGGAAGATCTTCTGCCAGAAGGCACTCATCTTCTTCAGGATTCCGGCGTTGACCACCGCGTTGTCGAAGGACAGCGAGATCTCGAGGATGGACAAGATCGCTACGATCCCGAAACCTGTCCACCCCCCGTAGAACACCGCCGCGACCAGGCCGAGCGCGGTAACCGCGAACGACCAGCCGAAGGTTTTCAGAAGCACTGGCTACCCAATCGTGTGTGTACGGGCTCCCATTAGCGGTCTCCCCCGCGCCGGTCCCCGGCTTTACGAAACATTGACCCCGAAGTCTAGAGCGATGCCCCGCAGACCTGACGCGTACCCCTGCCCAACGGCACGGAACTTCCACTCGCCGCCGTAACGGTAGACCTCACCGAAGATCATCGCGGTCTCCGTGGAGGCGTCCTCGGAGAGGTCGTAGCGCGCGAGCTCCTGGTGGTCGGCTTGGTTGACCACGCGAATGAAAGCGTTGCTGACCTGGCCGAACGTCTGGCCGCGGTTGTCCGCGTCATGGATCGAGACAGGGAAGACGATCTTGTCGCAGTTGGCGGGAACCTTGGAGAGGTCGATCAGGAGCGACTCGTCGTCCCCGTCACCCTCACCCGTGAGGTTGTCGCCGGTGTGTTCGACAGAGCCGTCCGGACTCTTGAGGTTGTTGTAGAACACGAACCACTCGTCGCCGATGACCCGGCCCGAGTTGCACATCAGCGCGCTGGCGTCGAGGTCGAAGGGTGCTCCGGTGGTGGAGCGCGCGTCCCAGCCGAGGCCGATCAGGACCTGTGTGAGGTTCGGTGCGGCCTTGGAGAGGGAGACATTGCCTCCCTTGGCGAGCGTGACGCCCATGATGTGGTCCTCCCCGTGGTTCGAGAGCAAGAATTCCCTGGGCTCCCACCGGCTCCGACGATCGGGGCCGGGCCTGGGAGCAAGAGTTTTGAGCGCGTCCGGCGCCGCACTCGTGGTGTGCGGCGCCGGACGACAAGGCGGAGGGCGTTACTCGGCTCAGACGTTGACGCCGAAGTCCTGCGCGATGCCGCGCAGGCCCGAGGCGTAACCCTGACCGACAGCGCGGAACTTCCACTCCGCTCCGTTGCGGTACAGCTCGCCGAAGACCATCGCCGTCTCCGTCGATGCGTCCTCGGAGAGGTCGTACCGCGCGATCTCCGCGCCGCCCGCCTGGTTCACGACGCGGATGAACGCGTTGCGGACCTGGCCGAACGACTGCTGGCGGGTCTCGGCGTCGTAGATCGAGACCGGGAAGACGATCTTGTCCACGTCGGCCGGAACCGTCGCCAGGTTGACCTTGATCGCCTCGTCGTCGCCCTCGCCCTCACCGGTGGTGTTGTCACCGGTGTGCTCGACGGATCCGTCCGGGCTCTTCAGGTTGTTGAAGAACACGAAGTTGCCGTCGCTGCTGACCTTGCCCTCGGCGTTGGTCAGGATGGCGCTGGCGTCGAGGTCGAAGTCCGTACCGGTGGTGGTACGGACATCCCAGCCCAGGCCGACCAGAACCGCGGTCAGGCCGGGGGCCTCCTTGCTCAGCGATACGTTGCCGCCCTTGCTGAGGCTGACTCCCACAGGTCCTCCCAAATTGATGTCCAGGGGCGGGGAGCCCCAGTCATGCTTTGCCATCGGATCAACGAGTGGATCCTAGTGACCGGTTCCCGGCCGCCACAGGCTCTGCACCTGAAGAATCACAGGGTGTCACCCCTGAGGAATCACAGGGTGTCGAGCGCCTTGACGTACTCGTCGAGGTCGCGGGCGTCCGGCAGGCCGTTGACGACAGTCCAGCGCACCACGCCCTCCTTGTCGATGATGAACGTGCCGCGCACCGCACAGCCCTTCTCCTCATCGAAGACCCCGTACGCGCGCGACGCCTCGCCGTGCGGCCAGAAATCGGAGAGCAGCGGGTACTCGAGGCCCTCCTGCTCGGCGAAGACGCGCAGGGTGTGGATGGAGTCGTTCGAGACCGCGAGCAGCTGCGTGTCGTCGTTGACGAACTTCGGCAGTTCGTCGCGCAGCGCGCAGAGCTCGCCCGTGCACACACCGGTGAACGCGAACGGGTAGAAGAGCAGCACCACGTTCTTCTCGCCGCGGAAGTCCGAAAGCTTCACGGTCCTGCCGTGGTTGTCCTTCAGCTCGAAGTCCGGGGCCTTGGTGCCGGTCGCGATTCCAGCGAGCGCCATGAGTTCGCATCCCTTCGATGGGGCTGTTCGGGTGATGACCACCCTACGCAACGGGCGTTTCGTCCGATCACCCCGCAGGGCGGGCACTTCCCCCGCGGTCGCGGCCCTCGTCCCGCGCCCCGCGCACACGCATGAGCCCCCACCGGCATACGTCGGTGGGGGCTCACAGCGATTGGCTCAGTCGACTTCCTGCTGCCTGAGCGGCAGCTTCACCGCTTCTTGGCTGCCGCCTTCGGCGTGACCAGACGGCTGCCCGTCCAGTCCTTGCCCGCGCTGATGCTCTTGGTCTGAGCGAGGCCTGCGGTCTGGGCTGCTTCGTTGATGTCGCTCGCCTCGACGTAGCCGTCACGGCCCGTCTTCGGCGTCATCAGCCAGAGGTCGCCGCCCTCTTCGATCAGCTGGGTGGCGTCTACCAGCGCATCCGTCAGGTCGCCGTCGTCCTCGCGGAACCACAGCACTACAGCGTCAGCAGTGTCGTCGTAGTCCTCATCGACGAGCTCGCTGCCGATCACCCCTTCAATGGCCTCGCGGAGCTCCTGATCGACATCGTCGTCGTAGCCGATCTCCTGGACCACCTGCTCGGGCTGGAAACCCAGCCTCGCGGCAGGGTTGGTCCGCTCCTCCGCGTGGTCCGCGGTCGCGCTCACGGCTTGCCTCCTGATCATGTTTTCGGGAATGCCTTCACCCACGCGCGTGCGCGGGACATTGGCGGTAGTCCACACGGGCGGACCGGATCGCGCAAGTACCCGGCCGTCAAGACCGCTGAAACGGTGACGTTCCCGGCCGTGTCGCCGCAACAGAAGGCCCACCTGCCAGATCCTTCTCCGCTCGCACTTCGCTCGCACGAAGCCGATCGGAACTGAGGTCCGAACGGCCTTACGAACCGGCTAGGCAGGATGGGCGTATCGTTGCGATTTGGTCGAGCCTACCCCAGGGCCGCCGGGCGGAGGCCTCGGTTACCTCTCAGTAGAGATGACGATTCCGCCCACGCGGTACACGATGGGGAACGTCTCCCAGCCAGGCAGAACCCAGGCGAAAGCCCCAACAGCGAAGGAACAGCGTGGCTTCCGGATCCGATCGCAACCCGATCATCATTGGCGGCCTGCCGAGTCAGGTCCCGGACTTCGATCCCGAAGAGACCCAGGAGTGGCTCGACTCCCTCGATGCCGCGGTCGACGAACGCGGCCGCGAGCGGGCCCGCTACCTGATGCTCCGACTCATCGAACGCGCGCGCGAAAAGCGCGTCGCCGTGCCCGAGATGCGCAGCACGGACTACGTCAACACGATCGCCACCAAGGACGAGCCCTTCTTCCCCGGCAACGAGGAGATCGAGCGCAAGGTCCTGAACGCCACCCGCTGGAACGCCGCGGTGATGGTCTCGCGCGCCCAGCGCCCTGGCATCGGGGTCGGCGGTCACATCGCCACCTTCGCCTCATCGGCCTCGCTCTACGACGTGGGCTTCAACCACTTCTTCCGCGGCAAGGACGAGGGCGACGGCGGCGACCAGATCTTCTTCCAGGGGCACGCGTCCCCCGGCATCTACGCCCGCGCGTTCCTCCTCGACCGGCTCTCCGAACAGCAGCTCGACGCGTTCCGCCAGGAGAAGTCGAAGGCCCCGAACGGCCTCTCGTCCTACCCGCACCCGCGTCTGATGCCGGACTTCTGGGAGTTCCCGACCGTCTCCATGGGCCTCGGCCCGCTCGGCGCGATCTTCCAGGCGCGGATGAACCGCTACATGGAGGCGCGCGGCATCGCCGACACCTCCAAGTCCCACGTCTGGGCCTACCTCGGCGACGGCGAGATGGACGAGCCCGAGTCGCTCGGCCAGCTCTCCATCGCCGCCCGCGAGGGCCTGGACAACCTGACCTTCGTCGTCAACTGCAACCTCCAGCGCCTCGACGGCCCGGTGCGCGGCAACGGCAAGATCATCCAGGAACTCGAGTCGCAGTTCCGCGGCGCCGGCTGGAACGTCATCAAGCTCGTCTGGGACCGGAGTTGGGACCCGCTGCTCGCCCAGGACCGCGACGGCGTCCTGGTCAACCGGCTCAACACCACGCCCGACGGCCAGTTCCAGACGTACGCCACCGAGACCGGCTCGTACATCCGCGAGCACTTCTTCGGCGACGACCACCGCCTGCGCTCCATGGTCGAGAACATGACCGACGAGCAGATCCTGCACCTGGGCCGCGGCGGCCACGACCACAAGAAGGTCTACGCGGCGTACGCGGCGGCCAAGGCCCACAAGGGCCAGCCGACCGTGATCCTGGCGCAGACGGTCAAGGGCTGGACGCTCGGCCCGAACTTCGAGGGCCGCAACGCCACGCACCAGATGAAGAAGCTGACGGCCGACGACCTCAAGGGCTTCCGCGACCGCCTGCACATCCCGATCACGGACAAGGAGCTGGAGGGCGGCGCCCCGCCGTACTACCACCCGGGCCGTGACTCGGAAGAGATCCAGTACATGCACGACCGCCGCCAGGGCCTCGGCGGTTACGTCCCCACCCGCGTCGTCCGCGCGAAGCCCCTCCAGCTTCCCGAGGACAAGACGTACGCGACCGCGAAGAAGGGTTCGGGCCAGCAGTCGATCGCCACCACCATGGCGTTCGTCCGCATCCTGAAGGACCTCATGCGGGACAAGGAGATCGGCAAGCGCTTCGTGCTGATCGCCCCCGACGAGTACCGCACCTTCGGCATGGACGCCTTCTTCCCGAGCGCGAAGATCTACAACCCGCTCGGCCAGCAGTACGAGGCGGTCGACCGTGAGCTGCTCCTCGCCTACAAGGAGTCCCCGACCGGCCAGATGCTGCACGACGGCATCTCGGAGGCCGGCTGCACGGCCTCACTGATCGCCGCTGGCTCGGCCTACGCCACCCACGGCGAACCGCTGATCCCCGTGTACGTCTTCTACTCGATGTTCGGTTTCCAGCGCACCGGCGACCAGTTCTGGCAGATGGCCGACCAGCTGGCCCGCGGCTTCGTCCTCGGCGCCACCGCGGGCCGCACGACGCTGACCGGCGAGGGCCTCCAGCACGCGGACGGCCACTCGCAGCTGCTCGCCTCGACCAACCCCGGCTGCGTCGCCTACGACCCCGCCTTCGGTTACGAGATCGCGCACATCGTCAAGGACGGCCTGCGCCGGATGTACGGCCCCGACAGTGAGGACGTCTTCTACTACCTCACCGTCTACAACGAGCCGATCCAGCACCCGGCCGAGCCCGCCGATGTGGACGTCGACGGCATCCTGAAGGGCATCTACCGCTTCAAGGCGGGCGAGCAGGGCGCCATCCCGGCGCAGATCCTCGCCTCCGGTGTCGCGGTCCCGTGGGCGGTCGAGGCCCAGCAGATCCTCGCCGCGGAGTGGAACGTCAAGGCGGACGTCTGGTCGGCGACCTCCTGGAACGAACTGCGCCGCGAGGCGGTCGACGTGGAGCGCCACAACCTCCTGCACCCCGAGGAGGAGCAGCGCACCCCGTACGTGACGCAGAAGCTGTCCGGCGCGGAGGGCCCGTTCGTGGCCGTCTCCGACTGGATGCGGAGCGTCCCCGACCAGATCTCCCGCTGGGTCCCCGGGACGTACCAGTCCCTGGGCGCCGACGGCTTCGGCTTCGCGGACACCCGCGGTGCGGCCCGCCGCTTCTTCCACATCGACGCGCAGTCGATCGTGGTCGGCGTGCTGACCGAGCTGGCCCGCGAGGGCAAGCTCGACCGCTCCGTACTGAAGCAGGCCATCGACCGCTACCAGCTGCTCGACGTGACGGCGGCCGACCCGGGCGCTGCCGGCGGCGACGCCTAGGCCGTGGCCGTGGCCGTGCGGTGCTCGCACCTTTAGCACCGTTGGCCCGTGCAGCACCTGTAGCACGTAGGTCGTTCGGAGGGCGGTGGGGCGGTGGCTCCCGCCGCCCTCCGGCGTTTCCTACGATGCGCGCATGGAAGCGCCCATAAAGCACCAACCGGCACAGCTCCGCTGGGAGCGACGTACCCAACGTCCGCTCCTCGTGCTCGCGGTGGCCTTCGCCGTCGCCTACGCCGTGCCCATCGTGGTGCCCGACGCGAGCAAGAGCGTCGCGACCACCTGCACGGTGGTGGAGTGGATCGTCTGGGGTTCGTTCGCCGTCGACTACCTCGTACGCCTCTACCTCACCGACCACCGCAAGCAGTTCGTCCGCTCGCACTGGCTCGACCTCTGCGCCGTCCTCCTCCCGATGCTGCAGCCGCTGCGGTTGCTGCGGCTCGTCTCGACTCTGCTGCTGGTCGGCCGCCGGGCCCGGATGGCTTCCCAGATTCAGCTGACGACCTATGTCGCCGGGGCCGTCGTGGGCCTTCTCATGTTCGGTTCACTGGCTGTCCTCTCGGTGGAGCGGGAGTCGCCGAACGGCAACATCAAGACCCTTGGCGACGCGGTGTGGTGGTCCTTCACCACGATGACCACCGTCGGCTACGGCGATCACGCGCCGACGACCGGGCTCGGCCGCATACTCGCGGTCGGCCTGATGCTGTCGGGCATCGCGCTTCTTGGTGTGGTCACCGCCAATATCGCGGCCTGGTTCATCTCGCGCTTCGACCGGGACGACGTCGAGGAGCGGCGCCAGACGGCGGCGATCGAGGCGCTGACGACGGAGGTGCGAGCGCTGCGGGCTCAGGTGACGGCGCTGTCGGCCGGGGTGCCGCGGCCGGCGTCGGCCGAGGATGGCCCTCCCGTGCCTCCGGTCAGTTCTCCCAGACCTTGAACGCCCTTACCCGATAGGGCGATTCGGGGACCCAGGTGCCACCCCCTGGATAGGTGTCGAACTCGCCGGTCTCCGCGCACTCCGCGGACTGATACGTGGTGACCGGTCGGCCCGTGCGGTTGGCGAGGGCTTGAGCGCTGCCCCCCTCCGGCAGCGCTACACAGCTCTCGATGTCGATCTCGGACAGCTCATACGCCTGTCGGGCGCCTTTGAACTTCGCCTTTCCCCATAGGCAGAGCTCCCCAGGCCCGCAACCGGCGAGCGTGGGCGGCGCGGCGGCCCCGCTGTGCTTCGCGGGCGTCGAGAGGTCGGCCTGTGCGGGCGGTGTCGTGGCACCAGCCTGTGCGGGGGCCAGGATCACCGTGGCGAGCGCGGCCGCGGCGAAGGTCGTGGGCATGGTCGTACGCATCTGCTTCAACTCCCGTGTCGTGTCGATCACTTGTCAGAACTGTGACCGACTCGCTAGCCCCGTCGGAAGGGGTACGGATGTGCGTCACCCAGATAGGCGAAAGCCCCCCAGTTGGACCCTGAGGGGCTTTCCCTGATGCGTGCGCGCCAGGCAGATGCTTGCTCGACGTACGCGTTCAATACGTCCTGAAATGTCTCCGGTGCGCCCCGGAGCGCCTCCGGCTAGATGTGCCCGACTCCGGCGCCCGATTCGGCGTTGGCGCCCCGCTTGGTCAACGTGGCGACCAGCGCCGCGACGACCGCGACGACACCGGCGACGGTGAAGGCCAGGCCCATGCCGGACACGAACGTGTCGTGCGCGACCGAGGTGATCGCCTCGGCGACCGGCTCCGGCGCCTTCGGCGGGACCGGGGCCCCACCCATCTCGATGACGGCGGACGCCTGGTCGGCCTGTTCCGGCGTCATGGGCGGAAGCTTGGCGTCCGCCCAGTTCGCGGGAAGCTCGTTGTCGACCCGGGCCGCCATCACCGCACCGAGCACCGCCGTGCCGAGAGCGCCGCCGACCTGCATGCCGGCCTGCTGGAGACCGCCCGCCACACCGGACAGCTCCAGCGGGGCGTTGCCGACGATGACCTCGGTGGCTCCCACCATCACGGGCGCGAGACCAAGGCCCAGCAGACCGAGCCAGAGCGACATCGGCAGCGTCGCGGTGTCCGTCGTCATCGTGGACATGCCGAACATCGCGATGGCGGTGGCGACCATGCCGCCGACGAGCGGGACACGCGGGCCGAACTTGGTGATGAGCGCACCGGCGATCGGCGAGGCCACGATCATCATGGCCGTCAGCGGCAGGAGGTGCAGCCCGCTGTCGACCGGGCTCATCCCATGCACGTTCTGGAGGTAGAACGTGACGAAGAAGAGCCCGCCCATGAAGGCGAAGGCCATCAGCACCATCAGGACCGTGCCCGCGGACAGCGGGACGGACCTGAACATGCCCAGCGGGATGAGCGGCTCCTTGACCTTCGTCTCCCAGAAGGCGAAGAGCACGAAGAGAACCACCGCGCCCGCGAGGAAGAGCAGCGTCCTGGAACCGCCCCAGCCCCATTCCGAGCCCTTGATGAGGGCCAGGATCAGCGCGAACATGCCGCCCGACAGCAGGACGATGCCGGGGATGTCGAAGGACTTCGGCGCGTTCTCCGCGCGGTGGTCCTTGAGGATCACGAGGCCGAGGACGAGAGCGATGACCCCGACGGGCACGTTGATGAAGAACACCGACTGCCAGCTGACGTGCTCGACGAGCAGACCGCCGACGATGGGGCCACCGGCGGTCGACGCGCCGATGACCATGCCCCAGATTCCGATCGCCATGTTCAGCTTCTCGGCGGGGAAGGTGGCGCGCAGCAGGCCCAGCGCGGCCGGCATCAGGAGGGCTCCGAAGAGGCCCTGGAGCACGCGGAAGGCGACCACCAGGCCGACGCTGCCGGAGAACCCGATGGCACCGGAGGCCACGGCGAAGCCCGCCACGCCTATCAGGAAGGTCTGCCGGTGGCCGAACCGGTCACCGAGCTTGCCCGCGGTGATCAGCGCGACGGCGAGCGCGAGAAGGTAGCCGTTGGTGATCCACTGGACACCGGCCATCGTGGTGCCGAGGTCCTTCGCGATGGCCGGGTTGGCGATCGCCACGATGGTGCCGTCCAGGGCGACCATCATCACGCCGATCGCGACGGAGAAGAGCGTCAGCCAAGGGTGGCCACGGAGCCCCTTGGCCGGGACCGGAGCGGACGACGGCTCCGGCGCCTTGTCCGCCTTGTCGACGGTGATCTGACTAGTCATGCGTTCGAGGCTAGTGTCAGTCGCTGACAGTTGACAAACCATTTCACAAGTCGGTAACTGTCACGTAGCTCACAGGTATGGTGAGCTGGTCAAACCGGTGAAAAGAGGGCCATGACGTGAGGACCGAGCAGCGAGCGGCGGACCCCGCGAAACCGCGGGCAGAGGTCTCCGAAGACACCTCCGACGAGCCCGTCCGGCCCGGACTGCGCGAGCGCAAGAAGCAGCGCACTCGTGACGCCCTCCTGCGCGCGGCGCTCGAGCTCTTCACGACCAAGGGGTTCGAGGAGACGACGGTCGACGAGATTGCCGAAGCCGTCGACGTCTCCCAGCGCACGTTCTTCCGGTACTTCACCAACAAGCAGGAGACCGCCTTCGCCGTGCAGGAGATGGTGGAGCAGCGGTTCGTCGAGGCGCTGCGCGAACGCCCCGCCGACGAAGCGCCGTTCGTGGCCCTGCGCGGGGCCGTCATCGGCGCCTGGGACGCGCTGGGCCGGTCCATCGAGGAAGTCGTCCCGGTCGAACTCCACATGCGGACCTACCAGATGATCGAGTCCACCCCCTCCTTGCTCGCCGCACACCTGCGCCGCTCCATCGAGATGGAGGAGGAGATCGCACGCGTGATCGCTGAGCGTGAGGGACTCGACCTGGAGACGGACCCGCGACCGCGCGTGGTGGTGGCCGCCTTCAGCGGAGTGATGCGCGTGACCGGGCGACTGTGGGGCGCCGGCGAGGACTCGAGCGTGGAGTCGATTCGCGCGATCACCGAGACATATCTCGACCATTTGGGGCCCGCGTTGGCAGAGAACTGGCGCAAACAGTGACAACGCGCGCACTCCACGTCACATACGAGCTGGATCTGCACATCGAACAAATCAACACGTTGAGTGACGGATTGATGCACCGTCAGTAGTGGTGCACCCGGGTGCGCTGCGCATATGCGCCGCCTACGGAGCGTGACGAAAGTGCTCAAAGTGCGCCCGCTATGCCTCAATTACCCCACAGGAAACGTGATCTGCCTCACCCGGTGCACGGTAGGCATCACGATTCTCCTAGGGTGTTCCGTAGTGACTTCCTTCGACTCCTCCCCTCAACTCAGCGCCTGGCGCGCACTGCTTGCGCTCGCCGTCGTGTTCGTCATGCTCGCGACCACGGGCTGGACTGCGGTACGCCACCACAAGGACGCCGCATCGCCGCTCGCCGCATCGCTCTCCGCCTGGGATCGCGGGCACATCAACGGGCGTGACCTGCCCGACGCCAGTGCCCCGGCCGGAAAGCTCGCGCACTTCTTCGCCTCGCTCAACGCCCACCAGCGCACCCGACTCGCCACCCGCTATCCCCTTGCGGTCGGCAACATGAACGGTGCCCCCGTAGAGCTGCGATACAGCGCGAACCGCATCGCCCTGGACCAGGCACGCAAGACCGAGCGACAGCGCATGCACGACAACCGGCTCTCCCCTCTCGGGCAACAGGAGGCGGAGCGCCGGATGAAGCGCTTCGGCGTGATGATGCGCCCGGGTCGGCAGGTCCTGGCCTTCGATCCCATGGGGTCGGGTCGTATAGCCGAGGTCTTCGGAAACCTCGACCGGGCCTCCCGGGTTTCGGTCGTGGTGCCCGGTGTGGACACGAACCTGCTGACCTTCGAGCGGACGAACCGCAAGTACTCGGCGCCCGTCGGCATGGCCAAGGCCCTGTACGGCGCGGAGCACTCGGCGAGCCCACGCGCGCGTACCGCCGTGATCGCCTGGGCCGACTACACCGCGCCCATCGGCCTGGGAGTCGACGCGGCCACGTCGATGCGCGCGGATGACGGCGCGATCCGGCTCAACTCATTGGTGCGCGGACTGCCGGGACATTCACCTGTCGCGCTGTACTGCCACAGCTACGGCTCCGTGGTGTGTGGGGTCGCGGCACGACAGCTGCCCTCCCGCGTCTCCGACATCGCGGTCGCGGGCAGCCCCGGCATGCGCGCCGACACGGCGGCGCAGCTGGGCACAGGTGCCCGGATCTGGGCCACCAGGGACGGCGACGACTGGATCCAGGATGTGCCAAACATGGAGGTCGGCGGGCTCGGCCACGGTGCCGACCCCGTCTCGCGGGACTTCGGTGCACGAGTGCTCTCCGCACGCGGCGCGATCGGCCACACCGGCTATTTCGAGCCGGGCACGGAGAGCCTCAGGAACTTCGCCGACATCGGCATCGGTTCGTACCGCTCGGTGGCGTGTGCGAGCGGGGATGACACCTGCCGGAAGGAATTTTCCGGCACGACAGTGGCCTGACGCGCGTAGAAATCGACGAAACAGCGGCACGCCGCAGGAGGGACGGAGGCGCGCGTGCCGCCTACGATGAGCCGCATGGGTGACGTACTGGCCGGATTTCATGCCGCCTGGGAGTTCGAGTCCGACTCCGTGCTCATCCGCTTCGAACGGGGGATCCGTACGCCGAAGCTCCTTCAGGCGCTCGGCGAACGCCGCATCCCCCACGAGGCGATCGCGGCGGTGACACTTACTCCTGGCAAGCGAGGGACGGTCGTCCTGCACGCCGTGCCGAGACCGGGCGCGGATCCGCTGATGGAGGCGGCCGCGGGCCAGCTCAAGGACGGCTGCGACCCGTATCGGCTCGTGCTGCCCGCCGAGCGGGAGACGCTCGCCGAGTACTACGCGGACGAGCTGCGGGCTCAGCTCACCCAGGACGACTGCGGGCCTCCGGACCGCTACCTGGTCGCCGCGCCTGAGACGCCGCTGCAATTCAAGGCCTACGACGGCAAGGCGTCCTTCGACGGCAAGTCGGTGGCCTTCCGGTGGTTCTGGACGGGCGCTTCGTCCGCGAAGTGGAAAGCCGGCGACCAGAGTTTCCTGGTCACGGATCTGAGCGGTGTCGAGTGGCGCTCTCCTGAGGTCTTCGAGGGCCATCTGCGGCTGCTGCGCCGTGAGACCCCGATCGCCCAGCCCGCGCAGGCGGACCAGGATCCCGCGGCCGTCGTCTTCGGTCTCGGGTACGGCCCGGTGCACGAGTCGCTGCCGTTCGCGGCGTCGGTGCTCGCCGCGGTCCGGGCATCGGGCCCGGCCCTGACGCCCGCCACGGTCCCGGAGAGCAACCCGGTGATCCGCCGCGACCCGGCGGACATCGCGGAACGCATCCGGCACCTCGGTGAGCTGCACCAGGCGGGTCTGCTCACCGACGAGGAATTCACCACGAAGAAGACTGAGCTGCTGGCCGAGCTGTGACCGGGCGGGCGGGAGAGCCGCCGCCCGCGGGGCACGGCGGCCTGCCGGGCCGCCTGCGAAGTCACGGTCATGGGGCGTGGCTCTTGGGGCGCGGCTCCTGGGGCGCGGCTCCTGGCCGCCGCCTATGGCCGTGGCTCACGGGGCATACCTGGGTATCGCGGGGAAGCACGGTTCGTACCCGGGTATGAGGTCAAGGTCAGCTCCGCGGTACGACGGCGCACGGCGTGCTTCATGCCTACGCTGATCAGGCCATGAGCAGCGCATCGACACCACCGGACCAGGATCCCCGCCCACCGGCCGCCGAGCCGGACAGGCGTGGGGTCACCCTTCGGCGTGCGACCGCGGGGGTCCGCGAAGGGCTGGGCAGGGCTGGGGCCTTCCTCTCGACGCCGGCAGGGCGGGCCGAGCCTCTTCTCGCCCGGGCGCCCAAGCGCTGGATGCGGCAGGTGCCCTTGATCGCCGCGCTGGGCTTCGTCGCGGCACTCATTCCGGTCACCACCCAGGTACTGACGAACGACTACGGCGTGAACGGCGGGCTGGCCGGCGCCTTGGGCGTCGCCCAGGCCGCGCCGCTTCTGCTGGCGGTCAGCCGTCCGTTGGCCGCCTGGTGCATCATGATCGTCGCCGACGTCCTCGGGGCGATCGTGACGCTGTCCATGGGCGACGACCGGCCCGCCCCCTGGACGGCCATGATCATCGTGGGTTACGTGGTCGTGTGCCTCCTGCTGTCCCTGCGCGAGAGCCGCCGAACCCTGCTGGGCATCTGGCTGGTCACCGTCGTCGTGAGCCTCGTCCTCGGTGCGTTCCGCGACGCGGGCAGCCAGGACACCAGCGTGCTGCTGATCGTGCTGAGCGGTGGCGCGCTGCTGCTCGGCGCGCTGCTGCGCGAGCGTGGCGACGCACAGCGCAGACTCGTCGAGCAGGAGACCATCAGCGAGACCGAGCGCGCCCAGCGCACCCTCCTCGAGGAACGGGCCCGCATCGCACGAGAGTTGCACGACGTCGTCGCCCACCACATGTCGGTGATCACGGTGCAGGCCGACTCCGCTCCCTACCGCCTCGACGGCCTTCCGGACGCGGCACGCGAGGAGTTCGGGAGCATCGCGGCCAGTGCCCGTGAATCCCTCAACGAGATGCGACGGCTGCTCGCGGTGCTGCGCAGCGAGGACACGCCGGGCGAGCGGTCACCGCAGCCCGGCCTCAGCAGACTGCCGCATCTCGTGGAAGCGACGGTGCGCGCCGGCATACCGATCGATCTGTCACGTCCTGAACTCTCGGTGCTCACACAGCTCGCCGACATCACGCCGGCCGTCGACCTGTCCGCGTACCGCATCGTCCAGGAAGCCCTGTCGAACGTGATGCGGCACGCGCCGGGAGCGCGCACCACCATCACCGTGACCCTGGACGAGGACCACCTGCTGATCCTCGTGGTCAACGGCCCGCCCACCGAAACACCCGACTCGTTGGAGCACAGCGGCACAGGTCACGGACTCGTCGGCATGCGCGAACGCGTACGGTTGGTCGGCGGCACGGTCGACGCCGGGCCGTTGCCCGACGGCGGCTTCCGTGTGGCGGCCCAACTACCCCTCCTGAAAAAGGAATCCGGCACCGCATGACCATCCGCGTGATCATCGTCGATGACCAGAACATGGTGCGGGCCGGCTTCGCCGCACTCCTCGCGGCCCAGAGCGACATCGACGTCGTGGGCGAGGCACCGAACGGCAGGGTCGGTGTCGACGTCAGCCGCAACACCCATCCCGATGTCGTCCTGATGGACGTCCGGATGCCGGAGATGGACGGCCTCGTGGCGGCCCGCGCCCTGTTGGAGCCGCCACCCGGCGTGGTGCACGTGCCGAAGGTTCTGATGCTCACCACCTTCGACGTGGACGACTATGTGTACGAGGCGCTGCGCGCCGGGGCCTCGGGTTTCCTCCTCAAGGACGCCCCGCCCGCAGACCTGATCTCGGCGGTGCGTGTGGTGGCGGCCGGCGACGCTCTGCTCGCCCCGTCGGTGACGCGTCGCCTGATCACGGACTTCGTCAAGCAGCGGCCACGCAATGACCAGGCGCTGCGACTGAACGGTCTGACGCCGCGTGAGACCGAGGTACTGGTGCTGATCGCACGCGGCCTGTCCAATCAGGAGATCGCCGAGCAGCTGGTCCTCGCCGAGCAGACGGTGAAGACCCACATCGGCAAGGTTCTCTCCAAGTTGGACCTGCGGGACCGCGCACAGGCCGTGATCTTCGCCTATGAGTCCGGACTGATCACGCCCGGAGAGCAGTAGAGCCCTCGCCCCCCATACCGCGGTATGAGCTCCACATACCCCGGTATCACCTGCTAGTTGGCTCTCCAGTGTGAGGTGCCGCCGGGCACCGTCTCCCTACTTTTCCCCTCGTCACGCCAGAGCGTGCCACGAGATGGGGAGGGAGACGGGCCATGCGCCTTCGTTCTTGGGAAGCCCGCAGGAGCTGGAAGACCCGCAGCAAGCGGACGTTGATCGCCGCGGCGCTCACGACCACGATCGTGGCGGGTACGGCCGGCTGGGCCGTCGGCAACGAACAACAGCCGCTCACGGGCCCGCCACCGGGCACACAGGCCTGGCGCGCGGACCATACGGTGGGGGTGCGGTTGCCGGATCCGGCAACCTCGACCCCCGCCCGGGTCGCCGCGTTCTTCGGCTCGTTGAGCGAGGCGCAGCAGCATCGGCTGGTCACGCGGCACCCCTCGGTCGTCGGCAATCTGGACGGCGCCCCGGCCGCCCTGCGGTTCGAGGCCAACTCCCGCTTCCTCAGAGCAGAGCGCGCCCGCGAGCAGGCCCGCGCGACCGACCCGGACCTCACCCTCCAGGACCACGAGCGGGCCCGCTCCCTCGTCGCGCGTTACGAAGAGCTCCTCGGTCCCGGTCGGCACATACTCGCCTTCGACCCGCGCGACCGAGGTCAAGTGGCCGAGGTCTACGGTGACTTGGCGCGAGCGAAGCACGTGTCCGTCGTCGTGCCTGGCTCCGACATCGATCTGAGCACCTTCGACCGCTCGAAGGACGAGTACGGCACACCGGCCGGGATGGCACGCTCCCTGCACGCCACGGCGGGCAAGGGCACCGCGGTGATCGCCTGGGTGGGGTACACCACCCCGGTCGGCCTCGGCCCCGACGCGGCCACGGGACGGCTCGCGGAGGCCGGCGCACCCCGGCTCGCGCGGTTCGTGCGGGGCCTGACGGCATCCGGCGCCCCGCGCCCCGCGGTGTTCTGCCACAGCTACGGCTCGGTGGTGTGCGGCCTTGCGGCACCACGGCTGACGGCGTCCGATCTGGTGGTGCTCGGCTCCCCCGGTATGCGTGCGGACAGCGTGGCCGATCTGCACACCTCCGCCCGCGTCTGGGCGGCCAAGGACGACAGCGACTGGATCGGTGACGTGCCGAACGTCGAGCTGTTCGGCCTCGGCCATGGCGAGGACCCGGCCGACCCGGGATTCGGCGCCCGACGCGTTCCCGCGGAGCGAGCCGAGGGCCACACCGGCTACTTCGCCCCGGGCACCGATTCCCTCCATGCCTTCGCCGCCATCGCGAAGACCACTGCCCCCAGCACATCGGACGACGGCAAGGACGGAAGCTCACCTGCCGCCGACGCCCACCCCATCGGAGAGCGGCCATGAGCCTCACCCCACTGACCACCCTGCGCAGGACCGCGTCGGCGATCAACGCCAAGACGCCCGCACATCGGGACCGGGCCATAGACGGGCTGCGTGCGCTCGCCCTGCTCGCCGTGCCGACCGGGCACTGGCTGCTCGGCGGATTCACGCTCGACGCGGGCGGCGCACTGCACAACGCCAGTCCCCTCGCTTCGTTCGGCTTCTTCGCGCCGCTCAGCTGGGTGCTGCAGATGCTCGGCATCTTCTTCCTGGTCGGCGGCTATGCCTCCGTCCTGTCCTACCGCCGGGCGGCGGCACGCGGGGAGTCGACGGGGCGCTGGCTTCGCGGCCGGGTGACACGTCTCGGCCGTCCGGTCCTCGGAGTGACGGCCGTCTGGGCCGTGTTGCTCCCGGTGCTGTACGCGATGGGGGTGCCGGGCACGACGCTGCGCACGGGATCCACGCTGGTGATACAGCCCCTGTGGTTCGTCGGGATCTACGCGGTGATCACGGCACTCACTCCGTGGTGCATCAGGGCGGCCGAGCGGCTCGGCGCCTGGGCCGCGGCGCCGCTGCTCGGCGCGGTCGCCGTCGTCGACTTCCTTCGCTACGGCCCGTTCGGGGACGCGATGCCGTCCTGGCTGAGCCTGCTGAATCTGCTGCCCGGCTGGATGTTCGCCTATCAACTGGGCGTCAGCTGGGGCGAGAAGAAGCTGGGCGGGCGCGGTGCGTGGCTGCTGCTCGTCGGAGGGACGGCCCTCTTCGCCGCTCTGTTGCTCGTCTTCCACTACCCGACATCGATGGTCGGCGTCCCGGGTGAGGCCCGGACCAATTCACATCCGCCGTCGCTGCTGGTCCTGGCGCTGGCGGCCGCGCAGAGCGGTGCGGCGATCCTGTTGCGCGAGCGCATCGGCAAGTTGCTGCGCAGGCCCGCTCTGTGGGCGCCGGTCGTCGTGATCAACCTGTCGGCGATGACGATCCTGTGCTGGCACCAGACGGCGATGCTCGCAGCGGCCGTGCCCGGATCGTTCCTCGGCGGCACGGTGCCAGGATTGACGGCCGGCCCGGACACCTGGGGCTGGATAGCCGCCCGGGTCGCCTGGCTCCCGGTCTTCGGTGCGCTCCTGCTGCTGATAGGCCACTACGCCCGCGGCTTCGAGGCACCGTGGAAGCGGGCCACGCATGCGCGCCGGGCGCTGGCCGGGCTCCTGGCGGCCGGGTTCGCGGTCTTCGCACTGGGGCTGGCGTGAAGGACCGCGCGGGGAGGGGGCCGTTGCGGCACGGCCCCCATCCCCTCCGCGGTCGCCACCCTGTGGAGTCGGCTGCCTGTTACTCGCGACCAGCACTCGCGGCCAGCACGCTCCCGCACTCTGGAGCCAGGGGAGCCAGGGAGCCGGGTGCCGGGGGGGCGGGCTGTCCGCTACTCGCGGCCCGCCGAGGTGAAGGACATGTCGGCGTAGCGGTCGCCCGCGACTTGGGCGGCGACGGGGTTCAGCAGGGCGAGTTCGGAGGAGGTGAGTTCCAGGCGGGTGGCCGCGGTGTTCTCCTCGACGCGGGTGCGCCTGCGGGTGCCGGGGATGGGGACGACGGCCAGACCGTGAATCCGGGCCTGCTGTTGGACCCAGGCGAGGGCGACCTGGCCGAGGCTCGCGCCGTGGGCTTCGGCGACGGTGCGGACGGGTTCGAGGAGGGCCGCGTTGGCGGCGGCGTTGTCGCCGGTGAAGCGGGGCTGCTGGCGGCGGAAGTCCCCCTCGCTGAGGTCCTTGTCGGCGCTGGCGAAGGAGCCGGTGAGGAAGCCGCGGCCGAGCGGGGAGTAGGGGACGAGGGCGACGCCGAGTTCGGCTGCGGCGGGGACCACGCCCTGCTCGATGTCACGGCTGAAGAGCGACCACTCCGACTGGAGGGCGGCGATGGGATGGACGGCATGGGCGGCGCGGAGTTCGGGGCCGGTGACCTCGCTGAGGCCCAGGTGCTTGACCTTGCCCGCGGTGACCAGTTCGGCCATCACGCCGACCGTCTCCTCGATCGGCACCTCCGGGTCGCGGCGGTGCATGTAATAGAGGTCGATGACGTCCACGTCGAGGCGCTGGAGGCTGGCGTCGATGCAGGCGCGGATGTAGGCGGGGTCGTTGTTGATGATCCGCTTGGTCGAGTCGTTCGGGTCGATGGACAGGGCGAACTTGGTGGCGAGGACGACCTCGTCGCGGTGGGCCTTGAGGAAGGGGGAGAGGAACTTCTCGTTCTCACCGGCGGCGTAGGCGTCGGCGGTGTCGTAGAAGGTGACGCCCAGTTCGAGGGCTCGCTCCAGGGTCGCCCGGGCCTCCTCGGCGTCAGTGGGGCCGTAGGCGAAGCTCATGCCCATGCAGCCAAGCCCCTGGACGCCGACTTCCGGGCCGGCCGTCCCGAGCCGCACCTTCGCGATCGGGGCGGGAGTCCGTCCGGTCCAGGCGGTGCCGGTCGTCGTAGCCGTCTCGGAAATCGCAGCCGTCACGGAAGTCTCGGGCAGCTTGGACGTCTCAGGCGTCTCAGGCGTCTTGGGCGTCTTGGGCGTCTCTGCGGTCATCGTTTTCAGTGCCTCTCCGACGCCGGGCGGGCGTCAGCGTAAAAGTTGATCTTGTAGTCAAGCACGGCGAGCGTGTCCTGGAGCTCCGTTATGCGGGTGCGGACGTCGCGGCGGGTCTGCTCCAGGAGTTCGTGGCGCTCGGCGAAGGTGTGGTCGCCCTCGCGCACCAGCTCGGCGTAGCGGACCATGTCCGCCACCGGCATGCCGGTCAGGCGGAGCTTGCCGACGAAGGTGAGCCAGTCCAGATCGCGGTTGCGGTAGCGGCGCTGGCCCGTGTGGGAGCGGTCGATGTGCGGCATCAGGCCGATGCGCTCGTACCAGCGCAGGGTGTGCGCGGTCAGGCCGATGAAGGCGACGACCTCGCTGATCGTGTAGTGGTCCTGTCCGCTCGGGCGGGGGTGCGCGGTGGGTGCCGAGGCGCAGGCGTCCGCCTTGGTGTCGGCGCTGTCGGCGCTGCCGGGGCCGGCGGCGCCCTCGCCCGCGCCGGCGGTGCCGGGGGTCGCTTCGCTCAGGCCCTGCGCGGGGCCCTGTGTGCGGGTGGTCTCGGTCTCCATCACCGTCATGACCGCCACGCTAGAACCTTGGAGTGCGCTCTAAGCAAGCAGAACCGGGAGGAAACATGTGACGGATACAAACCCTCGGTAAATCGGGGGACGCCGGTTCGTGTGGTGACTACGGTGCAGATCATGAGTGTTGTGCGTCGCGCCACGCCAGACGATGCCGAAGAACTGATCAGGTTGCGGCAGGTGATGATCGACTCGGTGTTCGCCACCGGCTCGACGGCAGCCGCCGGTTCAACGGTCGTCTCCGGCTCGACGGTCGTCTCCGGCTCGACGACCACCAGCGGTTCGACGGTCGTCGCCGAGTCCGACACCGGCTGGCATGCCGAGTCCCTTCCTGTCGTGCGGGAGAAACTGGCCGATCCGGAGGGTGATTTCGCCGCCTTCGTCGTCGACCGGCCCGGGGACCCCGGGAAGCTCGCGGCGCTGGTGGTGGGGACGCTGGAGTACCGCATCGGGCGGGCGGGCAATCCGCGGGGCGTGGTGGGGTGTGTGTTCAGCGTCGCCACCGATCCCGGTCAGCGACGGCGCGGGTATGCGCGGGCCTGCATGGAGGTGCTCCTCGACTGGTTCCGGGAGCGGGGTGCGGGGAGCGTCGATCTCAACGCTTCCGCGGAGGCGGAGCCGTTGTACGCCTCGCTCGGCTTCGTGCGCAAGCCCGACCCCTCGATGCGGCTGAGCCTCTAGGGCGCTTACGCTCGTACGTATGCAGAGCCTGGCGTTGATCGAGAACTGGCCGGTCCCCACCGCTGCCGCCGCCGTCGTCCGCGCGGACGGCACGGTCGTCGGGGCGCACGGGCCCACCGGGCACCGTTTCGCACTCGCTTCGGTCACCAAGCCGCTGGCGGCGTACGCGGTGCTCGTGGCGTACGAAGAGGGGGCCATCGAGCTCGACGAGCCCGCCGGGCCCGAGGGATCGACCGTGCGGCACCTGCTGGCGCACACCAGTGGGCTCGCGTTCGACGAGCACCGGGTGACGGCGCCCGCCGGGACGCGGCGGCTGTACTCGAACGCGGGGTTCGAGGTGCTCGGGGATCATGTCGCCAAGGCGACGGACATTCCGTTCGGGGAGTATCTGCGCCAGGCGGTGCTGGAGCCGTTGGGGATGGATGCCACCTCGCTCGACGGAGGTGCCTCGCCCGCCAAGGACGGGGTGTCGACGGTCGATGACCTGGTGAAGTTCGCCGCCGAGGTGCAGGGGCCGCGGTTGCTCGATCCGCGGACGGTGGCCGAGGCGATGTCCGTGGTGCATCCGGGGCTCAAGGGTGTGCTTCCCGGGTACGGGCATCAGAGCCCCAACGACTGGGGGCTCGGGTTCGAGATTCGGGACTCCAAGTCGCCGCACTGGACGGGGAGTTCGTCCTCGCCTCGGACGTTCGGGCACTTCGGGCAGGCCGGGACGTTCCTCTGGGTCGATCCCGACGCGGGGGCGGCCTGTGTCGCCCTGGCGGATCGTGCGTTCGGGCCGTGGGCCGTCGAGGCATGGCCTCCGTTCACCGACGCGGTGCTCGCCGAGCTCTGAGAGCCGTACCGCCAAGCTCTGAGCGCCGTACCGCCGAGCTCCGAGCGCCGTACGGCCAAGCTCTGAGGGCCGTACGCAGGGCCGCGCGCGAGGCCTCGCGGGGTGGTGCTGCCGCCAGGATGGTGCTGCCGCCGGGCCCACCCGTGCCGCCCCAGCGGCACGCCTGCCCACGACAGCAGCACTCACCCAGCCATCTCCCACACCAGCAGCTCCACCGCGCCCCCACCCCCGGCCACCGCCTCCAAGCCCTCCGCGCCCGTGATCCGTGCCGCGTCCCCCGTGGCCAACCGCTCGTCGCCCAGCTGGACTTCGCCGCGCACCACGTGGACGTACGCGAAGGGGGCGTCCGGGATCGCGGTGCGTTCGCCCGCGCCGAGGCGCCGGACGTGGAGGAGTGCGCCCGCCGCGGGGACCGCGTACGGCGTCGAGTCCGCGATGCCGTGGACGAGCTCGTAGGCCGGGTCGCCGCCAGGCGTCAGAGGGGACAGCCACATCTGGACGAAGACCAAGGGGGCATCGCCGTCGTTGCGTTCCACATGGCGGACTCCGCCGGCCGCGCTCAGGTGCTGGACGTCCCCGGGGCGCACGACCGACTCGTGCCCGGTCGAGTCGCGGTGGGTCAGTTCGCCCTCCGCCACCCAGGTCACGATCTCGGTGTGGCTGTGCGGGTGTTCGTCGAAGCCGGCGCCCGGTGCGAGACGCTCTTCGTTGCAGGCCAGGACCGCGCCGAAGCGGAGGTTGTCCGGGTCGTAGTGCGGCCCGAAGGAGAAGGCGTGGAAGGTCTCGATACCGGCACCGGGCTCCCCGCCGCGGTACCGATCGCCGGAGCGCCGTACATCAATCACACACCCCACGGTAGACCCGGCACCGCACGTCCCCGTCCCGATAAGGCAGTCTTGTCCCCGTGCCCGAACCCTCTGCGAACGAAGCCCGCCCGGACGCCCATCAGGCAGCCCACGAGGAAGCCGCGCGCCACGAGGAGGCCGCCCGTCAGGACGCGCACCGGAAGGCTCACGCGCACTCAGCCACGCTGAAGCGCCTCGAGCAGTCGGCCGGCAGCCTCGCGGCGCAGGCCATCGCGCGCATGGACGAGACGCTCTCCTGGTACCGGGCGATGCCCCCGGAGAACCGCTCCTGGATCGGCCTGGTGGCGCAGGCCGGTATCGCCGCCTTCACCGAGTGGTTCCGGCGGCCCGACGCCCCCCAGGCCATCTCCACCGACGTCTTCGGCACCGCCCCGCGCGAGCTGACCAGGGCGATCACCCTGCGCCAGACCGTTGAGATGGTGCGTACGACGATCGAGGTGATGGAGTCCGCGATCGACGAGGTCGCGGCCCCCGGAGACGAATCCATCCTGCGCGAGGCGCTCCTCGTCTACGCCCGGGAGATCGCCTTCGCCACCGCGCAGGTCTACGCACAGGCCGCCGAGGCACGCGGTGCCTGGGACGCCCGCCTCGAGTCGCTCGTCGTGAACGCCGTGCTCTCCGGAGAGGCCGACGAGGGAGCGGTGAGCAGGGCCGCCGCGCTCGGCTGGAACTCCCCCGAGCACGTCTGCGTGGTCCTCGGCACCGCGCCCGACGGCGACAGCGAGCTCACCGTCGAAGCCATCCGCCGCGCCGCCCGGCACGCCAAGCTCCAGGTCCTGACCGGTGTGCTCGGCGACCGTCTTGTCGTCATCGCGGGCGGCAGCGACAATCCTCTGCAGGTCGCGAAGGGTCTGATCGGCCCGTACGCGGCCGGTCCCGTCGTCGCCGGGCCCATCGTCCCCGACCTGCTGGCCGCCACCCGGTCCGCGCAGGCCGCGGCCGCCGGGCTCAAGGCCTGTGCCGCCTGGCAGGACGCCCCGCGCCCCGTCCTGGCGGACGATCTCCTGCCGGAGCGCGCGATCGCGAGCGATCCCGCCGCGCGCGATCAGTTGGTGGAGGAGATCTACAGACCACTGGAGGAAGCGGGCTCCGCGCTCCTGGAGACGCTCAGCGTCTATCTGGAGCAGGCCAGCAGCCTCGAAGGGGCCGCCCGGATGCTCTTCGTGCACCCCAACACCGTGCGCTACCGGCTGCGACGTGTGACTGACGTCACCGGTTGGTCACCCTCCGACGTACGCTCGGCCTTCACGCTGCGGATCGCGCTGATCCTGGGGCGTCTGGCCGACGGAGATCTCCAACCGTAGGATTTTGTAGGGCCTCTACAATTCCCCCAGCCGTTCTTCGTCCCTGTCCCCACGGGCGGCTTGCACCGTCCACAAGAGAGAGTGTGAGAGTGCTCGTACTCGTCGCTCCCGGCCAAGGCGCCCAGACGCCCGGCTTCCTGACTCCCTGGCTCGATCTCCCCGGCGCGGCCGACCGCCTCGGCGCGTGGTCGGACGCCATCGGGCTCGACCTTGCCCACTACGGCACCCAGGCCGACGCGGACGCGATCCGCGACACCGCCGTGGCCCAGCCGCTCCTGGTGGCCGCCGGTCTGCTCTCCGCCGGGGCACTCGGTGACGCCCTCGCAGCGAACAAGCCCGGCGCGGTCGCGGGGCACAGCGTCGGCGAGATCACCGCCGCCGCGTACGCCGGAGTGCTCAGCGACGACGCCGCCCTCCGTCTCGTCCGTACCCGGGGTCTGGCCATGGCCGACGCCGCGGCGGTCACGGAGACCGGCATGGCGGCGCTGCTCGGCGGCGATCCCGAGATCACCGTCCCGCACCTGGAGAAGCTCGGCCTGACGCCGGCGAACGTGAACGGCGCCGGGCAGATCGTCGCCGCGGGCACCGCGGAGCAGATCGCCGCGCTCGCCGACGACAAGCCCGAGGGCGTGCGCCGCGTCGTGCCGCTGAAGGTCGCCGGCGCTTTCCACACGCACCACATGGCTCCCGCGGTCGCCACACTCGAGGAGGCCGCCAAGGCTCTCGCCCCGGCCGACCCGAAGCTGACGTACGTCTCGAACCGCGACGGCCGGACCGTGGCGACCGGCTCGGACATCGTGGCCCGCCTGGTCGGCCAGGTGGCCAACCCGGTGCGCTGGGACCTGTGCATGGAGACGTTCAAGGAGCTGGGGGTCACGGCGATGATCGAGCTGTGCCCCGGTGGCACGCTGACCGGTCTCGCCAAGCGCGCCCTGCCCGGTGTGCGGACGGTGGCCCTCAAGACACCCGACGATCTCGACGCCGCATCTGAGCTCATCGCCGACACCGCATCCGCCGCCGACGCGGCGGGTGCCTGAGAAGGAGCCAGGAGAGCATGTCGAAGATCAAGCCCAGTAAGGGCGCCCCGTACGCGCGCATCATGGGTGTCGGTGGTTACCGCCCGACCCGTGTCGTGCCCAACGAGGTGATCCTCGAGACGATCGACTCCTCCGACGAGTGGATCCGCTCCCGCTCCGGCATCGCGACCCGCCACTGGGCCTCCGACGAGGAGACCGTGGCCGCGATGTCCGTCGAGGCGTCCGGCAAGGCGATCGCCGACGCGGGCATCACCCCGGAGCAGATCGGCGCGGTGGTCGTCTCGACCGTCTCGCACTTCAAGCAGACCCCGGCCATCGCGACCGAGATCGCGGACAAGATCGGCGCGGGCAAGCCCGCCGCGTTCGACATCTCCGCCGGCTGCGCGGGCTTCGGCTACGGCCTGACCCTCGCCAAGGGCATGATCGTCGAGGGCAGCGCGGAGTACGTCCTGGTCATCGGCGTGGAGCGGCTGAGCGACCTCACCGACCTGGAGGACCGCGCGACGGCCTTCCTGTTCGGTGACGGAGCCGGCGCCGTGATCGTCGGCCCGTCGCAGGAGCCGCAGATCGGTCCCACGATCTGGGGCAGCGAGGGCGACAAGTCCGAGACCATCAAGCAGACGGTGGCGTGGAACGAGTTCCACGTCGGCGATGTCTCGAAGCTGCCGCTCGACAGCGAGGGCAACATCAAGTTCCCTGCGATCACGCAGGAGGGCCAGGCGGTCTTCCGCTGGGCCGTGTTCGAGATGGCGAAGGTCGCCCAGCAGGCGCTGGACGCGGCCGGAATCACCGCGGACGACCTGGATGTCTTCATTCCGCACCAGGCCAACGAGCGGATCATCGACTCGATGGTGAAGACTCTCAAACTGCCGGAACACGTCACGGTCGCCCGTGACGTGCGCACCACCGGCAATACGTCGGCAGCCTCGATCCCGCTCGCGATGGAGCGGCTCCTGGCGACCGGCGAGGCGAAGAGCGGCGACACCGCGCTCGTCATCGGCTTCGGGGCGGGTCTCGTGTACGCCGCCACGGTCGTTACCCTCCCCTAGGCAACTCGTCCGGATCATCCGATCCGTGCAGATGCCGCCACACCCTCTGGATACATAGAAGGAGCGCCAACATGGCCGCCACTCAGGAAGAGATCGTCGCCGGTCTCGCGGAGATCGTGAACGAGATCGCCGGCATCCCGGTCGAGGACGTCCAGCTGGACAAGTCCTTCACCGACGACCTGGACGTCGACTCGCTGTCCATGGTCGAGGTCGTCGTCGCCGCCGAAGAGCGCTTCGACGTCAAGATCCCGGACGACGACGTCAAGAACCTCAAGACGGTCGGCGACGCGACCAGCTACATCGTCAAGCACCAGGCCTGATAGGGCTGCTCTGCTGTCGCCACCCGGCGGTGGCGCCGCTGATCCCCTCAACACCGTGGAGAAATTTCCTGTGAACTCGACCAATCGCACCGTGGTCGTCACCGGTATCGGCGCAACCACACCGCTGGGTGGCGACGCAGCCTCGACCTGGGACGGTCTGCTCGCGGGCCGTTCCGGTGTCCGCCTTCTCGAGCAGGACTGGGCGGCCGACCTTCCGGTCCGTATCGCGGGCCAGATCGCGGTCGAGCCGGGCGAGGTCATTCCTCGTCCGCAGGCCCGCAAGCTGGACCGCTCGGCGCAGTTCGCGCTGATCGCGGCGAAGGAGGCGTGGGCCGACGCGGGTTACACCGCGAAGGCGGGCGAGGACACGTCCGTGGACCCGGACCGCCTCGGCGCGGTCATCGCCTCCGGCATCGGCGGCGTGACCACCCTGCTCGACCAGTACGACGTGCTCAAGGAGAAGGGCGTACGCCGCGTCTCCCCGCACACCGTGCCGATGCTGATGCCCAACTCCCCGGCGGCCAACGTCGGCATCGAGCTGGGCGCCCACGCGGGTGTGCACACCCCCGTATCGGCGTGCGCCTCGGGCGCCGAGGCCATCGGCTACGCGATCGAGATGATCCGCACCGGCCGCGCCGACGTCGTCGTCGCGGGTGGCACGGAGGCGGCGATCCACCCGCTGCCGATCGTCGCGTTCGGCAACATGATGGCGATGTCCAAGAACAACGACGACCCGGCGGGCGCCTCGCGCCCCTACGACGTCGCCCGCAACGGCTTCGTGCTCGGCGAGGGCGCCGGCGTGATCGTCCTCGAGTCCGAGGAGCACGCCAAGGCCCGCGGCGCGAAGATCTACGCGGAGGCGGTCGGCCAGGGCATCTCGGCCGACGCCCACCACATCACGCAGCCCGAGCCCTCCGGCAACGGCATCGCGGCCGCGCTGCAGAACCTCATCGACGGCACGGACCTCAAGCCCGCCGAGATCGTGCACGTGAACGCGCACGCGACCTCGACGCCGCAGGGCGATGTCGCCGAGATCAAGGCGCTGCGCAAGGCGTTCGGCCACGACGTGGACCACATGGCGGTCTCCAGCACGAAGTCGATGACCGGTCACCTGCTCGGTGGCGCGGGCGGCGTGGAGACCGTGGCCACGGTCCTCGCGCTGAAGAACCGCGTCGCCCCGCCGACGATCAACATCGAGAACCTCGACCCCGAGGTCGAAGCGGACGTCATCCGTGACGAGCCCCGCACCCTGCCCGAGGGCAGGATCGCGGCGCTGAACGACTCGTTCGGCTTCGGCGGCCACAACGTGGTGCTGGCGTTCAGGAGCGTCTGAGCAGTCGGCTGTACGTGACGAAGGGCCCCCACCGTGCGGTGGGGGCCCTTCGCCGTGTGCGCCAGAAGTACGTCAGGAGTGCGCCGGAAGAACGGCAGGCGTGTGTCAGACCACCTGGTGCAGCCACCGCACCGGGGCGCCCTCGCCCGCGTACCGGAAAGGCTCCAGTTCGTCGTCCCAGGGCTTGCCGAGCAGCTTGGCTAGCTCGGCCTCCAGGTTGCTCTCGCCGCGCTGGGAGCGGGCCAGGGCGGCGCGCAGGCGGTCCTCCGGGATCAGGATGTCGCCGTGGATTCCGGTGACCGCGTGGAAGATGCCGAGTTCGGGTGTGGCGCTGTACCGCTCGCCCTCGGCCGTGGGGCACGGCTCCGATGTGACCTCGAAGCGCAGCAGCTGCCAGCCGCGCAGGGCGGAGGCGAGTTTGGACGCGGTGCCCACCGAGCCGCGCCAGGAGAACTCCGATCTCCAGCTGCCGGGCGCCGCGGGCTGCCTGATCCAGTCGAGGTTGACGCGCGCGCCGAGAACGCCCGCGACTGCCCATTCGACGTGCGGGCACAGCGCGCGCGGTGCGGAGTGCACGTACAGAACTCCACGTGTCGTCACCGGGACCTCCAGTGTGGGTCGAGGTTCGCCTTCCCCAGCGGCCTCGCGCCCGTGCCGAGCGTTGTGGCCCCGAATCCGGAAACTCCGAAAACAGGACAGATGTGACGTGATGTAATTTAGCGGAACCGAAAGCGCAGGGTGCCACTGGGTGGCGAGGCTACCGTGCGGCGGCGCAAGGAGTGTGACGTACCGTCGGTCCAAGGGCCAGGAATCGCCCACCATTCACCCGCAGGGGCGCCGAAACGGCGCGGTCGGCCTACGACGGCCACGACAACAGAGGGGACCTGGGGATGCGGAACCGAAGGAACCGCCCGCGCGCCGCCGTCGCCACCGCGACGGCGGTTCTTCTCGCCGCGACCGTCGCCACCGCCGCGATCGTCGCGTGCGACGCCTCCGGCGGCAACTCCCCCGCACCCAATGGACCATCGGCGCACGACAAGCCGTCCCCCAAGCCCACCCCCATCTGGAACACCAGTCCGAACTCCCTGGCGGCCGTCGGCGACTCCATCACCCGCGGCTTCGACGCCTGCTCGGTGCTGGCCGACTGCCCCGAGGCGTCCTGGGCGACCGGCACGGGCTCCGATGTGCGCAGCCTCGCGACGCGGCTGCTCGGCAAGGAGCGGGCCGCCGGGCACAGCTGGAACTACGCGAAGACCGGCGCCCGGATGGACGATCTCTCCGGGCAGGTCGAGCAGGCCGCGCTCAAGCGCCCCGAGCTGATCACGGTGATGGCGGGCGCGAACGACGCCTGCCGCCCTTCGGCGGACTCCATGACGTCGGTCGCCGAGTTCCGTGCCGACTTCGAGGAGGCGATGCGCACGCTGCGGCGGGAGCTTCCCAAGACGCAGGTGTACGTCGCCTCCGTGCCGGACCTGAAGCGGCTCTGGTCCCAGGGGCGCACCAACGCGCTGGGCAAGCAGATCTGGAAGCTGGGCATCTGCGCCTCGATGCTGGCGGACCCGGACGACCTGGCCGCGTCGGCGACGCAGCGGCGGGCCACCGTCCAGAATCGCGTGATCGCCTACAACGACGTGCTCAAGGACGTGTGCGCGAAGGACCTGCGCTGCCGGTACGACGGCGGGGCGGTCTTCGACTACCGCTTCGACGGCGACCAGTTGAGCCACTGGGACTGGTTCCACCCCAGCAAGAACGGCCAGGAGCGGCTCGCGGAGCTGGCCTACCGGCAGGTGAAGGCCAAGGATCCCAAGGATCCCGGGGCCTGAGGGTCCGGCGGCCCCGCGGCCCGGCGTAGGGTCGCGATCATGCGCAGTGAACTCTTCGGGACGCTCCCCGACGGCACCCCCGTCCATCGCTGGACCCTGGAAAGGGGCGGGGTGCGGGTACGCGTCCTGACGTACGGCGGGATTGTCCAGTCGGCGGAAGTTCCCGACCGGTCCGGGCGGCGCGAGCCGGTGGCCCTCGGCTTCGACGATCTGCGGGGCTATCTCGATCATCCCGGGCCGTACTTCGGGGCGCTTGTGGGCCGGTACGCGAACCGGATCGCGGGCGGTGGGTTCACGCTCGACGGCCGGACGTACCGCCTGGCGCGGAACAACGAGCCCAACGCGCTGCACGGCGGCGCGGCCGGTTTCGACAAGCGGGTGTGGGACGCGGCGGAGGTCGAGCACGGGGTGCGGCTCTCCCGGGTGAGCCCGGACGGCGAGGAGGGCTATCCCGGGCGGCTCGCGGTGTCGGCGACGTACACGCTGGACGAGGCGGGCGCGCTGCGGATCACCTACGAGGCGACGACCGACGCCCCGACGGTCGTGAACCTCACCAACCACACGTACTGGAACCTCGCCGGGGCCGGGAGCGGCAGCGCCGCCGGGCACGAGCTGCGGATCGACGCGGCGCGGCTCACGCCGACGGACGGGGCGCAGATTCCCACCGGGGCGTACGAGGAGGTCGACGGGACGCGCTTCGACTTCCGGACCGCGCGGAAGGTCGGGTCCGGGATCGACCACAACTACGTGCTGGACAAGGGGGCGACCGCGCGGCCGGTCGAGGTGGCGGAGCTGAGCGAGCCCGCCTCCGGGCGCGTGCTGACCGTCGCGACGACGGAGCCGGGCCTCCAGCTGTACACGGCCGACCACTTCGAGGAGCCGCTGCCGTTCGGCCCCGGCGACGGCGTCGCCCTGGAGACGCAGCACTTCCCCGACTCCCCCAACCGGCCGGAGTTCCCTGGGACGGTGCTGCGGCCGGGTGGGGTGTACACGTCGGAGACGGTGTACGGCTTCTCGGTTCGCTGAGCGGGGAGCGGGGAGCGGGGAGCGCTGAGCGGATAACGGGGAGCGCCGAGAGTCAGACGGTGATCGTCTCGCTCAGCCTGCGGTCGGCGATGGAGCGGCCCACCTGGATCTCGTACGAACCGCCCTGATGGGACCAGGAGTTGGCGGAATCGTCCCAGATCCCGAAGGCGCGGCGCGGGAGTTCGATCCGTACCTCCACGCTCTCGCCGGGGGCCGCCTCCGCGCCCGAGAAGCCGGCCAGCCAGCGGGCCGGGCGGTCGCCGTCGTTCGCGGTCGGGGCGAGGTAGACCTGGACGACCTCGCGGCCCGCGCGGGGGCCGGAGTTGCGGACGCGGACCGTGGCCGTCGTGCCCTCCACGACGAGGGACTCGTACGTCCAGTCGGTGTAGCCGAGGCCGTGGCCGAAGGCGTAGGCGGGAGTGGCGCCCGCCTTCTCCCAGGCGCGGTAGCCGATGAACACGCCCTCGGTGTAAGCGAGTTCGCCGTCGGACGGGGTGACGCGGGTGACCGGGGCGTCCGCGAGGGCGCCCCATGTCGTGGGCAGGCGTCCGCCCGGCTCCCGCGCGCCCAGGAGCACGTCGGCGAGCGCGGCGCCGCCCTCCTGTCCCGGGAACCAGCCGAGCAGCACCGCCGCGACGTCCTCGCGCCACGGAAGCTCCACCGGGGAGCCGGAGTTGACGACCACGACCGTGCGGGGATTGGCCTCGGCCACCGCGCGCACCAGTTCGTCCTGGCGGCCCGGGAGCCGCAGGTCCTGCCGGTCGAAGCCCTCGGACTCGACGCGCTCGGTGGTGGCGACGACCACGACCGCCGTGTCGGCGCCGCGCGCCGCCTCGACGGCCTCGGCGATCAGCTCGTCGGGGTCGCGCCGCGGCTCCAGGTGCACGAAGGAGAACACGACGCCGGGGAGCGGGGCCTCGTACTCCTTGTCGAGGGGGTGCAGGAGCGAGACCTCGACCGGCTCGCCCGCCGTCAGGCGCACCTTGGCGCGCTCGACCGGCGAGCCGAAGAACGCCTCGAAGGGGTCGGACTCGGGGCCCATCACCTCGGACCCCTCGAAGACGACCTCGCCGCCGACACAGAGCGTGAAGGCGCCGAGCCCGCGCGTGCCGAAGGAGTGCTCACCGCTCGCGCGCGGCGTGAACGTGCCGACGACCTCGATGGAGGCCATCGTCTCGTGGCTGACTCCCTCGGGCAGGTCGTCGCCGATCCACTGGACCTGGCCGGAGGGGAGGTTGCCCTCGCCCAGGACGTCGCCGTCCGCGTCGCGGCAGATGGCTCGCAGCTCGAACCCCTTGTCGGCGGGGGCGAGTTCGTCGCTCGGGTCGGCGCCGACGGCGTACGTCAGCGCGTCATCGCCGAGTGCCGCCCTCAGGCCGTCGAGCGGGGAGGTGACGCGGGCGGGGAAGACGGTGGCGGAGCCGCCGCCCAGGACGCGCGCGTCGCGCGCGGCGGCGCCGATGAGGGCGACGGAGGCGGTGGGGCGCAGCGGCAGCGCGTCGTTCTCGTTGCGTACGAGGACGAAGGCGCGGCGGGCGATCTCGCGGGCGAGGGACTCGCCGTCGATCTCGGCGGGCACGTCGGTGACCACCGGCTCGGCGCCGTCGAGGATGCCGACGCGGGCCGCGAGCCGCAGGACGTTGCGCACGGCCTCGTCGACCGCCGGCTCCTTTACCCGGCCCGCGCGCACCGCCTCGGCGAGCGCCTCGCCGTAGACGGTCCGCGGCCCCGGCATGGCGACGTCGAGGCCGCCCTCGACGGCGCCGGTGGTGGAGCGGGCGGCCATCCAGTCGGAGACGTTGCAGCCGTCGAAGCCCCACTCGCCGCGCAGCACCTCGTTGACCAGGTAGCGGTGCTCGGTCATCGTCGAGCCGTTGACCTGGTTGTACGCGGTCATGATGCCCCAGGGGTGGGCGTTGGCGACGATCGCCTCGAACGGCGCGAGATAGAGCTCGCG
Organism: Streptomyces sp. NPDC055243; assembly: GCF_044544025.1. Lineage (NCBI taxonomy): Bacteria > Bacillati > Actinomycetota > Actinomycetes > Kitasatosporales > Streptomycetaceae > Streptomyces > Streptomyces sp. NPDC055243. The sequence goes on from NZ_JBITWR010000003.1 coordinate 559,933, forward strand.
AAGGGCGCGCGGGCCGACCTTGTTGTCCACGGTGAAGCGGTCGGTCTCGGCGTCGTTCGCGACGAAGTGCTTGACGGTCGTGCCGACGCCGCCGGACTGCACGCCCTGGACATAGCCGGTGCCGATGACGCCGGTCAGATACGGGTCCTCGCTGTACGCCTCGAAGTGCCGGCCGCCCAGCGGCGAGCGGTGCAGGTTGACGGTGGGCGCGAGGAGGACGTGGACGCCCTTGCGGCGGGCCTCCTGGGCGAGGAGGGCGCCCGCGCGGCGGGCGAGGTCCTGGTCCCAGGTGGCGGCGAGCGCGGTCGGGGACGGCAGAGCGATGGAGGGGTCGTCGGCGGTCCAGCGGGTGCCGCGCACGCCGATCGGGCCGTCCGACATCACGAGGGGCGCCAGGCCGATCTCGGGCAGCGGGTGCAGCGACCACATGTCGCGCCCGCCGAGCAGCCGGGCCTTGGCGTCCAGGTCGAGCTTGCCGAGCGCGGCCTCCACGACCGCCTCGCGCGCCTGGTCGGCCTGCGTGGCTCCGGGGCCCTGGGTTCCCGCCATGGCGGTACCTCCTCGTTGAAGTCCAAGTCCGTTCCGTACGGTCCCTCCATCCTGCCTCGGTTACCTGTAGCTCGGTAGTTTTCGTGATCTGGACGTTATATTTAAGAGGGGCATGACGTACGGTCGTCCCGCGAGCAGGACCGAGAACGTGAAGGGGCAGACGCGATGGCGCCCAAGGCCAGGACCACGACCAGGACCACGACCAGGGCCAGAAGCGAGGAGCGGCGCGCGGAGATCCTCCGGGCCGCCTTCGAGGTGATCGCCGAGCGCGGCTACCGGGGCGCGAGCCTGGGCGCCGTCGCCGAGCGGGTCGGCCTGACCCAGCAGGGCCTGCTGCACTACTTCCCCACGAAGGACGCCCTGCTCGTCGCCGTCCTGGAGGCCCGCGACCAGTGGGACGCGGTGCCGGCGAACGAGATCCGCCTGGACCTGCTCGGCTCGCTCGTCGAGTACAACGCGATGCGCCCCGGCATCATCCAGACCTTCTCGGCCCTGCTCGGCGAGAGTGTCACGGACGGGCATCCGGCACGGGAGTACTTCACCGAGCGGTACGGCTCGGTGCGGGAGAAGTTCGCGGCGGTCCTGCGCGTGGAGTACGGCGACCGGCTCCCCGGCGGCCTCACCCCGGAGGCGGCGGCGCCGCTGCTCGTCGCGGTGATGGACGGCCTCCAGTACCAGTGGCTCCTGGACCCCGAATCGGTGGACATGGCGGGGGCGTTCAGGGATTTCCTGGCCCTGCTCGGGGGTGGCGGCGGCGGTGAGTGACGGCGGGGAATCCGGTTGACCCGACCCGCCCCGGGCGGCTTCGATCAACGTCGGTCCTCGCTCCCCCGACGTCCCGGAAGGCCCCATGTCCCGCGCCAAGATGCACGCCGACGAAGCCGACATCGACACGTCACTCGTACGCCGGCTGCTCGCCGCGCAGTTCCCCGCCTGGTCGGATCTCGCGGTCGAGCCCGTCGACTCGAACGGCACCGTCAACGCCATCTACCGGCTGGGCGACGACATGGCCGTCCGGCTCCCGCGCATCGAGGGGGCGTCGAGGACGTACAGAGGGAGGTGCGGCATCTGCCGCGGCTCGCGCCCTTGTTGCCCCTCGCCGTTCCCGCGCCGCTGGGGATGGGCGAGCCCGGTGAGGGTTTCCCCTGGCCCTGGTACGTCTACCGCTGGCTGGAGGGCGAGAATCCGGTCGTCGGCGCGGTGGACCAACCCGGCCTGTTCGCCGCCGACCTGGCGGAGTTCGTCCGGGCGCTCCAGCGCGTCGACACCGCCGACGCGCCTCCCGCGTACCGCCGCGGGCCCCTCGCCTCCCGTGACGGCGCCACCCGCGAGGCCATCGCGCGGCTCGACGGGATCATCGACACCGGTGCCGCCACCGCCGCCTGGGACGCCGCCCTGCGCGCGCCCCGGTGGGACGGGCCGCCCGTCTGGGTGCACGCCGATCTGCAGCCGGGGAACCTGCTCACCGCCGACGGCCGGCTCAGCGCCGTCATCGACTTCGGGTGCATGGGGCACGGCGAACCCGCGGTCGACCTGATGACCGCGTGGAGCCTGCTGACGGCCGACTCGCGGCCGGGCTTTCGCGCCGCGCTGGACGTCGATGACGCGACGTGGGCGCGGGGGCGCGGCTGGGCGCTCTCGATCGCGCTCATCGAGCTGCCGTACTACCGGACGAGGAATCCCGTCGTCGCGAGGATCGCGCGCCACGTGATCGGGGAGGTCCTCGCGGATCACGCCGCCGTGGATCACTAGCGGGCGTCGCCTCTCTGCCGGGATACTGCGGCCACCCCCACCGGCCACGGAAGGACTCCCGTGTCACTCACGCCCAACGCACCCCACCGCATCGCCGCCATAGGCGTCACCCTCCTGCTGTCGCTGGCCGCCGTGCCCGCGTCGGCGGCCACCACCGCACCGGCCGCCACCGCCGAGGAGCAGCGCCTCGACCGGGCCGCGCCGCAGGAGATCCTGCGCCGCAGCGGATTCGACGCCGTGGCACCGCAGTTCGCGCGGGCCCTCGGCCGCGCCCACTCGTACGGCGAGGCCAAGCGCGTCGTCGAACGGCAGGGAGAGGCCCTGTGGCGGCGTGCCGTCGACCGGGCGCAGGGTCGGGGTCCAGCGGCAGGAGGAACCGACGAGCTGAGCCGGGACGACGACCGGCCGCTGTACTGGGCCCGGCTCGGCATGACCCGGGAGCTGCGGCAGTGGGAGCCGACCCGCTTCGGGGTGAGCCAGGCCCAGCACGGCCGTCTCGTAAGGGCGTTGGAGGACGCCTCGCGCGGGCACGACTCCATCGACTTCCCGAGGAAGGACCGTGCGGGGAAGGACGGCGCGGGGAAGGACCGGTCGGGGAAGGACCGCGCGGGCCACCGCATCAAGCGCATCCTCGTCACCGGCTTCGACCCGTTCACGCTCGACCGGGACGTCCGCATCAGCAACCCGTCCGGCGCCACCGCCCTCGCGCTCGACGGCACCGTCATCGACACCGCCGACGGGCCCGCCCGCGTGGAGGCCGCCGTCTTCCCCGTCCGCTGGGACGACTTCGCCAAGGGGACGGTCGAGCGCACCCTGCGCTCCCATCTCCCCCGCGTCGACCTCTTCACCACCATCAGCCAGGGCCGTGCCGGACGCTTCGACATCGAGCGGACCAACGGGGCCTGGCGGGGCGGCTTCCCCGACAACGAGAACCTCTCGCGCACGGAGACCGTCCCGGTCACCGACCCGGCTACGCAGCCGCAGTGGACGTCGACGACCCTCCCGTACAAGGAGATCGTGAGCGCCGAGACGGGGCGTTTCCCGGTGTACGACAACACGTCGGTGACCGAGATCCCGGCGGGCCAGACCGCTCCCGTGGTCCGCCCCGAGGGGCCCACCGCGGGGTCGACGGCCCGCGAGGGCGGCGGCGGCAACTACCTGTCGAACGAGATCGCCTACCGGGCGACGCTCCTTCGCGACCGCCTCGGGCTGCACGACCGGCTGCCCGGCGGCCATGTGCACACGCCGATCCTCCAGTTCGGGGCGGGCAACACGGACCCGGCCACGGGCAAGATCACCGATGCGGAGTTCGTGCGCAACCGCCTCGACATCATCGCGCAGGTGCGGGGAATCCTGACGACCGCTATGGACGCCCGCCGGTAGCGGACGCCTGCCCGCCGGGACCGGTCGAGTCGGCCGGGTCAGCTGTGTCGGCCGCGTTGGCCGAACCGGCCGGTCCCCGCGGGTCGTCCGGGCCGCCGCCGTCCTCGCCCATCAGTTCCCGCGCCATCAGCGTCGCTCCCGCGACCGCCCCCGGCATCAGGAACACCGCGACGAACGGGACCAGGAAGGCCACGGCGAGCGGAGTGCCGAAGCCCCACGCCAGCTGCCTGCGGGCGCGCAGCAGCGCGAGCCGTTCGCGGGCTTCGACGCCCCGGCGCTGCAGCGCCACCGCCGTCAGCTCCTCGACCAGGAAGAAGCCCGTCACGCAGAGGCCGACCACCGGGACCACGGTCTGGCCGACGACCGGGATGAAGCCGAGGGCGAAGAGCAGGATGCCCCAGACGGCGGCCCGCAGGACGATGCGGAGGCTGTCGCGTGCGGAGATCCACAGTTCGCGCCAGAGCGGCAGGCCCGACTCGGGGGCGTACCCGTCGACGGAGATGTCGACCTTCTCCGACAGCGACTCGTAGAACGGCTGGCCCACCAGGAGCGTGAACGCCGTGAAGGTGATCACCGAGAGCAGGAGCGCGAGGGCGAAGAGCAGCGCCGTGAGGAAGCCGCGGAACAGGCCGATCCACGGCGAGGACCAGTCGTCCGCGAAGGGCGTCGCCCAGCCGACGAAGTCCGCGCCCCACAGGGCGAGCGCGACGAGCGCGGCCGCGTAGAGAAGCAGGGTGATCAGGCCGGGCAGCAGGCCGACCCCGAACTGCTTGCCGTGCTGGGCGACCCAGCGCTGGCCCTTCATCAAATAGCCGAAGCCTCGTCCCAGATCACGCATGCGGCACAGCCTATCCGCCGGTCGGGGCCTCGCGGCCCATGGGACTCGTGCGGCCGAAGGCCCTCTTGTTGCGCGGGGGTTGAGACGGTAGACCACGCGTACCGACTTCATTCCCGGAGGTACGTATGGGCATATCCCGGCCATCCAGACCCGTTCTGCTCACCACCCTCGCCTCGGCGGGCGCCCTTCTGTTCACTACGCTCGCCCCCGGCAGCGCGACCGCGGACCCGAGTCCGGGCGGTCGCGACATCCTCCGCGAGGGCTCGCCCCTCAGCAGCACGGACCGGGCCGCCAAGGCGCCGAAGAGCGCCGCCGACCGGGCGCTGGGGGCCGCAAAGAGCCCCGGGCTCGATGCCGGGCGCGGCAAGAACCGCGGTTATCCCCGCGAGCAGAAGCTCACGCCGCCTCCCGCCAATCCTGACGACAAGTCGATAAAACTGGGCCTTTCCCCTTATCACTCCATAGCCCCGAAGCTGAACGACATCCAGGGCATCGGCGACCGCGTCAGCGTGGAGATCGCGGGCCGTTCGGCGGGCGGTCACCCGCTCTACCTGGTCACGGTCACCGCGCCGGAGTCGGCCAAGGAGACCGCCCGCCAGGAGCGGATGCGCGACCTCATCGAGAACGCGCCGGGCGCCGCCGCCAAGGATCCGGCGGTCAAGTCCTCGTACAAGACGCCGGTCTTCATCAACAACAACATCCACGGCAACGAGTGGGAGGGCACGGACGCCGCCCTGAAGCTCATCGAGAAGCTGGCGAAGGCGAAGGACGCCACGTCGAAGGACCTGCTCGCCCACAACCGGCTGTACTTCAACGTCACGGCCAACCCCGACGGCCGCATCGCGGGCACCCGCTCCAACGCCAACGGCTTCGACCTCAACCGCGACTTCATCACCGCGTCGCAGCCCGAGGTCCGCGCGATGCGACAGGTCGCCATCGACAAGCAGCCCGCGGTCATGATCGACCTGCACGGGTACGTCAACGGCACGCTGATCGAGCCGACGACTCCCCCGCACGGCGAGAACTACGAGTACGACCTCTTCCTCAAGAACACCTACGCCAACGCCCTCGGCATGGAAGCCGCGGTCAACGGCCTCGGCTACACCCCCGAGAAGGACGGCGTGGAGCCGGCCGTCATCCCCTTCCGCGACCAGGAAGAGGGCTGGGACGACTGGCCGCCGATCTTCACCCCGCAGTACATGCCGTTCCACGGCGCGGTCGCCGCGCACACCATCGAGTTCCCGATGGCGGTCAACAACGACGAGTACGACGAGTTGCCCGTGCCGGAGCTGCGGCGCCGCTCCGCGATCAACGTGGACATCGCGGGGGCCGCGATGACGGCGACGCTCGACTACACGCACAAGCACCGGACGTCGGTGATCGCCGACCAGATCGAGACGTTCCGGCGGGGCGCGACGGGCGCGGCGCAGGTGCCGGTGTCCCCGGAGACCGTGCCCGGGGTGCCGGGCATCGGCCCGGAGGACGTCTACACGACCGAATTCCCCCGTGCGTACGTGATTCCGCGGGGCAAGGAGAAGGGCGAGCGCGGCCAGCGTTCGGCGGCGGCAGCCTCGCGCCTGGTGGCACACCTGCTGGACAATGACGTCGAAGTCCGGCGTGCGACACGGGACTTCAGGCTCGGCGGCGTCTCGTACTCCGAGGGTTCGTACGTCATCGACATGCGTCAGCCCAAGCGCGGGCTCGCCAATGTGATGCTCGCCGACGGTCGGGACATCAGCGACAAGGTGTCCACCATGTACGACATCTCGGGGTGGAGCCTCGGGCGGCTGTGGGGCGCGACGGTGGACTCCGTGCGGGGCGGCTCGCTGACCGGTGTGCGCTCGCGCGTCGTCGACTCCGCGTCACGGGTCGGCCAGGTCGCATCGCGCGGGGATCTTCGGCTGCGGCTGGACGACGCGCGGGAGGTCGCTGCCCTGAACTGGCTGCTGGCGCGCGGGACTTCCGTGCGGCGGGCCGATGACGGGAGTGTGATCCTGCCGTCCTCGGCGCGGGGCGCGGCGAGCGCGGCGGCGAAGAAGTACGACGTCGCCTTCGACGCGACCAAGGCGAAGGGCGGGGCGCTCGTGCGCGCGACGCGGGTCGCGGCGGCCGTCACTCCTGGGGAGCTGTTCGCGCTGCGGGAGATGAACTTCGACGTGGTGCCGGTTTCCACGGATGTCCTCAACGCCGGTTTCGACTGGAAGAAATCGGGTGCGGACGCGCTGTTCGTTTCGGCGGGGCTTTCCTATGGCGAGCTGAATTCCGGGGCTCGGGCCGGGCTCGACGCTTTCCTCGCCGGTGGGGGCGGACTTGTCGGGCGTGGTGCGCAGGGCGCCGCGTTGAACTCGGACGCGAAGCTGCTTTCCGTTGAGGCGGTCTCCGGGAACGGGGATGCGAATGGCGTGGTGCGGGTGGTGAATTCCGGCGGTGCCGTGACCGGGGGTGCGGTGGAGCATTCGTTCGTCTATGCGCCCATGTGGTTCAAGGGGCTCGGGAGCGGGGTGCGGGTCGAGCAGTCCTACGGTGCCGGGAATCCGCTGCTTTCCGGGCACTGGCGGGCGGCGAACGGTGCGGGTGGCCCCGCGGACGCCGCGGGCCAGGCTTCTGTGGTGAGTGGTTCCGCCGCGACATCGCGTGTGGTCCTGTTCGGCACGGAGCCACTGTTCCGCGACCATCCGAAGGGAGTGTTCCCGCAGGTGGGGCGGGCTTTGTTGAGTGTGGGCTAAGGGGTAGCCCACACCGCCGAGTTCGTCCTCGAACGCCGGAGGGGCTGATAATTCAGCCCGTCCGGCGTTTGCGGGGCAGGCCCAGGGAGGTGACGCAACACATGACCCGTGAGATCAGGGTTCAAGGCACCACCGCGACCGGATACGAAGCCGTGCGGAGGGAATTCACCTCCCTGCTCGCCGGGGAGAAGCCCGATCACGCCGCGCAGCTCGTCGCGTACGTACGAGGAAGGCCCGTCGTCGATCTGTGGGTGGGACCGGACACCGGGCCCGGGACGCTGTTCGGCGTCTACTCCTCCACCAAGGGCGCCGCCCACCTCGTCATCGCCCTGCTCGTCCAGGACGGCGTCCTGGAGCTGGATCGCGAAGTGGCCCACTACTGGCCGGAGTTCGCCGCCGAGGGCAAGGGACGCATCACCCTGAGGGAGCTCCTCTCGCACCGCGCGGGCGTCGTCGGCGCCGACAGCGGGTTCAGCCCCGAGGAGATCGCCGACGACCGCGCCGTCGCCGCCCGTCTCGCGACCCAGCGGCCCTACTGGCGCCCCGGCAGCGCCTTCGGCTACCACGCCCTCTCCATCGGCGCGCTGGCCGGCGAGGTCGTCCTGCGGGCCACCGGTCGGACACTGCAGGAGACGTACGAGGAGCGGGTCCGCGCCCCGCACGGGCTCGACTTCCACCTCGGGCTCCCCGAGGCGCTCGAACCCCGCTTCCGCTCCGTCCTGCCGATGATCCCGTCCGCCACGGAGCAAGCCACCCTCGACGCGCAGCCGCCGCAGCCGGACACCCTGAACTCCATCGCCTTCAACCGCAACGGCGCCCACCCCACCGATCTGGAGGCGCTCCCCAACTCCCGTCTCGTGCGCGCCAAGGGGCCCGCGTCCGTCGGCGGTGTAGCCTCCGCGCGCGGTCTCGCCGGGATGTACGCGGCGGCGGTCACCGGGCTCGACGGCCGGGAGCCGCTCCTGAAGGCCGACACCGTGGCCGAGTTCGGGCAGATCCATTCCAACGGGTACGACCTGGTGGCGCAGGCCCACAAATCCTTCGGGGTGGGGTTCCAGAACACCGCCGAAGCGGGGTATCCGTTCCTCGGCGCGGGGTCCATCGGGCACAAGGGCGTCGGCGGCTCGCAGGCGTTCGCCGATCCGCGCAGCGGGCTCGCCTACGGCTACACGCGGCGCAGGTTCCCCTTCCCCGGCGGGCCGCCCCCGGAGGACGAGCGCCTTGTGCGGGCGATCCACACGGCCGCCGTCACCTGACGTGGCGGAGGGCCGCACCCCTTGTCCGGGGTGCGGCCCTCCGCCACGTAAGTGATCACGCCGATCAGGCGACCGCGAGCTCCACCTTGATGTTGCCGCGCGTGGCGCTCGAGTACGGGCACACCTGGTGCGCCTTCTCGATCAGGGACTGCGCGGTGGCCGCGTCCACGTTCGGGATGGAGGCGGTGATCGCGACCTCCAGGCCGAAGCCGCCGGCCTCGGTCTGGCCTATGCCGACCTTGGCGGTCACGGTCGAGCCGGAGATGTCGGCGTTCTCCTTGCGGGCGACCACGCCGAGCGCACCCTGGAAGCAGGCGCTGTAGCCGGCCGCGAAGAGCTGCTCGGGGTTGGTGCCCGCGCCGCTGCCGCCCATCTCCTTCGGCGGGTTGACGACGACGTCGAGCTTGCCGTCATCGGTGGCGACGCGGCCGTCACGGCCGTTCTCGGCGGTGGCGACGGCGGTGTACTTGACGTCGATCTGCTGGATGGACATAAGTGCCGGTTCCTCCTGAGATGTTCCGCGATGCGCGCCCACAGTCGCGACAATGTGGAATCACTTTATCGGATGCCGGAAAACCATCCGGCGCTGAGCCTCGTATGCCCGCGCCTCAGACCAGGGAAACGATCATCTTTCCCGTGTTCTCGCCGCGCAGCATGCCCAGGAACGCCTCGACGCCGTTCTCGACGCCCTCGACGAACGTCTCGTTGTACTTGAGCTCGCCGGAGCGAATCCACGCGCCGACCTCGGACACGAACTGCGGCTGCAGCGCCTCGTGGTCCCCGACGAGAATCCCCTGGAGGCGCAGGCGCTTGCCGATGATCATGGCCATGTTGCGCGGGCCCGGCGTCGGCTCGGTGTCGTTGTAGCCCGCGATCATGCCGCAGATGGTGGCGCGGCCGTGCACGTTCATGCGGCTGATGGCCGCTTCGAGGTGCTCGCCGCCGACGTTGTCGAAGTAGACGTCGATGCCGTCGGGGGCCGCCTCCTTCAGCTGCTCCACGACCGGGCGCGGGTCCTTGTAGTTGAACGCGGCGTCGAAGCCGTACTCCTCGACGAGGAGCTTGACCTTCTCGTCCGAGCCCGCCGAGCCGACGACGCGCGAGGCACCCTTGAGCTTGGCCATCTGGCCGACCTGGGAGCCGACGGCGCCCGCGGCGCCGGAGACGAACACCGCGTCGCCCTCCTTGAAGGAGGCGACCTCGAAGAGGCCCGCGTAGGCGGTCAGGCCCGGCATGCCGAGCACGCCGAGGTACGCGGAGAGCGGCGCGGCCTGTGCGTCCACCTTGACGGCTTGCTTGGCCGGGACGGTCGCGTAGTCGCGCCAGCCGCCGAAGTGCAGGACGTGGTCGCCCACGGCCAGGCCATCGGCGTTCGACGCGACGACCTCGCCGACCGCACCGCCCTGCATGGGCTGGTCCAGCTGGAACGGCGGGGTGTACGACTTCACGTCGTTCATGCGGCCACGCATGTACGGGTCCACGGAGAAGTGCAGGTTGCGGACCAGGACCTGACCGTCGGCCGGGGCGGCCACCGGGGCCTCGCGCAGCGCGAAGTCCTCCGGGACCGGCCAGCCGTGCGGGCGGCGCACGAGGTGCCATTCACGGCTGACGGCGGGGAGCTGCTCGGACCCGGGGGTGGGGGTGACGGACATGCGGGCGTCCTCCTGCTGCTCAGGCTGCCGTTTCCAGCAGGCTGTCGTATCGAAAATGCTTCATGTTGTGAAACAACCATGCTCCTACATATTTCATGATGTCAAGTAACGGAGTAGCCTGGAGTCCATGGCCACCACCAGCTCCCGCCCCCCGCGCACCGATCCCCTGACGCTCGAAGTCGTCGAGCTCATCGGCACGGTCGTCGCGCGCTACTACGAGGAGTACGACGCGGCGGCGGGCAAGCACGCCCTCACCGGTGCGCAGGCGCGCGTCCTGGGTCTGCTGTCCCTGGAGCCCCTGCCCATGCGCCGCATAGCGAAGAAGCTGAAGTGCGAGCCGTCGAACATCACCGGGATCATCGACCGGCTGGAGGCACGCGGCCTCGTCGAGCGGCGGCCCGACCCGGCCGACCGCCGCGTGAAGCTCGCGGCGCCGACGGAGGAGGGCCTGGAGGTCGCCCGCAGCCTGCGCGAGTCGCTGGACTTCGCGCGGGAGCCGCTGGCCGAGCTCTCCCGTGAGGAGCGGCTCGCGCTGCGCGGGCTGCTGCGCAGGATGATCGGCGAGGACGCGGGCTGACCGTCGCCCCCGGCGGCCGGTCCGTCAGGTGCACCACCACAGGAACCGGTCGCACGTCTGTGACGGCTCCGGCTCGGGCGTCGGGTCCGGCTGCTGCGTGGACGGCGGGGGCGTGGGGCGCGTCGTCCCGGGGGTGTCCGGGGCGTTTGGGGTGCCGTCGGGCGCGGAGGTCGTGGCCGGAGGTGCGGAACCGGGGTCCGTGCCGGCCTCGTCCGTCTTCTCTCCGGCCTTTTCCTTCTCCTTCCGCCCGTCCTTTTCCTTTTCCTTCTTCGCCGCCTCGGACGCCTTCTCCTTCGCGGACCTCGACGCCGAAGCCGAAGCCGACGCATCGGCCGCGGCGGCCTCCGCGTCCGCCGCCGTGCCGCTCTCCGGATCATCCGGCGTACGTGACGCGGACCTGCCCGCTCCCCCGTCCGGCGACGACGCCGCCGTCGGCTCCTCCGAAGGGCCCTCGATGCCGAGCTCGGCCAGGCTCAGGCCGCCGGCCGCGAGCGCGAGCCCGGCGGTGATCAGCAGGATCTTGCGGCGTCTGCGCCGGTGCGCCCGGCGGCCACGCTCCCGGCGGCGGCCCCTGCCGCGCGGCGCCGCATCGTCGTACGCACGCTCGGAACCGGCCGGTTCGTCCTGCGCGGTGACCGCCTCCGCGTACTCACGGCAGGCTTCGGCCGGCGTGCCGCACCCCGGGCAGGCCAGGGCGCCGTTGAGGTGCCTGTGGCACGGGTGGCAGTAGTCCATGAGGCACGGAGGCTAAGTGAGCCGCGGGTAACAGAGGAAGCCGCTGCCGTGAAGGTTGTGTGCGGAATCGAATGTTCCAACGGCATCGGCTCCCTCTCTGGGGCAAACCGCCTGTTCCGCGCCGGGCGCGGACGCCCCTAACCGGCGAACGCCGCCTGCGCCACGCCCTGCCCGGCGTCCGGCACCACCAGCACGGAGCCCGACAGGGGGTGCGGCGCCCCAAGTCCCGTGCGGGCGGAAGTGATGTACAGGTCGCGCAGCCCCGGACCGCCGAAGGCGCACGCCGTCGGGCGGCGCACCGGGAGCTCGATCACCCGGTCCAGGACGCCGGAGGGGGTGTAGCGGCGGACGGCGGCGCCGTCCCACAGGGCCACCCAGACGCAGCCCTCGGCGTCGACGGTGAGGCCGTCGGGGTACCCGGCCTCCTCCTCGATCGTCACCAAGGGGCGGCGGGAGCCGGGGAGTTGGTCGTCGCGCAGGTCCAGTACGTCGATGCGCCGGGTCGGGGTGTCGATGTAGTACAGGGAGCGGCCGTCCGGGCTCCACCCCAGGCCGTTGCTGACGGACACCTCGCCGAGGAGCTCGGTCGCGGCGCCGTCGCCGGTCAGCCGGATGAGGTTGCCGCCGCCCGTCCCCTCGTCGTAGCGCATCGTGCCCGCCCAGAGCGCGCCGTCGGGGGCGACCGCCGCGTCGTTGCCCCGGCGGCCGGGCACGACCTCGCGGTGCAGCCAGCGGAAGGCGCCGCCGTCGGCCACGGAGTCGTAGAGGCCCACGCCGTCCCGGAGGTTGACCACCAGGCCGCCGCCCGCGCGCGGCTTCGCGGCGCCGACGTGCTGCTCGGTGGCCATGACCGAGCTGTGCCCGGTCGACGGGTCGTACGTGTGGACGCGTGAACTCAGGATGTCGACCCAGATGAGCCGCTGGGCGGCGAAATCCCAGGTGGGGCCCTCGCCGAGTGCTGCCTGCGCGTGTACCGCCATGTCCATTGCGGCAGGCTACCCGCAGGGCTGTCCGTACGGCTGTCCGAACGCCCGGCTCAGTTCGCCCGCCCGAGCGCCCGGCTCAGTTCGCCCGCCCGAGCTCCCCTCGCAGCCGCCTCGCCCTGAGGACCAGCTCCATCTCGAAACGGCGGTCCGGGTCGTCGACCTCGTCGCCCCACAGCTCCCTGATCTGCCGAAGGCGGTAGCGCACCGTCTGCGGATGCACCCCGAGCCGTGCCGCGACCTCCGGAGCGCCGCCCCGCGTCTCCAGCCAGGCGAGGAGGGTCTCGGCAAGGCGGCGGGCGTGCGCGGGCCCGCAGTGCGCCAGCGGGGCCAGGCAGCGGCGGGCCAGGTCCTCGATGAGCTCCTCGGGCTGGAGCAGGACCAGGGCCTCGGTGTGCTCGGTGCAGTGCAGGACCTCGCCGGAGGGCAGCAGTCCGCGCTCCATCAGGCGGACCGCGGCCTCCGCCCAGCGCAGCGACTTCGCGGCGTCGGCCAGCGGCACGGGCGGGCCGATCGCGCCGGACCAGCCGGCCATGGCGCGCCGCAGGAGTTCGGGGCGGCCCGCCGCGTCCGGGTCGGGGACGACCATGCGGGGCTGTTCGGTCTCCATGTCGAGCAGGACGCCCTGGCCGACGGCGGGTGCCACGGCCTCGCGCGCGGGGCGCAGCAGTACGCCGACGGCGACCCGCTCGGGCAGCTGCCAGCCGACGCGGGCGGCCCGTTCGTCGAGCGCGCTGCGGGCGCCGGGCTGGCCCGACCCGGACGGCCCGGAGCGCGAACCGGAACCGGAATCGGCCGGTCCGCCGGAGCCGGATTCCCCGCGCCGCTCGGAGAGCAGCAGCTCCATCAGCTTCCGCTGAAGCCGCAGCCGTTCACCGGCCTGCCGGGCCGCGGCCTCGGCGTATCCGCGGACGGACTGGTCGACCAGGCCGTCCAGATACTCGAAGCCCGACTCGGCCAGTTCGTACATGGCCGGTGGCGGGATCTCGATCTGCTGGCCGATCTCGGCCAGGCGGCGCCAGGCGAGCCGTACACCGAGCCGGTAGATCGCCTGGAGCGAGTCGAGGCTGCGGCCGTGCAGGCCCTCGCCCCTGCCGAACTCCTGGAAGACCTCCAGCGGATAGCACGGCCGCCCTTCGGCGGACGCGATCTGCTGGACGAAGCCTTCCAGGGCACGGCGTATGCCGATGAGCGCCATGGGCTCGCCCGATTCGTCCAGGACGACGGGCAGGCCGGGGTACTCGGCGCGGATCTCCCGCAGTATGTCCTGGGCGAGTGCGGGCACTTCGTCCAGGGCGAGCGCGGCGAACCGCCGCACCTGCAGGGGAGGTACGTCCCGCCAGGCCGAGCGGACGGACAGCGAACCCTGGCTCTCGGTCACGGGCACGGCCGCCACTCACTGTCCCCGAGGGGCAGTCTCGTAGTGCACAAGGGGCGTGTTGGGCTGGTCGGGCGTCGCGTTCAGGGCAGCGACGATGCCGAGCGCGGCGGCCACGGCGAGTGCCGCGGCGGCTACGACGGTCAGACCGGCGGCGAGCAATCGGTGCATGTCAGGGTCAGCCTCTCTGCTGGAGGTCGTCCCCACCCAGGTCGCGCGGAAGATCGTGCGCACAGTCCCCTGCCGGCCCCGTCCGGCAGGTGCACAGTCTCATCAACGCATTGACACTTCGTCAAGGGTCCGCCTAGCGTTCCGGCCCCATACGGCTCGGTAACACTTCTCACCTGCCTCCAGGAGTGCCGGAATGCGCCGCACAGCCTCGCCCCTCTCGCTGATCCTCCTCGGACTCGGCGTCTTTCTGCTCGTCCTGGCCCCGATGCTCGCGTGGTACGTCGAGCCACGCGCGAAACGCACGCCCGTGGACATCGACACCACCACCGTCTTCAAGGGCAAGGGCAGCTATTTCGACACCGGGAAAATCAAGACAGTTCATGATAAAAACCTCACGATCACGCGTCAGGTACGCGGCGACGTGGACGACAGCAACAGCGACCACGCGGTCTGGGACGTGGTCACGTCCGTCGATCCGGACAAGTCCCTGCCGGCCGCGGACCCGCACGATTCGCTCCAGTTCACGACGGAGCGCTGGGTCACCGACCGCAAGACGAACAAGCCGGTGCACTGCTGCGACGAGAAGCCGTACTTCGAGGGTGAGGCCTACCTCAAGTTCCCCTTTGACGTGCAGAAACGCTCCTACACCTGGTGGGACAACACCCTCGGCGCGACGGTCCCGCTGACCTTCCGCGGCACGAAGAAGATCCAGGGGTACGAGGGCTACCGCTTCACCGCCAAGGTGAAGCCCGCGAAGACCGGCACCCGCCTGGTGCCGGGCCGCCTGGTGGGCCAGCCCAAGCGCAGCAACGTGCTCGCCGAGGAGTGGTACTCCAACCACGGCGTCGAGCTGGTCGCCGACAAGCGCACGGGCCGGATCATCTTCGCGGCCATCGGCCCCCGCAAGACGCTGCGCGCCCCCGGCTCGGACAAGGACGCGACGGTGCTGCTGGAGAGCAAGCGCATCGCGTTCACCACCGAGACGCAGAAGACGCAGGTGGGGCTCGCCGACGACGACAGCAGCCGGCTGAAGCTGGTGGGCGAGACGCTGCCGGTGGCCACGGGTGCGCTGGGTGCGCTGCTGGCCATCGCGGGAGGCGTGCTCGTCCTTCGCGGACGGCGGTCCGAAAGTGGGACACAAGGGTCGAACGGTCCCGGTTCGGCGCCGGAGTCGAACGGTCCGAATAGCGATACGTCCCCAACCGCCCTGCAACCCACCACGATGTGATGAGACGTCAGCTGTTGAAACACCGGAAGTTGTCACTTCGGTGAGTAGCCGCGTCGAACACGGCGGCGAAAACTAACCACCCCACCCCAAACACAGTCCCCGCACCGCCCTCGCACAGTCCGAGCACAGCACCTCCGCAAGCGACCCCGAACGGTGCACCCCCCTCTACGCCCCACAGCACCCTCACGGTTCCGCACCCTGACGAGTTGGAGCACGCATGCCCCAGCACGTGCCTTCCCCGCTGCGCACCGCCACACCGCGGGTCGCGCAACGGCTTCCGGCACCTCCCCCGCAGCCGCGCCGGATCGTTTTCCTCGCCCGGCGCGACCTCGGAAATCCGGCCGCGGGCGGATCCGAACTGCTCGTCGACCGGCTGGCCGACGGCCTCAGCAAACTCGGCCACCAGGTCACCCTCCTGTGCGGGGGTCCGGCCGCCTTCCGCGACTACCGCGTCGTGTCGGCGGGCGGTGACCTCGGGCACTACCTGCGCTCGCGCTCCGCCTTCACCCGGCAGGTCGGCGACTGCGACCTGCTGGTCGAGGTCTGCAACGGCATGCCGTACCTGGCGCCGCTGTGGCACCGCGGGCCCACGCTGTGCCTGGTCAACCACGTCCACACCGATCTGTGGGCGATGCGCTTCCAGGGCGCGCTCGCTCCCGCGGCCCGGCTCGGCCGAAGACTCGAGCACTGGTCGCTCTCCGGCGCCCAGCGCGGCAATCTCCTGGTGGCCGTCTCGCCGTCGACGGCCACCGCGCTACGCGCGATAGGCGTCGAGCGTGAGCGAATACGAATAGTCCACAACGGGGTCGAGGAGCCGGGTCCGCTCCATCCCCGCTCGGACGAGCCGCTGTTCCTGGCGATGGGACGGCTCGTCGAGTACAAGCGCATCGACCTGCTGCTGCGGCTCTGGGAGCGCGTCAGACCCGTCACCGGAGGACGCCTGGTGATCGTGGGCGACGGCCCGGAGCGGGCCCGCCTCGAACAGCTCGCAGGACCCGGCGTGGAGTTCAAGGGCCACGTCTCCGAGGCCGAGAAGCACCGGCTGCTCTGCGAGGCGTGGATGCTGCTTCACCCCTCCGCCGTGGAGGGCTGGGGCCTGGTCATCACCGAGGCGGCGACCCGCTCGACCCCGGCGATCGGCTTCGACGTACCGGGCGTACGCGACTCCATCGAGGACGGCGTCACGGGGCTGCTCGCCCGGGGCGAGAGTTCCTTCGCCGCCGCCTGGTGCACCCTGGCGCTGAGCGCCGAGCGCCGCAGGTCCTTCGGCAAGGCCGCCGGTGAGCGGGCCACCAGCTTCCGGTGGGCCAATTCCGTGCGCGAGTTCCAGGCGGTGGCCAACGAGGCGATCGTCACGCACCAGACCACCCACCAGACACCTCAGGGGTCCGTGTGAAGGACCCGTCCCTGCGCCGTTCCGTCACCCTCTTCCGGGCCTTCATGCGCGAACAGCAAGAGCCCGAGCGGTGTTACACCCTGCTCGCCCGTGACGCCGCCGACCAGGTCGAGGCCTACGGGCCGGTCAGGGACCGCGTCGTCGTCGATGTCGGCGGCGGCGGCGGTTACTTCACCGAGGAGTTCCGGCGGCGCGGCGCGCAGAGTTTCCTCTTCGAGCCGGACCCGGCCGAACTGGGCGCCAAACCGCCGGAGGGCTCCGTCGTCGCCGACGGCTACCTCCTCCCCCTGGGGGACGGCGTCGCCGACGTCACCTTCTCCTCCAACGTCCTCGAGCACGTGGACGACCCCCAGACGTTCCTCAGCGAGATGGTGCGGGTGACGAAGCCCGGCGGTCTGATCTACGTCTCCTTCACCAACTGGTACTCACCCTGGGGCGGCCACGAGTGGGCGCCCTGGCACTACCTGGGCGGAGCCCGCGCGCGGGCCCGCTATGAACGACGTACCGGCAAGGCAGCCAAACACACGCTCGGCGAGAACCTCTTCGCTCACCACGTCGGCCCGACCCTGCGCCAGGTGCGGGCGAGGAACGACGTGACCGTCGTGTCCGCACGGTCCCGCTACTGGCCCTTCCTGGCCAGTGGCATCACCAAAGTGCCGGGTGTACGCGAGTTCGCCACCTGGAATCTCCTTCTCATCCTCAGGCGGTGTCCATGACCACGGTGCAGGCCCCACCCCCGGCGGCAGTCCGGCCCACGGCTGACGCCCCCGAACCCGGCAGAGGCCCGCGCTCCAAGCGCTGGCTGCTGGGTTTCTGGGCCGTGGTGTTCGTCCTCTTCCTCGCCGTGAAGCCGGGGCGGATGACGTTCGACACCAAGCTGGGGGTCGCCGTCGACCCCTGGCAGTTCCTCTCCGACCTGGGCCAGCTCTGGCACGACCGGGGCGGCTTCGGCGGCATCCAGGACCAGTACGTCGGCTATACCTGGCCGATGCTGCCGTTCTACGGCCTCGCGGACCTGGTCCAGCTCCCCGTGTGGTTCGCGGAGCGGCTCTGGCTCTCGCTGATCGTGGCCACCGCCTTCTGGGGCGCGCTGCGGCTCGCGGAGCGGCTGCGGATCGGCAGCAGCTCCAGCCGGCTGCTCGGCGCGGTGGCGTACGCCCTGTGGCCGACGTTCACCGTCGTCGTCGGATCGACGTCGGCGGCCGCGCTGCCCGGCGCCCTGCTGCCGTGGGTGCTGCTCCCGCTGACCGACGACCGCATCAGCGCGCGGTCGGCGGCCCTGCGCTCCGCGCTCTTCATCCCCTTCATGGGCGGTGTGAACGCGGCGGCGACGCTGGCGTCCCTGCTGCCGGTGGGCCTGTACCTCCTGTCGCGACCGAACGGCCCGCGCAAGCGGAAGCTGATCACCTGGTGGGTGCCGGGCGTCATCCTCGCCACCGCCTGGTGGGTCGTGCCGCTGCTGATGCTCGGCATCTACGGCGAGAACTTCCTTCCGTACGTGGAGAACTCGGCCACCACGACCGGCACGATGTCGGCCACCGAGACACTGCGCGGCGCCGGCAACTGGGTCGCGTACCTGCACTTCGGCGAGGCCTGGCTGCCCGCGGGGTGGTCGGTCGCGACATCCGTGGTCGTCGTGGTCTGCTCCGCGTTCGCCGCCGCCCTCGGCCTCGCCGGGCTCGCGCGGCGCGATCTGCCCGAGCGGCGCTGGCTCGTCCTGACCGTCCTCTCGGTCGTGCTCGTCACGCTCGCCGGGTACGGCGGCTCGTTCGGCGCCCCCTTCCACGACACCGTGCAGTCGTGGCTGAACGGCGGGCTCGTCCCCTTCCGCAACATCTACAAGTTCCAGACGGGCCTCGCGCTCGCGCTGGTCTTCGGCCTGATGCACCTCGTCGGGGTGGCCGCGCAAGCGCGCGGGGCGCGGCCGGTGCGGGGGCGCAAGTTCGCCCCGCTGATCGCCGCCGTGCTCGTGCTGCCCGGTCTCGCCTTCCCCTACCTGAACGGCTCGATCCTCCAGCCCGGCTCCTTCCAGAAGCTGCCGAACTACTGGGAGGCCACGGCCGACTGGCTGGAGAAGTACTCCCCCGACTCCCGCGCCCTCGTGGTGCCCGCCACCGCGCACGGCATCTACACCTGGGGCTCGCCCATCGACCAGCCCCTGGACGTGCTCGCCGAGTCGCGCTGGGCGCAGCGGGACTACGTCCCGTTCGGCACGCCCGGCAACCGGCGCGCGATGGACGCGGTCGAGCAGGCGCTGGCGACGGGCGGCGCGGTCCCCGGCCTGCGCGACTACCTGACCCGTGCGGGCCTGTACTACGTCGTCGTACGCAATGACCTCGACCCCGACCAGATCGGGAACGTGCCGACCTCGACCGTGAAGCGGACCCTGGAGGAGTCGGGCTTCGACCGCGTCACCGGCTTCGGTCCCAAGGAGACCGGCGGGACCATCCCCGAGGACACTCCCCTCCAGGTCGAGGGCCTCTACCCGCGCGAGCGCGCGGTGGAGATCTAC
Source organism: Streptomyces sp. NPDC055243 (assembly GCF_044544025.1). Taxonomy (NCBI): domain Bacteria; kingdom Bacillati; phylum Actinomycetota; class Actinomycetes; order Kitasatosporales; family Streptomycetaceae; genus Streptomyces; species Streptomyces sp. NPDC055243. Next base: position 579,069 of record NZ_JBITWR010000003.1, read on the forward strand.
GCCCCGGGAGCGGGCGCCGAGCGTCCCGGCCAGGCCGGGATCAAGCCGGTCTCCAACACGGCCGTGGTGAGCGGTGGCCCCGAGTCGCTGCTCCAGCTGTCCGCCGACCCGGCGATGCGCGACCGCCCCTCCGTCCTGACGGGCGACAACCACCCGGGCGTCGGAACCCCCGGCCTGCAGGCGGTCGGTGACGGCCTGCGCCGCGCCGACACGCGCTTCGGCCTGGTCAGCTCCAACACCTCCTACACGTACACGCCGGGCGAACGCAACGCGAGCGACGCCCTGCAGGAACCGGGCAAGAAGCCGCATCAGATCCTGCCCACCACGGGGATCGCGCACCAGACGACGGCGGTGCTGCGCGGCGCGAAGTCCGTGACGGCGTCGAGCTACGGCAGCTGGCTCTTCCACCTGCCGCAGTACGACCCCGTGAACGCGTTCGACGGGAACCCCAGCACGGCGTGGGCCGAGGGCAGTCCGGGCAAGCCCAAGGGCGCCTGGATCAAGGCCGAGTTCCGGTCCAAGGAGTCGATCCCGTCCTCGATCCGGGTCATCCCGCTGCCGCAGGAGGGCGTGCGGGCCGCGCCCACCCGGGTTCGGGTGGAGACGGAGCAGGGCAGCCGGACGAGTTCGCTCCAGCCCAACGGCATGCGCCAGAGCATCAAGGCGCCCGCCGGTGAGTCGAGCTGGCTCAAGGTCACCATCCTGGACGCGCAGATCGGCTCCGAGGGTCTGACGGGTGCCGGGTTCTCGGAGATCACCGTCCCGGGTGTGCGCGTGACGAAGCTGCTTCAGCTGCCCAAGGACACCGGGGCCGACGCCGGCCGCGAGGCCGCCGCGGGCGCCGATGCCACGACGTACTCGATGCACCGTGCGTCGGACCCGGGCGCGCTGGCGCCGGTGAACGCCGAGGCGGGACTGCACCGCCGCTTCTCGACCCCGGCCGAGGCCGAGTTCGAGGTGCGGGCCAGCGCGGTCGCCCTGCCGGGGTCCGAGCTGGACAAGCTGCTCTACAAGGTGGCACCGGAGCAGAAGGACCAGATCGTCGCGAGCGCCGACTCCACGTCGAAGCTCGGCGGCAGCCTGTCGCCGCGCAACCTCACGGACGGCGACCTGACGACGGCCTGGATCGCCGGTGACAGTCCCGTGGTCCACCTGAAGTGGAAGGGCAAGCAGCCGATCGGCGAGATCGTCCTGCCCGCGGCGGGCGGACTCTCGACACGCCCCGAGAAGGTCGAGATCAGCTCGCCGGACGGCGCGGCGATCGTCGGCGTCGACGAGAACGGCAACGCGCGGTTCTCACCGATCACCACGGACGAGCTGACGATCAAGGTCACCGAGACCGCGCCGCTGGCGGTCCACAACCCGGTGGCGGACGACAATCTGCAGCTGCCGGTGGGCCTCACCGAGGTCTACGTCCCGGCCCTGGACCAGTACCGGACGAAGCAGCCCAAGGCGTCGAAGACCTTCGAACTCGCCTGCGGCGAGGGCCCGGACCTCGCCGTCGACGGCAAGCTGCACGCCACGAGCGCGAAGGGTTCGGTACGGGACCTGATCGAGCGGCGGCCCATCGAGGTGACGCTCTGCTCGCGGGGTTCGGAGAACACGGCCCTGACGCTCGGCTCCGGCGAACACACCGTCGAGGCCGGGGACGCGGGCCCGCTCACCCTCATGGACGTCTCGCTGACGCAGGGGACGCCGGGCACCATCGACAAGGAGTCCCGCTCCCTCGACATCAAGGACTGGCTCGGCGACCGCCGCGAGGTGTCGGTGGGCGCGGGCTCGGCCTCCTACCTCTCGACGTACGAGAACATCAACGACGGCTGGAAGGCCACGCTCAACGGCAAGGAGCTGTCGTCCGTACGGCTCGACGGCTGGCAGCAGGGCTTCCTGGTCCCCAAGGGCGAGGGCGGCACCGTCAAGCTGAGCTACGAGCCCTCGCGGATCTACGAGATCGGCCTGATCGGCGGCGGTGTCGGCGTCCTCGCCCTGATCGCCCTGGTCCTGATCCGGCGCCGCGACCCGAACCCGGACGGGCCCGACGTGGCGCCGCCCGCGCCCGGTCTGATCCTGGGCACGGTCGCGCTGACGCTGGTGGCCGTGGTGATCGCGGGCTGGTTCGCCCTGCTCGTGCCCGCGCTCGCGCTGCTCGCGTGGCGCCGACACGCGCTGCTCGTCCCGCTCGCCTTCGTGGCGATGGCCGGGGCGGGGATCGTGGCGGCGACGGGAGCCGGTGAGCCGACCACGTCGGACGCGGGTGCCTTCAGCCCCGCGGCCCAACTCCTGGCGCTCATCGCGCTGTTCGCCGCGCTGGTGAGTGTGCGGGGCAGCGCCACGGTTGCGCCGGCGGGATCCGGGGACACGGGTGGAGGGGGCGAGGCCGCCGCATGGGGGCCGCCGCCTTCGCACCAGCCGCCTTCGCACCAGCCGCCCGCGGCTCCGCCGGTGACACCGGTTGCGCCTTCTCCGGTGAGCGGCAGTACGCCCGCGCCGGGTCCCGACCGGGATCTGGGGACGACGCCGCTGCCGCGCCGGAAGCGTGGGGAGAGCGGTCCTGGTGCGGATGGTGCGGATGCCGACGGCACTCCGCAGGCGGCCACCAGCTCGACCATCTCCGCCAGGGGCCCCGCTTCCGCCCAGCCGGAACCGACGCCGCCGGGCAGCACGCGGACCACGCGCTTCAGGCGGCGCAGGGCAAGGACGACGGACGGGCTCGCGGGAGCCGCGGCGCCGTCCGCCCCCGGGGAGGACACGGACCGATGACCGCACTCGATCAGCCGGCACGCCACGCGGACGGGCCCGAGCGGCCCCCGCGGCGTGTGCCGTTCCCCGTCGTCGACGAAGTCTCCCGGCACTGCCTCCAGGAGGAGGAGCCGGAGACGGTGCACATCGAGGTGCACCTGCCCGGCACACCGGACCCGGCCCGCCTGAAGGCCGCGTTCGACGAGGCCCTGCGCCGCCACCCGCGCATCCTGATGCGGGAGGCGCGGGGGCCCTGGTACCGCCGCCGTTACGAGTGGGAGCTGACGGCGGGGCCCGACGTGGAGGTGGTCACCTTCCCGACCCCGGAACGGGACGCCCTGAAGAAGGCCCGTACCCGCTCCCTCTCCGAGGCCCCGCCCCTGACGGCTTCCCCACCGATCCGCCTGGAGGTGATCGCTTCCGGCGAGGGTGCCGGGGCAGGCGGGGCGGTGGGCACGGGCGGTGCGGCGCATGCGGGCGACGCGGCGAGCACCACCGCCTCGGGCGACGCGGCCGGAGCGGGCGGCTCGACAGGGACGAGCGGCACGGCAGGGGCGGGCGGCACGGCCGGAGCGGGCGGCGCGAGCCGCGCGGCCGGTCTCGCCGGGCCCGGCAGTTCCGGGGCGGCCGACAGCCCGTCCGCGTCGGGGGCCGGCGCCCCCGACGCGGGCGTCACCCCATCCAGCTCAGGGCGCCCCGCCGGCAGCGGCAGCGTCCTCTTCCTCACCATCAACCACACCGCCCTCGACGGCCCCGCCTGCCTCCGTGTCCTCGCCACCGCCGCCGAGCTGTACGGCGGACAGGACAACTCCCCCGCCGCGCCCCCGCTGCGTACGCCCTCGGCCTCCGCGCCCGAGAGCGCGGAGCCGGTCGACGACGCGCCCGGCAGCTGGGCTCCCCCCGCCCGCGTCTCGCGCGGCACCCCCGAGCCCTCGCCCGGCAACGGCATGCTCGTCGCCGAGTTCCCGGTGCCGCGGCGGCCCAAGGGGGCACCGTTCACCGTGAACGATCAGCTCATGGTGGCGACCGCGCTGATGATCGCGCACTGGAACCGGGAGCACGGGGCCCGGCCGAAGCCCTTCCGGATCACCATGCCCGTCGACGACCGGCCCCGCAGCATGGAGATGCCCATCGGGAACGGCACCCGGCTCGTCGAAGTGCCGTTCACCGCAGCCGAGTTGACCTCCGAGGACTGGGGCCCGGAGGACATCGGCGCGCTGCTGCGCCGCACCGCCGACCGCACCCGCGCCCTCAAGGCGCTCCCCCGGCCCCAACTCGGCCGCGGCGCCGCCCTCCTGACCTCGCCCGTCCTGCCCGTCACCCTCAGGGCCGCCGTCACGCGCGGCCTGCGCAGAGCAGCCGCGCCCTGGACCTCCACCACGCTGCTCAGCAACATCGGGCGGGTTCCGTACTCCCTCGACTTCGGTGACGCCGGACGCGCGCACGCCGTCTGGTTCTCCGCGCCCGCACGGCTGCCCCGCGGCCTGACCGTGACCACGGCGTCCACCGCGGGCCGGCTGCACGTCGCCCTGCGGTGGTCGAAGACCCTGCTCAGCAGCGGCGACGGGGCCCACCTGCGCGACCTCTTCGAGCACTACCTCCACGCCACGGAGCACACGGAGGAGGGGACGACACCATGACGAGCACCAGCACCAGCACGGCACCCCGCGACCTGCGGGACTTCTACGAGGACCCCTCCGTCCCCGTCGCGTCCGGCGACGCCCGCAGCCTCCGCCAGGCCCGGATGCTCGCCGACGCACTCGGCCCCGCCACCGCCCGCACCTGCGTCGTCCTCGACATCGGCTGCGGCGACGGCACCGCCGCCGCGGCCGCCGCCCCGTTCCTCGCGGGGCACCGCGTCGTCGGCGTCGACTGGTCCCAGGACGCGCTCAAGCGGGCCCACGCGCATCTGCCGTACGTCGTACGCGGTGAACTCACCGACGGCGGGCTTCCGTTCGCCGACGGTTCCGCCGACGCCGTCCTGTTCAGCGAGGTCATCGAGCATCTCGTCGACCCCGACAGCGCCCTCGACGAACTGCGCAGAGTGCTCAGGCCGGGCGGGCATCTCATGCTGTCCACGCCCAACCTCGCCGCCTGGTACAACCGCGGGCTCCTGCTCGCCGGGGTGCAGCCCGTCTTCTCCGAGGTCAGCCTGCGCGGCATCCACGGGCGTCCGGGGAGCGAGGTCGTCGGACATCTGCGGCTCTACACCGCCCGCGCGCTGCGGGAGTTCGTCGCCGCGTCCGGCTTCGACGTGGTGCGGGTCGCCGGTGCGCCCTTCCACGGCGTACCGCGTCCGCTGCGCGCCCTGGACCGGCTCGCCTGCGCCGTGCCCAGCGCCTCGTCGATCCTGCTGCTGCACGCCCGAAGGACGTAGCGTCATGTGGTGGGGTGTGGCCGCGGCCCTGCTGGCGAACCTCCTCTACAGCACCGGGTTCGTCCTGGAGAAGCGGGCCCTGACCGCGATGCCCTCCGTCAGCGTGCGCAACCCCGCGCGGCTGCTCCGGCAGGTGATCTCCAGCCCGCTGTGGATCGGCGGATCGCTCGCGCTCGCCGCCGGGTTCGGCGCGCAGCTCGCCGTCTACCGGACGCTGCCGATCGCCGCCGCGCAGGGCATCTTCGTCTCCGGCCTCGTGCTCCTGCTGCTGCTCTCCTCCGTGCTGCTCGGGGAGCAGACGTCGGGGCGCGAGCGGTACGCCGTCGGGGCGATCCTCGCCGCGCTGCTCATGGTCGTCCTCTCGCTGAGCGAGGAGTCCGACACCGTGAGCCGCAGCGCGCCGGTGCCGCTCGTCCTCATGGTCTGCCTGCCCTCGCTCGCGGCGGGGGTGCTGCTGTACGGCTCCGCCGAGCGCCGGGCGAAGCACCGGCACCGGCTGCCCACGACCGGCGTCGAGTACGGGGTCGCCGTCGGCCTCCTCTACGGGGTCAGCTCGCTCGCCATCAAGGGCGTGTCCAGCTACCTGACCACGGACGACCTCGGCTCCGCCTTTCTCGACCTGCTGCGCTCCCCGTATCCCTATCTCCTGCTGTTCACCGGCGCGTTCGGCCTGATCATGTCCCAGGCCGCGCTCCAGCGCTGCCGGGCCTCGCTCATCGTCCCCGTGTGCACAACGGTTACCGCGCTGTTCACCGCGGTACTCGGGACGCTGGCGTTCGGCGAGCCGCTGCCCGACGAACCGCTGCGGCTCGCCCTGCGGATCGCGGGCACGGCGCTCGCGGTGTCCGTGCTCCTCGCCATGCCCAAGCATGACGCGCCCCCGCCCCAACCAACGCCCCCGACCAAGGAGTTGACCAGCTGATGAACCCCGAAGACCCGCTTCTGAAGATCCTTGCCTGCCCGCTGGACAAGGGACCGCTGCACCTCCTGGAGCCCGCGGAACCCCTCGTACCGCAGGAGGTGCTCTACAACCCGCGGCTGCGCCGCCGCTATCCGATCGTCGACGGCATACCGCAGCTCCTGCCCTCGTCGGGGGAGCAGATATCGGAGGACGAGCACGAGCAGCTCCTGAAGCGGATCTCCCCGTGACGGGGCCCGAAAGGCCCGACACCAAGCCCCACAAGACCGTGGCCGCCCGGCTCGCCCCGCACCTGCCCGGCCGGCTCATCGGCGCCCTGGCCCGCCTCGTCTACCCCCGCTTCGAACCGGAGCTCGCCCGCCTCGCCGACCTCTGCCCGCGCGGCTGCGGCACGGCGGTGGACGTCGGCGGCTGGTACGGCCCCTGGTCGCGCCGCCTTGCCTCGCGTGCGCGCCGCGTGGTGACCGTGGAGCCCGTGCCGCACCTGGCCCGGCTCCTGGAGTCCTCCACGCCGCGCAACGTCCGGGTGATCCAGGCGGCGGCCACCGACCGCCCCGGCACGGCCCGGCTCTGGCTGCCGCAGGGCGACCGCGGGGAGCGCGGGGTCTCCTCGCTCATCCGCAGGGACATCCACGCCAAGGCGGTCGAGGTGCCCTGCCTCACGCTGGACGGGCTCGGCCTGCGCGACGTCGACTTCATCAAGATCGACGTGGACGGCAACGAACTCCCGGTGCTCCAGGGCGCCCACGACCTGCTCACCCGGGACCGGCCCGCCCTCTTCATCGAGCTGGAGTCCCGCATCCAGCCGATCAAGCCGATCATCGAGCTGCTCACCGGGCACCACGGCTACCAGGGCTGGGTCCTGCCCCACCACACCTGGCTGCCGCTCGCGGACTTCGACCTGGAGGCGCACCAGAACGACACGTCGTACGTCGTGTCGCAGGGGCTGCTGCGCAGGGTGCTCACACCGCGCCGCCCCCGGTACGTCAATTCGGTGCTCTTCCTTCCCGGCGGGCGCCGCCCGGGAGCGGCCGTGGTGCGCGACCATGGAGCCCATGTCCGCTAGCTCCGCCCACGGCCCCGGCCCCAGGTCATCGGGCCCCTTCACGCCTCTCGACTTCCAGCTGGTCCTGTTGCGCCGCATGGCCGACCACAATCCGGACCTGGTGGAGGCGGCCCGCCACGAACTCGGCGTCTCCATCGCCGACATGCGCGAGGCCAACCGCCGCTGGCAGGCGATGAGCCGCTCCGCCCGTTCGCGCGGCGCGGTCTCCCGCTACCGCTCGGTGCTCGGCGCCCCCGAGGCCACCGTGGCCCGGCGGATCGGCGACCTGGAGTGCGAGGCCCTGCTGTGGCCGGTGCCGCTCTGGCCGAGCCTGCGCTTCGAGGTCCTGCGCGCACCGAACGGCGCGGTGTGGAACGAGTGGCTGATCCGCGCGCCCGGCGCCCCGGGGCCCGCGCTCGGCACGCTGGACGACCTCACCCCCTGGTCGTGCACGGTGGACGAGGCCGCCCGCGCGTTCACCCCGGCCCGCCCGATGGAGGGCACGGCGCCCACGCGCTGGCGGCTCGCCTTCACCGCGCCGGACGGGGCGGGTCAGCCGCGGCGCTGCGTCGCGGAGTTCACCTGGGGGCTGCTCCAGCGGCTCTCGTTCCCCGACGGCGGCTGACGCCTGCGGGCCAGGGCCACCGCCCCCACCACGAGGGCCGACGCCACCAGCAGCGCGCTGACCCACAGCGGCGCGCGGTGGCCGAGCCCCGCCGAGAGGGCGATGCCGCCGCCGACGGGGCCGACCGCCGCGCCCACGTTCAGGGCGGCCGTGGCGAAGCCGCCCGCGAGCGTGGGGGCGCCGGTCGCCGCGTACAGCGCCTGGGTGATCAGTGCGGAGCCGACGCCGAAGGACAGCGCGCCCTGGACGGGGACGAGGACGACCGCCGCCACCGGATGCCCGGCGGTCAGCGCGAGGAGCACCCATCCGGCGAGCAGCGCCACCGCGCCCGTGAGCAGGAACGGAACGGGCCGTGCGTCGGCGCACCGCCCCGCGACCGTGACCCCGACGAACGATCCCGCCCCGAAGAGCGCGAGCAGCGCGGGCACCCAGCTCTGCGAGAAACCGGTGACGTCGGTGATCACGGGTGAGAGGTAGGTGAACGTGCAGAAGGTCGCGCCGTTCACCAGCGCCCCGAGCAGCAGCGTCACCACGAGGCGCGGCGCGCGCAGCGACCGCAGCTCCCCGCGTGCGTCGGACCCCGCGGTGCCGGGCGCTGCGGCGGGCACGGACCGCAGGATCGCGAGGACGGCGGGCACCGAGACGAGGGCCACCGCCCAGAAGGCGGACCGCCACCCCCAGAACTGCCCGAGCAGCGCACCGCCGGGCACGCCCGCGACGCAGGCGAGGGTGACGCCGCCGAGCAGCACCGAGGTGGCCCGCCCCTTGGCGTTCGGCCCGACCATGCCGGCGGCGGCGACCAGGGCCACCGCGAGGAAACCGGCGTTGGCGAGCGCACCGACGACGCGGGTCGCGAGCAGCACGGCGAAGCTGGTGGTCAGCGCGCCGACGACGTGGACGAGCAGGAAGGTGACCAGGAAGGCGAGCAGCGCGGTCCTGCGGGGCCAGTTCCGGCTGAGGACGGCCATCACCGGCGCACCGATGACCATCCCCACGGCGAAGGCCGAGGTCAGGGTGCCCGCGGTGGACAGGGACACGTTCAGGTCGGCGGCGATGTCGGGGCCGAGACCGGAGAGCATGAACTCGGAGGTGCCTTGCGCGAAGACGGCGAGTCCGAGGATGTAAAGGGCAAAGGGCATGAGGAAGCTCCGCAGGGCGGCGCATGGCCGCCGGCCGGGAAAAGGGGGACGTCAGTCCGCGCGCCGGCGAAGGGTCCAGTGGCGCGCCCCCGTAAGGGGCGCGGGGCTTCCCGCGAAGCACTCGGCTTCGGCAGAACCGCTCAGCCACCGGACATGCCGGGCCGGTGGCTGGAGTCTGTCGGACTCGGGACTGGACATGGCGGCAGGCTATTCACGCCTCGCTCGCCACGTCCACCCGATTAACTCGCGGCGGTCAGGATCTCCTTCGTCACGGCTGCCAGCGAGGCCTGGTGCAGATCGAGGAAGAGGTTCGGCTCGACGAGTTCGAGCTCCATGACGCAGGGCCCCTCGTCATCCGCCACGTCGACCAGGTCGACACGCGCGTACAGCAGCTCGGGCGACCCCGGCACCGCGGCCAACGCCCGCTCGGCGACGTCGAGTTCGGCGGGGGTCGGCTGCCACGGGCGGAGGTCGGGGTGCGGCATCTTCTCGTCGTCGTACGCCGTGCCCGGCGCGAGCACCGCGCCCTTCTGTATGGCATGCAGGAACCGTCCGCCGACGTAGACGAGCGCGCGCTCGCCGGTCTCGTCGATGCGCGGCATGTACGGCTGCACCATCGCGGTCAGGCCTTCGCCGTGCATCCGCTCGATGTGCCGTACGGCGGCTTCGCGCTCGCCCTTCCCGTACCGGCCCGCGTAGCGTGCGCCCGCACCGGACGTGGGCTTGACGACGAACTCGCCGTCGTCCGGGACCTCGACCGTGTCGTCCGGCGCCAGATAGCGGGTCGGCACGACGGGCACCCCTGCCCCCGCCAGCTCCTCCAGGTACCGCTTGTCGGTGTTCCAGCGCACCACGGACGCCGGATTGGCCAGGACGGTGAGCCGCGCGACGCGTCCCGCCCAGGCGACGAACTCGGTGACGCGCTCGCTGTAGTCCCAGGCGGACCGGATGACGACGAGGTCGAACCGTTCCCAGTCCGCCTCCGGGTCGTCCCAGGACACGGTGGCGATGTCGGCGCCCGCCGCGCCGAGCGAGCGTGCCAGCTCGGGGAGGTCACGGTCGAGGCCGGTCTCCAGCTGAGGCCTGCTGGTGACCAGGGCGATCGTGGGGCGGTCGGGTGACACGTGGTCCTCCTGGGTTCGATGATCCGCCCCGCAGGCTAACAACTTGTCGACGTGCTCCCGACAAGACCCTTGCCCAGGTCAGCAGGAGTGCGGCGGAGGTCAGCGGGGCGACCCGACCAGGCCCGTCTCGTACGCCAGGATGACCAGCTGCACACGGTCGCGCGCGTCCAGCTTGGCGAGCAGGCGGGTCAGATAGGCCGTGGCGGTGGCGACGCCGATGGAGAGTTCGGCGGCGATCTCCGTGTTGGAGGGGCCGCCGACGACGAGGGTCAGGACCTCGCGTTCGCGGTCGGTGATCCCCGAGATGCCGCTCCGGGGGCGGGAGTTGGGCTTCGGACGGGCCGCGAACTCCTTGATCAGGCGGCGTGTGACGCTCGGTGCGATCAGCCCGTCCCCGGCGGCGACGACGCGGATCGCGGCGAGGATGTCGTCGAGCGCCATGTCCTTGACCAGGAACCCGGCCGCGCCGACGCGCAGCGCGCCGTAGACGTGATCGTCGTCGTCGAAGGTGGTCAGGACGGTGACGTGGGTGTTCCGGCTCGGCCCTTCGACGATCAGACGGGTGGCCTCGATGCCGTCCATGCCAGGCATGCGGATGTCCATCACCACGACGTCCGGCAGCAGTTCCTCGGCGAGCCGGACGGCTTCGGCTCCGGTGCCCGCCTCGCCCGCGACCTCGATGTCGGGGGCCTCGGTGATCACCATGCGCAGGGCGGCGCGGACGAGGGGCTGGCCGTCGACGAGTACGACGCGGAAGGGCGCCGGGGGTGCCGAGGCCGCCGCCGGGTGGCTCCGCGCGTTCACCGGACCCCCGCCGGGACGGGCAGCCGTGCCGCGACCCGGAAGCCGCCCTCGGGGCGTGGCGCGGCGGAGAACTCGCCGCGCCGCAGGCCGACCCGTTCGCGCATGCCGATCAGGCCGTAGCCGCCGTCCGGGGTGCTGCCGTGGCCGCGTCCGGCGTCGATCACCTCGATGGCCAGCTCGTCGGCGCGGCAGTCGACGGAGACGCTGCACGATGCGGTGCCCGCATGGCGTACGACATTGGTGAGCGCCTCCTGGATGATGCGGTACGCGGACACGTCGATCTCCGTTGGCAGCGGCCGGAGTTCGCCGAGCCACCGCACGTCGACGCGGACACCGGCGGCGGGCGTCGTCTCAGCGAGGCGGTCGACGGCGGCGAGACCGGGTCCGGCACCGAGACACACCTCCGCCCTCTCCGCCTCCCCCCCCCTCTCCGGCCTCCCCTGTTCCGCCGTTCCCGGTTCGCCTCGCGCAGGGCGCCGAGCATGCGGCGCAGGCCGGACAGCGTCTCCCTGCCGGTGGCCTCGATGACGGTCAACGCCTCGCGCGCACCGGCGGGTTGGGTGTCGATGACCCGGCGTGCGGCGCCCGCCTGGAGGGACGGTCTACGTCGTGTGGGCCCTGGCGGCGGCAGCGATCACGGTGGCAGCGGTGCGACGCCGCGATCAGTGAGGCCCCTCGACGAGCCGGAGCACGGCCCGCAGCCCCCGCACCGCCCCCGGCGCCGCCCCGCCCGGCAGCACGTAGGACCGCAGTCCCGCACTCGCGGCCCCGCCGTCCTTGGCGGGGTGGTCGCCGACCATCAGGGTGTCCGCGGGGGCCACGCCCAGCTCCGCGCACGCGTGGCCGAAGAGCCGCGGGTCGGGCTTCTCCGTGTTGTGTTCGTACGAGTGGACCCAGCTGCCGAACCAGCGGTCGAGGCCGTGCCGGGCGAACGTCGGCCGCAGATCCCAGCCGACGTCGCTGACCACCCCGAGCGCGATGCCGCGCGCGTCGAGCTCGGCCAGCGTGGGCCCGGTGTCCGCGTAGGGCAACCAGTGCTCCGGGGAACGGAGTTGATCGTAGAGAGCTCCGGCGTAGGGGGTGAGCGCCGGGGCGGAGGCGTACCAGGTGGTGAACGCGCGGCGGTGAGCCTCGGCCGAGACATCGCGCGCGTGCTGGGCCGCGACGACGGCGGGGTCCGCGAGGCCCGCCTCCAGGGAGGTGAGGATGGCGTCCATCGTGGGCCCGTCCACCGGGTCCGGCAGCGCGGCGCGGATGCGGTCCTCGTACGGCTGGATCTGGAACAGCGTCCCGGAGAAGTCGAAGAGCACCGCCCTGGGGCGCGTCACCGGGGCGGGGGCGGTGGCGCGGATCGGGCCCTCGGGGCCACGGACGGGCGGGAGCTGGGGAGTTGGCATGGGGTCTCCCTATCGGCCGCCGCGTAAAGCCGCGATGAGGGGCTGTCGGCACACGGCACCCGGCGCCCCGCGGGGACGGGGCGCCGGTGGCTCGTACTTTCTGGCAGGGCTCGGCAGGTGGTCAGAGGATGAAGACGCTCCGGGCGGTCTCCGTGTAGTACGTCTCGCCGGGGTGGACCAGCCATTCGACCGGGCCGCCGCAGCCGGGGCCGGAGTGGACCTCGGCGATGGCGTCGGTGTGGTTGGTCACCGAGGACGGGAACCAGTCGACGGGGTAGCAGCCGCTCGGGTCGTCGTACTCGACGCCGTTCACGATCAGGGTCCCCTCCGCCGCGTACGCCGATCCCGGCACCGCGATCGTCAGGGTCGCGGCCGCCGCGAGCGCCCCCAGGGTCACGGCCATGCGTCGTCGCATCATGTTGATGTCCCCTCCACCGTGCGGACCGCTCCCGACGCGACCCGCTGGAGTCACCCACAGTAGGCGATCAGGCACGCCTCGTATCCGGCGCGCGGAGGCACCTGCCCCCAGCATGTGCGCCGTTCACTTCCCTTCACCGCTCGGTCACGCCGCTTCCGCACCATGGACACCGATCGGCCCAACTGACCTGTGTGCAACGTGAGTTCGTATGATGCGGCCATGGCACGTCACGGGGATCTCATAGCGGGGCGCTACCGCATCACGACGCCGCTCGGGCGCGGCGGCATGGGCACGGTCTGGCGGGCACAGGACGACCTCCTGGGCCGCACCGTCGCGGTGAAGGAGCTGCACGTCGACGCGGGGCAGTCGGCGGCCGACGCCGCCGGCCGGCGCGAACGCACGCTGCGCGAGGCGCGCTCGGTCGCGCAGGTGAAGCACCCCGGCATCCTGGTCCTGCACGACGTCGTCCAGCACGACGCGCAGCCCTGGCTCGTGATGGAGCTGATCGACGGCCACTCGCTCGCCGACCGGATGGCCCTGGAGGGCCCGGTCCCGCCCGCCGAGGCGGCCCGCATCGGCCTCGCCCTGCTCGCCGCGCTGCGCGCCGCGCACCTGGCCGGGGTGCTGCACCGTGACCTCAAGCCCGCGAACGTACTCCTGGAGGCGGGCACGGAGCGCGTGGTGCTCTCCGACTTCGGGATCGCGCAGGTCGCCGGGCAGACGACGCTCACGGAGACGGGCGCGTTCGTCGGCTCGCCCGAGTACACCGCCCCGGAGCGCATGTCGGGCAAGCGCACGGGCCCGGAGTCCGATCTGTGGTCGCTCGGGGTGCTGCTCTGCGCGGCCGTCGAGGGCGAGTCGCCGTTCCACCGCGACTCGGTGGCGGGGGTCCTGCACGCCGTCGTCATGGACGACATCAGAATCCCGGATTCCGCCGGTCCGCTGGCCCCCGTCGTACGCGGCCTGCTGGAGCGGGACCCCGAGCGGCGGCTCGGCGCGGACGAGGCCGAGCAGGTGCTGCGCGGCTTCCTGGTGGAGGAGCGGATGCCCACCGTGCCCCGCACCCCGGTGGCCCCCAGGCCCGTACAGCCGCCCCCGCCCGACGAGGCGATCGTGCTCGGCTCCGCCCCCGCCGCACCGGCCGCGCGCCCCCGCATCCGTACGGCACTCCTGGCCGCCGCCCTGGTCGCCGCCCTCGCGGCGGGCGGCACCGGCACGTGGCTCCTGACGCGGGACGACTCCCGTACGGGCTCGGAGGCGCGGGGCGGCGGCGCCGCGGACGAGGTGCGCGAGAAGCAGGAGACCAAGGAGCCGAGCAGGACGCCGTCCAAGAACGCCGGCAAGCCGAAGAACCCCGGTAAGAACGGCAAGAACGACAAGGACGGCGAGAAGAGCCCCGCCGCTCCCAAGCCCTCCCCCGCCGAAGGCACCGGCAGGCCCGCCCCGACCGGGACGGGCGGCGCCGGCGAGGCGGACACCGACCCGGCACCCGCGGGCTACCGGACGGTCGCCGACCCCACCGGCTTCAAGATGGTGACGCCCACCGGCTTCGCCCGCTCCGCCGAACCGCCCCGCGTCTACTACAACTCGGCGGACAACGCCTTCCGCATCGGCGTCCACCCCCAGCCCCTGGACCCGGACGGCCCCGTGGCGGTGATGCGGCAGGCGCACAAGGACGGTCCCTCGGACTACCCCGGCTACCGCGACGGCTCGGTCCGGCAGACCACGCACAACGGCCACCCCGCGGCCGTCTGGGAGTTCACCTGGGACGGCGGCTCCGGGGACGGCGGACCGCGCCGCACGTACGACCTGAGCTGGGACGAGGGCGGCAAGATGTACGACCTGTGGGTCTCCGCGCCCGCCGGGCAGGCGGCGAAGGGCGAGCAGCACTTCGTCAAGGCGCACCGCTCCTTCGCCCGGACGGGCTGACGGCCCCGGCGCGCGTCGCCCTCAGACGCGCCCCTCAGACGCGCCCCTCCGACGCCCTCAGGCCCGCCCCTCCATCAACTCGGCCCGCAGCGTCGGCAGATGGCCGTGCTCCACGTCCTTCACGGCGGTGACCAGGGTGACCGTCCCCGCGTCCGCCAGTTCGCGCAGGCGGTGGAGGGCGTCCTGCTGCTCCGGGCCCGCCAGCTCGGCGCGGTAGCGGCGGCCGAACTCCTCGTACTGGTCGCGGTGCTGGTGGAACCAGGTCCGCAGCTCGTTGGAGGGCGTGACCTCCTTGGGCCATGCGTCGACGGCGGCGCGCTCCTTGGAGACGCCGCGCGGCCAGAGCCGGTCGACCAGGACCCGCACACCGTCCGCCTCGCCGGGCGGGTCGTACACGCGGCGCACGGGAAACACGTCGGCGGCCTTCATGGGCCCATCGTCCATACGCCCATCGTCGCGCCGCGCCAGGGCCTCCGCATCTCGAAAATGCGAACAGGGGAGCAGTTGTTCCCTGGAACAGGTGATCGTCGCGCCAGGGATTGCATGTGACGCATGTGATTGACGATGATTACGGAACGCAAGCAACGGGCTGCAGACCGTAGTTGCCGCGTTCCCGGTCCATGTCCCATACGAGGGCCGGGAGTTGGAACACCCTGAGAAAGTCCCACAAGGAGAAGCACCACCATGAACATCATCACTGACGTCGTCGCCGGTCTCGCCCACTTCCTCGGCTGGCTGATCTGACGTCACCCAGAACCTCTCGCAGCGACGCCGCCTCCCCCGTCCCACGGGAGGCGGCGTCGCCGCGTGCGGCGCACGCCACGTGCCGTACGCACCGGACGGCGTCAGCGCGTGGGTTCCGGATAGAAGTCCCGCGTCGCCCCCTTGGCGTCCTTCGCCCTGCCGAGCAGGCCCGCCGGATACTCCACGAGCCAGTAGCTCGCCGCCCCGACCGCCAGCGCCACCGCGAGGACCATCAGGGCGGCGACGGGAAAGCCCGCCTGTCCGGTCGGCACGAGCCCCGACTCGATGAGGTGCAGCATGACCGGCTCGTGCCAGATGTAGACGCTGTAGCTGATGAGCCCGACCGCCGTCACCCAGCGCGCTCTCAACAGGCCGTGCCAGCGCACCTGTTCACGCGGGCGGACGTGCAGCGTGGCGTAGAGCAGCGTGAACCACAGCAGGGCCGCGATCGGGTGGTAGAAGGTGTGGGCGACGTTCTCCGCCTCGGAGACGTACGACAGGGCGTAGAGCCCCGCGAGCGCCGCCACCGCGAGCGGAACCGTCGCCCGCGCGCTCAGCTTGCCCCGCTCCCCGAGCGCCACGAGCAGCACCGCGAGCGCCATGCCCGCCGCGAAGCCCCCGAAGCGGGCCTGCGGCCCGAAGTACACCGGCCAGTCGGTGTGCGGCGCCCCGACGACGTAGTGCGCGACAGAGATCCACACCAGCGGCAGCACGAAGAGCGCCGCACACCCCGACAGACACACGGCGACCCGCGCCCGCCGCGTCCCGAGCCCCCGGCACACCCGCACCGCGAGCGGCCCCAGCGCGACGAGCGCCAGGTAGAAGGTGACCTCCAGGGAGAGGGACCAGGTGGGACCCAGGGTGTAGAAGATCCGCTCGCGGTCGAAGACGTGCGTGAACGTGAGGTGCCCGACCAGATCGCGCCAGTCGCCCGGCAGCGTCGGATTGCGGGAGGACCAGACGACGAGCACCGCGAGGAAGTACAGCGGCAGGATGCGGATCGCCCGCCGGAAGAGGAACGTCCTGCCCGTACGGATCGGGCCTCCGTCGATGGCGGCGCGGGCGTACGACAGCGTGAGCAGGTACGCGGACATCACGAAGAAGAGGTCGATCACTTCGAGCGAGACCAGCGCGCCCAGCCACCGGCTGTCGACCGGCGGATGCGCACCGGCCGCGTCGTACGTGCAGTACTCCTGCCACACGTGGAAGAGGACCGTGCTCAGGGCGGCGAGACCGCGGTATCCCTGGAGTTCGAGCGCGCGCCCACGGGAGGCGGGCGGAGCGGGCGCGGGCTCCGACGCGTCGGCGAGCGGCCGGGCGGTCGTCAGCGCGCTCATGCCCGCACCGCCGGCTCCGCGACCGCCCCTGGTTCCGTGGTGGCGCGCGGCGTGACCCGCCACTGCCGGTCGCCGAGCGCCTCCTTCAGATGCGCCTGCCGCGCCACCATGTTCTTGAAGTGGGAGTAGAAGAACGTGGAGACGAGCAGGTAGCGCCAGAACCACGCCTTGCGGCGGCGCAGTTCGGGCACCGCGAGCCGCCACGCGAAGGCCGCCTGCACCACCCCGGCCGACATGGTGAACGCCGCCGCCGTCAGGCAGACCGGCACCGCCCAGTCCAGGCGGTCGGCGCCGCCCGCGCGCCACGCCGCGTGCATCAGGATCGGCAGGATCTGCAGCGTCAGCCACGGCTGGACCTCGCGCCAGCCGAGCAGCACGAGCAGGCCCGTCTTCTGCCTGCGCGAGTACACCGGCGAACGCAGCGCGCCCCACAGGTGCCGCAGCGAGACCTGGAGCCAGCCCTGCGCCCAGCGCGAGCGCTGGTTCCACAGCGGGCGCAGCAGCGTGGGCGCGAGCTCGCGCGAGATGAGCGTGCGGTCCATGGCGATCCGCGCGCCTTCGTTCAGGGCGCGCATCGTGGAGTCGATGTCCTCGGTGAGCATCGAGCCGTGCATCCGGGTCCTGGCGAGCAGATCCGTGCGCCAGAAGCCGTTCGACCCGCCGAAGACCCCGAAGCCGTACATCCGGGTCCGTCCGGGATGGCTGACCGCGTAGATCGTCTCGAACTCGACGCCGACGGTCCGCGCGACCCACGAGCTGTCGCCGTTGCGGATCACGCAGTGGCCCTGGACGACGTCGTAGCCGTTGGACAGCCAGTCCCACGCGTGCCGGAAGGCGTTCGGCGCGGGGTGGTGGTCGGCGTCGAAGATGCCGACGAACTCGCCGCGCACCCGCGTCACGGCCGCGTTGATGTTCTGCGCCTTGGACGTGCTCCCGGCCACCGGAAGCAGCACGAGGCGCGGATCGCGGGCGGCCATCTCGCGCAGGGTGTCCTCGACCGGCAGCGGGTGCGGGGTGTTGTACGCGAGGACGATCTCCAGCTCGGCCGGGTAGTCGAGCCGCAGGAACGACTCGACGGTGTCGACGATGGTCGCGGCCTCGTTCGGCAGGTACGCGGCGATGACGGCGCTGGCGGACGGATAGGGCTGGCCCGGCCGCTCCGGGCGGTCCGTCGCGTCCAGCGAGAACAGGCACTCCAGCATGATGAGCAGGGCGGAGAGCACGAGCCCCGCCACCACCACCCAGTACGCGGACCCGGCCGCGTCCCAGCCCAGTTCGTACGCCTGCTGATAGAGCAGGAACGGCACGCCCACCCCGAGGACCAGCGGAAGTCACGGGCGCAAGGAGCCGCGTTGCCCAGGTGAGCAGCGTCCGCAGCCCGGCGCGGGCCCTGCGGTGACCGTGCGGGGCGCTCCTCCGCATCCACGGCTCGTGGCGGACCGGGCGCAGGTCCCGGTGGCGCACGGCCTCGGCGACGGCGTCCCGCGCGTGCTCGACCGCCCGGGTGTGGTCGGCGTACTCGGCGAGCGGGGTCCAGCCGACGGCCGGGGTGAGCCGGACGTTCTCGTCGGCGACGACGAAGCGCGTCCCGGCCACGGCGACGGCGAACTCCCGCAGGCTCCGGGTGGCCGTCTCCTCGTCGACGCCGGGCATGAGGACGAGCAGCTGCCCGTCCTCGTCCCACCCGAGCCGGTCGCAGACACCGCCGAGCCTTCCCCGAGCTCCCGGCTCCGCTCGAGCGGGGGATGCCCCCATCGCCACCCCGGCGAGCCGCTCGGCGACCTCGCGCCGCACGCGCGGCCCGAGCCGTGTCTCCAGGGCCGCCATCTCGGCGACGCCGACCACGGCGAGGACACCGCCGCGCCGGGCCGCGGACGGGCGGCCGAGCTCGCGGTCGAGTTCGTCCATGAAGTGCGGCCCCGAGTAGAGGCCGGTGCGCGGATCGCGCGGCAGGTTCTCCACCGGGACCGGGACGCGGTGCAGCTTGGCCGCTATCCGCGCCGAGAGCTCGCGCGGGTCGGCGGCCTCCGGCAGGCAGTCGTCGGCGCCCTGCGTCAGCAGATCGGCGACGGCACCGGGGGCGTGGGTCCGGGCCGCCGTGACCATGAGCAGCGGAAGCGCCTGCCCCGCCGGGTCGGCGCGGACCTCGCGTATGACGTCGAGGCCCTGGCGCCGCCCGTCAGGACCGTCGTCGAGGGCCACGATCGCGTCCGGTGGCGCCTGCCTGACCTGGCGTTGTACGTCGCCGGGGACGGCGTGGGTGACGTCGTACCCGGTGAGTCTCAGGGTCCGGGTGAGCAGTTCACGGCTCGGCCCCGGTGAGCCGACGGCCAGGACGTGGCCCCCGGGAGCGGGGTCGGGCCGGGAGGAAATACTTTTCGGGCGCACGAGAGCACGCCCGGCGGGCGGTGAGATGGACATCTATGTGGTCCCATCCTGTTCGGATTGTGGGGGGAGGACCGTTTGGTTCTCGTCGAGCCGCCAACTGGCCCCGGAACAGGGGCCAATCGGCCTCACCAGCCTCAACGATCACTGTGACACCACACCTTCAGCGACGTAACGCTCGCATTACGTCCCCGTGCACAGAGTGAGCAGGCCGGGCCGGACATCCGGCCCGGCCTGCGTCCCAGGTGCGTCCACGTACGTCCGAGGTGCGTCCTAGGGGGTCCCGCTACCGCACCCCCACCGCCCGCACGATCTCCTGCGTGACCGACCCGCCCCGGTCGTCCTTGGCGGAGGCCCGCAGCGAGACGAACTCGGCGGAACCAGGCACCTTCAACTCCCCTTCCCAGGCGGCCCTACCGCCGTCCCGGTCCAGCGCGACGCCCTTCCAGCTCTTCCCGTCGTCGTACGAGACCTCCAGCTTCCCGCCGCCGATGGCCCCGGTGTCCACGGCTCCCTTCACGTACTCGGAGAAGATCCCGACATCCACGGAACGTCCGCCCCGGACATTCCCGCCGAGGTCCGTGTCCACATCGAACCCGAGATTCAGCAAGGGCAGGAAACTCTTCTTGTCGCTCGCCGTCTCCTTCGACGTGAAGGTCCACTCCGAGTGCCCCTTCGTGGCGAGCCGCCACCGCTCGGGATCGAGCGTCGTGTCCGTCACGACCTTGTAGGTGGTCGACGCCGGATCGGCGTCCCACACATACACACCCGAGCTCCGCCGCCGGTCGACCAACTCCCCGTCCGCATACACCTCACTGACCTGCGTCATGGAGTCGTCGTTCCACACGTCACCGAACCCCGTGTGATCGGGCCCGGAATCACCCCACCCGGGCACATTGAACTCCAGCGTGTTCCCGTACCGCTGCTGGCCCCAGCCGAGCCCCGTCCCCAGCCACGGATGCCACACGGGCTTGAACCAGTTCAACTCACCGCGCTTGCCGCCCCGGTAACTGACCAGACCACTGCGCTCCTCCAACGCGCCCGGCCCGACCGAAACAGACTCGTGCCACAGCTGCCCGGCCCCCGTGGACGCGTAGTCCGTCCGCTCGACCGGATAGTCGATCTTCTCCTGGAAGCCGATCCCGACGGCGAAGGTATCGGTCAGCGAGTAGCGGAACTCACCACCCGCCACAGGCTTCACCGCATGGAACTTGGTCTCCAGAACAGCGAGTTCACGCTTCGACGGCTCGTACGTCAGGTCGCGGGGCACCGCTCCCTCGTGCCCCTCCGACACGTCGTAGACATAGGGCGTGCGAGACGTCGCCGCAGTCTCAACAGCCCGCCCCGCCCTGGCCGCCGCGAGCAGCCGTGCCCCGTCCGCGGCGTTGACCGTGCCGATCTGCAGCGGCCGGTCCGCGTTGTCGTCCGTGCCGAACCAGGCGTTGAGCCTGCCCGGCGCGTCGTCCGTCACGAACAGGGCCTTCACACCGGCGTCCTGGGCGGCCTGACCGATCTCTTCAGGCGTCACCCCAGAGTCACCGGACCGCCGCACGACGACAGCCTTGCCCTTGACGTCCTTGCCCGCGTACTCGGCGGCGGTGCCACCGCCCACATCCACCACCCGCAGCCTGCTGCGGCCGTCGGTCACCGTGCCGCCGGGCTGCGCGACCACCTCGCCCAGACCCCTCACGTCCAGGGTGGGCTTGCCCAGGCGCCAGACGGTGCGGTACTCGAAGCTGCCGTCGGCCACCTTGGCGGTGGGCGCCGCGAAGATGCTGTCGTACTTGACCGGCACCTGGACCGCGCCCATCAGCTCGGCGCCGTTCGCCTTGCGGTCGTACTCCATCAGAAGCTGCCGGGTCTCCGTCCGCCTGCCGACGTCCACACCGACTTCCCGCAACTTCCTGCCGTCCAGGGTGACTTCACGGTCCCGGTCCAGGACGACCTCCGGCGCGGCGAGGAAGCCGAGGCCGAGGGAGTCCTCGCCCTTGCTGCCGCGCACGTCGAGGAACGAGGAGAGGGCGTACGTTCCGGGCTTCAGGCGCAGCTCCAGGGTGCCGGACTCGCCGACCTCCGCCTGGACGGGGTCGACCTGCTCGGCCAGCCGCTGGAACACGAGCCCGGCGCCGGTCGCCGCTCCGTCCCGGTCCTTGACATGAACGGTGAGCGAGTACCGCTCCTCCTCCTTGACCAGCCCGAACGCGGTGTGCGCGACCGGCTTCCCGGCGGCGCTGGCGACGATGCGGCCACTGGTGTTGCCGACGGGCGCCTTCGAACCGTCTCCGGTCACGGTGGTGGAGGCGGTGCCGTGCGCGGGAACGGTGAGCGTCTTGTCTCCGAGGCGCGCGACACCCTCAGCCGCACCTTCGACGGCGAGACTCAACTCGACTGCAGAGTCGCTCGAGTTCGAGTACGCGACTGTCTCCTTGACGGGTTCATTGCCCCCATAGGGCCAGGAGTAGAAGCCGAGATCGACGCTCCCGCTCGCGGTGACCTGCGCACCGACGGCATCGGGCACACTGACACGCCCCGCACCCAACTCGTATACGGACGCATCCAGTTGCTCGGAGGTCGACATCAACGCGTCCTTGAGACGCGCACCGCTCCACTCCGGGTGCTTCTCGGCGAGCAGGGCGGCGACGCCCGCGACGTGCGGGGTCGCCATCGACGTACCGCTCATCTCGGTGTAGTAACCCTCGCCGGAGACGAGTTGCGAGCGGGCGGCGAGGATGTCGACGCCGGGCGCCGACAGGTCGGGCTTGAGGGCCTGGTCTCCGTGGCGCGGGCCCTGGCTGGTGAAGTACGCCGCCTGGTCCTCGGAGTCGACCGCGCCGATGGTCAGCGCGGAGTCGGCTGCGCCGGGCGAGCCGATCGAGGAGGGGGCGCCGGTGTTGCCGGCGGCGATGACGAAGAGGGCGCCGGTTTCCTTGGAGAGGGTGTTGACGGCGGCGGCCATCGGGTCGGTGCCGTCACTGGCCTCCTGCGAACCGAGGCTCATCGACACGACCTTGGCGCCGACGTCCTTGGCCGCCCACTCCATCCCGGCGATGATCTGCGACTCGCTGCCGGACCCCTCGTCACTGAGCACCTTGCCCACGGAGAGAGCGGCGCCGGGCGCGACACCCTTCTCCTTGTCGCCCTCGGACTCGGCGCCGCTGCCGCCGACGGTCGAGGCCACGTGGGTGCCGTGGCCGTTGCGGTCGGCGACTTCCTCGCCCGGTATGAAGCTCTTGGTGGCGTCCAGGCGGTCCTTGAGGCCGGGGTGACCGCTGTCGACACCGGTGTCGAGGACGGCGACCTTCACCCCCTTGCCGGTGAGCCCGGCCTCCCAGGCCTTGGGGGTGCCGATCTGCTCGTTGCTCTGCGCCATGTCGGCCTCGACACGCCCGTCGAGCCAGATCTTGCCGATGCCGTCGGCGAGAGTTCCCGCCGAACCGGCCTTCGTACGCCCCTCCTTGAAAGCGCCCGGGGCCACGTCCCGCCAGAACGCCTCCGGCTCGTCCGCCTTCACGGCCAGGCCGCCCACACTCGGCAGCGCACGCACCGTGTCGGCACCACGGGGCCCCGCACCACGGCGCGCGCCCTTCTCATACGTGACGATGAGCGGCAGCGCACGCTCTCCGATCCCCTGACGTATCAGCTCCGTCACGTCGAAGAGGCGCTCGTCGAGGGCGCCCGCGCTCAGATAGGGCCGGGCCTCGTCCGGTACGACGGTGATGCGGTCGCCCGCGATCTCGCTCCGGACGGCTCCGGTGGCCCCGGCGGGCCGGTCGACGGTGACGGTCTTCTTGCCGCCGCCGAGTTCCGTGACGGTGACCTTGTCGCCGGTCACCAGGGTGACCGTGTGGGCGGCGCGGGCGGCGGGGGTGGCCTGCGGCACGTCGGAAGGAGCCGCGGTAGCGGCCTGCCCTGCCGGTAGCAGCGCGAACGCGAGGCCGACGGCCGGCAGCAGCCTCGCTCTTCGCCACGCGGGTGATCGGGTCATGGGTGCCCTCTCTTCGTCGGACCCGGGCGGGGGTGGTTCCCGGGTGCTGCGAAGAGTGTCGGGGGGCTTGTGTTGCCGGGGTGTTGACGGGTGCTGGCGGGAAACCGCCAGGGCACCTTCCCGCCAGCCCCACCCGCACGATTCCGTTGCCCGTGACTTAGGTGACAGCCGCAAGCACCGTCCGCAACAATGCAGTTGGACCGCGCTACGAGGGGGCTTTGATGGACGATCTGGTGGAGTTCACGACCGCTGACGGCACGCAGGTCGTGATGGCCGACGTCGAGGACACCCACGGCTCCCACCTCATCTCCTCCCGCGGCGACGGCCCCTCCCGGGCGGTCCGCACCTTCGAGGAGTCGCTCGCCGGGGCACGCGCGGCCGCGGAGTCCGCGCTGCGGGTGTTCCGCGACGGCACTCTGCGCCCGGACTCGGTGGAGATCGAGTTCGGCGTACGGATGTCGGCGGAGGCGGGCGCGGTGATCGTGAAGGGCACGGCGGAGGGCCACTTGGTGGTACGCCTCGCCTGGACCCCGGACCCCCCGACGGCCACGCCGGCACCGGACCCGACATGACCCCGCATCGCCCCTGCGCCCACCGGACGCCAGCGAGGACGGACATACCGGCCCGGCACCGACCCCACAACAGGACTGGCCCCGCAGCACGCCCCACGCCCCGCAGCCGGCAACGCGACGCAAGGGGACGGGCCGCTATGTCCGCCCGGAGCACGGCTCCCAACCCTCCGGAACCGCAGCAACCCCACGGCCACCGGACGCCAGCGAGGACGGACATACCGGCCCGGCACCGCACCCACCACCTCGGCGACGCCGCAGCACAAACGCACCCGCAGTCGGAAGCGCCCGCGCACTCCCCGGAGGCCACCCCCACCCCATGAGCAGCGCATCGTGGCACGCCCGCATCGTCTGCGGCAGCGAGATCGGGGCCGGGTTCCTCGTGTCCGAACGGCACGTCCTGACCTGCGCCCACGTCGTACGCGGCAGCAACACCCACCCCGCCCCCAGCGCCACTCCCGTCACCGTCACCTTCCCCCACCGCGAAGACCTCGGCACGGTCACCGCCGCCGTCACCGTCCACGGCGGCTGGGACGGACACGGCGACAACCTGGGCGACCTCGCCGTCCTGGAGCTGGCGCACACCGTGCCGGTCCGCCCCGCCGAGTTCGCGGCCCCCGAAGACGCGTACGCCGACCCCCGCCCCCGCCTCCTCGCCTACGGATTCCCCAAGGGCTACCGCGAAGGCACCCTCGCCGAGTACCGCGCCACCGCCGCCCAGCGCATCGCCGACGAGTGGGTCCAGCTGGAGGCATGGAGCGCCCACGGCCAGCCCCTCGCCCCCGGCTTCAGCGGCGCCGCGGTCACCCTCGCCGACAGCAACCGCGTCGTAGGCATGGTGTCCGCCGCCACCCGAGCCTCCAGCGGCGTACGCAACGGACGGATGCTGCCCACCTCCGTCATGGCCCGCTACTGGCCCGCCCTCGGCGACCTGATCCCCACCCCCGGCCACCAGCGCGCCGCGAAGGAACGGCTGCGCGCCCTGGTGGACAGGGCGGCGGCGGACACCACCGCCGCCCGCGACCCGGAGCGCCTGTACCGCGACGCGGTGGGCCCGCTCGGCCCGCCCGTACCGCCGGAGGGCTTCAACTCGCTCTGGTCGGCGGCCTGGTACGTACTCTCCGAAGTGGACGACCCGGACGCGGTGACCCGCCTGGCCGACCGCCTCGCGGGCCTGCTCGACGCACCCGCGGCCCCCGCCGCACCGGCACCGGGCGAGCCACCGGCCTGGTCCCCCATCCTCATCGAGATCGACCACAGCGGCGCGGGCGACGACCAGCTCCTGGTCGAGGTGTCCGCGTACCGCGAGGGCCTGCGCCACCCCGTCGGCTCCCACACCCTCGCCGCGAGCAACGTCCGCCGCTACGTCCAGGAACGCGTCGACGACGCCTTCTCCCATCTCACCCCCGGCACGGACGAGTTGCTGGCCTTCGTGCTCCCCCGCGCCCTGCTCAACTGGCCGGTGGCCCACTGGGAGTGCGGCGCCGACGACCCGACCCCGCTCGGCTGCTCGTACCCCCTGGTCGTGACCGACCGGTCCCGCCGCAAGGGCGGACTGCGTCACCAACTCGCCAGGAAGTGGGAGGACTTGGACGACCGCCCCACGACCGTCCTGCACCGCGTCGAGTGCGGCACCCGGGAGAAGCCGAACAAGCTGAGGTTCCGGCTGCGGCACGACGGCGTGGACCTGGCGGGGTTCGCGGCGCCACCACGAACCGACCGCACCGGCCCCGGCCCCGGCCCCGACGGGACCGCGACACACGGAACAGCGGCACACGGAACGGCGGTGACCCACTTCGACGTCACCCTCACCGCACCCGTACCCGTACTCCTCTGGCCCCGCACCGGCTGCGAGGACACCGATCACACCAGCGACACGCCCTGCGCAGGCTCCGACTTCCTGGACCGCATCGCCGCCCACGTCGACGGCCACCCGCCCGCCGAACTCCCCCGCACCATACTGACGTTGCGCGAGAGCGCCGAGGCGTCGGACGAACCGGACAAGCACTGGGCGAGGGACGTACAGCTCCTCTGGGACGACCCGCGATGCTTCCCCGACGCCCCCGCGACCCACCGCCACTCCCCCGTCGCCTGAGCCCGCCGCCCGAGCCCGACGTACGAATACGGAGAACCCCGATCATGTCCCTGTGGCCCGTCTACACCGGCACGAACGAGCCCCACGACGGGATCTCCGAGCTGCCCCCGCCCCCGCCCTGGCGCGCCTTCGACGGCGGCCCGGTCCTGCGGACGCCCACGGACGACGGATCGGCGACCTCCCCGGACCGCGTGCACCGGGCGCACACGTACCGGGCGACGGAGACCTGCGTCCAACTGGTCAACGCCGCGCTGTACTTGCGGCGTCCGCTCCTCGTGACGGGCCCGCCCGGCAGCGGCAAGTCGAGCCTCGCGTACGCGGTGGCACGGGAGCTGGGCCTCGGCCCGGTCCTGCGCTGGAACATCACCAGCCGCAGCGCCCTGCGCGACGGCCTCTACCAGTACGACCCACTGTCCCGGCTGTACGCCGCGGGGCGCTCCCCGCGGACACGGGCGCCCCGGGACGGCGCGGGCGTCGAGGACCACCTCCGCCTGGGCCCGCTGGGCACCGCGCTCCTGCCCTACGACCGCCCCCGCGCCCTCCTCATCGACGAGATCGACAAGAGCGACCTCGACCTGCCCAACGACCTCCTGAACATCCTGGAGGAGGGCCAGTACGAGATCCCCGAGCTGGTGCGGATCGCCAAGCAGACCCCCAGGGCGGACCTCCTGACCGACGGCTCGGACGACCCGGTGACGGTGGAGCGCGGCCGCGTGCGCTGCCGGGCCTTCCCCTTCGTCGTCCTCACCAGCAACGGCGAGCGCGAGTTCCCGCCCGCGTTCCTGCGCCGCTGCGTCACGCTGCGCCTCCGCCAGCCGCGCGACGAGCATCTGGAGGAGATCGTCCGCGCCCACCTCGGCGAGCCCGACGCCTACGCCCGCACCCTCATCGCCCGCTTCCTCGAACGGGGCAGCGGCGGCGAACTCGCCACGGACCAGCTCCTGAACGCGATCTACCTGACGGGTGCGGCGGGCATCGACACAGCCTCGCGCGACGAGCTCGCGCACCAGCTGATGCCGTATCTGACGCAGGCCGCGGATCCGGGCCCCGATGCCCTCTGACGCGCCCCGGGGCCCCGTCGCACGCCTCGCCGATGTCCTGGCCCAGGCGTCGGAAGGCGCCCGCCCCACCTCGATCGAACTGGCCGAACTGCTGTGGCTGGCCGGGCAGACGGGCGGCGACGACCCGACGCCGCGAGGACAGGCCGCGGCCACACCGCCGACGACGCCCCCGCACCCGCCGGTGACCCCGTCGTCCCCGCCACCCCCGAAACCGGCCGACCCCGCTCCGGCCACCCCTCCGCCGGACGCCCCGGCCGACCGGGTGCCCCTGCGGCTGCCGACTCCGACGGGCAGGGACGCCCCGACGACGGCAGCCACCGCACCAGAGAGCCCGTCGAGCGCCACCGGCCCGACGACCTCGCCCGGCCACACCCCTGTCCGCGTCCCCGTCCCCCCGATGGTGACGCACCCCCTCACGCTGCAGCGCGCCCTGCGCCCCCTGAAGCGCCGCGTCCCCTCCCCGGTGGGCAAGGTCATCGACGAGGAGGCCACGGCCGACCGCATCGCCCGTCTGGGCGGCCACCCGCGAGGCTGGCTGCCGGTGCTCCGCCCCGCCGAGGAACGCTGGCTGCGCCTGTGCCTGGTGTACGACGCGGGCCCGACGATGCCGATCTGGCGCCCCCTGGTCCACGAACTGCACACCGCGCTCGCCCAGTCCGGCATCTTCCGCACGGTGGAGCTGCACCGGGCGGAGCCGGACGGCACGGTCCCGCCCCAGGCGGCCCACGCACCCGCCACGGGCCGCACGGTCACCCTGGTGATCAGCGACTGCATGGGGCCGCAGTGGCGCGACGGCGACGCGGGCGCCCGCTGGTACCGCACCCTTCGGCGCTGGGCGACGCAAATGCCGGTGGCCGTGATTCAGCCACTCCCGGAACGCCTCTGGCGCACCACGGCGCTGCCCACGACTCCGGGAACCCTCTCCTCACCGCACCCGGCGGCACCTTCGAGCGCCCTCACCTTCACTCCGTACGCCGCCGACGCGCCACCGCCCGCCGGGGCGCTGCCGGTCCCGGTGCTCGAACCCTCCGGGCCGTGGCTCGCGCACTGGGCGGGGCTGGTGGCGGACTCGGGCGGGGGCCGGCTGCCGGGCGCGGTGGGGTGGCTGGACCGCAGCCCGCCGTCACCGGCCCCCGGCGCCGACACCCCGGACATCGCGGACCTCACCCCGGAGGACCTCGTACTGCGCTTCCGCTCCACGGCATCCCCCGAGGCCTTCCGCCTGGCGGGCCATCTGGCGGTGGGCGAACCGCGGTTGCCGCTCATGCGGCTCGTCCAGGCGGCGGTGGAGGAACGTCCGCGCCCGCAGCACCTGGCGGAGGTGATCCTGAGCGGGATGCTGGCCTCGGACGGGGCCACAGGGTCGTACGCATTCCGCGACGGCGTACGGGAGTTGCTGCTCCGCACCCTGCCCCGCACCGCGCGGGGGCGTACGCGAGAACTCCTCGCCCGGGTGGGCGGGCTGATCGACGAGCGGGCGGGGGCGGCGCCGGGGGTGCTGCGGGCGGTGGCCCCCTCCTCGGGGGGCGCAGGGCCGCAGACCCCGGTGGGCGAGCCGTTCGCGACGGTCACGCGGGAGAGTGCGCGGCAGCTGGGCGCGGACGCGGGGCTGTTCGCCGGCCGCTACCGGCTCCTGGAGCGGCTCGGGCGGAACAGCGGCACCTGGCGGGCGGAGGACGTCCGCCGGCCGGGGAGCACCGTGGTGGTGAAGCAGTACCCGCAGCGTCCGCCGCACTCCTCGCAGTGGGCCGACCGGCTCGTCGCGTTCCGTCACGAGAGCGTGGCGCCCGTCGTGGACCACGGCGTCGACGGCTCGTCCGGTCGCCCCCTGCCGTACCTGGTCACGGAGTTCGTGCCGGGGGCCGGCCTGCAGTCCCTTCTCTCGCAGTACCGGTCCGGCCTCCGTGTCTCCCAGCTCCTGACCGTGCTACCGCCGTTGGCCGCTGCGATCAAGGCGATCAGCGACCACCGGCTGACCCTCCAGACCCTTCGCGCGTCGCACGTCGTCGTGGCGTCGCGCGGCGTGGTCCTGACCGGCGACTTCGCCGTCGACGCCTTCCACGAGCAGAGCCGCGGCAGCAACCTCCTCGCGCTCGCCGGCCTGGTCGACCAGATGCGCCCGCATCCCCGGGCGGCGGACGCCCGGTCAGGCGTACCGCTCGCGGACGTGCTGATGTCGGCGGTGCAGGACCTGCGTTCCAGCAGCCCGGACGTCCAGGACCGCGGCCTCGACCGGCTCATCCGCCTCTCGTCGCCCTCGGACCACGCCCGCTCCTACTCCGTGCTCGGCCCGCTGCGCGTCACCCTGAACGGCCGCCATCTCGCCACCGGCACCCCCCGGGAGCAGGCCATGCTCTGCATGCTGCTGCTCAGGCGCGGCCGGGCCGTACACCACGACGAGCTGATCGACGGCCTGTGGGGGGCCGGTGCCGCGCCCACGAACGCGCGCCGCATCCTGGGCACTTACGCCTCCCGCCTGCGCAACGCGCTGGGCCCCGACTCCGTGTCGGGCGGGCGTGACACGTACTCCCTGGCCCTGCCCATGGGTCCGGACGTCGTCGACCTGTTCACCTTCCAGCGGCTCCACGACGACGCCCGCGACGCCCGCTTCGCGGGGGACTTCGTCCGCGCCCGTGAACTGGTCCGGTCCGCCCTGGGGCTGTGGCGCGGCACCCCCCTGGACGGCATCCCCGGCCCGGCGCCCGCCGCCGCCCGCGCCGACATCAACCGCCTGCGGCAGTCCCTCCTCCACACGCTGCTCGAACTGAACCGGGAGCTGGGCGCGACCGAGCGGGAGCAGTCCGAACTCGACCAGTTGCTGCAGGAGTTCCCGCACACCGAGGACGAGGTGCTCGCCCCCCACGAGGAGCTCCCCAGCGCCCAGCTCGACGACCTCGGCGTCAGCCGTGAGCTGCCCGACGACCAGCCCACGCCCCCCGCGACCACCCTCACCTTCGAGTACCTGGCCCGCCCCGCGGGACGCCAGGAGGACGTACGGGAGAACCTGGGCCGGGAGATCTCCCACCTCCTCATCCGGGGCGGCATCGGCCCCGACCGGTTCGAGATGCGGGCGGGGCCGCGGGGCTGGGAGGTGATCGTGGCCCCCGAGGTCCACGTCCTGCACGTGCTGACCACGGTGGTCAACGAACTCCCGGCCGCGCTGGCCGCCTTCCCCGTACTGGGGCTCGGCGTCACCCTCACCCACGAGCCGGACCCGACGGTCTCCGCGCCCACGTTCCCCTCCGGGCTGCGTCATCTGCTCGGGCGCGACAGCAGGCGCGCCGTCGTGATCGTCTCCAGCGACCTGCACGAGCGGCTCAACCGCTCGGGCCGCCTGCAACGCCGGTTCCAGGCGGTGCCCCAGTCCGACGACTGGTACTGCGAGGTCACCACCGAGCCGTCCCCCGCCCCGGTGCCCGGCGCCATCGAAGCCGTCCTCCTCGGCTTCGACGGCACCCTCGCCCGGCTGTACTCGGCACAGGCCGCCCGCCACGCCGCCCGCGCCCTCACCTCCCTGATCGCCGAGCGGCGCGACCCCGAGGCCGCCCTGGCCGGTACCCCCCTCCTGCCCGAGCCCCGCACGGCCGACGGCACGGCGGACCGCATCCACCCCATGGACGTGCTCCGCTCCTTCGCCCGGCGCCGCTCGCTCTCCCAGGAGCTGCACGCGCGCCTGGAGGAGATCGAGATGCAGGCCGCGCTCACCGCGAAGCCCTCGCCCCACGTCGCGAGCCTGCTGCACACCCTGGCCCGGCCCGAGGAGACCCTCCGCCTGGCCATCGTCACCGACACGTCGCCGCGCGCCGTCACGGCCTACCTGGGCGCCAAGGGGCTCCACCTCCCCGGTGCCGGGATCCACGGCCGCACCCCGGACCTCACCCTCCTCATGCCCGACCCCGACTGCCCGCGCCGGGCGCTGGAGCAGTTGGGCACCCCGGCGGACCGCTGTGTCATGGTCGGTTCCTCACCGGCGGAGGCCGCCGCCGCCGAGAGCCTGCGCATCGCCTTCATCGGATACGCGACGAGCCGCACGGCCCGAGAGCGCCTCGCCGCCGCCGGAGAGCGGACGACGGTGAGTGATCTGTCGCGCCTCGTCGACCTGCTCCACGACCGGTGAACTCCCGCGTCCCTACGCCTGCGGCGCCCGCGCGTCGTACCGGGCGAACCTCCGCCACTTGACGGCGAGGAGCCCCACGGCGACCACGCACGCGAGGCCACCGCCCACGACCGCCACCCCGGGCGACCCCAGATCGCCCACCGACCCCGCGACGAAGTCCCCGAGCCGGGGCCCGCCCGCCACCACCACGATGAAGACCCCCTGCAACCGCCCCCGCATCTCGTCCGGCACCGCCGCCTGCAGCATCGTGCTGCGGAACACCATCGAGATGGTGTCCGCACAGCCCGCCACGGCGAGGAAGAACAGCCCGAGCCACAGGTTGCGCGTGAGGCCGAAGACGGCGATCGCCGTGCCCCACCCGGCCACCGCCAGCAGGATCGCGAGCCCGTGTCGCCTGATCCGCCCCAGCCACCCGGAGAACACCCCGCCGAGCAGCGCTCCCACCGCGGGCGCCGCGACCAGCAGGCCCACCGTCTTCGCGTCGCCCCCGAACCACACCACCGCCACCGCGGGGAACAGCGCCCGCGGATGCGCGAGCACCATCGCGCACATGTCCGTGAAGAAGGTCATCCGCAGGTTCGGCCGGGTGGCCAGGAACCGCAGCCCGTCCAGGACCGAGGCCCGCTTCCCGCGCACCCCCGCCTCCGCTCCCTGGGGCCGCATCGCCGGCAGCCGCCACATCGCGTACAGCGCCGCGCTGAAGGCCACCGCGTCCACCGTGTACGCCGCCTGATAGCCCCACAGGCCGACGACGAGGCCGCCCAGCATGGGGCCGATCATCGTGCCCGACGTCGTCGTGATCGACGACAGCGCGTTGGCCGCGGGCAGCTGCTCCGGCGGGAGGAGCCGGGGGATCATCGACGAGCGCGCGGGGGAGTTCAGCGCCCCGCAGACCGCCTGGAGCGCGACCACGGAGTACAGGAACCACACGTGGTGGAAGCCCGCGAACGCGCCCGCCGCAAGGGCGAACGAGAGCGCGCACGAGCCGAGCGACGAGTAGAGGCCGAGCTTGCGCCGGTCCACCGTGTCCGCGATCGCGCCCCCGTACAGGCCGAACACCACGAGGGGGACCAGCGAGCAGAGCCCGACGAGGCCGACCGAGAAGCTGGAGTGCGTGATGTCGTAGACCTGGAGGGAGACCGCGAGGGCGGTCATCGCCTGGCCGGTCCAGGAGATCGTGTTGCCGACCCAGAGACGTCGGTAGTCGACCGACGTACGCAAAGGCGTCAGATCGGCGAGTATCCGCCTTTTCGCGACGGGTCCCTGGGGCTCCACTGGTAGCGGGGGCAGCGGGGGGTTGTTGTCGGCTTCGGGTATGTGGGGGCCGTCGGCTTCGTCTTCTTCCGGGGTCGTATGCGTCACACGGGATGCTAACTGCGGCGCCCGCGGCGCGATCAAGACCACCCGTGCGGCGGCACCCCGCCCGGCTCAGCCCAGCGCGCGCGCCGCCCGCGGCCACCACACGATGCGAGACAGGACCGTCGTCCGACGGTCCGTACGGTCTGCGCTCTCGGGAGGATCTGCCATGACCGTCAGTCTGGAGCAGTTGCGCCGCTGCCACATCGCCGTCGACCTGGGGGCCGCGAGGACCCGGGTGTTCGTGAAGGGCGCGGGTCTCGTCGTCGACGAGCCGAGCGCCGCCGCCGTGAACACGCGCACGGGCGCGCTCATCGCGGTCGGTCAGTTCGCCGAGCAGATGACGGGACGTACGCCGGGATACATCCGGGTCGTACGGCCGGTCTCCGGCGGCACCGTCGTCGACATCGAGATGGCCCAGCGCATGCTGCGCCACCTCCTCGGCGAGAAGCTCCGCCGCACCCTGCGCCGCAAGCCGCGGCTTCGCGCCGCCGCCTGCACGCCGCACGACGCGGACCCGCTGGCGCAGCGCGCCGCCGTCGAGACGATGGTCGGGCTCGGCGCGCGCAGGGTCGAGCTGGTGGACACGCTCATCGCCGCCGCGGTGGGCTGCGGTCTTCCCGTGGAGCGTCCTGAAGCGACCATGATCCTGGTGTGCGGGGCCGCGACCACGCAGGTCGCGGTGTTGTCGCTCGGGTCGATCGTCACCGCCCAGCGCATCCCGGTCGGCGGCGAGGCCATCGACCACGCGATCGTCCAGCACCTGCGCCACCACCACGAGCTGATGCTGCCCAGCCAGTCGGTACGCCCCCTTCAGTTGGCCCTGCGCGGCAACGGCCTGACTCCGCACGGGCCGGAGTCGACCGAGATCCACGGCCGCGACGTCGCCACGGGGCTCGCCCGCTCGGTGCACGTCGACACCGCGGCCGTCCGCGACGCGATCCACACCCCGCTCACCGCCGTGCTCGACGGCATCGGCAAGGTGCTGCGGGACTGTCCGCCGGACCTGGTGGCCGACCTGGCCGATCGCGGGATCATGATGGTCGGCGGCAGCGCGCTGCTCCCGGGGCTCGACCAGATGCTGCGGGACGCGACGGGGATGCCGGTGGCGATCGCCGAACGGCCCGACGTGTGTGCCGTGCTCGGGCTCGGGGCGATGCTGGAGGGCAAGATCCAGCCGCTGGTCCTCGACCCGCTGTCCGGCTGATCCCGGCGCTCCCCCGCTGATCCCAGCACCACACCGCGGAAGAGTGCCCGTATGTCGATGACCGTGCAGCTGATCGGCTCCGCGCTGATCCTGCTCGCCTTCGTCCTGGCCCAGGCGGGCAGGCTCGGCACGGGCACCTGGACCTACCTGTGGCTGAACTTCGCCGGTTCGGGGCTCACCGCGGGTGATGCTCTCCACGAACGGCAGTGGGGTTTTCTGCTTCTGGAGGGTGCGTGGATGGTGGTCTCGTTGCTGAGCCTGGTCAAGAAGGCGCGGGGCGGCGGGGCCGCCGGGGGCGCGGCGGGCACCGCGCGGTGAACGGCGACGACCTGCCCCTCTCCCTCGTGCCCCTCCTGGACGCGGTGCTCGGCGTCGGCACGGACCTCGAACTGCACGCCACGCTCCAGCACATCGTGGAGAGCGCGACGGAGCTGACCGGCGCCCGGTACGGCGCGCTGGGCGTCATCGACCCCGGGCACGGCAAGCTGACCGACCTGTTCACGGCGGGCCTGACCCAAGCCGAGCGGGACCGCATCGGCGCCCTCCCGGACGGCCACTCGGGGCTCCTGGGCACCCTGATCCGCGAGCCGAAGCCGCTCCTCCTGGACGACCTGACGGCGGACCCGCGCTCGTGCGGCGTGCCGCCGGGCCACCCGGAGATGCACAGCTTCCTGGGCGTTCCGGTGCACGTGCACGACGAGGCGTTCGGCAATCTCTACCTCACCGAGAAGCGCGCGGGCCGCTTCACGGACGAGGACCTCCAGCTGCTGCGCGTCCTGGCGAGCCAGGCGGGCATCGCGATCGGCAACGCCCGCCTGTACGAGGCCGCCAGACAGCGGGAGCGGTGGATCGACGGCGCGGCCGCGGTCACCACGGCGCTGCTCACCGGCGAACCGGCGGCCGACGCGCTGATGACGGTCGCCGAGCAGGCCCGCATCCTCGCGAACGCCTCCGCGGGCGTGATCCTGCAGCCCACGGATCAAGGCGGCATGCGGATCGTGGCGGCGGCGACGGCGACGGAGGAGGACGCCGAGCCCCCGAGCGAGCTTTCTGCCCACCCCCACGAGCTCCAGAACGACCTCATCGGCACCACCATCGAGCCCGGCAGCGCGGTCCTGGAACAACTGCTCGGGGGCGAGCCGGTGTTCATCGAGGACTCCGCGACCGACCCCCGGATGACCACCCATGTGCGGACCAACTTCGGGCCGAGCCTGATGCTGCCGCTCCAGGCGGGCGGCCGGCTCATCGGGACGCTCGCGCTGCCCCGCCGCAGGGGCGAGCGCGTCTACACCTCCGTGGAGCGTCTCCTCGCCACCCAGTTCGCCTCGCAGGCCGCGCTGGCCCTCGTCCTGGCGGACGCTCAGCAGAGCAGGCAGCGCCTCGCGGTGTTCGAGGACCGCGACCGCATCGCCCGCGATCTGCACGACCTCGTGGTCCAGCGGCTCTTCGCCACCGGCATGATGCTGGAGTCGACCCGCCGCAGGGACCGCTCGCCCCAGGTCGAGTCCACCCTGGACCAGGCCGTGGACGAGCTGGAGTCGACCATCCAGGAAGTCCGTACGGCGATCTTCGCGCTCCAGCAGCCGCCCGCCGACGCCCCCACCACGTTCCGCGGCAAGGTGCTGCGCGAGACGGCGGGCGCGGCCGCCGTGGTCGGCGTGCAGCCGTCCGTGCACTTCACGGGCGCCGTCGACACCCGCATCACGGACCCGGCCGCCGGCCACCTCCTGGCCGCCCTGCGCCGCGCCCTGGCCACCGCGTCGCGCCGCCCCGACGTCACCCGC
This sequence comes from Streptomyces sp. NPDC055243, assembly GCF_044544025.1. Classification (NCBI taxonomy): domain Bacteria; kingdom Bacillati; phylum Actinomycetota; class Actinomycetes; order Kitasatosporales; family Streptomycetaceae; genus Streptomyces; species Streptomyces sp. NPDC055243. The sequence continues at coordinate 614,225 of NZ_JBITWR010000003.1, forward strand.
ATCGAGGTGGCGGTGGACGCCCGGGCGACGCTGCCGGACGGCCGCACGGGCGTACGCCTGACGGTCTACGACGACGGCACGACGGACGGCGTCGGATCGGGCACGACGACGACCTGGCAGGCCCCTCTCTAGGCCGGTCCAGGCAGTGGTCCGGTCCAGGCTCCGGTCCGGTCCAGGCTCCGGGCCGGTCCAGGCTCCGGGCCGGTCCAGGCTCCGGGCCGGTCTAGGCAGCCTCGTACTGGTGCGCCCGCCCGCCGCGCCACTTCACCCACGCCTGATCGTCCAGGAGCCCTTCGGCGTCCGGCAGCCCGGCCTGGCGCAGGAACTCGACCACGTCCGCGTCCGAATGCGCGAGACCGAGGATCTCCCCGCGGACCGTCACCCGGCGGCCACCCGTGCCGGACGGCGGATGCACGGCCACCGGCGCGGCAGCCGTGGACCCGGCCCGCGCGTTCAACGGCGCTTCCGTGACTGCATGTACCAAGCTGCGGCTAGGCCGACGACCACGAGGACGATCAATATCTTCATGAGGCCCTGGTGCCCCGGATCCCGGGACTGAAGCTCGCATGTCGCCACAAAGAGGAGGGCGGCGAGGTTTGCGCTGTTGACGCAGGTGGAATCGTTCCTGCGCCCCAGCGCTTCGGTGGGGCGGGTGGGACTCGAACCCACGGCCGACGGATTATGAGTCCGCTGCTCTAACCGGCTGAGCTACCGCCCCTAACGGCGCGTCGCGCACATTTGTGCGCGCCGTCTGCCGCAGCATAGCCGCTCATACGATCTCCTGCTTCGGATGGTCGGCATCGCTCGACCATGAGGACCTCCGTGCTGCCCACATGGTTCCACCGGGCACGAAAAAGGACCCTTGAGGGCAATCTCAAGGGTCCTTCTCACAGCTCTCCCGACTGGACTCGAACCAGTAACCTGCCGGTTAACAGCCGGCTGCTCTGCCAATTGAGCTACAGGAGACCGAGCTCCCCCGACTGGACTCGAACCAGTAACCTGCCGGTTAACAGCCGGCTGCTCTGCCAATTGAGCTACAGGGGATCGTCTCGTTTGCATCGAACGCACTTACCTGGGAACTCTCCAGGCGGCGGGCGGTCGCTGCGACACATACATTAGCGCAAGCAGGGGGGTGCTCCGCCAATCGGTATCCCCCCACCGCCGACGCAGAGCAGCAGACGGGCGACAGACGCTCGACGCCGACGCAAGGGAAGGGTGGCAGCCATGCGCTACCGGCTCACATTCGTGGCGGGACTGGCTCTCGGGTACGTACTCGGTACCCGGGCCGGACGCGAGCGCTACGAACAGCTCAGGAAGTCCGCTCGCGAGTTCGCGCAGAACCCGGCCGTGCGCAACACCGTGGAGTCCGCGACGCAGCAGGGGCGCGAGGTGGCGGGCAAGGCCTTCCACTCCGTGTCCGAGAAGGTGGGGGACAAGGTCCCCGACTCGGTGGCCGACCGCGTGCGGTCGCTGCGCGAGCGCGGGCAGGGCAGCGGCGAGGACGACTGGGGCACCAGCAACACGTAGCCGGGGACGCTCCTGGGAGCTGAGGTACGGCAGACGTCGCCCGGTGCGGCAGAATTCCAGGTATGGGGATAGTCGCAGGGTTGGACAGTTCGCCCGATTTCACGCGCATCGTGGTCTGTGACGCGGACTCGGGCGCCGTACTCAAGCAGGGCTATGCCCCGCATCCGACGGAGAACCCCGACGGCGGGCGCCCTTCGGACGTGGATCCGCAGGCCTGGCTGCTCTCGCTCGGTGAGGCGGCGGGCGGCGGGCTGCTCGAAGGCGTGCAGGCCATCGGCGTCTCCGCGCAGCAGAACGCGGTCGTCCCCCTGGACCAGCACGGCAACACCGTGCGGCCCGCGCTCGTCGGCAACGACCGGCGGGCGCAGGTCGCCGCCGCCGACCTGATCGACGGGCTCGGCAGCCGCGAGGCCTGGGCGCAGGCCGTGGGCTGCGTCCCGCAGGCGGCGCACCCCGTGACGAAGCTGCGCTGGCTCGCGCGGGCCGAGCCGGAGGCGGCGCAGCGCGTCGCCTCCCTCATGCAGGCGCACGACTGGCTGGTGTGGCAGCTCCTGGGGCGGCCCGCGCGGCGCACGACCGACCGCGGCGGCGCCTCCGGGACCGGCTACTGGTCGGCGGCGACCGGTTCGTACCGCCCCGATCTCATCGAGCTCGCGCTCGGCCACCAGGCGATGCTGCCCGAGGTGATCGGTCCCGCCGAGGCCGCGGGGACGACGCCCGAGGGGCTGCTGATCTCGGCGGGGACCGGCGAGACGATGGCGGCGGCGTTCGGGCTCGGGGTCCAGCAGGGCGACGCGGTCGTCTCGTTGGGGGCCTCGGGGTCCGTGATGGCCGTGCACCACGAGGCCCTGGTCGACCCGAGCGGGACGATCACCTCGCTCGCGGACGCCACCGGCATGCATCTGCCGGTGGTGCACACGCTGAACGCCGTGCGGGTGCTGCGGGGCGCGGCCGAGATGCTGGGGGTGCCCGATCTGGAGGGGCTCTCGGAGCTGGCCATGAAGTCGACGCCGGGTGCGCACGGGCTCGTACTGCTGCCGTATCTGGAGGGTGAGAAGACGCCGAACCTGCCGCACGCGGCGGGCACCCTGACCGGGCTCCGGCGCGAGTCGATGCGGCCCGAGCATCTGGCGCGGGCGGCCTTCGAGGGCATGCTGTGCGGGCTCGGGGACGCGCTCGACGTGCTGCGGGGGCGCGGCGTGGACGTGCGCCGGGTCTTCCTGCTCGGTGCGGCGGCGGAGCTGCCGGCCGTGCAGGCCTCGGCGCCGATGCTGTTCGGTACGCAGGTCGTGGTGCCGCAGCCCGCGGACTACGCGGCGATCGGTGCGGCGCGGCAGGCGGCCTGGGCGCTGAACGGCCAACTGCCCTACTGGCAGGGGGCGTCCGCGCAGGTCTTCGAGCCGGGCGAGGAGCAGGCCGTGGGCCAGGCGGTCCGCCAGCAGTACCGGACGGTGCGGGAGCAGGCCCATCCGGGCGCGTTCGAAGCGAGCGGCTTCTAGGGCGCCCCGCCACAGGAGAGGCGCAGCGGCACGGCCAGTTCTTGACCCAGCCCATTTTTTTACCGGGTCATGGCTTAATCGGTTGCGCACGCCGGGGTGCGATATCGGAGTATGGGGGCGACCTCGCCGAAAACCCCGCCCACGCCTCTCGAGAGACCTCGTGCTCATACGACTCCTGCGGGCCCACCTGGGCCCGTACAAGAAGCCCATCGCCCTGCTGGTGCTGCTGCAGTTCCTGCAGACGTGCGCCTCGCTCTACCTGCCCACGCTCAACGCCGACATCATCGACGAGGGCGTGGTGAAGGGCGACACGAGCTACATCCTGTCGTTCGGCGCCATCATGATCGCCGTCACCGTCGCCCAGGTGGTCTGCAATGTGGGCGCCGTCTACTACGGCGCCCGCACCGCGTCCGCGCTCGGCCGCGACGTGCGGGCCGCCGTCTTCGACCGCGTGCAGTCCTTCTCCGCCCGGGAGTTGGGGCAGTTCGGCGCGCCGTCGCTGATCACCCGGACCACGAACGACGTCCAGCAGGTGCAGATGCTGGTCCTGATGTCGTTCACGCTGATGGTCTCGGCGCCGATCATGTGCGTCGGCGGCATCGTCATGGCCCTCGGCCTGGACGTACCGCTCTCGGGCGTCCTGATCGCCGTCGTGCCGGTCCTCGCGATCTGCGTGAGCCTGATCGTGAAGCGGCTCCGGCCGCTCTTCCGCACCATGCAGGTGCGCCTGGACACCGTGAACCGCGTGCTGCGCGAGCAGATCACCGGCAACCGCGTCATCCGCGCCTTCGTCCGCGACGACTACGAGAAGGACCGCTTCCGCAAGGCCAACGCCGAGCTGACCGACGTGTCGCTCGGCACCGGCAAGCTGCTCGCCCTGATGTTCCCGATCGTGATGACCGTCGTGAACGTCTCGTCGATCGCCGTCGTGTGGTTCGGCGCGCACCGCATCGACAGCGGCGGCATGCAGATCGGGGCGCTCACCGCGTTCCTGGCGTATCTGACGCAGATCGTGATGTCCGTGATGATGGCCACCTTCATGTTCATGATGGTGCCGCGCGCCGAGGTCTGCGCCGAGCGCATCGAGGAGGTCCTGGACACCGAGAGCAGCGTGGTGCCCCCGGCCTCCCCCGTACGGGAGTTGACGCGCCACGGGCACCTGGAGATCCGCGGCGCGGGCTTCCGCTACCCCGGCGCCGAGGAGCCCGTCCTGAAGGCCGTCGACCTGGTCGCGCGGCCCGGCGAGACGACCGCCGTGATCGGCTCGACCGGCAGCGGCAAGTCGACGCTGCTCAGCCTGGTGCCGCGGCTCATCGACTCCACCGAGGGCGAGGTCCTGGTGGACGGCGTGCCCGTGCACACGATCGAGCCGGCGCTGCTCGCGCGGACCGTGGGCCTGGTGCCGCAGAAGCCGTACCTCTTCGCCGGCACGGTCGCCACCAATCTCCGCTACGGGAACCCGGACGCGACGGACGAGGAGCTCTGGCACGCGCTCGACGTCGCCCAGGCCAGGGGCTTCGTCGAGGGCCTGGAGGAGGGCCTGGACGCGCCCGTCTCGCAGGGCGGCACGAACGTCTCCGGCGGTCAGCGGCAGCGGCTCGCGATCGCGCGGACGCTGGTGCGGCGCCCCGAGATCTATCTCTTCGACGACTCCTTCTCGGCCCTGGACTACGCGACCGACGCCGCCCTGCGGGCCGCTCTCGGCCGCGAGACCGCCGAGGCGACCGTCGTGATCGTCGCCCAGCGCGTGGCGACGATCCGGGACGCCGACCGCATCATCGTCCTCGACGAGGGCCGGGTCGTGGGGACGGGACGCCATCACGAGCTGATGGAGGGCAATGAGACCTACCGGGAGATCGTGCTCTCCCAGCTGACGGAAGCGGAGGCCGCGTAATGGCCGGTCCGGGCGGACAACAGATGATGGGGCCGGACTCCCGGTCGATGGACTTCAAGGGGTCCGGCAAGCGCCTCCTGGCGCAGTTCGGGCCCGAGCGCACCACGATGTACGGGATGCTCGCCGCCGGGGTGCTCAGCGTGGCGCTCACCGTGCTCGGCCCCAAGATCCTCGGCAAGGCGACCGACCTGCTCTTCGCGGGCATCGTCGGCCGTGACATGCCCGACGGCGCCACCAAGGACCAGGCCATCGAGAGCCTGCGCGACAAGGGCGACGGCGGCATGGCCGACATGCTCTCCGGGGTCGACTTCACGCCGGGCGAGGGCATCGACTTCGGCGCCGTGGGAGAGGTGCTGCTGCTCGCCCTCGGCGTGTTCCTTGTCGCGGGCCTGCTGATGGCGGTGGCGACACGTCTTTCCAACCGCGCCATCAACAAGACCGTCTTCAAGATGCGCGGCGACGTCCAGGCGAAGCTGTCGCGGCTCCCGTTGTCGTACTTCGACAAGCGGCAGCGCGGCGAGGTCCTCAGCCGGGCGACGAACGACCTGGACAACATCGGCCAGACCCTCCAGCAGACCATGGGCCAGCTGGTGAACTCACTGCTCACCATCGTCGGCGTACTGGTGATGATGTTCTACGTCTCGCCGCTGCTCGCCCTGGTGGCGCTGGTCACCGTGCCGCTGTCGTTCTTCGTGGCGACGAAGGTCGGCAAGCGGTCGCAGCCGCAGTTCGTGCAGCAGTGGAAGACCACCGGCAAGCTCAACGCGCACATCGAGGAGATGTACACCGGGCACAACCTGGTGAAGGTCTTCGGGCGCCAGGAGGAGTCGGCGAAGGCCTTCGCCGAGCAGAACGACGCGCTGTACGAGGCGGGGTTCAAGGCGCAGTTCAACAGCGGGGCCATGCAGCCGCTGATGTACTTCATGTCGAACATCAACTACGTGCTCGTGGCCGTGGTCGGTGGCCTGCGGGTCGCGTCCGGTGCCCTGTCGATCGGTGACGTGCAGGCCTTCATCCAGTACTCGCGGCAGTTCTCGATGCCGCTCACGCAGGTCGCCTCGATGGCGAACCTGGTGCAGTCCGGTGTCGCGTCCGCCGAGCGCGTCTTCGAGCTGCTCGACGCCGACGAGCAGGAGGCCGACCCGGTGCCGGGCCTCCGTCCCGACCAGCTGCGCGGCCGGGTCGAGATGGAGCAGGTGTCCTTCCGCTACGAGAAGGACAAGCCGCTCATCGAGGACCTGTCCCTGAAGGTCGAGCCCGGCCACACGGTGGCGATCGTCGGTCCGACCGGCGCGGGCAAGACCACGCTGGTCAATCTCCTGATGCGGTTCTACGAGGTCACCGGCGGGCGCATCACCCTCGACGGGGTCGACATCGCGAAGATGTCGCGCGACGAACTGCGCTCCGGCATCGGCATGGTGCTCCAGGACACCTGGCTGTTCGGCGGCACGATCGCGGAGAACATCGCGTACGGAGCGGCCAAGGACGTCACCCGCGAGGAGATCGAGGAGGCCGCGCGGGCGGCCCACGCGGACCGCTTCTGCCGCACGCTGCCCGAGGGCTACGACACGGTGATCGACGACGAGGGCACGGGGGTGAGCGCGGGCGAGAAGCAGCTGATCACGATCGCGCGGGCGTTCCTGTCCGACCCGGTGATCCTGGTCCTGGACGAGGCGACCAGCTCGGTCGACACGCGTACGGAGGTGCTCATCCAGAAGGCGATGGCGCGGCTCGCGCACGGGCGGACCTCGTTCGTCATCGCCCACCGGCTGTCCACGATCCGGGACGCCGACACCATCCTGGTGATGGAGGACGGGGCGATCGTCGAGCAGGGCACGCATGATGCGCTGCTGGCCGCCGACGGTGCGTATCAGCGGCTGTACAAGGCTCAGTTCGCCGAGGCCGTGGCCGAGGTCGACTAGGCCGGCCTAGTCGAGATAGCCGCGCAGCTGGTCCGCGAAGGCGTGGTCCCGCAGCTTGTTGAGGGTCTTGGACTCGATCTGGCGGATGCGTTCGCGTGTCACGCCGAAGATCCGGCCTATCTCCTCCAGGGTGCGGGGCCTGCCGTCCGCGAGGCCGTAGCGCAGCTGGACCACCTTGCGTTCGCGCTCGCCGAGCGTGGAGAGCACCGCCTCCAGGTGCTCGCGCAGGAGCAGGAAGGCCGCCGATTCGACGGGGCTCGTCGCGTCGCCGTCCTCGATGAGGTCGCCGAGCGCGACGTCGTCCTCCTCCCCCACGGGCGCGTGCAGCGACACCGGTTCCTGCGCCAGGCGCAGGACTTCGCTGACCCGCTCGTGCGGCAGGTCCAGGTGGGCCGCGACCTCTTCGGGTGTCGGTTCGTAGCCCCGCTCCTGGAGCATGCGGCGCTGGACGCGGACCACGCGGTTGATGAGCTCCACGACGTGCACGGGGACGCGGATGGTGCGGGCCTGGTCGGCGAGGGCCCGCGACATCGCCTGGCGGATCCACCAGGTCGCGTACGTGGAGAACTTGTAGCCGCGTGCGTAGTCGAACTTCTCGACCGCCCTGATCAGGCCCAGGTTTCCCTCCTGGACGAGGTCGAGCATGGTCAGTCCGCGCCCCACGTACCGCTTGGCGACGGAGACGACCAGGCGCAGGTTCGCCTCGATCAGGCGGCGCTTGGCCATCCGGCCCATGACGACCAACTTGTCGAGGTCCAGGGCGAGTTGCGAGTCCAGGTCGACGGCGAGGCGCAGCTTCTCCTCGGCGAACAGACCGGCCTCGACGCCGCGTGCCAGTTCCACTTCCTCCGCCGCCGTGAGCAGGGGAATCCGGCCTATCTCGCGCAGATACTGCCGGAACAGGTCGGACGACGGGCCGCCGGTGTCCGCGCGCCCGCGGGGTGCGGGCGGCAGGGGCAGCTCACCGCTGTCCGGTTCGAGCGCCTCCGGGGCGTCCGGAGCTTCGGTGGCCGCTTCCGCTTCGGGACTTTCGGGACCCGCCTCCGGGTGCCGCGCGGCTCGGCTCTGCGGTGGTACGGCCGCTATGACGTCCGTATCCACCGCCGCCTCCGCTTCCGCGGCACCGGCGGTCTCGGTCTGAGTGAGGGTCTGGGTCTGCACGGGGGCGACCTCCATGATGATCGCTGCTGAGGCGTGCGGCAGCGGTACAGCGGGATCGGCTTCGACGGCCTCGCCGCTGTCCGTCCCGAACACGATGTGTGGAATCGCGGGTGTACCGGATCCGCATCCGCTGTCTGCGGGCCGGCCGCGCTCCGAGGACTCAGGCACCGCAACCCAGTGTGGGGTACGACACACGGCCGCCACGAGGGGCGTGCGGTGACTTTTTGAGTCCGGTGCGTGACCGAGTGGTTACCCGCCGGGTAACCAGCCTCGCCGGGTGTGAACCTCAGAGCGCGTCGGCGCCGCGCTCCCTCAGGGCCCGCGCGTACTGCTGGAGGACCCACAACTCGTTCTGCACGGCGGCCAGTTGGGCGGCGTCGCCCTGGCCGCTCAGGCGGGTCAGACTGCCCTGGACGTCGCGGATGCGGCGGTCCACGGCGCGCAGCCGGACCTGGACGAGCTGGATGCCCGCGTAGATCTCGTCCACCTGCTTGCGCAGGATCGCCTCGACGGCCAGCTCGGTGACCATGGCGCGCACGGTGTTGTCCGGCGCCGCGTCCAGGACGCGGGCGAGGTAGGCCTGCGGTTCGGGGATGCCCGCCTCGGCGCCGCCCGCCTCCTCGACGCACTGGCGCACCGCCGCGTACGGCGGCGCGGTGAACTCGTCCACGCCGTACGCGTCGAAGGCCGGGGAGACCAGTTCCGGGCGCTGGAGGGCCAGCTTGAGCAGCTCGCGCTCGGTGCGGTGGGCGGGGCTGCGCAGGGTGAGCGCGGGGCCGGAGGGCGCGGTCGGCGCCGCGGCCGCGTACTGCTGGTTCTGCTGCGTGCGCTGCTGCTGCGGGGCCGGGCCCCTGCCGCCGCGGTCGCGGGCCCAACGCGCCAGCTGGGCGACGCGCTTGACCACGAACTGGGTGTCCATGATGCCGAGCATCCCGGCGAGCTGGACGGCCGACTCGTGCTGGATGGAGATGTTCTTGATGCCCGCGACGATCGGCGCCGCCTCGTCCAGGGCGGCCGCGCGCCCGGCCGGGGTGTTCAGGTTGTGCCGCGCGACCATCTGGCGGATCGCGAACTCGAAGAGCGGGGTGCGGGACTCGACCAGCGACTTCACGGCCACGTCACCCTGCGCCAGGCGCAGTTCGCAGGGGTCCATGCCGCCCGGCGTGATCGCGATGGACGTCTCGGCGGCGAACTTCTGGTCGTCCTCGAAGGCGCGCAGGGCGGCCTTCTGGCCGGCCGCGTCACCGTCGAAGGTGAAGATCACCTCGGCCGTGGCGTTGTCCATCAGGAGGCGGCGCAGGATCTTGATGTGGTCGCCGCCGAAGGCCGTGCCACAGGTCGCGATGGCGGTCGTGATGCCGGCGAGATGGCAGGCCATCACGTCCGTGTAGCCCTCGACCACGACCGCGCTGCTGGTCTTGGCGATCTCCTTCTTGGCGAGGTCGATGCCGTACAGGACCTGGGACTTCTTGTAGATCGCCGTCTCGGGCGTGTTCAGGTACTTCGGGCCGTTGTCGTCCTCGCGCAGCTTGCGCGCGCCGAAGCCGACGACCTCGCCGCTGATGTCGCGGATCGGCCACATCAGACGGCCGCGGAAGCGGTCGATGGGCCCGCGGCGGCCCTCCTGGGAGATGCCGGAGAGGGTGAGCTCCTTGTCGGTGAAGCCCTTGCCGCGCAGATAGCGGGTGAGGTGGTCCCAGCCCGCGGGGCTGTAGCCGACGCCGAAGTGCGCGGCGGCGGCCTGGTCGAAGCCGCGCTCGGCCAGGAACTTGCGGCCGATCTCCGCCTCGGGGCTCTCCAGCTGGTCGATGTAGAACTGCGAGGCGATCTTGTGGGCCTCGACGAGGCGGATGCGCTCCCCGCGCTGGTTCGAGGGGTTGTACCCGCCCTCTTCGTAGCGCAGCGTGATGCCTGCCTGGGCCGCCAGGCGCTCGACCGTCTCCGAGAAGGTGAGGTGGTCGATCTTCATCACGAAGGCGATCGTGTCGCCGCCTTCCTGGCAGCCGAAGCAGTGGAAGAGACCCTTGCTGGGGCTGACCTGGAAGGACGGTGACTTCTCGTCGTGGAAGGGGCACAGGCCCTTGAGGTTGCCGCCGCCCGCGTTCCGAAGCTGGAGGTAGTCGGAGACCACGGCGTCGATCGGGACCGCGTCCCGAACCGCCTTCACGTCCTCGTCATTGATCCTGCCTGCCACGTTGGAATACTACGGCCCTGCTCCGACACTCCCGCCCTGCCCCTTCACCCGAGCAGCGACTCCAGCGGGACGGAAGGGTCCGAGAGGGACTCGGCGGGCGGTCGCGCGCCCGTGCGGATCAGCTTCTGGATGGTGTCCGTGACGTCCCACACATTCACGTTCATCCCGGCGAGCACCCGTCCCTCGCTGAGCCAGAAGGCGATGAACTCCCGCTTCCCCGCGTCGCCTCGGACCACGACCTGGTCGTACGACCCCGGGGGCGCCCATCCCGAGTACTCCAGGCCCACGTCGTACTGATCGGAGAAGAAGTAGGGCACCCGGTCGTACGTCACGTCCTTGCCGAGCATGGCGCGGGCCGCGGCCGGGCCGCCGTTCAGGGCGTTGGCCCAGTGCTCCACGCGCAGTCTGGTGTCGAAGAGCGGGTGGTGCACGGCGGCCACGTCGCCCGCCGCGAAGATGTCCGGGTCCGAGGTGCGCAGGGAGGCGTCGACCACGACGCCGCCGCCGTGCGCGCGCTCGGCGATGTCGAGACCGGCGGCCTCGGCGAGCGCGATGCGCGGCGCCGCGCCGATCGCGGCGAGGACGTCGTGCGCCGGGTGCTCCTCGCCGTCGTCCGTGCGGGCGGCCAGGACCAGACCGTCCTGGCCCGTGATCTCGGTGAGGGTGGCGCCGAAGTGGAAGCGCACGCCGTGCTCGGCGTGCAGGTCGGTGAACATCTGGCCGAGCTCGGGGCCCAGGACCGCGTGCAGCGGGGTGGGCTCGGGCTCGACGACGGTGACCTCCGCGCCGTACGTCCGCGCGGCGGCGGCGACCTCCAGGCCGATCCAGCCGGCTCCGGCGATCACCAGGTGGCCGTTGTCCCGGCCGAGACTGGCGAGAACCTGCCGCAGCCGGTCGGCGTGCGCGAGGCGGCGCAGGTGGTGCACGCCCACCAGGCCGGTGCCGGGGACGTCCAGACGGCGCGGCTCGGCGCCGGTGGCCAGAAGCAGCTTGTCGTAGTGGATGACGGCGCCGTCACCGAGGTGGACGGCCTTGGCGGCGCGGTCGACGGAGACGACGGTCTGGCCGAGGTGCAGCTCCACGTCCGCCTGCGCGTACCAGGCGGGTTCGTGGACGAAGACGCTCTCGCGCTCCTCCTTGCCCAGGAGATATCCCTTCGACAGGGGTGGGCGCTCGTACGGGTGATCGCGTTCGTCACCGATGAGGATCACCCGGCCGGTGAAGCCCTCGGACCGGAGTGTCTCGGCCGCTTTCGCGCCCGCGAGACCTCCTCCGACAATGACGAACGTCTGATCCGCGTCGACCACTTGATGCCTCCTCAAAGCCTTGCCGTCAGGGGGGAGCGTCCCGCACGGAGCGTGATGGGGGAAGGGGTTGCGACCCGATCCGGCCAGTTTTCGTCACGCCCCGTGGTCGATCGGCTCATTCCGCATATGTCAGCGGTGTCTTGCCGTGAGCCGCGCGTGCAGGGAGCGCGCGGCGGCGTCCGTGAGCGACGCGATCTGGTCGACGACCACGCGCAGCGCCGCGCGGTCGTCGGGCGCCGTGTCGTAGAGCGCGCGGAACTGCGGGTCGAGGCCTTCGGGGGCGCGGGCCGTGAGCGCCTCGGCCAGCTCGGCGACGACGATCCGCTGGTCGGCGCGGAGCCGCTCCTGGGCGGGGCGCTGCATCACGTAGCGGTCGGCGACGGCCTTGAGGACCGCGCACTCGTGGCGGGCCTCGCGCGGGACGACGAGCTCGGCGGCGTACCGCGTGAGGGGGCCCTTGCCGTACCGAAGGCGTGTGGCGGTCTCGGCGGCGAGACAGAAGTGGCCGATGAGCTGGCTGGTGGCGTCCTTCAGGCGGCCCTGGGCGATGGCCGAGCCGTCGTACCCGTGCGGCCACCACTCCTGTTCCAGGAGGCGGTCGAGGGCCGCGGAGAGCTCTTCGGGGTCGGTGTCCGCCGGTACGTAGCGGCCGATGGCCACGGCGAAGATGTCCCGGCGCTCGGGCTCGGCGTGCAGCAGGTTCGGGTCGAGGTGCCCGGCGTGCAGGCCGTCCTCGATGTCGTGCACCGAGTACGCCACGTCGTCCGACCAGTCCATGACCTGGGCCTCGAAGCAGATGCGGCGGCTCGGGGCCTCCTTGCGGATCCAGTCGAAGACCGGCCGGTCGTCCTCGTAGACCCCGAACTTGGGGGATGCGGGGTCGGTGGGGTGACCGCCGCGCGGCCAGGGGTACTTGGTGGCGGCGTCCAGGGCGGCGCGGGTCAGGTTGAGGCCCACGCTGACGAGTTCGTCCGTCTCCTCGCTGCGCACGAAGCGCTTCGGCTCGATGCGGGTGAGCAGGCGCAGGGACTGGGCGTTGCCCTCGAAACCGCCGCAGCTCTCGGCTACTTCGTTCAGCGCCTGCTCGCCGTTGTGCCCGAAGGGCGGGTGGCCCATGTCGTGCGAGAGGCAGGCCGTCTCCACCAGGTCGGGGTCGCAGCCGAGGGCGGCGCCGAGCTCGCGGCCGACCTGGGCGCACTCCAGGGAGTGCGTCAGGCGGGTGCGCGCGCTGGCGTCCCACGCCTCGTTGCTGCGCGTGCCGGGGGTGACCACCTGCGTCTTTCCGGCGAGGCGGCGCAGCGCGGAGGAGTGCAGGACGCGCGCGCGGTCCCGCTGGAAGGCGGTGCGCCCCGGCCGCTTGTCCGGCTCGGTGGCCCATCGCTCGACGGCGGCCTTGTCATAGGCCGCCTCGTCGTCGTACTCGCCGTCGTACGCGTTCGGTGCAGTGCCTTCCATGCACCGACAGTAAACGCAAGCAGTGACAAAGAGGGCTTCAGGGCCCCTCGGTGGCCGACGGGCGCAGGTCGGGCACCGGTCACGCGGAGGTCAGCTGACGGGGCGGAACCAGCGTTGCGGCCGTGGTCGCCGTGGCGTCGGTGCGCGCCTGGTCGTAGCGGTGCAGGAGGAGGCGGGCCATCGCCCGGTGGGCGCCGAGCGGGGCCGAGGCGATCCAGGGTGCGGCATCCGCGCACTGCGTGGCGAAGCGGCCCGGGGCCGTGAAGTACGAGGCCACGGCGGTGCGGTGGCGGCCGCGGGCGGCGAGGGCGCGGACCGCGGCGGGCACGCTGAGCACGGAGGCCGCGGTCGTCGACGCGTACGCGGGCACCACCGGTACGCCGAGCCGCTGGGCCAGCAGGTCCGCCGTGCGGCGGGTGTCCGTGGCGGAGTGGGGGTCGCGGGAGCCCGCGGCGGCCAGGACCACTCCGGCGGTGCGCCGCCCGGCCCGGCCCAGGCGGTCCGGCCAGCCCGCGTCGACGAGCCGTTCGTGCAGCGCGTCGACGAGCAGGGGGTGCGGGCCGAGCGGGGCGGCGACGCGCGTGTCGAGGTGCGGCGCGGCGGCCGCGGCCTCGGGGATGTCGTGCTTGACGTGGTAGCCGCGGCCGAGCAGCAGCGGCACCAGGACGGCGGAGCCGGTGGCCGCCGCGAGGGTGTCGGTGAGCAGCGGCTCGTTCAGCTCGATGTGGCCGAGGCGCACGGTGAGCCCGGGCCGCAGCTCACGGACCCGTTCGAGGAGCTCCGTGACGGTGGCCAGGGCGCGCGGGTCACGGCTGCCGTGGCCGACCACGACGAGGTCGGGCGCCGACGCCGGCGCCGGTGCGGTGCGGCGCCTGCCGTCGAGCGACACGAGGGTGAGCTGGTTGCCGAGCTGGCTGCTGATCCGGTTCATGATGTGCGCCGTACTTTCGAGAGGGGTACTGCCGGACTCGTCGCGAAGAGGGTTCGACGGCGTCATGGACCGAGGATGGACGCGCCGTATTGCGGTCGCGTTGCGCGCCGGTGACGGGTGCTTTCGGCCTGGCTCACCGACGGCGCCGGGGCGTTGTCAGTGCGGTCGCTTACCGTTGTCGCAGTGATCGGATCGGGGGGATCCGGCAGCGGGGCACGGGGGAACGCGATGGAGCGGCCGGGGTGGATGCGGCGGTCGGGGTCGACGGGGCCGTCCGGCGTGCGGGTCTGGACCCGCGCTTGCCTGGCCCGGCTCGGCCGCCTGAGATTGCCGCGCACGCGGCGGGGGCAGCGGCGGGCCGTGCAGGTCTTCATGGCCGTCTGCGTGGTGGCGCTGCTGCCCGCGACCTGGCTCTTCGTGACGGCGGAGGGACGCCTGCACACGACGGCCGACGTGCCGCGCACACGGGTCGCGGTCGTCTTCGGCGCCGGGCTGTGGGAGGGCGAGCCGTCGCCGTATCTCGCGCACCGCCTGGACGCGGCGGCCGAGCTGTACGAGGCGGGGCGGATAGAGGTCGTGCTCGTCACCGGCGACAACAGCCGCGAGGACTACGACGAGCCGGACGCCATGCGCGCCTATCTGACCGAGCGCGGCGTGCCGGGACGGCGGATCGTCAGCGACTACGCGGGCTTCGACACCTGGGACTCCTGCGTGCGCGCCAAGAAGGTGTTCGGCGTCGACCGGGCGGTGCTGATCAGCCAGGGCTTCCACATACGCAGGGCCGTCGCGCTCTGCCGCGCGGCGGGCGTCACGTCGTACGGCGTCGGGGTCGACGCCAAGCACGACGCGACCTGGTACTACGGCGGCGCGAGGGAGGTCGTCGCGGCGGGCAAGGCGGCGGTGGACGCGGCGTTTCAACCGGATCCGCGGTTCCTGGGGCCCCGGGAGCCCGGCGTGGACCGGGCGCTGGCGGCACCTCGCTAGGATCTGGCCCCTGGGCCCTGAGCCGGGGTGCGTCTGCCCGCTTCCGCTCGTCCGCCGGGTGCCGGTCGTGGTCCGTCCTCGCGCAGTTCCCCGCGCCCCTAAAGGAGCACGACCCTCGCTGAGGGATCTGGCCCCTGGGCCCTGAGCCGGGGTGCGTCCGCCCACTTCCGCTCGTCCGCCGAGTGCGGGTCGTGGTCCGCCCTCGCGCAGTTCCCCGCGCCCCTAAAGGAGCACGACCCTCGCTGAGGGATCTGGCCCCTGGGCCCTGAGCCGGGGCGCGTCCGCCTTCTACCGCTCGTCCGCCGAGTGCCGGTCGTGGTCCGTCCTCGCGCAGTTCCCCGCGCCCCTAAAGGGGCACGACCCTCGCTGAGGGATCTGGCCCCTGGGCCCTGAGCCGGGGCGCGTCCGCCTTCTACCGCTCGTCCGCCGAGTGCCGGTCGTGGTCCGTCC
>NZ_JBITWR010000003.1:629646-670362 GCF_044544025.1 Streptomyces sp. NPDC055243
CCTCGCGCAGTTCCCCGCGCCCCTAGGCACGGCCCCGCTCACAGTGGGGTGCGGGCCGCGCTGAGGTCGGCTTACCGCGGGTGTAACGCGATCGCGTCGGGGGGCGTAACACGTCCGGCGGACGCTGGACCGCATGCACACCGAGGCGACACCGACCCACTGTCCGTACTGCGCGCTGCAATGCGGGATGGGCCTGGCGACCGGCCCCGGCGGGGTGGAGGTCATGGAGCGCCCCGCGTTCCCCGTGAACGGGGGCGCGCTGTGTGGCAAGGGCCGCACGGCGCCCGCTGTGCTCTCCTCCCGGGTGCGCCTGACCGAGCCACTCATCCGATCCCACGCCACGGGCCGGCTCGAACCGGCCACCTGGGAGGAGGCCGTCGGCCGCGTCGCCGAGGGGCTCTCCCGCACGCGTACGGACCATGGCGCGGACGCCTGCGGGGTGTTCGGCGGCGGGGGGCTGACCAACGAGAAGGCGTACACCCTGGGGAAGTTCGCGCGGGTGGCGCTCGGCACGTCGCAGATCGACTACAACGGCCGGTTCTGCATGTCGTCGGCGGCAGCGGCCGGGCAGCGGGCCTTCGGGCTCGACCGCGGCCTGCCGTTCCCACTGGAGGACATCCCGCGCACCGGCTGCGTGATCCTCGTCGGTTCGAACCTCGCCGAAACGATGCCGCCCGCGCTGCGGTACCTGACGGAGCTGAAGGCGAACGGCGGGAAGCTGATCGTCGTCGACCCGCGCAGGACCCGCACCGCCGAGCAGGCCGACCTGCATCTGGCGCCGCGCCCCGGCACCGACCTCGCCCTCGCGCTCGGCCTGCTGCACCTGGTGGTGGCCGAGGGCCGGACGGACGAGGCCTTCATCGAGGAGCGCACCAGCGGCTGGGAGGCGGCGCGGGCGGCGGCGATGGCGCACTGGCCGGAGTACGTGGAGCGGATCAGCGGCGTTCCCGTGCCCCACCTCCGGGACGCCATGCGGATGTTCTGCGACGCCGAGGCCGCGATGGTGCTCACCGCGCGCGGGCCCGAGCAGCAGTCCAAGGGGACGGACACGGTGGGCGCCTGGATCAACCTCTGCCTCGCGACGGGCAACGCGGGCCGTCCACTCGCCGGGTACGGCTGCCTGACCGGGCAGGGCAACGGGCAGGGCGGACGGGAACACGGCCAGAAGGCCGACCAGTTGCCCGGCTACCGCAAGCTGACGGACCCGGCGGCGCGGGCGCACGTGGCGGGGGTGTGGGGCGTCGACCCGGACTCGCTCCCGGGCCCAGGCCGTTCCGCGTACGAGCTCCTGGACGCGCTCGGCGGGGACATCAAGGCGCTGCTCCTGATGGGCTCCAACCCGGTGGTGTCGGCGCCGCGCGCCGCGCATGTGGAGGAGCGGCTGCGCTCGCTCGACTTCCTTGCGGTGGCCGACGTCGTGCTCTCCGAGACGGCCCAACTGGCCGATGTGGTCCTGCCGGTGACGCAGTGGGCCGAGGAGACGGGGACGGTGACGAACCTGGAGGGGCGGGTGCTGCTGCGCCGGCAGGCGGTGAGCGCTCCGGACGGCGTACGGAGCGACTTGGACGTGCTGCACGGTCTGGCCGCCCTGCTCGGCCATGAGAAGGGCTTCCCGACGGACCCGGAGGAGGTCTTCGAGGAGCTGCGCCGGGCGAGCGCGGGCGGGGTCGCGGACTACTCGGGGATCTCGTACGCGCGGCTGAAGGAGGGGAACGGGGAGGGAGTCTTCTGGCCCTGCCCCGCGGACCAGGGCCAGGGCGAGGGCGGGCACGAGGACGGGGACGAGGACGAGGACGGGGGGATGGGCCGGGACGGGGACGGAGTACGTGCCGCGCACCCCGGTACGCCCCGCCTCTTCCTCGACCGGTTCGCCACCGAGGACGGCCTCGCGCGGTTCGTGCCGGTGACGCACCGGGCCGCGGCCGAGGAACCGGACGCGGAGTATCCCGTGCTCCTGACCACCGGGCGGGTCCTCGCGCAGTACCAGTCGGGGGCCCAGACGCGCCGCGTCGACGAGCTCAACTCCGCCGCCCCCGGCCCCTTCGTGGAGCTGCATCCACGGCTCGCCGCGCGCCTCGAGGTCGGGGACGGCGAGCCGGTGACCGTCGTCTCGCGGCGCGGCCGGGCCGTCGCCCCGGCACGGATCACGAGCGCGATCCGCTCCGACACCGTCTTCATGCCGTTCCACTGGCCGGGCGAGGGCCGCGCCAACTCCCTGACGAATCCGGCGCTCGACCCGGTGTCGCGGATGCCGGAGTTCAAGGTGTGCGCGGTGCGTCTGGAGCGGACATAGCGGCGGGCCGGGGTGGCGTCTCCCCCGGCCCGCGGTCATGCACGTACGAAAACAGCCCGTACGGAATCAGACGGTATGGAACCTGACCATACGGAATCAGCCCGTACGAGGTCAGCCCGTACGAACGTCAGCAGGTGCGTCCCACGTAGTGCGCGCCCTGGATCTTGTTCGCCGAGCCCAGCCAGTGGTTGCCCGGGCCCACACAGCGCTCGTAGTCGGGGGCGAGGGCCACGCGCACCTGGATGACGACGTTCGAGCCGTCACTTGTGCAGTGGTTGTAGAACGCGTCGCTGCCGGTCTCGTAGAACCCGCAGGGGTTCATGACGGCGGTCGGGGCGTGAGCGGACGCGGCGGCCGCCACGGGGAGGCCGAGGGTGAGGGCTACGGCGCCGACGAGGGCCGGCAGCGAACGGCGAAGGCTCATGGGGCAACTCCTGCTGAGGACGTGGTGCTCACGCACCGACTCGCGCACCGACTGGTGCACACGGAGAGTGCCACAGCGAACACCCTGCGCGATCATGCGGTTCGCGTGACGTCGCTCGCACGGGTGATGGAGTACACCGGATCGAGTGCGCAGCCGTTTGAGCTGCGAAATCCGCGCCACGGCCGGACCGTCGGCGCCGGCGCGAAACCCGCACGGCACACCTCACCGCCGCGTCCGGAACGACGCCCAGTCCCCTCCCGCGATCACCGCCCCCGAGGCGCGCAGCCGCGCCGCCACCCGCGGCGCCGCCACGTACACCCACGCGCGCGCCGTCGTCCCGTCCAGGAGGGTCACCTCGCGCACCACGCGCTCGTACAGGCTGCGGGGGTCGCCCGGCGCGCACTCCTCCAGCACGTCGAGGTCGGCGAGGAGCCGCTCGTACGCGGACGGCAGCGCGTCGATCAACTCGCCGCGCACCGGGGCGCCTTCGGACTCCTCCACCAGGTACGGATAGCCGGGCCCTTCGTAGAGGACCGCGCCCGCGAGCCGGGCGGGCACCTCCGCCGCGACACGGCCGCGCAGGTAGACGTCGTGGTTCGGCTCCCCCGGCCGCAGCGTTCCGTACACGAAGAACGGCAGCCGGTCCGCCTCCGGCCTCACCCGGCCGTCTCCCGCTCCACCCACTCCAGGTACGCCGCGCTCCCCCGCACGACCGGCGTCGCGATGATCTCCGGGGTGTCGTAGTCGTGGGCCTCGGTCAGCCAGGCCTCCAGCGGCTCGTACCGCGCGGCGGCCGTCTTGAACAGCACCTGCCACTCCCGTGCGGTCTCGATCTCGCCCTCCCACCGGTAGACGGAGACGACGGGCCCGATTATCTGCGCGCACGCGGCGACCCGTGCCGTCACCGCGCCGCTCGCGAGGTCTTCCGCCTTCTGGGCGGTGTCGGTCGTGGTCAACACGGTGAGCACCGCTGCCTGTCCGGGGCCGGGTCCGGGTCCGCATCCGGGCGCGTACGTCGTCGTCATGCGCCCGATTCTCACCGGACCGGCCGGCGGCGGGACGGGAGGGGGCCACCGGCCAGGCCGAAGGTCCCGATCTCCGCGTTTCCACCCCGCCTACCCCCGTCTGTTACACAACGTCCCGTTTTCCGTGATGGACGCTTCCTACCGTCGGTAGAGCCATGAACCTCACCTGCCCCCGTCGCCGCCGCCCGCGCCGCGCCGCCCTCCTCGCCGTCGCGGCGGCCGTCGTGCTGGCCGGATGCGGCAGCGTGGACGGGCTCGACGCCGGTGAGCCCGCGCCGTCCGTTTCCGTGCAGCCGCGCCCCGAACCGCTCTGGCCCGCCTGGTCCAGTACGTCGTCGGAGGCGCCCGGCGCCGACGCCGCCACCCACCAGCCGCCGCCGGAACCCCTGGCGGGGCTGCCGAAGCTCGGCAAGGACGGGCTCGGCGCGGAGGACTTCCGCAAGGTGCTGCGGGCCGACCCGCGGATGAAGCCGCTCGCCGACCGCGGCGAGATCGACCGCCCCGGCCGGGTCGGCCTTCGGCCACCGCTCCTGACGGACCTGACCGGCGACGGGCGGCCCGAACTGCTGGTGGCCGCCGACACGGAGAGCGGGCGCAGCGTCCTCGTCGCCTACACGGAGCGCGAGGGCCGCGTCTATCCGATCCTGCTCACCGCGGGCAAGCGCGTCAGCGTCGAGACGCTCGGCCGGGACCTGCTGGTGCGCAGCCCGTGCACGGACGGCGGCGAGCAGGCCGTGCGGTTCCACTGGGACGGCGTACGGATGTCCACGGTGAGCGACGTCAAGAACTACAAGAAGACGCCGGGCTCCTCCGAAGGCCCTCCGTCACCGAAGCCCACTCAGGAGCCTTCGGGCGGCACGGAGCCTTCCGGCAGCACCGAGCCTTCCGGCGGCACGGGCGGGCAGAGGTGAGGGGCATCGCCCGGCGCGCCCGCGCCGCGCTCAACGCCCTCGGACTGCGCTGGAAGATCGCCGCACTGCTTGCCCTGGGCTGCGCGGTCGTCGCCGTCGCCATCGGGGTCCTCATCCATCAGGCGCGCCTCGAGCAGGTCTCCGTGAACGCCAGGTCGGGGGCGACCGCGCAGCTGGTGCGGGTGCGCCAGCTGTACGAGCTGACGGGGCAGGTCGACACCGACGGCGACGCCGGTACGGACGCCGCCATCGACGCGCCCGACCTGCCCGCGTCGCTGCGGGCCGCCGCGCTGGACGGGCGGCGCACCACGTACCTCGACATGGATGCCGCCGATCCCGTCGTGTGGGCGGCGCGCCCGGTCGGCGACCATGTGCTGTCCGTACGCGAACCGCTGGCCGAACAGGCCGCCGAGATCGCGGAGTTCGACCAGCAGCTGATCGCGTCGGGCGCCGTCGTCGTCATCCTCGCTGCGCTCGGCGGCGCCGCCCTGGCCAGCCGTCTCAGCCGCGAGCTGCGGACCGCGGCGGCCACCGCGCGCCGCATCAGCCAAGGCGATCTGGACGCACGTATCGACCATCCGCGGCCACCGGGCAGCCGGCCCGGCAAGGACGAGGTGGCCGAACTGGCCACCGCGGTCGACACGATGGCGGCCTCCCTTCAGCAGCGCATCGAGGCCGAGCAGCGCTTCACGGCGGACGTCGCCCACGAGCTGCGCACCCCGCTGACCGGTCTGCACACCGCGGCCGAGCTCCTGCCGCAGAGCCGCCCCACGGAACTGGTGCGCGACCGGGTGCTCGCCCTGCGCACCCTCACCGAGGACCTGCTCGAAGTGGCGCGGCTCGACGCCGAGGTGGAGCGGCCGGACCTGGACGCGCATCCGCTGGGCCCCCTGACCGAGGGGATCGTGCAGCGGTCGGGGTGCCCGGTGCGGTTCGCGGCGTCGTGCGGCGCGGACGGCACGCTCGTACGCACCGACGCGCGCCGCCTGGAGCGGATCATCGCCAACCTCGTCGCCAACGCGCGCAGGCACGGCGCCGACCCGGTCGACGTGCGGGTGGCCGGACCCGTGGTCACGGTCAGCGATCAAGGGCCCGGCTTCCCCGAGCACCTCCTGAAGGACGGTCCGCGGCGCTTCCAGACCGGCGCCCGTGAGCGCGGTCAGGGCACGGGCCTGGGCCTGACGATCGCCTTCGGCCAGGCGCAGGTCATCGGGGCGCGGGTGGAGCTGAGCAACGCGGAGGGCGGCGGCGCGGTGGCGACGGTGCGTCTGCCGGAGGCCTAGCCCGCGCGGCCGGAGGCCTGCCTCCGCGCGACCGGCGGCCCAGCCACGCGCGCACTACGGGAATCAACTGCCGTACGGGCGCACTTCCTTGGCGCCGCGCAGCGCCCACGCCCACCAGTGGAGCTGGTCGAGCATCGACTTGGCGGCGGCGTTCGCGGCCGTCGGGTCCTTGTGGGTGCCGTCGTCGGCGAAGAGCGCGCCCGCGTTGTGGAAGGAGACGGTTTCGCGAATCGTCATGGTGTGCAGCTCGGCGAAGACCGGGCGCAGGTGCTCGACCGCGCGCAGACCGCCGGAGAGCCCTCCGTAGGAGACGAAGGCGAGGGGCTTGGCCTGCCATTCGGCGTTGTGCCAGTCGATGAGGTTCTTGAGGGACGCGGGGTAGGAGTGGTTGTACTCGGGGGTGAGGACGACGAAGGCGTCGGCGGCGGCCAGCTTCGGGGTGACCTTGCCGAGTTCGGCGAGCACTTCGGCGGACGGGTTGAAGGAGAGCG
This sequence comes from Streptomyces sp. NPDC055243, assembly GCF_044544025.1. Lineage (NCBI taxonomy): Bacteria > Bacillati > Actinomycetota > Actinomycetes > Kitasatosporales > Streptomycetaceae > Streptomyces > Streptomyces sp. NPDC055243. Next base: position 636,074 of record NZ_JBITWR010000003.1, read on the forward strand.
CGGTCGGCAGATGGGATTCGGCCAGGTCGACGACGTCCACCTCGAAGTCCGCGCGCTCGCGAATCCGGGACAGCAGCCACTCGGCGACGATCGGCCCGAAGCGGCCCTCCCGGTTGCTCCCGATGATGACGGCGACGCGAAGGGGCGCGGCGGACGTGCCGGACGCGGCGGCGAACGTGGGAGTGGACGCGGCGGTGGACGTGGAATCTGCGGCAACGGTGTTCTTGGTCATGGGTAGGAGCCTCGTTGCTCAACCTAGGTTGAGGTCAAGCGCCTCCCGCGACGAATTCGGCGAGCGGCTGAAGCCGACGCCGCGGCCACCCCTTGCCCGGGCCTCGTCCACCCCTTGCCCGGGCCTCGTCCGCCCCTCCCCCGGGACTCACCCCGGCCTCACCCACCCCTCCCGTTCCCTCGTCCGGCCCATGCCCCCACGTCGTACGGTGAAGCCCATGACAACTCCCGCGCCCCTCCAGCGCCTTGAGATCGACGGCCGGGCCGCCACCGCCGACCGACTGCTGTGGCCCGCTCTCGGCGGTGTCGGACACTTCACCGCGATGCAGGTCAGGGGCGGCGCGACCCGCGGGCTCGGGCTGCACCTGGCCCGGCTCGACGCGGCCACCCGCGAGCTCTTCGACCGGGAGCTCGACGGGGAGTACGTCCGCGGGCTCGTCCGGAACGTGCTCCGCGACGACATCGCCGACGCCTCCGTACGCGTCCACGTCCACGCGCCGGAGGGCGAGCCCTCCGTGACGGTCACCGTGCGGCCGCCCGGTGGGATGCCCGAGAGCGCGCAGGCCCTGCGGTCCGTCCCCTACCAGCGACCCTTCCCGCACATCAAGCACCTGGGCGGCTTCGGACAGGCACGGCACGGAGAGCTCGCCCGGCGCGCGGGCTTCGACGACGCGCTGCTCACCGCGCCCGACGGGACGATCAGCGAGGGCGCCGTCACGAACATCGCCTTCTTCGACGGCTCGGAGGTCGTCTGGCCCGACGCGCCCTGCCTCACCGGCATCACGATGCGGCTGCTCGAACCGCGGCTGGCGGCCGCCGGGCTCCCCACGCGCCGGGCGCCGGTCACGCTCGCGGACCTCTCCTCGTACTCGGCCGTCTTCGTCACGAACGCGCGGGGCATCGCGCCGGTGCGGCGGATCGACGCCACGGAGTTCGCGGTCGACGAGAAGCTGATGGGGACGCTTGCGGGGCTCTACGCCGACGTGCCCTGGGACGCCGTCTGAGGCGGACGCGTCTGAGGCGGCGGCCGCCTGAGGTGGACTCAGGTCCGCGGAGGGGTTCCGGAGTCCGCCGAAGTGGGGTTCCGGAGTCCGCCGGAAGGGTCCCGGAGGGCTGCGGAGGGCTGCGGAGGGCTCCGGACAGGTTGTGCAGGGGGTCCGCGGGCCTGCGGTCGGGCCGTGGCGGTGCCCCCGGGTCACCCATTCACAGGCGCCGCGCACCCCCTTCGGATACTTCTCGGCGACACGCCGGGTGACCTGCTGGAATGTTCCCGTCGAAACGTCAGGAGCCGCTCCACCGCAGAGTTTCTGACGGACCTTCAGGAGGCGTGCGCCGCCGAGTGCCACTTACCTCGGTAGAGCGGGGTTCGACCGACGCAGCGGCACTTGGGGGTGCCGCGGGCCGTGCCCTCTGAAGGCCCCTCGGAGGAGCAAGCACGATGCGCAAAGCCCGCCTGCTGACCACTGCCGCGCTCGCCGTCGCATCGGCGGGCCTCGTGGCGCCACCGGCGGCCGCCGCGGCGCTCGCCGCCGGTGGCGGCCTGGAGGTCCACCCCTCCACGGTCGTGCCCGGCTCCACGGTCACCGTGCACACCTCCGCGTGCGGCGGCGGAGGGTCCGCGTCGGGCGACGCCAGCGCGGTGGGCGCGGGCACGTTCACGCTCGCGCCTGCCACGCACGAGGATCACGAGGAGAACGCGACCGGCCGGTTCAAGGTGCCGCCCTCGGCTCAGCCGGGCACCTACGAGATCGTCGCGCAGTGCTCCGGTTCCGGCGCGGACGGCAAGCAGGTGGCGGGCGATCTCGTCGTGACGATCACCTCCACCGCCGCCGCCCGTGAACAGCAGGTGGCCCCGAAGGGGCACGTGAAGACGGGGGTCGGCGGCGCTCTTGGCCCCGATCCCGTGCAGACCGCGGCGGGTGTGGCGGCGCTTGCCGTCGCCGCCGCGGGCGGTACCTGGCTCCTGCATCGCCGGGCGAGAGGCGACAGGATCTGACGGACACCCTCCGCTGTCCACCGGTACCGCCAGCCCCCTCCCTCTCCGGGTCCGCCTGTCCCTCGTGGATTCGGAGAGGGAAGCGGGGACCGGCCTCCCCGAACCCTGAGGGGGACGAGTCGAGTGAAGCGCAGGAAGAACGTCGGCGGGACGAGCTCTGGCAGCAGACCTCGCGGCTTCAAGACCCTCAACGCCGCGATGGGCGCGGTCACCGTCCTGGCCCTGTGCGCCGGGGCCTGGCTGCTGCACAACGGCACCGAGTCCCGTCCGCCGCCCCAGCCGTCGGCCGCGCAGGCCGCTTCGGCACATCCCCGCTCCGGCCACGACCCGGCCGCCGCGGCGCTCCCGCCGTCCCCGCCCGACCGGATCCGCATCCCCTCGATCCGGGTCGACGCGCCCCTCATGGGGCTCGGCCTGACCCGGCAGGGCAGTCTCGACGTACCGCCTCCGAAGAAGACGAACCTCGCGGGCTGGTACGAGTCGGGGACGACGCCGGGCGAGACGGGCACCGCGATCGTGGCGGGGCACGTCGACAACGCCGATGGGCCTTCGGTCTTCTACGACCTGGGCGGCCTGACCAGGGGCCGCACCATCGAGGTCGAGCGCAGGGACGGCAGCGTGGCGGTGTTCACGGTCGACGCGAACGAGGTCTACGACGCGAAGGAGTTCCCGGACGACAAGGTGTACGGGGCGGCGGACCGGCCGGAGCTGCGGGTCATCACGTGCGGCGGCAGCTATTCGAGGAAGACGGGCTACCAGGGCAACGTGGTGGTGTTCGCGCACCTGACGAGCGTGCGGTGAAGCGGTCCTGCGAGCGCTGACGCCGTCCTGCGTGCACTGACGCCGTTCTAGGCGAGCCACTGCTCGTACGCCATCTTGGCCACGAGCCCGAACACGGTGGTGAGCAGCACGATCCGGACGAACCCGCTGCCCTTCTTCAGCGCGGTGTGCGCGCCGAACATGCCGCCCGCGAGGTTGAAGACGGCCATCAGGGCGGCCAGTTGCCACAGGACCGCGCCCTGCCAGGCGAACATCGCCAGGGCGCCCGCGTTGGTGCAGCAGTTGACGATCTTGGCGGTGGCGGAGGCCGACACCAGGTCGAGGTGGAGCACGGCGGTCAGCGCGAGCACCAGGAAGGTGCCGGTGCCGGGCCCGATGAGGCCGTCGTAGAACCCGATGCCGAGGCCCGCGAGGCCGATGGCGGCGAGGATGCGCCGGGGTGAGGCGGGCCGGGCGGAGGGCGCGGTGCCGAAGGCGGGCCGGAAGATGACGAAGGCACCGACGCCGAGCAGCACCACCATGATCACGGGCTTGAGCACCTCGGTGCTCATGCCAGCGGCGAAGAAGGCGCCGCCCATGGACCCGGCGAGCGCGGCGAGCCCGATGCGGACGGCGGTGCGCACGTCGACGGGCGTCTTCCTGACGTACGTCACCGCGGCGCCGGTGGTGCCGACGATGGCCACGGCCTTGTTCGTCCCCAGGGCGTGCGCGGCCGGGGTCGAGCCGGGAAGCCCGAGCAGCAGGGCGGGCAGGAGGAGCAGGCCGCCGCCGCCCACCACCGCGTCGATCCAGCCGGCCGCGAGGGCGGCTGCGCACAGGACGACGACGGTGGTCAGAGATATGTCGGGCATGATCGCGACCCTATGGAGGGGTGATCACCGCGTCCATGGAATTCAGGGAGAGTTGAGGGAGAGTTGAGGGTCTTCGGAGGTTTCGGTTCCCGGGGGCTACGGCGCCGCCTGCGGTGCCGGGGCCCCCGCCGGGACGCGGTCGGGAGCGGGCGGTGACGCCGGTTCGACGGTGAGCGCGAGGACCGTGGCGACCAGCGCGCTCGCTCCGGCGAGGCCCGTCGCCAGCTTGCGGCGGGCCTGGAGGGTGGGCCCCTGGGCGGGGCCTACGGGTTTGCGGTGACGTCCCATGTCGGCCTGCGATCCCCTCTCGGAAGGTGAAGCACTCGGTCAGAAGGTGAAGCACTCGGTGTGGATGCGCTGCTCGGGCACCCCGGCGCGGACGAGCGCGGTGGTGGCGGAGGCGGTCATTCCGGGCGGCCCGCACAGATACACGTCGTGCTCGGCGAGGTCGGGGATCAGATTGCGCAGGGCCTGCGGGGAAATGGGGTCTTCCCTTCTCGACAGGTCTTCCCTGCTCGACAGGTCTTCCCTGCTCGGCCGAAGCCGAGAGCTTGCGGAAGGATCGATGGAGGCGTCGGACCGCCCGAGCAGATAGTGCAGCCCCGCTCCCCTGCCGCGGGCGATCTCCTCCAGCTCATCGCGCAGCACGAGCTGCTCGGCGCTGCCCGCCCGGTAGAGCAGGGTGATGTCGCCCGGCCCGCCCGGCAGCGTCTCGAACAGCGCCCGCATCGGGGTGATCCCCACCCCGCCCGCGAGCAGCAGCACCTTCCTGCGCGTACGCCGGTGGGCGGTCAGCGCCCCGAAGGGCCCCGTGGCGAGCACGCGCGTTCCCGGCTTCAGGCGCCGCATCCGCCGCGTGTGGTCGCCGACGGCCTTCACGGTGATCCGCAGGGTGTCGTCGCGCACGGGAGCGGAGAGCGAGAACGGCAGCGCGGTGCGCCAGAGCCTGCGCCGCAGGAAGCGCCAGCGGAAGAACTGGCCGGGTTCGGCCCGCAGTCCGTCGAGCCCGATGCCCTGCATCACGACGGACACGACACCGGGCCCTTCGTCGCGTACGTCGATGACGCGCAGGCTGTGCTTCAGCGCCTGGCGGACGGGTACGACGACGCGGTACCAGACGAGCAGGACCGCCACGGTGGCGTGCAGCATCGACCACACCCACACCGTCAGGACGCTGCCCGCCACGTCGGGCCCGGCGAGCTGGTGCACGAAGGCGAGCGCGGCGCCGAGGTAGGTCAGCAGGTGCACGGCCCGCCAGGTCTCGTGCGGGACGCGGCGGCGCATGGCGCGGGCGGAGGTGACGCCGACGGCCATGAGCAGGGACGTGCCGACGGCGGCGAGGGCGAGGCCCGGGTAGCCGAGCAGGGCGGCGGTGGCGCTGAGGAGGTCGGTGTCGGCGTGGGCGGCGTATCCGCACAGGGCGAGCAGGGCGTGGCCCAGGCAGAGGGTGAGTACGTAGCGACCGCCGAGGGCGTGCAGCCGCGCGAGCCGGTCGGCGCCGACGCCGTGCTCGACCGCGGGGACGCGGGCCATCAGGAAGAGCATGACGAGGACGCCGTACCCGGCGAGCAGTCCGGTGAGGTGGGCGCCGGTCGCGAAGAGCACGTCGAGCCGGGCCGAGGGTTCGGCCTGCACGGCCCAGAGCGCGGTGACGGCGAGGGCCGCGGCGAGGATTCCGTTGCGGAGGGCGGTGGGGGTGAGGCGGATCGGGGGGACGGGGGTGGCGGCGGTGGCGGGGCGTTGCCGTGGGGGTCGCGGGGGTCGCGGGGGTCGCGGGGGTCGCGGGGGCTCCGCGGGCATGGGCGGCGGGAGCTGCGGCCCCTCCGTCTGCCGCAGGTACGCGGACAGCGCGGGGTACGCGGCGAGACGGGAATCGGCTACCTCGGTGGTCACCGCCGCAGACTAGGCGCGGGGCGCGGGCAGAAGTGGCTGGTCAGGGGGTTATCGCTGATCCTTAAGGTGGACTTGAGGACCGGCTCAACGGGGGTTAAGCCGGGGCGCGGCGGGGCGGGAGAGGCCTGTTCGTCCAGGACCGGATGCGGGGTGAACGGGCGGGTGGGCGGGAGAGGCCCGTTCGGCGAGGACCGGATGCGGAGGGGCGGGCGAGGCCCGTTCGGCCGGGACCGGAGGCGGGGGCGACCCTCACAACCCGTTCCGGCGCCCGCTGAGGGCAGCGTTCCCGCCGGGAAACAGTCAGGATGCCGACGGGTAACACCGCCCCCGCACTCTGCCGTACATGACCTCTTCGACCCCGGGCCCCCAGAGCTCGCCCTCCCGCGTGGTGGTGATCGGCAGCGGCCTCGCCGGTGTCCGGCTCGCCCAGCGCCTCGGGGGCGACGGCGGCACCGGGGCCGTTCTCATCGGGGAGGAGCCGCACGCCCCGTACAACCGCGTGCTCCTCGCCGACGTCCTCGCGGGACGGCTCGGCCCGGACGTCATCGGCCTGCCGTCCGCCCCCGGCGAGTTCCTCCGCACCCGCGCCGTCCGCGTCGACCGCGCGGACCGCGTCGTGCACTGCGCGGACGGCAGCGTCGTCCCGTACGGCACCCTCGTCCTCGCGACCGGCTCGAACCCCGTCCTCCCGCCCCTGCGCGGCCTCTTCGAGCCCGGCGCCGTCGACCTGCCGCGCGGCGTGCACGCCTTCCGGACCATGGACGACTGCCTCGCCCTGTCCGAGGCCGTCGGCACAGGCACGGGCACGGGTACGGGCACGGGCACGGGCACAGGAAAAGGCACCCGCGTCGTCGTCATCGGCGGCGGACTGCTCGGCGTGTCGGCCGCCCGCGCGCTCGCCGTCCGCGGCGCCCAGGTCGTCCTCACCCAGCAGGGCGACCGCCTCATGGAGCGCCAGCTCGACCCGGGCGCCAGTGACCTCGTACACCGGCATCTCACCGACCTCGGCGTCGAAGTGCACACCGAGTGCCGCGTGCGCGGCGTGCGGCAGGCCGACGGGGCGGTGCGCTCCGTGGAGCTCGCCGACGGGTACGTCCTGGGCACCGACCTCACCGTCCTCGCCTGCGGCGTCCGCCCCCGCACGGGCCTCGCGCAGGCCGCGGGACTCGACGTACGCCGCGGGATCGTCGTCGACGACCAGCTGCGCACCTCCGACCCGCACATCCGCGCCATCGGCGACTGCGCCGAGCACTCCGGCGAGGCCCGCTGCCTCGCCGCCCCGGCGCTCGAACAGGCCGACGCCCTCGCGGACTCCCTGATCTCACCGCACGACGCCCGCCCCTACGCAGGCACCCGCGCCCTCACCCGCCTCACCCTGCACAACGGACACCCCGGTTCCGCTCCCCTGGACCTGGCGGCCTTCGGCGACCCCGAGCACCGGCCCGACGACGACGTGGTCCAGCTCGCGGACGCCACCCGTGGCACGTACCGCAAGGTCGTCGTGCGCGGCGACCGGCTCGTCGGCGGCGTGCTGCTCGGCGAGCTCACCGCCGTCGGCACGCTCGCCCGCGCCTGGGAGGCCGACGACCCCCTGCCCGACGACGGCAGCCCCCTGCTCCACCTGCTCACCCTTCCCCAAACTCTCGACTCCGCTCGAGCAGGGGAGACCCCAATCGGAGGCCTCTGAGATGCCCACGGACACTCCCCGCCACGACAACACCATCGTCCTGGTCGGGCACGGCATGGTCGGCCAGCGCTTCCTCGAGGCCCTCGCCGCACGTGGCCTCACCGCCACGCACCGCGTGGTCGTCCTGTGCGAGGAGCCGCGGCCCGCCTACGACCGCGTACAGCTCACCTCGTACTTCTCGGGCCGCACGCCCGACGAACTCTCCCTCACCGACCCGGAGTTCATCCGGGAACACGGGATCGAGCTGTACGTCGGCGATCCGGCACGGACCGTGGACCGCGACGCGAAGACGGTCACCGCACGCTCGGGGCAGACCTTCGCGTACGACACCCTCGTCCTGGCGACCGGCTCCTTCCCCTTCGTGCCGCCGGTGCCCGGCAAGGACACCACCGGCTGTTTCGTCTACCGCACCATCGAGGACCTGCTCGCCATCGAGGAGTACGCGAAGACGTACGCCAAGACCGGCGCCGTCGTCGGCGGCGGACTGCTCGGCCTGGAGGCGGCGGGCGCGCTGCGCGGGCTCGGACTGGCCACGCACGTGGTCGAGTTCGCGCCGCGGCTGATGCCGGTGCAGGTCGACGAGGGCGGTGGCGCCGCGCTCCTGCGCACCATCACCGGCATGGGCCTGACCGTCCACACAGGCGTGGGCACCCAGGAGATCGTCGCCACCGACGGCGCCGTGAGCGGGATGAAGCTGTCGGACGGCAGCGAACTGGCCGCCGATCTGGTGGTGTTCTCCGCCGGTGTCCGGCCCCGCGACCAACTCGCCCGCGAGAGCGGCCTGTCGGTGGGCGAGCGCGGCGGCATCACCGTCGACGAGCAGTGCCGCACCAGCGACCCGGCCGTGTACGCGATCGGTGAGTGCGCCCTGGCATCGGACGGCCGGGTCTACGGACTCGTCGCGCCCGGATACGAGATGGCGGAGACCGTGGCCGCCTCCATCGCCACCGAGGAGTCGAGCTTCACCGGCGCCGACATGTCGACCAAGCTGAAGCTCCTCGGCGTGGACGTCGCCTCCTTCGGCGACGCGCACGGGGCGACCCCGGACTGCCTGGACGTCGTCTACTCGGACTCGCGCTCGGGCACGTACAAGAAGCTGGTCATCGGCGCGGGCGGCGAGCTGCTCGGCGGCGTGCTGGTCGGCGACGCGGAGTCCTACGGCGTGCTGCGGCCGATGACCGGCAGCGTGCCACCGGTCTCGCCGGAGCAGCTGGTGCTCCCCGCCGGCGCGGGCGGCCCGGTGGCGCTCGGCCCGTCCTCGCTGCCGGACTCCGCGGTCATCTGCTCCTGCCACAACGTCACCAAGGGCTCGATCCGCGGCGCCGTCACCGAGCACAGCTGCACGACGGTGCCCGAGGTCAAGAAGTGCACCAAGGCCGGTACGGGCTGCGGAAGTTGCGTGAAGGTGCTCGGCCAGCTGGTCAACGACGAGCTGGAGGCGTCGGGCGTCGAGGTCGACAAGGGCCTGTGCGGCTGCTTCGGCCAGACCCGCCAGGAGCTGTACGAGATCGTCCACACCCTGGGTATCACCTCCTACCGGCAGCTCCTGGACGCCCACGGCCGCGAGGCCGCCCGCGGCACCGAGGGCTGCGAGACCTGCAAGCCGACGGTCGGCTCGATCATCGCCTCGCTGGCCCCGACGATCGGCGCCGACGGCTATGTGCTCGAAGGCGAGCAGGCATCGCTCCAGGACACCAACGACCACTTCCTCGCCAACCTCCAGAAGAACGGCTCCTATTCGATCGTGCCGCGCATCCCCGGCGGCGAGATCACCCCGGAGAAGCTGATCGTGATCGGCGAGGTGGCACGGGACTTCGGGCTCTACACGAAGATCACCGGCGGCCAGCGCATCGACATGTTCGGCGCGCGCGTCGAGCAACTGCCGCTGATCTGGACGCGGTTGGTGGACGCGGGCTTCGAGTCGGGGCACGCGTACGGCAAGTCGCTGCGGACGGTGAAGTCGTGCGTCGGGCAGACCTGGTGCCGTTACGGCGTGCAGGACTCGGTCCGGATGGCGATCGACCTGGAGCTGCGCTACCGCGGCCTGCGCTCCCCGCACAAGCTGAAGTCGGCCGTCTCCGGGTGCGCCCGCGAGTGCGCGGAGGCCCAGTCCAAGGACTTCGGCGTGATCGCCACGTCGAGCGGCTGGAACCTGTACGTGGGCGGCAACGGCGGCGCGACCCCGCGCCACGCGGACCTGCTCGCGCAGGACCTGTCCGACGCCGAACTGGTGCGTCTCATCGACCGGTTCCTGATGTTCTACATCCGCACGGCGGACCGCCTGGAGCGCACGTCGACCTGGCTGGAGCGGATCGAGGGCGGCCTTGACCACGTACGCGACGTGGTCGTGCACGACTCGCTGGGCCTCTGCGCCGAGCTGGAGGCCCTGATGGCCGACCACGTCGCGAACTACCGCGACGAGTGGTCCGAGACCATCAACGACCCCGAGCGCCTGGCCCGGTTCGTGTCCTTCGTGAACGCGCCGGACGTCCCTGACCCGACCGTGAGCTTCGTCCCCGAGCGGGACCAGATCAAGCCGGACCTGCCCCTCCTCACCATCGGCTCCCGCCCCCGCGACCTGGAAGGTGCTGCATCCCGATGAGCGTTCAACTCCACCTGGACGACGACTGGTTCGAGGTCTGCGACCGCGCGGTGCTCCAGCCGGGCCGCGGCATCGCCGCCCTGCTCCCGGACGGCCGCCAGGCCGCACTCTTCATCGACCGCGCGGGCCGTGCGTACGCGATCGACAACCGCGACCCGTTCACCGGCGCGGCGGTGCTCTCGCGCGGCCTGCTCGGCGCGGCGGCCGGCCGGCCGTTCGTCGCGTCGCCGCTCCTGAAGCAGCGGTTCGACCTGGAGACGGGGCGGTGCCTGGACGACGATTCGGTGACGGTGGAGACGCATACGGTCCGCCTCGCCTGATCGAGCACCGTCCGCCGGAGCCGATCACGCGGCTACTTGACCGACCGTTCCAGTATTGCTTAATCTCTCCTCGTGGCCAGGACCAAGGAATTCGATCCGGACGCCGCGCTCCAGTCGGCCCTAGAGCTGTTCTGGCGGCGCGGCTACGAGGCGACGTCGATGGCGGACCTCGTCGAGGCGCTCGACATCGGCCGCGCCAGCATCTACGCGACGTTCGGCAACAAGCACGAGCTGTACCTGAAGGCGCTGGAGCGGTACGCGACGCTCCAGAACCCGCGCCTGCTCGCCGAGCTCTCGCAGCCGGGCCCCGCCCTGCCCGCCGTCCGCGCGGTGGTGCGCCGCTTCGGGAGCGAGGCCGCCTCCGAGGAGGGCCGTCTGAACGGCTGTTTCATCACGAACACGGCAGCCGAACTCGGCCCGCACGACGAACCGGCCGCCCGCTGCGTCGAGCGCAGCTGGGAGCACATGGAGACGCTCCTGCACTCCGCACTCGTCCGCGCCCAGGCGCAGGGCGAGCTGCCGCAGGACCGCGACCCCCTGGCGCTCGCGCGCATGCTGCTGACCCTGATGCAGGGCCTTCGCATCGTCGGCAAGGCGTCGAAGGACCCGGCGCGGGTGCGGGACGCGACGGAGCAGGCACTGAGCCTGCTCGACTGAACCGACCTCCCTCACCCCCCTGGCTTCCTTGGCTTCCTTGGCTTCCTTGGCTCCCCGGCCTCACCGGCTTCTTTTTCATGCCCTGATACTGAACCGATCGTTCAAGAAAAGAAACGAGTCTCTCTCATGACTTCAGCAGCGCGCACCCGTTTCACCGGCCGCACGGCCCTCGTCACCGGCGGCGGCTCCGGCCTCGGCCGTGCCATGGCGCTCGCCTTCGCCGCCGAGGGCGCCAACGTCGTCGTCGCCGGGCGCACCGAAGGTCCGCTCAAGGAGACCGTGGGGCTCATCGAGGACGCCGGAGGCACGGCACTGGCCGTCACCGCCGACGTCTCGCGCTCCGCGGATCTCGCGGCGCTCGTCGACGCCACGGTCGAGCGGTTCGGTTCCCTGGACGTGGCCGTCAACAACGCGGGCGTCCTGCGCGCCGGGCAGCCGGTGGCGGAGCTGCCCGAGGAGGACTGGCGGACGATGCTCGACATCAACGTCACCGGCGTACTGCTCGCCCTGCAGGCCGAGGTGAAGCAGATGCGTACGCAGCCGAACGGCGGGACCGTCGTCAACATCTCCTCCACCCTCGGCGCCCACATCCGCGTCCCGGGGACCACCGCGTACGCCGCCACCAAGGCGGCGGTCTCCGCGCTGACCAAGGGCGCGGCGGCCGAGCACATCCGGGACGGGGTACGCATCAACGCCGTGAGCCCCGGCTCTTCGGACACGAGCATGTCGCTCCAGGGCGGCGAGAGCGAGGCCGAGCGCACGGAGCGCATGAAGACCGCGACACCGCTCGGCCGCGTCTCGTCGACGGAAGAGGTCGCCGCCGCCGTGCTCTACCTCGCCTCGGACGAATCGGCGTCGGTGGTCGGCGCGGATCTCGTGATCGACGGGGGTGCGGCTGCCTGACTCCCTGCCCTGGGCTCGCACCACTTACTCTTGAGTAAGAACCAGCGTGAGTAAGAACCAGCGTGCGCCCAAGCAGAGGGAGCTGTGTCATGACGGGCTGGAACGCGAGCGACATCCCCGATCAGAGCGGCCGCACGGCCGTGGTCACCGGCGCCAACAGCGGCATCGGCTATGTCACCGCACGCGAACTCGCCCGCCGTGGCGCGCGCGTCACCCTCGCCTGCCGGAGCGAGGAGCGGGGGACGCGGGCGCTGGAGCGACTGCGTTCCGAAGTTCCCTCGGCGCAGGCGGAGTTCAGGCGGCTCGACCTGGGGGACCTCGGCTCGGTGCGGGAGTTCGCAGCTTCGTACGACCGTGACGGCGAGGGCAGTGGGGACAGCGAGGGGAGCGGGGGCGGCGGCGGGGGCGGCGGCCTCGATCTCCTCGTCAACAACGCGGGCGTGATGGCGCTGCCCTACATGCAGACGGCGGACGGCTTCGAGACGCAGTTCGGGGTCAACCACCTGGGCCACTTCGCGCTCACGGGTCTGCTGCTGCCCCGGCTCCTGCGGACGCCGGGGGCCCGGATCGTGTCGGTGTCCAGCGCGTTCCACGCACTGGGGAACATCGACCTGCGCGACCTCAACAGCGAGCGCAACTACCGGCGTTGGATCGCGTACGGCCGCTCCAAGTCGGCGAACCTCCTGTTCGTCCACGAACTGGCACGACGCCTCGCGGCGAGCGGCTCCGACGTGGTGGCGGCCGCGGCGCACCCCGGCTACGCGGAGACGAACCTCCAGGCCGCCGCCCCCAAGCTGGAGGGCCGCAGGCTCGCCGAGCGAGTGATGTGGCTGGGCAACCGCGCCCTGGCCCAGTCGGCGACCGCGGGCGCACTGCCGACGCTGTACGCGGCGACGGCACGGGGAGTCCGCCCGGACTCGTTCACCGGCCCTCGGGTGCTGGGGTGGCAGGGGGCGCCGGGGAAGTCGTGGCGGGCGAAGTGGACGCTCGACGATGCTGCGGGGGAACGGCTCTGGGAGGCTTCGGAGGGTCTTACCGGGGTGCGGTACCCGGCGGGCTAGACACAGCCCGTCCGGCGATTGAGGACGAACTCGGCCGAGCCGGTGATCGGCGGTCACCAAGGCCCCTGCGCCGAGCGGGATTTCGGGGAGGGCGGGGAGGGGGAAATGCCCCGCGGGGTTGGGGAGTGACCCGCAGCGACCCCGCCCTTACCGCAGGCCAGACGCCTCGAAGACCCCCCTCGCCGCATCGCCGTCAAGCCGGGCGGACAGCCGCCCAAGCACCTCGGACCCCGTCCGCAGCAGCCCGCAGGCAACCGCGTCCCGCGCCCCCGCGTCCAACCGGTGCAGCAGCAGCGGATTCTCCGCGAGCACCTGAGGATCCACCTCCACCCGATTCCCGAGCGAGTCACACAGCACGAGGCGCGCCGCGATCCCCTCGCTGTGCCGCACCGCGGTCAACAGCCCCGTACAGACGTGCCGGCGGCGCAGCAGCCCCCGCACCGCCAGCCACCCCGGTCCCGCCGTCACCCGCACCGGATGCAGGACCAGGTACAGCAGCCCCGAAAGCCCCGCCCACAACCCGCCCCGCGGCGCGTCCAACGTGCCGTTCGCCCAGTCGACGAGGTCGATGAGGACGAAGAGCGCGGCAGCGCAGAACGCGGCGGCCCGCACATCGGCTCCCCAGCGCCGGTCGGACACGGCACCGTCCCCGACGCCACCCCTGGCATGTGTCATGTGCGGCACCGTAGGACGGACCGCGCGCCACGTCAGCGGTGTTGACGGCCCGCATACTCCTCCCCCGCCCTCCTTGACGCACCGCTGACGCCCGACGACGCCGGATGGCACCTGATGGCGGCCGCTGATGCCTGATGGCACCCCGCGTCAAAGAGGCGTGAAGATCCCCGCCGTACGCGCCAAAGAGCCGCCAAAGCCGCCCGCGGCCCACCCACGGCCCCCTCACGCTGGGCATCGCTCAAGCGATCGAACCCGCCTGGAGGGCCCCGCCCATGACCGACACCGTCTCCGAGACCCCGAACATCGAGACCCCGGGCACCAGGACCCCAGGCACCGAGAAGACGGTCGACCCCACCGACCGCCACCGCCTCACCGCCGTCCAAGGCCTCGCCGCGCTCTCCCTGGACGCGATGGCCTCCGTCGCCTACGGCCCCGAGGCCATCGTCCTGGTCCTCGCGGCAGCAGGCGGCCACGGCCTCGGCTTCACCCTGCCCGTGACGCTGGGCATCGCCGCCCTGCTCGCCGTGCTCGTCGCCTCCTACCGGCAGGTCATCGCCGCCTTCCCCGACGGCGGCGGCAGTTACGCCGCCGCCAAGACCCACCTGGGCCGCCGCGCGGGCCTGGTCGCCGCGGCCTCACTGGTCCTGGACTACGTACTGAACGTCGCCGTCGCCGTCACCGCGGGCGTCGCGGCGCTCACCTCCGCCTTCCCGGAGCTGTACGGCGACCGGGTGGCGATCTGCCTGGCCGTCCTCGTCCTCGTCACGGCGGTCAATCTGCGCGGCATCGTCGACTCGGCGCGCGTCTTCATCGCCCCCACGGCGATATTCGTGACCGCGATCCTGACCATGATCACGATCGGTCTGTTCCGTGCGGGCCCAGTCAGCACGGCCGCCGCCGAGGGGCACGCGTCCGCCCTCGCCGACAACGCCACGACCGTCGGCGCGCTGCTCCTCCTGAAGGCGTTCGCGTCGGGCTGTTCCGCCCTCACCGGCGTCGAGGCCATCGCCAACGCCGTACCGTCCTTCCGCACCCCGCGCGTCAAGCGCGCCCAGCACGCGGAGGTCGCGCTCGGCGCGCTGCTCGGGGTGATGCTCATCGGCCTGTCCGCGCTGATCTCCCGCTTCGGGCTCCAGCCGGTGGAGGGCGTCACGGTCCTCGCGCAGCTCGCGGACGCCTCGCTCGGCCACAACTGGGCCTTCTACGTCGTGCAGTTCACGACGATGATCCTGCTCGCCCTCTCCGCCAACACGTCCTTCGGCGGCCTGCCGGTCCTCATGAGCCTGCTCGCCCGGGACAACTACCTCCCGCACGTCTTCGCCCTGAAGGCCGACCGCCAGGTCCACCGGCACGGCGTCCTCGCCCTCGCCGCCGTGTCGGCCGCGCTGCTCGTCTTCTCGGGCGGCGACACCAACACGCTCGTACCGCTCTTCGCGATCGGCGTCTTCGTCGGCTTCACGCTCTGCCAGACCGGGATGGTTCTCCACTGGCGCACGGCGGGCAAACCCGCGAAGGCCCTGCTCAACGGCTTCGGCGCGGTCCTCACCGGCATCTCGGCGGTGGTCGTCACGGCGACCAAGTTCACCGAGGGCGCCTGGCTGATCGTGCTCGCGCTGCCCGCGATCGTGCTCTGCTTCGAGGCCGTGCACCGCGCCTACCGCCGGATCGGCGACGACCTGGGCCTCGGCCGCGTCCCGGAGCCCCCGCACCGCGACCACTCCCTGGTCATCGTCCCCGTGTCCCACCTGTCCCGCCTCACCTGCGAGGCCCTGAACGCCGCGGTGTCGCTCGGCGACGAGGTGCGCGCGGTCACGGTCACCCACCCCGACCCCGAGGACCGGCGCGCGTCGGAGGCGCTGCGCCGCGACTGGGAGCTGTGGAACCCGGGCGTCGACCTGGTGGAGCTGCCCTCGCGGACGCGGACGGTCGGGCGGCCGGTGTCGGCGTACGTAAGGAAGATCTACACGTACCACCCCACCACCCGCGTCACCGTCCTGATCCCCGAGGTCGAACCGGCCCACGTCTGGCAGCGCCTGCTCCAGAACCAGCGCGGCTCGGTCCTCGCGCACGCCGTCCGCAGGGACACCGACGCGGTCATCTGCCGCCTGCGGTTCCGCCTTGCGGCGGGGCGGAGCCGGTCCTAGCGTCGGCGCCATGAGCGGGAGCGGCGGAAGCACGGGCAAGAGGATCACCGAGAAGCTGTCGGACGAGACGCTGCGCGAGGCGACCGGCAAGGACTGGCCGCAGTGGTTCGCGGTGCTCGACGCCTGGGGTGCCGCGTCCCGCGGCCACACCGCGATCGCCCGCCACGTCCGCGAGGACCACGCCGTCGACGGCTGGTACGCCCAGTCCGTGGCCGTCGGCTACGAACAGGAGCGCGGGCTGCGGGAGGTCGGCCAGAGCAGCACGGGCGCGTGGCGGACCAGCGGCAGCAAGACCATCGACGCCACGGCGGCGCGGGTCGTCGAGGCCTTCGCGGACGACGGCGTACGCGCCCGCTGGCTCCCCGACGTGGAGTTCACCCTCCGCACGCACCGCCCCGCCAAGTCGGTGACCGCCGACTTCAAGGACGCCGAAGGCACCACCACCCGCGTCTCCGTGACGCTCACGGCCAAGGGCCCGGAGAAGACGGTGGTGGGCGTCGGCCACGAGAAGCTGCGGGACGCGGCGGAGGTGGCGGCGTACAAGGTGTTCTGGCGGGAGCGCCTGGCCGAGCTCAAGTCCCTCCTGGAAGACTGACCGAGCTCAGCCCCACGCCGCCGGCCGGTACGGCGCGTACCCGTATGCCGTCCGCCGCTCCGTCCCAAGTAGCCCCGCGGGAAGGGGATGAAGCGATGCCCTTGCGTTCCGATGTGGCCGAGTTGCTGGCGGAGACCGGCATCCTCGACGTGGACGTCGACGAAGCCGTCGCGGACGACCACGTCCGGACGGCCGCGTACCTGCGCGTCGTCTCGGTGACCGCTTCCTCGCGAAGCCGCGACCGAGACCGCGCGATCGTGGCCACGATCCTGCGCGACCCCGACGAATTGGGGTCCAAGACGGCGGTGGTCGCCCTCGTGGACGAGATCGCGACGCAGGCGACCGGCCCCACCGAGTTTGGGGAGTGGTCGGCCGAACTGCTGCCGGAGATCGACCAGTTCACGACGGAGGCGTACCGCGATTTCATCCGCCGACGCATCCACGACTGGCTGTTCCACCTGTCCGTCGAGGACGGTCACGTGCCGACACCGGCCGAGCTGGCGGAGGTCACGGACTGGATGCAGCGCCACCTCGCCGAGTGGTCGACGTCGCCGGCGGTACTGGCCCTGGTCGCCGCGTCGGCCAACACCAGGAAGACACGGAACATCGCTAAGAACCGAGCCGGAAGCCGCGGCCTGAGAACGAAATGAGTCGCCTGGGCGGCGAGAGGCCAGTGGGTCAGCGGGGCAGCGGGTCAGCGGCCGGCTACTTGAACTGGTTTCCACGCCCGGTGAGCGGGGTGTTCGCCTCGTCCGGACGGTCCACTCCGGACTCCACGAGCCCAGGGGGCGAGACCGGCTGCAGCGGCCGGGGCTTGCGATCGGCCTGCGTGATGCTGGTGTCCGCCTGGGAGACGAGCTGCGTGGCGCTGACGCCTGCGGTCGCGCCTCCGAGCGCGAAAGCCGCCATGGCCGCTGCTGCCGCGGCCCTGCGTGCGATGACCATGATGCGTCCTGGTGTGAGTCAGGAGCGGGGTCCGCGGTGCTCTGCCGTGGTGCCCGTGTCTGCTCCCGGCATCTCCACCCTATGTCCGGCCGCGGGCGCTGTCGTCCCCACTGCTCGAAGGGGCAGCTCCCCCGCACAGGAAGCTGCCCCTTCGTGGTGAACCGGGACCGACGCCGCATCGGTGAGGGTCGGGGACACGGCGTCGGTCCCGGAGTGCTACCGGTGGTCGCTGCCCGCCGACTCCGAGGCGGCGCGTCCCGCCTCGAGGCGGGCCACCGGGATGCGGAACGGGGAGCAGGAGACGTAGTCCAGGCCCACCTCGTGGAAGAAGTGGACGGACTCCGGGTCGCCGCCGTGCTCGCCGCAGACGCCGAGCTTCAGGTCGGGGCGGGTGGCCCGGCCGGCCTTGACCGCGTCCTTGACCAGCTTGCCCACGCCGTCCTTGTCGATGGTCTCGAAGGGCGAGACCCCGAAGATGCCCTTCTCCAGGTACGCCGTGAAGAAGCTCGCCTCCACGTCGTCGCGCGAGAAGCCCCAGACGGTCTGCGTGAGGTCGTTCGTGCCGAAGGAGAAGAACTCGGCGGCCTCCGCGATCTGGTCCGCCGTGAGCGCGGCACGCGGCAGCTCGATCATGGTGCCGAGCGCCAGCTTCAGCTCCACACCGGTCGTCGCCTCGACCTCGGCGATGACCTGCTCGGCCTCCTCGCGGACGATCTCCAGCTCCTGGACCGTGCCGACGAGCGGAATCATGATCTCCGCACGCGGGTCGCCCTTGGCGTTCTTGCGCTCGGCCGCGGCCTCCGCGATGGCCCGTACCTGCATGGTGAACAGGCCGGGGATGACCAGGCCCAGGCGTACGCCTCGCAGGCCCAGCATCGGGTTCTGCTCGTGCAGGCGGTGCACGGCCTGGAGCAGGCGCAGGTCGTTCTCGTTGGAGTCCTTGCGGGACTCGGCGAGCGCCACCCGGACGGAGAGCTCGGTGATGTCCGGCAGGAACTCGTGCAGCGGCGGGTCCAGGAGACGGACGGTGACCGGAAGGCCGTCCATCGCCTCGAAGAGCTCCACGAAGTCGCGCTTCTGGAGCGGGAGCAGCTCCTTGAGGGCCTCCTCGCGGGCCTCGTCCGCGTCGGCGAGGATCAGGCGCTCGACCATCTCGCGGCGCTCGCCGAGGAACATGTGCTCGGTGCGGCACAGGCCGATGCCCTGGGCGCCGAAGCGGCGGGCGCGCAGCGCGTCCTCGGCGTTGTCCGCGTTGGCGCGGACGCGCAGGCGTCGTACTCGGTCCGCGTACGCCATGATCCGGTGCACGGCGCCGACCAGCTCGTCGGCGTCGTCGGCACCCGCGTGCATGCGGCCCTCGAAGTACTCGACGACCGGCGAGGGGACCACGGGCACCTCGCCCAGGTACACCTTGCCCGTCGAGCCGTCGATGGAGACGACGTCGCCCTCCTCGACGACGGTGCCGCCCACCGTCATGCGGCGCCGCTTGGTGTCGACCTCCAGGTCCTCGGCGCCGCAGACACAGGTCTTGCCCATGCCGCGGGCGACGACGGCGGCGTGCGAGGTCTTGCCGCCGCGCGAGGTGAGGATGCCCTCGCAGGCGATCATGCCGTCGAGGTCGTCGGGGTTGGTCTCACGGCGGATGAGGATGACCTTCTCGCCCGAACGCGACCACTTGATGGCCGTGTACGAGTCGAAGACCGCCTTGCCGACCGCGGCACCGGGTGACGCGGCGATGCCGCGGCCCAGCTGCTCGACCTTCGCGTCCTCGTCGAAGCGCGGGAACATCAGCTGGGCGAGCTGGGCGCCGTTGACGCGCTGCAGCGCCTCGGCCTCGTCGATCAGGCCCTGGTCGACGAGCTGCGTCGCGATGCGGAAGGCGGCACCCGCGGTGCGCTTGCCGACGCGGGTCTGCAGCATCCACAGCTGGCCGCGCTCGATGGTGAACTCGATGTCACAGAGGTCCTTGTAGTGCGTCTCAAGGGTCTCCATGATCTGCATGAGCTGGTCGTACGACTTCTTGTCGATCTGCTCCAGATCGGCGAGCGCGACGGTGTTGCGGATGCCCGCGACCACGTCCTCGCCCTGGGCGTTCGTCAGGTAGTCGCCGTACACGCCCTGGTGGCCGCTGGCCGGGTCGCGGGTGAACGCGACGCCCGTGCCGGAGTCCGGGCCGAGGTTGCCGAAGACCATGGAGCAGATGTTGACCGCGGTGCCCAGGTCGCCGGGGATGCGCTCCTGGCGGCGGTAGAGCTTGGCGCGGTCGGTGTTCCACGACTCGAAGACCGAGCGGATCGCGAGGTCCATCTGCTCGCGCGGGTCCTGCGGGAAGTCGCGCCCGGCCTCGGTCTTGACGATCTTCTTGAACTTGGTGACCAGCTTCTTCAGGTCGCCGGCCTCCAGGTCGGTGTCGACCGTGACCTTCTTGGCGGCCTTGGCGGCCTCCAGGGCGTCCTCGAAGAGCTCGCCGTCGACGTCCATGACCGTCTTGCCGAACATCTGGATGAGGCGGCGGTAGGAGTCCCACGCGAAGCGGTCGTCGCCGGACTGCTTGGCCAGGCCCGTCACCGACTTGTCGGAGAGCCCGATGTTCAGGACGGTGTCCATCATCCCGGGCATCGAGAACTTGGCGCCCGAGCGGACGGAGACGAGCAGCGGGTCGTCGGCCTGACCGAGTTTCTTGCCCATCTTCTGCTCGAGGGCGTCGAGGTGCGCGCTGACCTCGTCGCGCAGCTCTACCGGCTCCTCGCCGCTGGCGAGGTAGGTCTTGCAGGCCTCTGTGGTGATCGTGAAGCCCGGAGGGACGGGCAGCCCGAGGTTGGTCATCTCGGCGAGGTTCGCGCCCTTTCCGCCGAGAAGGTCCTTGAGGTCCCTGTTGCCCTCGGTGAAGTCGTAGACGAACTTCACGGCCGCATCGTTCTGCGCTACGTGGGGATCTTTGTTTTCCGACACGGGTCTCGACTCCTCGAGGACTCGGTGGCTGCCCTGACGGCGAGGAACATACCCAGATCGAAGGCGCCTGGGTACGTCCACTTGTGCGTCATACGGCTGTAACCACCCGTCCGCCAGTAGATCGAAAGTAACTCGGCGGTAGCTGGACGAGCACCCATGCGTTCAACTCTTGAAGACGCAACTCCCGTAGACCCGGTGATTCGCTCGAATGAGCGGCCCATACTCAGATGTGAGTTCACCTCATGAATGATCGAGCAGTGGCACTGAGTGCCACCCCTTGGAGAAGTGCAGTCGGCCTCGATGCGCTCATCTGAGCGCAAGCCCTATCAGGGGTGGCGAGAATCACGCCGTTTGAGGCGGCCGGATGTCAGCATCCGGACTCCGGATCGAGACGGACACGCGTCCGTCACACGCCGAGCGCGGCGAGCCGCTCCTCCGCCCGCCGGGGGGCGTACAAGTGCTCCACCACGAGCGTTCCCGCACCGATGAGGGCCGCGCGCTCGCCGAGGCGCGAGGTGACGACCTCCAGATGAGCGGTGGAGCGGGGCAGGGCCCGCTGGTAGAGCAGTTCGCGCACCCCGGTGAGGAACGGCGTTCCGGCCAGATCTCCGGCGATCATGAGAACTCCCGGGTTCAGGAGTGTGACGACGGTGGCGAGGACCTCCCCCACGTGCCGCCCCGCTTCGCGCGCGAAGCCCACCGCCTCGGGGTTCCCCGCCTCCAGGAGTAGGCGCACATCCGCCCCCGAGGCCGCGGGGACGCCCGCCTCCGTCAGCCGGCGGGCCACCGCGCGGCCGCTGGCCACGGCGGCCAGGCAGCCGTAGGAACCGCACTTGCACAGGGCCCCGGCGCCCTCCGGCACCCTGATGTGGCCGATGTCCCCCGCGCCGCCGTCGATGCCCCGGTAGACCGCGCCGTCGACGACGACGCCCGCGCCGATGCCGGTGGAGACCTTGACCAGGGCGAAGGCCGAGCACTCCGGGTGCGAGGCGCGCTGTTCGCCGTACGCCATGAGGTTCGCGTCGTTGTCCACGAGGACCGGGATGTCGGCGGGGCCGCCCGTCTGCTCGGCGAAGGCGCGGCGCAGGCGGCCTCTTATGTCATAGCCGTCCCAGCCCGGCATGATCGGCGGCTGGACGACGCGGCCCGTCTCGCTGTCCACGGGGCCCGGCACGGCGAGCCCGATGCCGCAGACGGAGGCGGGGGCGCGGTCCGTCTTGCGCAGCAGCTCGGCGAAGCGGACGCCCAGCTCGCCCAGGACCGCTTCGGGGCCGTCCTCGATCGCCAGGGGTTCCGCGTGCTCGGCGAGGATCTCGCCGGTGAGGCCGAGCAGGGCGGTGCGGGCGTGCCGGGTCTCCAGGTCGGCGGCGAGGACGACCGCGTGGGCGTCGTCGAACTCCAGCCGGACGGCCGGGCGCCCGCCGAGCGGCGAGCCCGCCTTGTCGGCCTTGCCGGGGACGCCGCCCACGCCCTCCCGCAGCCAGCCCGCGCGGAAGAGCCGGTCGAGGCGCTGGCCGACGGTGGCGCGGGAGAGCCCGGTGACCTGCTGCAGGGCGCCGCGCGTGGTGGCCCGCCCGCTGCGCACCAGGTGGAGCAGGTCCCCGGCGCCGGCGTACTGCCCGCCCGCGCGTCCCCCCGCAGCCTGTCCTTCGTGACCCGCTCGCTCCGACATCCGTTCTCCCCTTGCGCTCATCAACTCCACGTTACATATTGAGTTTTGCGTGTTAAGTAGACGTAACTCTAGGGTGGACAACACCAAACTGACAGGGTGTCGAGCCCTTCGGGGAGAACCGCGTGGACCGCACGAACGTGGGCCGTACGGCCCAGCTGACCGCCCGCCGTGTCACGGCGTCGCTGCGCGAGCGCGCCGCCGAGGTCCTGTGGGCCAACTGGACGGGCACGTCGACGGTCCCCTCCCGGCAGCTCTATCCGCACCAGTGGTCCTGGGACTCCGCGTTCATCGCGATCGGCCTGCGCCATCTCTCCCCCTTACGGGCGCAGTTGGAGCTGGAGACGCTGTTCTCCGCCCAGTGGGGCGACGGCCGCGTCCCGCACATCGTGTTCAACCCTTCCGTCCCCCTGGACGCCTACTTTCCCAGCCCCGACTTCTGGCGCTCCACCACGGCCGGCCGCGCGGCCGGGGCACCCGGTGCCGTGCAGACCTCCGGCATCGTGCAGCCCCCGGTCCACGCGCTCGCCGTCTGGCTGGTCCACCGCTCCGACCCCGGCCTCTCCCGGGCCCGTTCGTTCCTGGCCCGCGCCCGTCCCCGGCTCGCCGCCTGGCACCACTATCTGCTGCACCGCAGGGACGCGGGCGGCGCGGGCCTGGCCTCGGTGATCCACCCCTGGGAGCAGGGCATGGACAACAGCCCTTGCTGGGACGCCCCGTTGAGCCGCGTGACCCCGGCGGACCCGGCCGCGTACCGCCGCGCCGACCTGGACCACGGCGCCGCGGAGGACAGGCCGACCGACCTCGACTACGGCAGATACGTACGGCTCGCAGCGGACTACCGCGATCGTCGGTACGCCGACGGGGCGGGCGAGTTCGCCGTTGAGGACCCTTCCTTCAACGCCCTCCTGATCGCCTCCGAGCACGCACTGGCCCGTATCGAGGCGGAGTTGGGCCTGCACGACGCGTCCCGCGCGCGGGAATCCCGTGCGCAAGCGCTCACGCGCACGCTCGTGGAGCGCCTGTGGGACCCGGCACAGGGCCTGTTCTTCTGCCGCGACCTGCGCTCGGCGGACCGTCCGGGGGGCCGCTCCGGCGACCGCTCGGGGGACCTGGTGCCCGAGCGCGGAGTCGGCGGCCTGGTCCCGCTGATCCTGCCCGCGCTGCCGCACCCCGTCGCCGCCGCACTCGTACGGACCGCGTGCGGACCGCACTTCGGTCTCGGCGGCCCCGCGCGGCTCGTGCCGAGCTACGACCTCACGGGAAGCGCCTTCGACCCGCGCCGGTACTGGCGCGGGCCCGCGTGGTTCAACACCAACTGGCTGCTGGAGCGGGGACTTCGGCTGCACGGCGAGCGCGCGCGGGCGGACGGCCTGCGGCGCTCGCTGCTCGATGTGGCCGGGGAGTCCGGGTTCGCGGAGTACGTGGACCCCTGCACAGGGCGTGGCTGCGGTGCGCGCGGCTTCGGCTGGAGCGCCGCGCTCGCCCTGGATCTGCTGCTCGACGATCCCGCCGGGCGTGACGACGAGCCGCACGGGAGGCCCGCAGGTGTGCCTCCCGTGACGGTGGTGAGGGAGGGGTTCAGGGATGACTGATCGGCGTCAACCACTGGTGCGGGGCGCTACGTTCGCGGTGCTCGGCTCGGGCGGCGACATCAGCGGGGTGCGGGGCGGCGGCACGGCTCCGGACGGTCTGTTCGTGCGCGACGCCCGGCATCTGAGCCGCTGGCAGCTGACGGTCGACGGGGCCGTCCCGGAGATCCTCGCGCCGGTGTCGGACGCCGACGCGGACACGGGCGTCGCACGGTGCGTCCTCGTCCCGCGCGGCGGCAGGCAGGAACCCGCGTCCTGCACGCTCTTCCGCGAACAGGCGGTGACGGACGGCGCGTTCGTCGAGTCGCTGCGCGTCACGTGCAATCGCCCGGTACCGACGACGGTCCGGCTCGCGCTGACCGTGGACGCCGACTTCACCGACCAGTTCGAGCTGCGCTCCGACCACCGTACGTACGCCAAGACGGGCGCCGTCAGGTCGCGCAAGGTCATCGGCGGACGCGAGGGCGGAGGCGGGGGCGGAGGCGCCGGCGGAGGGAGTGAGGGCGAGGGCGACCCGATCCAGGGCATCGAGTTCGCGTACCGGCGCCGTGAGTGGTGCTCCCGTACGTCCGTGACGGCCGAGCCCGCCCCGGACGCGGTCGAGGAGACGGGGACGGGCGCGCGGCGGCTCGTCTGGACGCTCGACCTGGACGCGCACGCCACGGCCGAGGTGGCACTGCGTGTCACGGCGTACCCGCACGGGGCCCCTCGGCCGCAGGCTCCAGCGGGACCGCCGGAGGCAGCCGAGCAACTCACCTCCCTGGAGGCGGAGTTCGCGTCGGGCATCGAGATCCCCGGCGGCTGGCCCGAGCTGGCGGCCGCGTGTCGGCGGGGCCTCGCGGACCTCGCCGTACTCCAGGTGCCCGCGAGCGGACCGGACGGCGAGGCGCTGAGCGTCCCGGCGGCGGGGGTCCCCTGGTTCCTGACGCTCCTGGGCCGCGACGCCCTCATGACCTCGCTCTTCGCCCTGCCTTACCTTCCGCGCCTGGCCGCGGCCACCCTCCCCGCGCTCGCCGCCGCACAGGCGACGGAGGCCACCGAGGGGACGGTCGCCCAGCCCGGCAAGATCGTGCACGAGGTGCGGTACGGCGAGCTGGCGCACTTCGGGCAGGTGCCGTACGGGCGCTACTACGGCTCGGTGGACGCCACCCCGCTGTTCCTGGTCCTGCTCGGCGCGTACACGGAGCAGACCGGCGACACGGCCCTGGCCCGCCGCCTGGAGCCGCACGCGCGGGCCGCCGTCGGCTGGATCCTCGACCACGGCGGCCTGACCTCGCGCGGCTACCTCGTCTACCGCGCGGACGAGGGCGGCCTCGCCAACCAGAACTGGAAGGACTCCCCCGGCGCGATCTGCTCCGCCGACGGCAGCAGGGCCTCGGGGCCCGTGATGGCGGCGGGTGCGCAGGGATACGCGTACGACGCGCTCGGCCGCACGGCGTGGCTGGCGCGCACGGTGTGGGGCGACGCGGTGTACGCGGACCTGCTCACGCAGGCGGCGGCCGACCTGCGGGACCGCTTCCAGCGGGACTTCTGGATGCCGGGGCAGGGCTTTCCGGCGCTGGCCCTGGACGGCGAGGGGCGCCAGGTGGACGCGCTCGCCTCGGACGCGGGCCACCTGCTGTGGTCCGGACTCCTGGACAAGGAGTACGGGGAGGCGGTGGGCCGCCGCCTGCTGGAGCCGGACTTCTTCTCGGGCTGGGGAGTACGAACCCTGGCCGCGGGCCAGGGGGCCTACCACCCGCTCTCCTACCACCGGGGTTCGGTGTGGCCGCACGACAACGCCCTGATCACGCTGGGGCTCGCACGCTATGGGCTGCACGACGAGGCGAGGGCGGTGGCGCGAGGTCTTGTGGGGGCGGCGTCGCGGGGTGGTGATCGCTTGCCGGAGGTGCTCGCCGGGTATGGGCGGGATTCCTATCCGGGGCCGGTTCCGTATCCGCACGCGTGCGTACGCGAATCGCGCTCGGCGGCGGCGCCGTTGGCGCTGCTGAGTGCGGTGGGCGGGTAGCTGAGCCGAGGCCTTGGTCTCCGTCATCACCGGCTCCGCCGAGTTCGTCCTCAAACGCCGGACGGGCTATATCCAGCCCGTCCGGCGTTTGAGGACATCTTGTCGGGGGTCCAGGGGGCGGAGCCCCATGGTTTCGGGAAGGGGCGGGATGGGGGAAAGCCCCGCAGGGCCCGCCCCTACGCCAACCCCGCCCCCTCCGGCGATGCCATCAGCTCCGCCCGACAACGCCCCGCCAGCGCCACCGCCCTCGCCCCACCCAGCGCCACGACCCCCACCATCCGCTCCCCCACGTAGTACCCGTACATCACATCCCCGCCCCCAGAACCCGGCTCACCCTCCAGAAGCCGGACCTCCTCCCCCACCCCCGGCAGCCCGAACGACTGCACCCGCACATCGAACTGATCGCTCCAGAAGGACGGCAGCGGCGCGAACGGCACCAAGCCGGGCGGCGGCGGCAGCGGTGGCGCGCCCCCCAGCCCCGCCACCAGCACCCGCGCCCCGTGCTTCGCGCAGTCCGCCGGCATCGACCAGTGCTCGACCCGCCGCGCGACCGGCCCGTAGCGGGGGTTCGGGAAGCGCGCCACGTCCCCCACGGCCACCGCGTGCGCAAGCCCCCCGATGCGCAGATGCGCGTCACAGAGGATGCCGTCCGTGAGGTCGAGGCCTTCGGTGGCCGCCAGCCATTCCGTGTTGGGGACCGAACCGACGGCTTCCACCAGTACGTCCGCCGCGACTTCCGCCCCGTCATCCAACACCGCGCATCCATCGCCCAGTTCGGACACCAGCCGCCCCATCCGGAACCGCACCCCCCGCCCCTCGTGCCGCCCCCGCAGCACCCTCCCCGGCTCCTCCCCCACCGCCAGCATCATCGGCTCGGCCTCCGGCGCGACCACCGTCACCTCGCAGCCCGCCTTGCGCGCCGTCGCCGCCACCTCGCAGCCGATGAAGCCCGCACCGATCACCAACACCCGTACCCCCTCGGCCAGTTCGGCGCCCAGCGCGGCCGCGTCCTCCAGTGTCCGTACGACATGCCTCGGCGGGCCCCCGGCCGCCAGGGGAAGCCTCCGTGGCCGCACCCCTGTAGCGGCCACCAGGCCCTCGTACGCATGGACCGAACCATCGGCCAGCGTGAGCGTGCGGGCGGTCAGGTCGGCGGACGCGACCGCCGTGCCCAGCCGCCATGCGACGTCGTCGACACTCGGACGGTGCCGCAGTGCCGTGGCGGCGGGGGGTGCCTCGCCCGCCAGTACCTCCTTGGACAACGGCGGGCGGTTGTAGGGGAGATGGGGCTCGTCCCCGTACAGCGTGATCGGGCCTTCCCAGCCCGCCGCCCGCAGCTGTTCCGCCGCCCGCAGACCGCCGAGCGACGCCCCTACGACGGCGATTCCCGCCGAGGCCACGGCAGGTCAGCCCTCGACCCGGATGGCCTGCAGCGGACAGACGTCGGCGGCGTCCTCCGCGTCGGCGCGCAGGGCCTCGTCGGGCGATTCGACGTACGCGAGGTGGCCGTCCTCGCCGAGCGTGAAGACGTCCGGCGCGGCGAAGACGCACTGCCCGTGGTCCTGGCAGACGTCCAGGTCGACGGTGACCTTGAGCATGTGAACTCCCGGGGATATAGGACCCATTACCTGCGCGGCGCTCGTACTCCGCGGAACTCCCAGTCGCCCCCGAGAGCCGTCGAGACGACCTCCTCGGACTCCGTGGGCTGGGCTCCGACGTCGGAGCGGACGGCCGTCGGGCCGGTGACGATGTGGTTCGTGAGGCGGCCCAGGCCCTCGGCCTCGACCTCGACGACGTCTCCCGGCCGGACGGGCCGGGAGCCCGCGGGGGTGCCGGACAGGAGCACGTCGCCCGGCTCCAGCGTGATCGTGCGGGCGATGTCGGCGACGAGGTAGTGCATGTCCCACTCCATCTCGTCCGTCGAACCGTCCTGCACCTGCTTCCCGTTTACGTACGTCCGCAGGTGTTTGCCGTGGAAGTCCCATCCGGTGACGAGGCCGGGGCCCAGCGGGCAGAGCGTGTCGGAGCCCTTGACCCGCAGCATCGAACCGGCGTCGGTGTCGCGGAAGTCGTGCAGGCCGTAGTCGTTGGCGACGGTGTAGCCCGCGATGTACGCGCCCGCGTCGGCGGGAGCGATGTTGCGGCAGGTCCGGCCGATGACGATGCCGATCTCGCCCTCGTAGTTGAGGTACTTGCAGCCCTCTGGGCGGACGACCGCGCCGCCGTGCGCGTTCAGGGCCGAGACCGGCTTGTGGAAGTAGGTGGGCGCGGGCGGCAGGCCGACACCGAACTCCCGCACCCTGCTGCGGTGGTTGAGGTGGACGGCGATGACCTTGGTGGGGCGTACGGGTGGCAGGTGGTGCGCCTGTGCGGCCTTGACCCGGCGGCCGTCGGCGGCGACCAGCTCCTCCCCCTCCCGCACGACCTGGACTGCGGCGCCTTCGAGGAGGACGCGGCGGTACTCGACGGTGGTCGTCATACGAGGGAGGCCTCACTCTCGGCGGTGGTGACGGACCAGCCCCCGGCGGGGCGGTCGAACCACAGATGCATCTGGCCGGTGCCGACCGAGTTCTCGTAGTCGCTGAAGGCGCGCCCCGGAGCGGAGCACCGCTCTTCTCCGAGAGCACCGATCATCATGAGGTAGTGGCCGAAGCGCGCCTCGGGCTTGTGGGCGAGGAACTCCGGCATCGTGCGCAGGACTTCGGCGTGGTCGCCGCGTTCGAGCCGCTCGATGCACTGCTCGTCCGCGGCCCGCGCCTCGGGCGTACGGATGTGGGACGGGGCGCTCGACTCGTGGGCGCGCAGCTCCCGCAGCGGCCAGAAGGTGTGCGAGAGCGCGCCGGAGGCGACGAGGACGACCTTGCGGTCGGGCAGTGCGGCGATCCCGTCGGCGAGCGCGCGGCCGAGCCGCAGGTGGTCCTCGGTGTCGCCGGTCTGGCAGACCCCGATCGAGAGCCACTTCTTGTCCGGGAGGCCTTCGCCCAGGTATTTCCAGAGGTTGATCGTGGCGTAGTGGACCGGCAGGCACGGGTCGTCGATCGGGGTGATCCACGTGCCGTGTCGGTCGGCGAACTCCGCGACGGACAAGGCGAGTTCGGGGTCGCCGGGATAGTCGTACGGCATCCTGCACATGCCGCGCGGCAACTCCTCCGAGGTGAAGAGCCCGGCACGGCGTGCCTGCGCCGAGACGACGAACTCGACCGTGGTGGCCCAGTGCGAGTCGAGGACCACGACGGTGTCGTGGTCGAGGGTCTCGAAGACTTCCTCGCGCAGCCGCCGCAGGCCGGGGACGAGGCTGATCTCGCGGCCTTCGTTGAGCTCTTTGCGGGTCTCTTCGGGCAGCACGATGGTGGGCACGTGGGCGAGGAGTCCCGCCCCGACGATCTCACCCATGGCGGGCCCATCCCTTCGGCGCGGTCACGGTGTTCTTCAGGTCGCAGTAGAAGTCGAAGGACCAGTCGCCGCCCTCGCGCCCGATCCCCGAGGCGCGGGAGCCGCCGAAGGGCGCGGAGAGGTCGCGTACGAAGAAGCAGTTGACCCAGACCGTGCCGGCGACGAGCCGCGCGCCGACCCGGTCGGCGCGCTCGCGGTCGCCGGTGGCGAGGGTCGCGGCGAGGCCGAAGCGGGTGTCGTTGGCGAGGCGTACGGCCTCGTCCTCGTCGCCGTCCGGGAAGGTCTGGAGGGTGAGGACGGGCCCGAAGACCTCTTCCTGCACGATCTCGGAGTCCTGGGCGACGTCGGTGAGGAGGGTGGGGAGGTAGTAGTTGCCGCCGAGCCGCTCGTTGCGGCCGCCGCCGGTGGCCGCCTTGGCGCCCGCTTCGAGAGCGCGGCGCACGAATCCGTCGACGCGTTCGACGTGCCGGGGGTGGATGGTGGGCCCGACGTCGGTGGCCTCGTCGCGCGGATCTCCCTGGGTCAACTTCGTTACCCGGTCAAGAAAGTGACCGAGGAAGGTGTCGCGCGCGGATTCCTCGACCAGGATGCGGGTGGCGGCCAGGCAGACCTGCCCCGCGTTGTCGAACTGCTCGACGGCGAGGCCGGCCGCGAGCTCCGGATCGGCGTCGGCGAAGACGAGCAGCGGCGACTTGCCGCCCAGCTCGAAGCTGCACGGCACGAGGTGCTCGGCCGCCGCCGCGGCGATCCGCCGTGCGGTGGGTACGGACCCGGTGAAGCTGATCCGGCGCACGTCGGGGTCGGCGACAAGGGGCTCGCCCACCTCGGCGCCGTACCCCTGCACCACGTTGAGGACCCCGGACGGAAGCCCCGCCTGGTGCGCGATGTCCGCGAACAGCGAGGCGGTCAGCGGGGTCCACTCGGCGGGCTTGAGGACGACGGTGTTCCCGGCGGCCAGCGCGGGCGCGATCTTCCAACTGGCCAGCATCAGCGGGGCGTTCCACGGCGTGATGAGGACGGCCGGACCCGCCGGGTCCCAGCTCACGTGGTTCGTGTGGCCCCTGGTCTCGAAGTCGTCGTGGGCGAGGGCGAGGAGGCGGTCGGCGAAGTAGCGGAGGTTGTGGGCGACGCGGGGCATGACGCCACGGCGGTGGGAGCGCAGAAGTGCGCCGTTGTCGGCGGTCTCGACCGCGGCGAGGTCCTCGATGCGGGCCTCGACCCCGTCGGCGACGGCGCGCAGGAGCCGGGCGCGCTCGGCGGGCGGGGTGGCGGCCCAGCCGGGAAAGGCCTCACGGGCCGCGACCACGGCCGCCCGCGCCTCCGCGGGGCCACCGCGGGCGATCTCGGCGAGCGGGGCGCCGTCGAGCGGCGAGTGGTCGGTGAAGGTGGCGGAGGCGCCTGAGGAGGCAGCGGCGGTCGCGGAGGTGACGCGCTTGCCGCCGATCCAGTGCCGGATGTCGACGGGGACACCGGCGACGGCGGCCGTGTGCGGCGGGGGCGCGGGGTCGGGGGAAGCCATGACGTCCTCCAGTTCGTTTGAACCCAAACAACATTAGGAGCGGCGGGGCGAGGCGGTCAACCCCTCGATCAGACCGCCCCGTTCGGCTACCGTTTGACCTCAAACGAGAGACACAGACGCAGACGCCGTTGTACGTGCCCCACGGCACCCAGGAGGCATCCATGCCGGACGACGCACTGGCCAGCGGCAGCCATCAGGACTGGATACGCCGGGCCGAAGCGTGGAACCAGCTCTGAGGCGCCGCCCGCTGATCGCCCTGCCGCAGCGGTACGCGGCGTCGACCTCCGCTCTTCGGTACGAGGCGGTGGTGACGGCCCGTGCGTTGGCGGAGGCGGTGTTCCGTGCGGGCGGCGAGCCGTTCATGATGCTGCCGGGCCCGCCCGGGGAGGCGGCGGCGCGGCTCGCGCGGTGTGAGGGGCTGCTGCTGCCCGGGGGCGGGGACGTGGCGCCCTGGCGGTACGCGGGCGGCTCCCCCTCGGAGGTGCACGGTGCTGTGTACGACGTGGACGACGCCCAGGACGCGTTCGACTTCGCCCTCGCACGGCGCGCGCTGACCTGCGGCCTGCCGGTGCTTGCGGTGTGCCGGGGGCTGCAGGTGGTGAATGTCGCGCTGGGCGGCTCGCTGCGGCAGGACATGGGTGGGGTGGAGGTGGAGGGGGTAACAGAGGGGGCGCATCGGCATGTGGTGCATCCCGTGCGGGTGGCGGCCTGTTCGACCGTGGCCCGTGCGCTGGGCGCGGAGACGGTGTCCGCCTCCTGCTTCCACCACCAGTGCGTGGAGCGGCTCGGGCGGGGTCTTGTCGCCACGGGGTGGGCGGCGGACGGGACGGTGGAGGCGCTCGAACTACCAGGCGGGGAAGGGTGGTTCGCGGCGATCCAGTGGCACCCGGAGGACACGGCGGCGTCGGACGCGGCTCAGCAGGGGTTGTTCGGGGCGCTGGTCCAGGCGGCGGGGCTGAAGGATTTCAGCCCGTCCGGCGCGTGAGGACGAACTCGGCGGAGCCGGTGATGACGGTGCGCAAGGCTTCGGGGCTTCGGGGCGGCCGGTTCTACCCCTTGGCCCGCCGCCCGCTCCGGCGAGGAGCCGGGTCCGCGCCGTCCAGGAGCTCCAGCCGCCGCTCCTCCCCCTTCTCCTCCGTCTGCACCACGATCTTCCGCAGCAGGTCCGCGAGGACCCTGCACTCCTCGTCCGTGAGACCGTCGGCGACAAACGCCTCCTCGGCGTTGAACTGGGGGAACACCTTCTCCATCAGCCGCTCCCCCTCCCCCGTCAGCCGCAGCAGCGCCAGCCGCCCGTCGCCGGGGTGGCCCCGCCGTTCCAGCAGGCCCCGCCCCGCCAGGGTCCGGGCGACCCCGGTCAGCGTGCCCTTGGAGATCCCGGCCTCCTCGGCGACGTACCGCGTCTCCATCTCGCCCCAGATCCAGACCACGTAGAGGACCACGAACGACGTCCACGTCAGTTCGGCCCCGCGCAGCACGGAGTTCTCGAAGTGCTGCCGGACGGCCGACGCCGCGCGGTAGATGTTGGAGACGGCGGCCATCTGCTCGTACGCGACGGGGGTGCCGCCGAGCTTGGCCCGGACCGCCTTCTCGGTCTCGCGGATGGAGCGGTAGCCCGTCACGTCCGTGTCTCCTCGTTCTTGTGGTGCCAGTGGTGGCGACGTATCACCAGCGCCACTCACATTCCATACGGGCTCGAACGATAACGCGGGCTCCTGCTACAGGCCCCGCTCCAGCAGCGTCCCGCCGTTCCACGTCACGCCCACCTGGCGGTAGTACGCGCCGATCGGCTCCTGGATCGTCAGCGCGGACAACTCCTCGGTGGGCGCGTCGAAGAGGTCGAGCTCGGCCTCGCCCGACCAGGCCTGGCCACCCTCGAAGGAGGCGGCACCGGACGCGATGAGTTCGTCGAGGGCCAGCCCCTTTCCGTCCACGGCGGGGAGTTGGCGGTGGTGGGCCATGGGGTGCGCGTTGACGAAGCCGTTCGTCTCGGAGGGTTCGCGCAGGGTCACCACGGCCTGGGCGAGGCGGCGGTCGGCGGCGGCGAGGGTGGCACCGAAGGCGGCGCCCGCCTCGATGCGGGGGGCGGGGCCGAAGGGGTGGGGGCGGGTGAGGTGGATCGAGCCGAGCTTCTTCGGGTAGCCCTGGTGGATTCCGCGGGCGACGGCGAAGTCCTTGTCGACCCAGATGTAGACGCAGCGGGAGTAGGTACGGCCGCGGTGGGCGCAGCGCACGACGGCGAAGCACTCCTTGTACTGGGCCCGGACGGGGTCGAGCAGTTCGGCCCTGGAGTCCCCGCAGGACTGCCAGTCGGCCCAGATGAGGGCTACCGCGCCGGGGTCGTCGGCGGCCAGGTCGAGGGGAGCGGGCAGCAGTTCGCGTACTCGGGACGGGTTGGTGCGGTACTCGATGGTGAGCAGGTCGCCCGAGTAGTGCCAGGGCGGGGCCGGGATGAGGGAGGAGCGGCCCGTCGCGGTCTTGGGCGGAAAGAATCCGTGCACTCCGGCGACGGCCATCGGCGGGCTCCTTCGTGGATGCTGGCAGCACTTTCGTTTGGACCCGTACGGTATGCCTTCACCACCGGGAGCGCTACGGCGCCCCTCGGCCGCCGGTCGGGACCGAGCCGATATGCCCGCCCTCGCCATCGCCGCGGGGCCGCTTCGACACCTGAGCCCTGTTACGGGGGGGCGGGCGGGAAAGGCTCGTTCGCCCAGGGATGGATGCGGAGTTACGGGCGGGCGGGCGGGAGAGGCTCGTTCGCCCAGGGTTGGATGCGGAGTTGCGGGCGGGTGGGTGGGAGAGGCTCGTTCATCCAGGGGTGGATGCGGGGTGAACGGGCGGGTGGGTGGGAGGGGTCCTTGCGTGGCCCAACACCCCGCGGCGCCAAGCCAGTCCCCCCGCAACCCCCCCCATTACCGTTTTCGTAGCCCCGCAACGGGGTTACCGGCCTTCGGAGTTGGCATGACTACCTCCCCTTGTCGAGGACATGGCCTGGGGGGTGGTGTCACCAGCTCCGGAGGCACTGACAGACCGCTGATTAGGGGCATGACCACCGACCTTTTCGCAGGTCGGGAGGCTCTTCGTAATGTGGATGTGGCGATCAGTGCCGTGCCAAGGCCGGGTGAACAGCACCGAAGGATGCACGACGTGATCGATACCAGCGACATCGACGTCTACCTCGGCCTGGACGTCGGCAAGGGCGAACACCACGCCACCGCACTCACACCCACCGGCACAAAGACCTTCGACAAGCGGCTGCCCAACAGCGAGCCCAAGCTCCGCGAGGTTTTCGCCAAACTGCAGGCCAAGCACGGCACCGTGCTCGTCATCGTCGACCAGGTCGCTTCCATCGGCGCCCTGCCGCTGGCCGTCGCCCGCGACCTGGGCTGCCACGTCGCCTACCTGCCCGGCCTGACCATGCGCCGGATCGCCGACCTCTACCCCGGCGAAGCCAAGACCGACGCGAAAGACGCGTTCATCATCGCCGACGCCGCCCGGGCGATGCCGCACACCCTGCGCTCGGTCGACCTCGACGACGAGACCATCGCCGAACTCCAGATGATCGTCGGGTTCGACGACGACCTCGCCGCCGAAGCCAACCGCCTCTCCAACCGGCTCCGCGGCCTGTTCACCCAGATCCACCCGCACCTCGAGCGAGTGATCGGCCCGCGCATGCAGCACCCGGCCGTGCTCAAAATGCTGGACCAGTTCGGCTCACCGGCCCAGATCCGCAAAGCCGGACGCCGACGGCTGATCAACCTGATCCGGCCGAAGGCCCCGCGGATGGCCGAGCGACTGATCAACGATGTCTTCACC
>NZ_JBITWR010000004.1:0-82649 GCF_044544025.1 Streptomyces sp. NPDC055243
TTTCCCTTTCCGGCGGTGCCGACTCTACCAGATCCTTTCGGGCCTGATTCCCAGTCAGCGGGGTTTGTCTTCCCGGCTGTTGGGCCGTTCCGACGTCTCAAACTCTAGCGGTTCTTCCCGGCGACTCATAATCGAGCCGTGGAATTGAATTCGGGCACGCCGAAATCGTTCCCGGTGGGATGTCGTGCAGAGTTTGTTTTGCCGCGTCTCAGCGGCGGGAGGTGTTGTCGCAGAACCGTTACGGCTCCGTGGCAACCCGAAGAACCTTACGGATCCGCCAGGTGACTGTCAAACGCCCGAGGTCGAGCGCTCGCTCCCCCTCTGTACGGCCGCTCAGTCCGGCTCCGTACGGCCGATCAGTCCAGGTCGGTGAGACGTCCGCCCGCGTCCGGCTGGGCGTGCTCGACCCGGCGCAGAAGGCGCGTCAGTACTTCCCCGAGGGCGCCGCGCTCCTCCTGTGAGAGGTCCTGGAGGAGGTCCTCCTCGAAGACCGTGGCCAGGCGCATCGCCTCCAGCCACTTCTCGCGGCCCTCCGCGGTGAGCTCGACGATCACTCGCACGCGGTTGTTCTCGTCGCGGTCCCGGGTCACCAGACCCTCCGCCACCATGCGGTCGATGCGGTGGGTCATGGCGGCCGGCGTGAGGCCGAGGCCTTTGGCCAGCTCGCCGGGGCCCATTTGGTACGGGGCGCCGGAGAGGACCAGGGCCTTGAGGACCTCCCACTCGGCGTTGCTGATGCCGAGGGTCGCGGTCTGCCGCCCGTAGGCGACGCTCATCCGCCTGTTGAGGCGGCCGAGGGCCGAGACGATCTCCTCGACCTGAGGGTCGAGGTCCTGAAACTCCCGCTGGTAGGCGGCGATCTGCTCTTCGAGAGTCGGCTCACTGGGGCCGGGAGTGTCACCCATGGCCCGCAGTATGGCACGCCCTCACTTGGCGTTGAAGTTCTTCTGTGTGTATTGTTTAGGCTCTAACTTTAGCTTCGAAGTCTTCACTCCTAAGGCAGGTGAAAGTGACCAGGGCGATGGGCGCAGCGATGCGTCGTATTCAGGTAGGCAGCGCGCTGAGTGCGTTCGGCGTCGGATTCACGGTTCCGTTCCTCTACGTGTACGTGGCGCAGGTACGGGATCTGGGCGCCGGTACGGCGGGCATCGTGCTCGCCGCCTTTGCCATGGCCGCGCTGATCGTGCTGCCCGTCACCGGGCGCGTCATCGACCGCCGCGGCCCGCTCCCCGTACTCATGGGAGCCGCGCTGACCGCCTCGGTGGGTGCCCTCGCCCTGGGCTTCGCGAACAGTGAACCGACGGCGATCGTCTCGGCGGCCCTCCTCGGTGCGGGCACCGCGGTCATGCAGCCGGCGCTCGCCACGATGATCGTCTGGTGCTCGACGCCCACCACGCGTACGCGTGCCTTCGCGATGCAATTCTTCCTGCAGAACCTGGGCCTGGGCATCGGCGGTCTCATCGGCGGCCAGATCGTCGACGAGCACGACCCGGGCAGCTTCATCACGCTGTTCTCCATCGAGGCCGTGATGTTCCTGGTGCTCGCCGCGATCGCCGTGTCCGTGCGGCTTCCGCACGCGCCGTCCATCCAGGACGCCGTGCCCAAGGACGGGTCCGCGCCGCAGAGCGGTCTGCGGGCGCTCCTGCGGCACAAGGCGATGGTGCAGCTGTGCGTGCTCGGCTTCGTGCTCTTCTTCGCCTGCTACGGACAGTTCGAGTCGGGCCTCTCCGCGTACGGCGTCGAGGCGGCCGGGATCTCGGCGTCGACACTCGGCATCGCGCTCGCCGCCAACACGGCCGTGATCGTCGTCGCGCAGTTCGCCGTCCTGAAGTTCGTCGAGCGGCGCAAGCGGTCCCGGGTGATCGCCGCCGTCGGTCTCATCTGGGCCGTCGCGTGGATCGCGGCCGGTTACGCCGGCCTCGGGCACGGCAGCCAGGCCATGGCCACCGCCGCGTTCATCTCCACGTACGCGCTCTTCGGGCTCGGTGAGGCGATGCTGTCGCCGACCGTCGCGCCGCTGGTCGCCGACCTGGCTCCGGCCGGGATGGTCGGTCAGTACAACTCGGCCTTCGCCCTGGTGAAGCAGCTGGCGCTCGCCGTCGGCCCCGCCGTGGGCGGTCCGATGGGGGCCGCGCTGCACGGGCCGTACATCGTGACGTTCCTGCTGTTCTCGCTCGGCATCACGGTGCTCGCCGTGCGGCTCGGCAAGCAGCTCACTCCGCTGCAGAACCAGCCGTACGTGGCCAAGAGCCGGGTGGTCGCCCAGGGCACCCCCGAGCCCGTACCGGCGAACTCCTAGGCACTACGCGCGCGGCAGGGCGAACTCGCACCAGACCGCCTTGCCGCCGCCCGGTGTGCGCCGCGAGCCCCAGTTCGAGGCGATCGTGGCGACGATGGCGATGCCGCGCCCCTTCTCGTCCGCGGGCTCGGCGCGGCGGCGCCTGGGCAGGTGGTCGTCGCCGTCCGTGACCTCGATGATCAGTCGGCGGTCCGTGCGGCGCAGCCGCAGGCGCATCGGCGGGGTGCCGTGCTGGAGGGAGTTGGCGACCAGTTCGCTGGCCGCGAGGACTCCCAGGTCGTGCAGTTCGGGCGGGAAGCGCCAGCTGGCGAGGACTCCGGTCGCGAAGGCACGCGCGCGTGGCGCCGCTTCCACGCCGCCGAGCAGCTCCAGGGCGGCGTTGCGGAACAGCTCGGCGTCCAGGCCTTTGCGTGCCGGGTGCTGGAGGACGAGGACCGCCACGTCGTCGTCGTGGTCGGCCGTCACCCCCAGGGCGCGGATCAGGCGGTCGCACACCACCTGGGGAGTTCCAGTAGCGCCCGCGAGGGCGCGCTCCAGGGAGGCGACGCCTTCGTCGATGTCCTCGCTGCGCCGCTCGACCAGGCCGTCCGTGTAGAGGACGGCGGTCGAGCCGGGCCCGAGCGGGACCGAACCCGAGGTGTGCAGCCAGCCGCCGGTGCCGAGCGGCGGGCCCGTGGGCTCCTCCGCGCGGTGGATCGTGCCGCCCTCGTCCCGTACGAGGATGGGCAGGTGCCCGGCGGAGGCGTACACGAGGTTGCCTTCGTTCGGGTCGTGCACCGCGTAGACCATGGTGGCGATCTGGCTGGCGTCGATCTCGGCCGCGAGGCCGTCAAGGAGCTGCAGGACCTCGTGCGGGGGCAGGTCCAGGCGGGCGTAGGCGCGCACGGCCGTGCGGAGCTGGCCCATGACGGCCGCGGCGCGGACACCGCGGCCCATGACGTCGCCGATGACCAGGGCGGTGCGGCCGCCGCCGAGGGTGATCACGTCGTACCAGTCGCCGCCGACCGCGGCCTCCGTGCCGCCCGGTTGGTACGTGGCGGCGATGCGCAGGTCGTCCGGCTGCTCCAACTCCTGCGGGAGCAGCGAGCGTTGCAGGGTGACGGCCGTCTCGCGCTGGGTGCGCTCGCTGGCCCGCAGCCGCTCGGCGGCCTCCGCGTGGTCGGTGACGTCGGCGGCGAAGACCAGGATGCCGTCGTCCTTGAGCCCCGTGGCCGAGCCGCTCACGGGGAGCGTGACGGGGGTGCAGGTGAAGGTGTACGACCGGCCGCTCGCCGCCTTGCGTGACTTGACCGTGCGCGGCTTCGAGCTGCGCAGGACCTGGTCCAGGAGGGGCAGCAGGCCGAGTTCCTCCAGCTCGGGCAGCGCGTCGCGGGCGGGTTCGCCCACGGGACGGTCGCCGAATGCGGTGGCGTACGCGTCGTTGACGTACGCGACGCGGTGGTCGGGGCCGTGCACCAGGGCGACGAGGGCCGGAATGCGGTCGAGCACCTCACGGGTCGGCAGCTCGTCGACGCCGGCGGCGGGGGTCAGGGTCGTGCCCTCCTGGCTCCCCTCGGCACGGGCCGCGGGGACCGAGCTCTCGGCTCGCTGTGGCGGGGAGATCCCCAGGTCGGTGCGCGCCGCGGCGCGGCGCTGCGTTCCGGGGAGCCGGGCGCTCCAGCGCGTGAAGTTCACTGCGGTAGGCCTCGTGATGTCGCTTCTGGATCGGGCGGGGATTTCCGGCGGTCCTGGCCCGCCCATGGTCACACGAACAGTCTGGCCGACCGGACTGACATCCGTCAGACGCCGGTGTCACGCGGGGAGTTCCTGCCTCCGGTCAGGAGGACTCCTTCGGGCTTCTGCCCCCGGCCGCGAGTTCGAACTCCGCACGCGGGTGCTCGAGCGACCCCAGGGAGACGATCTCGCGCTTGAACAGGCCGGACAGGACCCATTCGGAGAGCACCCGGGACTTGCGGTTGACGGTGGGCACGCGGCTCAGGTGGTAGACGCGGTGCATGAACCAGGCAGGGTAGCCCTTCAACTTCCGTCCGTAGACATGTGCGACGCCTTTGTGCAGTCCCAGGGACGCCACGGAGCCCACGTACTTGTGCGTGTACTCCTTGAGGGGCTGTTCGCGCAGGGACGCCGCGATGTTGTCGCCGAGCGTCCTGGCCTGGCGCACCGCGTGCTGGGCGTTGGGGGCGCACTCCTTGCCGGGCTCGTCCGCGGTGACATCGGGGACGGCTGCCGCGTCTCCCGCGCCCCACGCGTGCGTGACGCCGTCCACGGACAGCTGGGCGGTGCAGTCGAGGCGGCCGCGTTCGTTCAGCGGCAGGTCGGTCGCGGCGAGCACCGGGTGCGGTTTGACGCCCGCGGTCCACACGACCGTGCGGGTGGGGAAGCGCGCGCCGTCGCTCAGGACGGCGACCCGGTCCTCGCACGAGTCGAGACGGGTCTCCAGGCGTACGTCGATGTTGCGGCGCCGCAGCTCACGGACCGTGTACTTGCCCATCTCCTCGCCGACCTCGGGAAGGATCCGCCCGGAGGCCTCGACGAGGATCCACTTCATGTCCTCGGCCTTGACGTTGTGGTAGTACCGCGAGGCGTAGCGGGCCATGTCCTCCAGCTCGCCGAGCGCCTCGACTCCCGCGTAGCCGCCGCCCACGAAGACGAAGGTCAGGGCCGCGTCGCGGATGGCCGGGTCGCGCGTGGAGGAGGCGATGTCCATCTGCTCGATGACGTGGTTGCGCAGCCCGATGGCCTCTTCGACGGTCTTGAAGCCGACGCCGTGCTCGGCGAGGCCCGGCACGGGCAGGGTGCGCGAGATCGATCCGGGGGCCATGACGAGCTCGTCGTACGTGATCTCGACGGCGCCCGAACCCTCGTCCTCGGTGGCCAGCGTGGTGAAGGACGCGGTGCGCTTGGCGTGGTCGACCGTCTTGACCTCGCCGATGACGATCCGGCATCTGTCCAGGACACGGCGGAGCGGGACCACGACGTGGCGCGGTGAGATGGAGCCGGCCGCGGCTTCGGGCAAGAACGGCTGGTAGGTCATATAGGGATCGGGCGTCACCACCACGATCTCCACTTCGCCCCGCTTCAGCTCCGGCTTCAGCTTCCGCTGGAGGCGCAGTGCGGTGTACATGCCGACGTAGCCGCCGCCCACAACGAGAATGCGCACAGGTTCCTTCACCATCCCATGACGCACCCCGCTCTTGCGTTTGTCCACAGCCTCGGCAATTTGTGTGACCGCTCGCGGCGGGCGGCGCGCCGTCGGGGCCTTGCCGGGCCTGATGGAAGGTGTGCAGGTCAGCGGGGGAAAGAGGGGGAAAGCAAGAGGGTGCAATCGGGTCGGAAACGGTGCGTACTCCGATCGGGGGGCGCTCTGTGCGGAACCCACCCCTTCTGAATTGACTCTGGCTCAACTATGTTCGTGTGCTGTCGGGGTGTCGGGGGATGCGCTCGTCGGGTCCAGCTACGGGGCCCGGGAATCGGGCTTGCTCCTCACACTTCGGTAGTCAATGGCGGGGAGTGTCTCCGGGGGGAGACGTCATTACCGGGGGAACGCGTATGCATATTCAGGAATCTCACTGGACTTCGAGCACGGCGTCGGCGTCAGCCGTCGCCACCAGCGGGAACGGACGCGACATGGGGGACGGACCGCGTTCGACGCCGCTGCGTGTGGACGCACAGCGCAATCTCGAGCACGTACTTCGCGCGGCGCGCGAGGTCTTCGGCGAGCTGGGTTACGGCGCGCCGATGGAAGACGTGGCCCGGCGCGCACGGGTCGGCGTCGGCACGGTCTACCGGCGCTTCCCCAGCAAGGACGTGCTGGTACGGCGCATAGCCGAGGAGGAGACCTCCCGGCTGACCGACCAGGCGCGTTCGGCGCTCGGGCAGGAGGACGAGCCGTGGTCGGCGCTCTCGCGCTTCCTGCGGACGTCCGTCGCGTCGGGCGCGGGGCGGCTCCTGCCGCCGCAGGTCCTTCGGGTGGGCGTCGCGGACGAGATCGCGGGCGTTCGGGACGACGAGGCGCGCGTGCCGCAGCAGCGGCAGGCGGCTCCGGCCGGTCCCGACCTGCGGCTCGTCGAGCAGCGCTCGGCTCCGGCCGAGGAGTCTGCGGCGGACGACCCGGGGGCGGTCGCGCTCCTGGACGTCGTCGGGCGCCTCGTGGACCGGGCGCGGGCGGCGGGCGAGCTGCGCGCGGACGTGACCGTGGCGGACGTGCTCCTGGTGATAGCCACGGCGGCGCCCTCGCTGCCGGACCCGGCGCAGCAGGCGGCGGCCTCGTCGCGGCTGCTCGACATCCTGCTCGAGGGGCTTCGGTCGCGTCCCACGGCCTGAGACGGCACGAGGGCGGCACCAGGCCAACACCTGAACGGCTCGGGGGCGGCTCAACTTCCGGTGAACACGCGGAGGTTGAGCCTTCCCCGAATGGGTGAACGGTAGTGCTCGGATACGGGAAGTCACCTCGGACGGGTGGTTGACCGTCATCGCCGTCCGCCGTAGCACGGCCGTATGGCAGTCTTTCCCGGATGGCCGGGTCTGAGTGTGCAAGCGGGGGCTTCCGCGAT
Organism: Streptomyces sp. NPDC055243; assembly: GCF_044544025.1. Lineage (NCBI taxonomy): Bacteria > Bacillati > Actinomycetota > Actinomycetes > Kitasatosporales > Streptomycetaceae > Streptomyces > Streptomyces sp. NPDC055243. The sequence continues at coordinate 6,853 of NZ_JBITWR010000004.1, forward strand.
GAGTGGTGACGGGCGGGACGAGTTGTCCTCCGCCTTGGGCGATGAGGCCGCGGGGCTGCCTCAACGACAGGTGCCGAGCCAGGGCGGACCCGGAGCCGTACCCGGCTCCGATGGTGGCTCCGGCGGCCCCGATCCCAGCGTTCCGCCTCAGCGTGCCGTTCCTGTTCCCGTTTCCGTTCCCGGGGACGGCCCACCGGCCGACAGCGACCTGATCACGCGGATGCGGGCGGGCGACGACACCGCGTACGAAGAGCTGTACCGAAGGCACGCCGAAGCGGTCCGCCGGTACGCCCGCACCTGCTGCCGGGACGCGCACACCGCCGACGACCTCACGGCCGAGGTCTTCGCGCGGATGCTGCAGGCCGTCCGTGGCGGCAGCGGGCCCGAGCACGCGGTGCGCGCGTATCTGCTCACCACCGTGCGCCGTGTCGCCGCCGGGTGGACGAAATCGGCGAAGCGGGAGCAGCTGGTCGAGGACTTCGCGGTGTTCGCCGCGCAGGCCGCGCGCAGCTCCGAGGTCTCCGACGACGACACCATGGACCTGGGCGCGGACGTGCGCGCGATGCACGAGGCCGAGCAGTCCATGGCCATGCAGGCGTTCCGGAGCCTTCCGGAGCGCTGGCAGGCGGTGCTGTGGCACACGGAGGTCGAGGACGAGTCCCCGAGCGACGTCGCCACCCTCTTCGGGCTCGACGCCAACGGCACCCGGGTGCTCGCCAAGCGGGCGCGCGAAGGCCTGAAGGAGGCGTATCTCCAGGCCCACGTGAGCACCACGCTCACCGACAACGAGGAGTGCGCCCGCTACGCCGACCGGCTCGGCGCCTACGCGCGCGGCAGCCTGCGCACCCGGGCCGAGCGCGGCCTGCGCAAGCACTTGGAGCAGTGCGCCAAGTGCCGTCTGGCCGCGGGCCAGATCAAGGAAGTCGCCAGCGGCATTCCCGGGGTCGTGCCGATCGCGGTCATCGGCTGGTTCGGTGCCGCCGGGTACGCGAAGGTGGCCGCCCTCGTCGGCGGTGGCGCGGCGAGCGCCGCGGGCGCCGGTGCGGCGGGTGCGGCAGCGGCGAGCGGTGGCTCGTCCGGCGGCGCGGCGGGCGGTGGTGCCGCCGCCGAGGGGCTCGGCGCGCCCGCCAAGGCCGGCATCGCGGCGGCTGTGGTCGTCGCGGCCGCGGCTGCGGCGATCGCCCTGACCGCGGGGGGCGGGGACAAGCCCAAGGACCTGCCGAGCGCCGGGAAGACGCCGGCCGCCGAGCCCGACGTGCCGAGCAAGCCGTCGCCCCCGAAGCCCAAGCCGAAGCCCGGGCCCGCGCAGCCGGCCGCCGAGCCCAAGCCGAAGCCGCCCGCGAAGGCGACCCCCGAGCCGAAGCCGACGCCCACGCCCGAGCCCAAGCCGCCGGCCCCGAAGCCGGAGCCGACGCCCACGCCCACGCCGTCCGAGCCGAAGCCCGAGCCGCCTCCACCCCCGCCCCCGCCTCCGCCCGCCCCGACGGTCTACCAGTGGAGCGAGCTGCGGTACGGCGTCGTCGGTGACGGCACCGCGCCCGAGATGCGGCTGGGCGAGAGCAGTTGGGTCTGGCAGCGGGACGGCCTGTCCATCGCGGACAAGCAGTACGGCCACGGCGTGACCGTCCACGGCCAGTCCTCCGTCACCATCGACCTGAACCGCACATGCTCGGCCTATGAGGCGGTCGTCGGTGTCGACGACATGACGCTGGGTCTCGGCAAGGTGCGCTTCTCGGTCTTCGGGGACGGCGTACAGCTGTGGAAGTCACCGCTGATCAAGGGCGGGGACCCGGCGGTGCCGGTGCAGGTGAACCTGACCGGGCGCAAGACGATCCGCCTGGTCGTCGAGCCGCACTCGCCGTTCGACACCGCCGCGCTCGCGGACTGGGCGCAGTCGCGCTTCCGCTGCACGTAGTACGTGGGCCGTGGGTCGTGGGCCGTGGCCCAGCTCGGCTCGGCGTACGTGGGCCGCGGCTCAGCTCAGCTCGGCGACGGCCTCGTCGGCGGTGAGTCCGGCACCCGCGGTGCGCTCCGCCTCGTACCGCTGGTCGTGGGCCGTGGGTCGTGGGCCGTGGCTCAGCTCTGCTCGGCGTACGTGGGCCGCGGCTCAGCTCAGCTCGGCGACGGCCTCGTCGGCGGTGAGTCCGGCACCCGCGGTGCGCTCCGCCTCGTACCGCTCGTCGCCGAGGGCCGCGAGCGCCGCCGTCTCGACCCGCGCTGCCGCGTCCAGATACGGCGCCGGGCGCGGATGGCCACTGCGCAACCGGGTGCCGAAGGCCAGCAGTCGGGCGGCGCGCGGATAGTCTCCGAGCCTGCTCACCAGGGTGGCTCCGCCGTCCACCAGGGACGCGACGACCAGCTCCGCGCACCGGCTCTCCAAGGCCTCGCGCAGGCCGTGGGCGAGCAGCGGCAGCGCCTGTTCCGGCCCCGACTCGGCGGCCACGATCCTGGCCTCTAGGCCCCGAAGGTCCGCGTTGAACTGAGGCGGCGGGGTGCCGCGCTCGGCCTCGGCGTGGGCCGCGTCGAACAGAGCGCGGGCCTCGGCGACGTCGCCGTCGTCCAGCGCCATCGTCGACTGGACCATCCGCATGAACGCCCGGGAGTCCGCCACTCCGTACCGGTCGGCCTCGATCCCCGCCTCGTGGAGCGCCTTCGCCGCAAGATCACGGTCGCCCTCGCGGTACGCGATCTCGGCGAGCCGGACGATGAGGAAGGGCGTCTCGGCGTAGGCGCCCACTTCGTACGCGAGCCGCAGCGCTTCGTCGTACTCGGCGCGCGCCTCCTCGTGCAGGCCGCGTGCCATCGCGGCCTCGCCCGCCGCGCTGGACACCTGGGCGCGCATCCAGCGGTCGCCCGCGCGCCTGCTCAGCCCGCGCAGCTCCGCGAGGTCCTCGTCGACACCGGACAGATTGCCCGGGGCGTCGACGGCCTGGTGCGTACGGAACATCAGGCTGACGCCGATCTCCCAGTCGCCGCCGTACCTGCGGCAGTTGGCGACCACCGCGTCCAAGCCGGGCCGGGCCGCGTCGGGGCCGTCGAGGAAGTAGGCGGTGAACGGCCAGAGCAGCCCGGGGAAGCGGGCCGCCGCGGGCACCGGCCGCGCGAAGGCGTCCCGCACCCGCCCGAGGTAGCGGCGGTCGGCCTCCCCCGTCACCGCGTCCGTCGGCCTGGACTCCGCCACCAGGAAGAAGTGCAGCAGCCGCAGGCTCATCCAGGACCAGTGGAGCGGGTCGTCCGTGCCGTCGGGGCCGTCGGGGGTGCCGTCGGGGCCGTCGGGCGGCATCGCGGGCGCCAGGCGCAGGATGCGGGCGATCCACTCCGTGCTCTCCCTGCGGTAGTTCCGCAGCCACCAGAACCATCCGATGCCCAGGGCGAGTGCCAGGGCGTCCTCCGCGTCGTGGGACTCGATCGTGCGCTGCAGGGCCGCCCGGATGTTGTCCAGCTCCGTCTCCAGACGCTGGATCCACGGGAGTTGGTCCGCCGAGCGGAGCAGGGGCTCGGCCCGCTCGACGAGGGCGCGGACGTACGCGGTGTGGCGGTGGCCCGCCGCGGTGCGCAGGTCCGGGGTCTCGGCGGCCCGCTCGGACGCGTACTCGTGGATGGTCTCCAGCATGCGGTAGCGCATGTCGCCCCCGGCCGTGGGCTCGGCGATGAGCAGGGACTTGTCCACGAGGGCGCCGATGAGGTCGGCCGCGGGTCCGGTGCAGACCGCCTCGGCCGCCTCCAGGTCCCAGCCGCCCGCGAAGACGGACACCTCGCGCAGCACGGTCCGCTCGGGCTCGTCGAGCAGGTCCCAGGACCAGTCGACGACGGCCCGCAGGGTCTGCTGGCGGGGCAGGACCGTGCGGGCGCCGCTGGTGAGCAGGCGGAAGCGGTCGTCGAGGCGGTCGGCGATCTGCCGCGGGGTGAGCAGGCGCAGCCGGGCGGCGGCCAGTTCGATGGCGAGCGGGAGGCCGTCGAGCCTGCGGCAGATCTCGGCGACGGCCTCGGCGTCCTCCTCCGCCGCGAAGTCCGGGCGCACGGCCGTGGCGCGCTCGGTGAACAGGCGGTGCGCCGGGTCGGGCGGCAGGGGTTCCACGGAGCGGACGAACTCGCCCGGTACGCCCAGGGGTTCGCGGCTGGTGGCGACGACGGTGAGGTCCGGGCAGTGCGTCAGGAGGGTGTGGGCGAGCTCGGCCGCGGCGCCGATGACGTGCTCGCAGTTGTCAAGGAGCAGGAGCAGGCTGCGCGGGGCGCAGTACTCGATCAGCAGGCCGACCGGGTCGTCCTGCGGCACCGTGAGGTCGCTGGTCATCAGCACGGTCTCGCGCAGACCGAGCGCGCTGACGACAGCTCCGGGGACCGCCTCAGGCCGGTCGAGCGGGGCGAGCTCGGCCAGCCATGCCCGCGGATGCCCGGCGGCGGCTTCCTCGGCGAGGCGGGTCTTGCCGGAGCCGCCCGGTCCGGTGAGGGTGACCAGGCGGGCTCGTCCGATGTCTGAACGGATGGCGGCGAGTTCGGGTTCCCGGCCGACGAAGCTGGTCAGGCGGGGGCGGATGTTGCCGGTCCGCTCGGGCCGCTCCGTTCGCTCAGGCTTCGCGGGCGGCCTCTCGGCCGTGCGCGCCGCGGCCGTGTCCGGGTCCAGCAACTCCGCGTGCAGGGCGCGCAGTTCCGGGCCCGGGTCGGCGCCAAGGGCGTCGGCGAGCGTGCGGCGCGCGTTCTCGTACGCGGCGAGGGCGTCGGCGCCGCGGCCCGCGTCGCGCAGGGCGCGGATCAGCAGGGCGTGCAGCGCCTCGTCGTACGGCTGATCGGCGGTCAGCTCCCTCAGTTCCGGTACGACGTCGGAGGCGTGCCCCAGGAGCAGGTCCGCCTCGACGCGGGCGCGGGTCGCCTCGGCGAGCAGCGCTTCGGGGCGGGTCGCCGCGCTGCGGTCGGGCAGGTCGGCGAGTGCGGGGCCGCGCCACAGGGTGAGCGCTTCGCGCAGGGTGCGGGCGGCTGCCGCCGGGTCGTGGTCCAGGGCCGCCTTCCCCTCGCGTACGAGACGTTCGAAGCGGTGCAGGTCGATGTCTTCGGGGGTGGCGGTGAGGCGGTAGCCGCCGGGTCCCGAGGCGACGGCGCCCTTGCCGAGGGCGCGGCGCAGGCGGCCGACGAGGGCCTGGAGGGCGGCGGGCGCATCGGTGGGGGGCTCGTCCTGCGCCCACACCTCGGCGATGAGGGTCTCCATGGGGACGGTGCGGTTCGGGCGCAGCGCGAGGGTGGCGAGGAGCGCGCGAAGCCGCCGGCCCCCTACGGGCAGGGGCTCTCCTTGTTCGTCGTACGCCTCGGTGGCGCCCAGGATTCTGTACCGCACGGGGTCATTCTCGCCGGTGGGGTGGGTCGAGGCGCGAGGGTTTGCCTCCCCCGGGCCCGGCGCGACGCCCGGCCCCGGTCCTCAAGCAGCGGGCAGAGCAGTGCGCAGAGCGCCGGACAGAGCACCGGACAGAGCACCGCGCAGCGCACCGCGCAGACCACCGAACAGGCTGCGCCTCCGGCTACCGCCCCGCCCCCAACGCCCCCCTCTGCGGCACGACGCTCCCCGTAGGGACCGCCCTCTGCCGCGCGGGAGTGCCGGTCCAGCACGTGCCCCTGCGGGAGAGCAGGCGGCGCAGCCACAGCTCCGTGGAGACCAGGTCCGCCAGGCCGTCCAGCGGCAGTGGCTCGCCCTCCGCCGCCGCGCGCAGCGCCTTGCGGACCACGCGGGCCTCCACCAGGCCCGCCTGCGCGAGCAGGGGTGTGTCGAAGAGGGCCAGCAGGTCGTCCACCGCCACCCGCAGGCCCGTGCGCGCCGCCGCCGCGGACGACGCGTGGGACGGAGCGCCCCAGCCGGGCGGCAGTTCGGCCACTCCGGCGCCCTCCAGGACCGTACGCAGGATCGCCGCGCGGGCGCCTGGCTGGACGCGCAGGGCGACGGGGAGCGCGCGGCAGGCCCGGACCACCTGGTTGTCCAGGAAGGGCGCGTGCAGGCGCTGGAAGCGGACTTCGGCCGCCTGCTCCAGGACGCGGAGGTCCGCCGCGTGCCTCGCGAGGGCCGCGCGGGCGCGGAACTCGCCGGGGCGCTGGCCGGGCCCGGCGCCGGGGCGCCCGGTCGTGTCCTGGAGGCGAACCGATACTTCGGCCAGCGCCTCGCCCGTCAGCCACCGTGCCGCGGGCCCCGGCCTGGCCCACGCCAGGGCGGCCATCGAGGCCCCCACCGCGCCGCCCGGCTCGTCGAAGCGGCGCTGGAGGAGACGGTCGGCGAGCGAGTCGACGCCCGCGCGGTAGGACATCCGGGAGAGCTTGCGCGCGGCGCCGTACACGCGCGCGGGGACCATGACGGAGCCCGGGGAGCCGTCCGCCTTAGCCAACGCGGCCACGGGGCGCACCAGATGGCGCCGTCTGCGGTCCATCAGGAGATCGGCGAGGCGGGCCGGATGCGCGTCAAGGACCTGCCGGGCGCCGTACCCCGTGAAGTGGTCCGCGCTGCCCGACGCGAGCCGCGTGCGGTGGCGCTGGGCCGTGACGAGCGATGCGCTCGGCTCGTCGGTCAGCGGCCCGTCCAAGTCCGCGTACGGAAGGGCCTCTTCGCCCGCGGCGACCACCACGTGGTGCAGGCGGGGATTGGCCGCGATGGCGCCCGCCCGCTCCAGCTCGGCCTCGCGGCCGTTGATCGCCAGGTCGTTGAAGGTGACGGCAAGGAGCCGCTCGCCCGCGCCCGTGCCGTGGCCGAGGACCGTGCCGGGCATCCCCGGGAGGCCCGCCGCGAGCAGCGCGAGCGTGCCGGACGCGGGCCCTCCGGAGAGGTCGGCGCCGATGCCGGGCACCGGCATCCCGCGCGCCGCGCGCCGCTCGGCCGGTCCCATGCCGGGCACGGGGCCCGGGTCGACCTCGGCTCCGGGGACGTGCCGCGGGGCGCCGAGGCGGGCGCGCACCGCCTCCACGAGGGCGTCACGGACGCCGTCGACCGCGGTGGTCGCGTCGGCGGCGGGCGCGGCGACCGCGAGGGACGCCACGTGTTCGTACCCGGCGATCTCCCGTGCGCCCGCGCGCAGGATCAGTGCGTGCCCCGGGGGCACGCGCCGCACGCCCTGGTAGGGCGTCGAGTCCTGGAGCGCCTCCGGCACGTCGGGCGCGGCGAGCAGCGCCGCGAGATGGCCGATGTCCAGGTGGGCCTCGATGAGGTCGGCGAGCGGCAGCGCGGCCGTCGCGAAGGCCGTGCCGGAGGCCCAAGGGGTGTAGAAGACGGGGCGTGCGCCCGCGAGGTCGCCGGCGACCATGACGCGGCGCCCGACCTGGACGACCGCGGTGTAGCTGCCGGACCACGCGGTCAGGTGCCGCAGGGCGCCGCCGCGGGCCGCGAACAGACCGACCCTGAGCTCCTCGTCGCTCGCCCCGCAGGTGCCGAGGACCGCGATGCGGGTCTGCTCGTCGGCCTTGACCGTGCGCACCTCGTCGGCGCGCCAGTCGCCCACCGCCCACAGCGGATCCGGATCGCCCCAAAGGAGTTGGGAGCCCACGGGATGAACGGTCTCGCCGTTCTCACCGGTGGCCCCGGCCGAGCCCACCACCGCAGGCTTCGCGGCAGTGCTGCTCCACCCCACCAACCACCGCATCGTTGCCTCCACAGGCTGTGGACAACCAGTGCATCGAGAACTGGGGTCCCATGCTGCCACGAAGGAGGCGCGCAGGAGGGGCTACGGAGGTGCTCGCGCTCCCCTTAATCTGCCGCCGGGGAGCGGTACTTGGAGGGCGCGACCACGCCCTTTCGGTTGCGCGGGGGCGCATTGCCCCGGCCTCCGGAGAGGCGATTTTCGGCCAAATCAGCGGGTGGCGCTCACGTGACGGAACCGTAAACGGCACCACACAGTCCGGGAGGCGTTGCCCGCCCCCCGGACTGGTCCGCCGCCCGCGGGGATGGAGGCGGCGGTGTCCCCCAGCCCGCTGACTCCAGCGCAGCGGGCCGACCCACGCACCGTCAATGGAAGCGCTGCCCTTATGGCCGGTGAAGAGCGCACACGCAGGCGCACGGCCACACACCCGGAGCACACCACCGCACTCCCCCGCTTCTCCACCGGCAACAATCTCGCCATACGGAACTGCGCCTCTTAACGCTTGGGATTCGGCGAACTACGCTGTGTGTGCTGATGTTTTCGCGGAGGCATATACCTGGGGGCTCGGCCAAATGCTCTTGCGGCCGAGATTCCGGGCCACGGCGGTCGTAGTCGCGGACGCCGCTGCCCTGGGGGAACGCAGCACGCATGCCGCGCGGTCAAGCCATCGCGGCAGCCGTCTGTGTCGAGGGGTGGCGCATGTCCAGGGAGCAACGCGGGCCGAACGAAAAACTCGGCACCGTTCTCGCCCTCGCGGGAATCAGCAATGCGGGACTCGCACGCCGGGTGAACGACCTCGGCGCTCAACGCGGGTTGACGCTTCGATACGACAAGACATCGGTGGCCCGGTGGGTGTCCAAGGGCATGGTGCCGCAAGGCGCCGCCCCGCACCTCATCGCCGCGGCCATCGGCCAGAAGCTCGGCCGTCCCGTCCCGCTGCACGAGATCGGGCTCGCGGACGCCGATCCGGCGCCTGAGGTGGGCCTCGCCTTCCCGCGCGACGTGGGCGCCGCGGTCAAGTCGGCGACCGAGCTCTACCGCCTCGACCTGGCGGGCAGGCGCGCGGGCAGCGGCGGCATCTGGCAGTCCCTCGCCGGCTCCTTCGCGGTCAGCGCGTACGCCACCCCGGCATCGCGCTGGCTGATAACCCCGGCCGACAGCTCGGTCGCCCGCGACGTCGCCCCGGACGAGCCCCGCGAGTTGGGGCACGCCGACGACAGCGCGAACAGCGGGATGCCGATGAAGGTCGGCCACAGCGACGTGGTGAAACTGCGGGAGGCCGCCGAGGACGCCCGGCGCTGGGACTCCAAGTACGGGGGCGGCGACTGGCGTTCTTCGATGGTCCCCGAGTGCCTGCGGGTCGAGGCCGCGCCCCTGCTGCTCGGTTCGTACTCGGACGAGGTGGGCCGCTCGCTCTTCGGGGCATCGGCCGAACTGACGCGCCTGGCCGGCTGGATGGCCTTCGACACCGGCCAGCAGGAGGCCGCCCAGCGCTACTACATCCAGGCCCTGCGCCTGGCCCGCGCGGCGGCCGACGTCCCCTTAGGGGGGTACGTCCTGGCCTCCATGTCCCTCCAGGCGACCTACCGCGGCTTCGGCGACGAGGGCGTCGACCTCGCGCAGGCGGCCCTGGAGCGCAACCGCGGCCTGGCCACCGCACGCACGATGAGCTTCTTCCGCCTCGTCGAGGCACGCGCACACGCGCGCGCCAGCGACGCGCAGGCGGCGGGGGCGGCACTGCGGGCGGCCGAAGGATGGCTGGAGAGGGCCAGGGACGGCGACAACGACCCGTCATGGCTCGGTTTCTACGGATACGACCGCTTCGCGGCGGACGCCGCCGAGTGCTACCGCGACCTGAAGGCGCCCCGCCAGGTGCGGCGCTTCACGGAGCAGGCGCTCTCGCGGCCCACGGAGGAGTTCGTGCGCTCGCACGGGCTGCGGCTCGTGGTGTCGGCGGTCGCCGAACTGGAGTCGGGGAACCTGGACGCGGCCTGCGAGCAGGGCACGCGCGCCCTGGAGGTCGCGGGACGCATCTCGTCCGCGCGCACCACGGAGTACGTGAAGGACCTGCTGCACCGCCTGGAACCGTACGGCGACGAGCCGCGGGTGGTGGAGCTGCGCGAGCGGGCGCGGCCGCTGCTCGTGGCCCCCGCGTAGTTCACCGGGATCCCTGTCGTGGGGCATCCAGGATTCAGGTCGAGGGCCCGAAGTGTCCCCCCGTGCGGCGCCGGAACGGCAACAGCAATTACGCACCCTGTAACCCCGCGGTCCTCGCCGGGTTTGAGGGCGTTGTCAGTGGCGCAGTGCACTATCGGGGTGGGAGGTGATGCGGGATGGTCCGGGCCGCGGCGTACGACTGCGACGTGCTGGTGATCGGCGGCGGAATCGTCGGTCTGTCGACGGCGTATGCCCTCACGCGTGCCGCGCCGGGCACGCGGGTCACCGTCCTGGAGAAGGAGCCGGGCCCCGCCCGGCACCAGACGGGACGCAACAGCGGGGTGATCCACAGCGGCATCTACTACCGCCCCGGCTCCCTGAAGGCGCGGTACGCGGTGCGGGGCGCCGCCGAGATGGTCAAGTTCTGCGCGGAGTACGGCATCGCGCACGAGGTCACCGGCAAGCTGATCGTCGCCACGGAGCGCTCCGAGCTGCCCCGCCTGCACGCCCTCGTCCAGCGCGGCAGGGAGAACGGCATTCCGGTGCGCGAGCTGGGCCCCGCCCAGATCGCGGAGTACGAACCGGAGGTGCGCGGGCTCGCCGCGATCCAGGTCGGGACGACGGGGATCTGTGACTACGGCTCGGTGGCGGAGCACCTCGCGGACGCCTCGGGGGCCGACGTCCGGTACGGCGCGGAGGTCGTCCGCATCGACCGGCGCCCGGCGCTCGGGGTGGCCGTGCGCACGGCCGACGGCTCGGTGGTGCGGGGAAAGGTCCTGGTCAACTGCGCGGGACTGCAGTGCGACCAGGTGGCACTGCTGGCCGGAGACGACCCCGGGATGCGGATCGTGCCCTTCCGGGGTGAGTACTTCGACCTGGCGCGGCCCGAGCTGGTGCGGGGCCTGGTGTATCCGGTGCCCGATCCCGCCTTCCCCTTCCTGGGGGTGCATCTGACGCGGGGCATCGGCGGCGGGGTCCATGTGGGGCCCAACGCGGTGCCGGCGCTGGCCCGTGAGGGGTACGGATGGGGTGTGGTGCGGCCGCTGGAGGTCGCGGGGACGTTGAGCTGGCCGGGAGCCTGGCGCATGGCCGGGCGGCACTGGCGGTACGGGGCGGGGGAATTTCGGCGCTCCCTCTCCAAGGCGGCCTTCACCTCGGCGGTGCGGCGGCTGCTGCCCGCGGTGACACCGGACGACCTGGTGCCGGTGGCGGCGGGGGTGCGGGCGCAGGCCGTCCTGCGGGACGGGACGCTGGTCGACGACTTCCTCATCCGGGAGGGGGCGCGGGCCGTGCACGTACTGAACGCGCCGTCGCCTGCGGCTACGGCTTCGCTGCCGATCGGGCGCGAGGTCGCCCGGCGGGTGCTTGCGGTGCTGTAGGGGCCGGCCCTCCAGCCCAGGGGCCGGCCCTCCAGCCCGTACGCCGGGCGAGGACGGCCGCCAAGGCCCCGCGCCAGTGGGGTTCGGGAAGGGGCGTGGTTGGGGACTAAAATCCCCCCACTGTGTCTGATTCACCCGCCACCCCCAGCAGCCCCCGCCCCGCACGCCCGAAGGGCGAACCCCGTTTCCCCGACGGCCCCGCACCCGACCCCGCCGGGTCACACTTCGAGCGGCGGATCCGAAGCTTCCAGCCCCGGCGGAGCCGCGTCACCGCAGGCCAGGCCGACGCGCTCCAGCGGCTGTGGCCCAAGTGGGGCCTGGACATCGACGGGCAGCGCACACTCGACCTCGCCGAACTCTTCGGCGGCCCGCGTCCCGTCGTACTCGAGATCGGCTTCGGCATGGGCGAGGCCACCGCGCAGATGGCCGCCGACGACCCGGACACCGGCATCCTCGCGGTCGACGTGCACACCCCCGGCCAGGGAAACCTGCTCGGCCTCGCCGAGCGGAACGGCCTGGAGAACATCCGCGTCGCCAACGGCGACGCCGTCATCCTGCTCCGCGAAATGCTCCCGCCCGCCTCCCTCGACGGCCTGCGCGTCTACTTCCCCGACCCCTGGCCCAAGGCCCGCCACCACAAGCGCCGCATCATCCAGCCCGACTTCCTCGACCTCGCCGCGCCCCGCCTCAAGCCCGGCGCCGTGCTGCACTGCGCGACCGACTGGGAGCCGTACGCCGAGCAGATGCTCGAAGTCCTCACCGCGCACCCCGCCTTCGAGAACACCCGGGCCGACGGCGGATACGCGCCCCGCCCCTCCTTCCGCCCCCTCACCCGCTTCGAGGGCCAGGGTCTGGACAAGGGGCACGTGGTCCATGACCTGCTGTTCCGGCGGACGCCCGAGCACGGGACCGAGCACGGTGCCGAAACCGGAACCGAACCCGGAATCGGCCACGGAACCAGCCACGGAACCAGCCACGAGGCCTGAGACACCGTCGCGGCCCGCCCCCGTCCCTCGTTAGGGTCAACGGGTGGCCACACGTTCTCCGTACCCGTACCCGATGCCCCCCGCAGGGCCCGCCGGGCTGCGGCACGCGCGCTGGTGGCAGCGGCGGGCGATACGCGCGGCCGCCCTGGTCACGCTGCTCGCCCTCTCCGGCCTGGTGATCCTGGCCCTGGTCCGGGAGCAGACGGGCACCGAAGGCTTCCTCGTCGGGCTCGGCCTCGCGACGCTGCCCGTGCCGCTCCTGGTGGCCGCCTTCCGCTGGCTGCAACGGGTCCAGCCGGGCCCCTGGCGGAATCTGATCTTCGCCTTCGCCTGGGGCGCCTGCGCGGCCGCCCTCATAGCGATCGTCGCGAACAGCTTCGCGACCCGCTGGATAGCCACCGCCACCGCCGACCCCAACAGCGCGGACACCCTCGGCGCGACCGTCATAGCCCCGATCGTCGAGGAGAGCGCGAAGGCGGCGGCCGTGCTGCTCGTCTTCCTCTTCCGCAGACGCGAGTTCACCGGCATCGTCGACGGCGTGGTGATCGCCGGAGTGACCGCGACCGGCTTCGCGTTCACCGAGAACATCCTCTATCTCGGCAGCGCCTTCGGCACCGACCAGATCAACGGCGGCACCGGACTCGCCTCCGTGACGGCGGCGACCTTCTTCGTACGCGTCGTCATGTCGCCCTTCGCACACCCGCTCTTCACCGTGCTCACCGGCTTCGGCTTCGGCATCGCCGCGCTCAGCGCCGACCGCCAGCACTGGCGCCGCGTCCTGCTCCCGGTGGGCGGACTCCTCCTGGCGATGGGCCTGCACGCCCTGTGGAACGGCTCGGCGAGCTTCGGGAGCTACGGCTTCTTCACCGTCTACGCGCTCTTCATGCTGCCCTCGTTCGGCCTGCTCACCTGGCTGGTGATCTGGATCAGGCAGCGCGGCCTGCGCATCGTGCGGGCCGAACTGCCCGCGTACGCGCTCGCGGGCTGGCTCACCGCGCCCGAGCCGTACGCGCTCGGCACGATGCGCGCCCGCACGCTGGCCCGCGACTACGCCTCGTACACCCAGGGCAAGGCCGCGGCGCGCACGGTCGCCCAGTACGAGACGTACGCGACGTCTCTCGCGCTTCTTCGCCACCGTGGGCGCAAGGGCCGCGCGGGCGCCGACTTCGTCGTACGGGAGCGGGAGTTGCTGCACGCGCTGTGGGAGCGCCGCGAGGCGGCACGGCCCGCCCTCGCGTACGCGGCGCGCGCGACGGCACCGGTGCTGGTGCCGATGCCGCCGCCGTACGGGTACCAGCAGCAGCGCGGGTACCAACAGCCGTACGGATACCAGCAGCCTTATCCACAGCAGCAGCACCAGCAGCCGCCGCAGCCCCCGTACGGATATCCCTACGCCCAGCCTGCGATGCCCTACCCCGCGTACAACCCCTACCGCGGCTGAGAAGGGCTCGACTCAGGCGGAGGCCACCGTCAGCGCCGACAGCTCGGCGGCCGTCAGCTCGAACTCCCCCACCGCGAGCAGCGCAGGCAGCTGCTCGACCGTACGGGCCGACGCGAGCGGCGCCGCCACCGTCGGCTGCGCCGCGAGCCAGGCCAGGGCCACGGTCGCGATCTCGGCGCCGCGCGCCTGGGCGACCTCGTCCAGGGCGGCGAGCACGCGCCGCCCGCGGCCGGTGTCCAGGTGCTTGCCCGCGCCCTCGGCCCGCGCGCTGTCGACCTTCGCACCCGGGCGGTACTTGCCCGTCAGGAAACCGGACGCGAGCGCGTAGTACGGGACGGCGGCCAGGCCGGAGCGCGATGCGACCTGCTCCAGGGTGCCCTCGTACGTGTCGCGCGAGACGAGGTTGTAGTGCGGCTGGAGCACCGAGTAGCGCGCGAGGCCCTCGCGGTCGGAGAAGTCCAGGAACTCCTGGAGCCGGTCGGCGGTCACGTTCGACGCGGCGATGGCGCGGACCTTGCCGGACGTCACCAGCTCGTCGAGCGCGCCGATGATCTCCTCGACCGGGACGGTCGGGTCGTCGTAGTGCGTGTAGTAGAGGTCGATGTAGTCGGTGCCCAGGCGGCGCAGCGACTCCTCGGCACCGGACTTGATGGTGCTCGCGGACAGGCCCTTGTAGTCGGGGTGGGCGCCGACCTTGGTGGCGAGCACGACGTCGGAGCGGTTGCCGCGCGCGGCCAGCCAGCTGCCGATGACGGTCTCGGACTCGCCGCCCTTGTTGCCGGGCACCCAGGCCGAGTAGACGTCGGCGGTGTCGATGAAGTTGCCGCCGGCGGCGGTGTAGGCGTCCAGCACGGAGAAGGACTGCGCCTCGTCGGCCGTCCAGCCGAAGACGTTGCCGCCGAGTGCCAGCGGGAAGACCTCGAGGTCGGACGAGCCAAGTTTGCGGAGAGAAGTCATACGGGGCTCAACGCCCCTACGGATCTCGGCATTCCGTACAACGGGATGCCGGTTCCACTCGGTGGACACGCGCAACGAAGAGCGGGCGCGGAGCGCGGACATGCCGAACCGGCAGCCCTGGCGTCGGGGGGTTGTCGCCAGGACCGCCGGGGTTCTGCGGCTACATCAGATCGACTGGCCCTTGCCGCGCAGCCACGCCGCCGGGTCGACCCCGGTGGAGTCGCCGCCCGGGTGGATCTCCAGGTGGAGGTGGGCACCGGTGACGTTGCCGGTCGCGCCGACGCGGCCGATGGTCTCGCCGGTGGTGACCTTCTGGCCGACGCTGACGCTCATCGAGGACTGGTGGCAGAACCAGATCTCGGTGCCGTCGTCGAGTTCGAGGACCGTGCGGTAGCCGTAGGCCCCCGCCCAGCCGGCTTCCTTGATGGTGCCCGAGTGGATCGCCTTGATGGGCGTGCCCGTGGGCGCCGCGAAGTCCAGGCCGGTGTGGTAGCCGGAGGACCACATGGAGCCGGGCTGACCGAAGGTGCCGGTGAGCGTGTACGAGGCGACGGGGAGGGTGTAGCTCTTGGCGAGCTTGGCCAGGCGCTCCGCCTCGGCCTTGCGCTTGGCCTCCGCCTCGGCCTTCTTCTTCGCGGCGGCCTTCTCGGCGGCGATCTTCTTCTCGGCCGCGGTCTGCTCGGCCGCCGCCTGTGCGGCGGCCTGCTTGACGGCGGCCTCTTCGGCCGCCTTCTGGACCGCGTCGTCCGCCTGGTCCTGCTGGTTCTCGGCCTGCTCCATGATGCGGGCCCGCAGTGCCTCGCCGGCGTCCGTGGTGCCCTGCTCGGCGTCGGCGGTGCTGATGCCGGCGGCGCTCAGGGGCGCTGCGGCGACCGTCACGCCGTCGTCCGCGGAAGCCGCGTCGGACGAGTCGTCGGATATCAGGGAGCCCACGCCCGGAAGCGACTTGGCCTCCGGCAGCGAGTCCGTGACGGCCGAGAGGTCCGGCATCTCGATGGCCACCGGGGGCTTGCCGCCCTGCGCGGTGGCGATGCCGCCCGCACCGACGGCGGCGATGACGCCTACGCCGAGAACCGTGGAGCTGCGGGCGAGCCCGCCACCGCCCCGCTTGTGCACGCGGTGCCTGCCGCGGACGGGACGAATGGACTCCTCGGTGGGGTTCCATTCCTCCCAGGAATTGTCGTCGTACCCACCGAAGTCGTCGTCATTCGGTACGTACGCGCCTTGGGGGGCAGGGCGGTTGGACGCCACTGGGGCGCACTCCTTTCCTTCCTTCTCGCCTACCGGGTTAGCTGACGGGTTCGGAGCAGGAAGGTCTCCTACGAACATCTGGCACGGATGCACAGATGCCCGATTCACCCCAATTAGTGGTTCCCCGGCTCCCTTTCGGGATTAGGCGCGTGCGCGCGGAGCCGACTCGAGTGACGGCTGGGACGACCGCGCTGCGTTATCGAACGTTAATAGACAGCGGGGTCGTATTCCAAGCCGTTCCGACTGATCGTTAACGGCTTTGGCCTGTACTTAATGGGACACGGAGGGCTGGAACGGGGCGAGTTGACCCCGATTCTTCACACACCGGAGCTTCACACTTCCTTGACAGTGCGTCAGTTGTTATGCGGAGTGGTGTCCTTCAGTCACGGCCCGTGACCTCGGCCCCCGCGTCGGCCTCCGCGTCGACCTCCGCGTCGACCTCCGCGCCGGCCCTGGCGTCACCCGTCCCCAACGGCCGCCGCACCGCGAGCAGCGCCATGTCGTCGGTCGTGCCGCCCCCGGTGTGCCGCCGCACCTCGTCGGTGAGCGTGGCCAGGAGCGCGTCCGGGCCATTGGGCCCGGGGAAGATGCGGCCGCCGAGCCGGACGGCCGGGTCGTAGAACTCGCCGCGGCCGTCACGCGCCTCGGAGAGCCCGTCGGTGTAGAGCAGCAGCATCGCCCCCGGCGGGAACTCCGTCTCGTCCGCACGGTCCGGCCAGGCGCCCAGATCCCCCATCCCCAGCGGAAGGGCGGGCTCGGTGGCGGACAGGACGCACAGCCGTCCGTCGCCGCGCAGGAGCAGCGGTCCCGGGTGCCCGCGGTTGATGAGGCGCACCAGACCGTCGCCGTGCGGGATCTCCGCGAGGACCGCGGTGGTGAACCCCTCGAAGGCGTCGAGCCCGTCGCGCCGCGTGCCCTCACGAGCAAGCGCACGCTCAAGGCGCTGGGCCACCGCCTCCAGCGTGGCCTCCTGCTCGGCGGCCTCCCGGAACGCCCCGATGACGACGGCGACGGCCGCCACCGCGCCCATGCCCTTGCCGCGTACGTCACCGACGATGACGCGTACGCCGTGCGGGGTGTCCTGCACGGCGTACAGATCACCCCCGATGAACGCGTCGGCCTCCGCGGCCTCGTACCGCGCCGCGATGTCAAGACCGCCGATCCGGGGGTCCGGCTGCGGCAGTACGGCACGCTGGGCGGCCTCGGAGATGGAGCGGGCGGAGGCCAGCTGTTCGTCGCTGCGGCGCTGGACGCGGTTGATGAGGACGGCGAGCACGGCGACGGTCACCACCGTGATCAGTTCGGTGACGGCCTCGACGTCGGTGGTGGTGCTGGTCTTGAAGTGCAGGGCGAGCACGGCGGCGCAGGAGCCGAAGCCGATGAGCGCGGTGCTGATCAGCGAGTAGAAGGGCGCGGCGATGAGCGGGGCGGCGGTGAAGAGGGGCGCCGCGGTGAACGCGGGCGGGGTCGAGACGTCGTAGACGACCCCGGCGACGATGAGCAGCAGCGGAAGGGCCCGCACGAGCGCCCGCTCATGCCGGACATCGGGACTCTTGCCACCGCCCCCGCCACCGATTCCTCCTGGCTGCCCCACCGGTCTTCTCCTGCCGAATTCCGCGCCCAGGACCAGATCCATGACCACGCTCATTCAGGGTTCCCGGAGCGGCGGCACGGGGCGACCGGTGTGGGCCGACCGGGTTAATGGAGAGACCGGACCACCCCGGGGCGGAAACCACCGAAGGCCCGGATCCATTTCTGGATCCGGGCCTTCGGTCTTTAGTAGCGGGGACAGGATTTGAACCTGCGACCTCTGGGTTATGAGCCCAGCGAGCTACCGAGCTGCTCCACCCCGCGCCGTTGAATGCAACTCTACGCCATCAGGGGGAGTGAAAGCGAACCGGTTCACGCGTTCTCGGCGTGCGTCAGCGTTTCCCAGGCCACGAAGAGATCGTCCGTCCCCTCGGGCCGCCGCTCGTGCGTGAACCTCTCCGTCTCCGGAAGAGCCAGCTTCAGCCGTTCCCGCAGGTGATTGAGGCCGACCTCGGTGTCGGGCCCCATGTCGCGCCGCACCTTGCCGCCGCACAGCCAGTCCGGCGCCTTGGCGCCCCGCTGGTACTTGGAGTGGAATTCGAGCGCGGCCCGCAGCCGCTCCTTGACCTCGCCGTACAGGTCGACGCCCTGATGCCAGGCGGTCTCGGCGATGTGCGCGGTGGCCGCGAGCGAGTAGCTGGCGTGCTTGAAGTTCCGGCAGGTCTCCTGGGAGAGCCCGTCGGCGAACGTCTTCTGCCCGAACCAGTACTTCTGGAGCTTCGCCGGGGTGTTGATGTCGCTGCCCGCGGGCGATACGGGCAGCGGGCCGTCCGACTCCAGATAGAAGTAGGCGGGCACGCGGGTCCGGAAATGCGTCACCGCCTTCTCGAAGGACTCGTGGTCGTCGAGGAAGACCGCCATGCTGATGGTCGCGTCGGCCATCAACAGGTCCCAGTTGCCGTTGAAGTCGGCCGCTCCGTCGCGCACTTGGGGCAGATAGGCGTTGCGCAGCATCCGCTCGAAGCGCAGGAGTTCGCCGTCGGTCCAGCCGTCGTAGGTGTAGCGCACGGCCTCGGCCGCACGGGCCCAGGAGGAGGCGGCCCAGGCGGTCTGGAGACCCGCGTTGGACTCCGTGTGCCGGGTGATCACCCGCGCCCAGGCGTCCATGATCTGCACCGCCTTCTTGGCGTGCGCGCGGTCGCCGGTGATGTTCCAGAGCAGCGCCTGGGTGTACGCGGCGATGGCGTCCTCGCGCTCTTCGACGCAGCCCTGGCCGGGGCGGGTGCCGGGCGGGCACGCGACGACGGCGTACGGCTTGGCCGTGTAGTCGCCCGCGCCGTACTTGCTGTCCCGCATCTGCTCGAACGCCGTCAGCCAGGGCTGCTCGCGCGCCGCGACGTGGGCGCGCACGCGGTCCAGCTGCGCCTTGCTGACGAGCACTCCGGGGTGCTCGAAGGCCAGCTCGGCGGGGCGCGCGCGCTCGGTGGCCGCCCCCTGGGAGCCGCTGCCGGAACCACCGCAGGCCGCCGAGAGGCCGATCAGCGACGCCACGAGCACCATCACGAGAACCCGTCGTACGGAACCCATGCTGAACCTCCGGATCGGCCACCTGGCAGGCCCAGCGTCACTCGCGGGCCACGGGGGCGCAGGCGAGGAGGGTCCGTTCGGGCGAGCGACGCCCCGGGGCACGCCGAAGGCCCAGGTCAGAAGATGTCTGACCTGGGCCTTCTCCGGTAGACCGTGTGGGACTCGAACCCACAACCAATGGATTAAAAGTCCACTGCTCTGCCAATTGAGCTAACGGTCCGTGCGGACGCACCCCCCGAGCATAGCCGGACAGGGCAAGCCGTCCGATCGGGTATCGCCTCCTTGGCCCGTCGCGCGTTCCGCGACGGGCCGGGTGCGAGCCGGGTGCGAGCCGTGGACGGCCGCGGCGGGCTCAGGGATCGGCCGGTTCCGGCGCCCCGTTCCTGGCCGCCTCGCGGGCCGCCGTGCGCTCGTGGTCCGGGTTGAGGAACCAGTGCCTGGCCGAGGCGAACCACCACGTGGCGGCGAACCCGAGGACGACGAGGACCGCGATCGGGGCGTAGTTGAAGGTCTCCCAGGTGACCGGCGAGACCTGCGGCAGCATGAAGAGGACCGTGATCACGCCGACCCAGGCCACCGCCACGATGCCGATCGGGCGTGACCAGCGGCCCAAGTGCCAGGGCCCGCGCTCGAATTCCTCGCCCTTGCGCAGCCGCAGGAAGGTGGGCACGACGTAGGCGATGTAGAGACCGATGACGGCGATGGACGTCACCGCCGCGTACGCCGTGACATTGATCAGATAGGGCAGGCCGAGGACGAGCGCGCCGAGTGCCGCGAGCCAGACCGCGGCGACGGGCGTGCGCGTACGCGGGTTGACCGAGTGCCAGATGTGCGAGAACGGCAGCGCTCCGTCCCGCGAGAAGGCGTAGATCATCCGGGAGTTGGCGGTCACGGACGCCATGCCGCAGAAGAGCTGGGCGCCGATGACGACGAGGAGGAGCAGCTTGCCCGTGGTGGCCCCGAGCGCGTCGAGGAGGATCTGGGCCGGCGGCGCCCCCGTCGCCGACTCGCGGGCGCCGTCGTACGACTGGATGGCGAAGGTGAAGCCGAGCAGCAGCACGAACCCGGCGATCCAGGACGTCCAGATGGACCGGACGATGCCCTTGGGACCGGCGGTGGACGCGTCGTGCGTCTCCTCGGTCATGTGGGCGGAGGCGTCGTAGCCGGTGAAGGTGTACTGGGCCATGAGCAGCCCGATGAGCGCCACGTACAACCCGCTTCCCCACCCGGTGTTGTTGACGAACTCGGTGAAGACGAAGGACGCCGACTGGTGCGAGTCGGGCGAGAAGGCGAGCGCGCCGACGATGACGGCGACCCCGAAGACGTGCCACCACACGCTGACGCTGTTCAGCAGCCCGACGATGCGCACCCCGAAGGTGTTGAGCAGGCCGTGGAGCACGAGGATCGCGGCGAAGAGCAGGATCGTGCGCCCCTCGGTGACCTGGAAGTCGAACTGCAGATTGAGGTACGCGCCGAGGAACGAGGCGGCCCCGAAGTCGATCCCCGCGGTGACCGCGACCTGCCCGAGGACGTTGAACCAGCCCGTGAACCACGCCCAGGCGGCCGCGGTCCGCGACGGCGCGAGCCGGTGCGCCCAGAAGTAGAGCCCGGCGGAGGTCGGATAGGCGGAACAGATCTCCGCCATGGCCAGACCCACGAACAGCGTCATCAGACCGACCCCGACCCACCCCCAGGTGATCAGGGCGGGACCGCCGGTGTTCATGCCGAACAGATACATCGTGAGGCAGCCGGACAGGACCGAGATGATCGTGAAGGAGACCGCGTAGTTGGAGAACGCGGACATGCGCCGGGCCAGGACCTGGGTGTAGCCGAGCTGGGCGAGGCGCTCCTCGTCCGAGCCGGCGGCCGTGGGCGCGGGTGGTGCCGTGGGCCCGGGTGGTGCCGTGGGCGCGGGTGGTGCCGTGGGCCCGGGTGGTGGGGACTGCTTCCGCTCTCTGGGGTCACTTGTCATGCCCCCAGCGATTCCCTCGCCGGGGGCACGACATGCGCCACCGCTGGCCAAAAAGCGCTCAACTCAAGGGCTAGTAGAGGCCCTTGTAGCCGCTCCAGCCGGTCGCGACCTTCGTCCGCGCGGTGAACGAACCGTTCCCCTTGCCGTCGTTGCGGTAGAGGTTCCCGGACGTGTCGCGCACGACCAGGTCGGCCTCGCCGTCACCGGTGATGTCGCCGGCACCGACCACGGCGTTGTACGAGGCGCCCCACTCGGTGAAGACCGTGGCCCGGTCGGCGAGGGTGCCGTCGCCCTTGCCCTCGTACCGGAACAGCGTCCCGTCCTCGCGCCGGGCCAGGACGTCCCCGATCCCGTCACCGTTCAGGTCACCCGCCCCGACGACGTGCGTGTACGTCGTCCAGGCCGAGCGGATCTTCTTGCCGGCCGCCAGCTTCCCGTCGCTCTTGGCCGCGAAGACGAGGATGTCGCCGGTGGAAGCCTTGCGGGCGACGAGGTCGGCGCGGCCGTCACCGGTCACATCGGGTCCCCTCCCTCGCGGTCCGGCTCCCCACCGGACCGTCCTTCTGATCAGGCCTGAAGCTGATCAGGCCTGAAGGTAACAGCGAGCACCGGCACGGATACGACGAAGGGCCCGCACGACAGGTATGTCGTGCGGGCCCTTCGGTCAGATCAGACCGGCCGTGGGTCAGCCGTTGCGCTTCCAGCGCGGCTTGTCGTCACGGCGTCCGAAGGAACCCGTGCCGGTGCCGGAGCGGTCGCGGTTGAACGCCGGGCGGTCGTGGCCGCCGGAGCGGGCACCGCCCGCGGGGCGGTCGTCGCGGCGGTCACGGTTGAACGGACGGTCGCTGCCGCGGTGGCCGCCGGAGGGGCGGTCGTCGCGACGGAAGCTGGAGCCGCCGCCACGGTTGTCGTCCCGACGGTCGCCGCCACGGAAACCGCCACGGTCGCCACCGGAGGGACGGTCGTCACGACGGAAGCCGGAGCCACCGCCACGGTTGTCGTCCCGACGGTCGCCGCCACGGAAACCGCCACGGTCGCCACCGGAGGGACGGTCGTCACGACGGAAGCCGGAACCGCCGCCACGGTTGTCGTCCCGACGGTCGCCGCCACGGAAACCGCCACGGTCGCCGCCCGACGGACGGTCGCCGCCGCGGAAGCCGGAGCCGCCACGGTCGTCACGACGCTCGAAGGAGCGGCCGCCACGGTCGTTGCCGCGGTCACGGTTGAAGCCGCCGCCACCCTCACGACGGTCGCCGCCACGGAAGCCGGAGCCGCCACGGTCGTCACGACGCTCGAAGGAGCGGCCGCCACGGTCGTCACGGCGCTCACGCTCGTAGTTGCCGCGGTCGTCGCGCTGCGGACGACGGTCGTCACGGGCGGCCGGCGCGGCCGACTGCTCCGGGACGGAGACGGCGGCCTCGACGACGGCCTCGGCGGCTGCGGCGGCCTCGGCCACCGCGGTCTCCGGGTCGTCGCCACGCTCACGGGCGGCACGCGCGGTGAGGCGCGAGGCCTCCTCGCGCAGCTCCGTGGCGCGGCGGGTGGCGCGCTCCAGCTCCTTGGTGAGGTCCTTGACCTCACGCTCGGCCTGGGTCGCGGCGTTGCCCGCGGAGTCGGCCTGCACCTC
The DNA here is from genome assembly GCF_044544025.1 of Streptomyces sp. NPDC055243. Taxonomy (NCBI): domain Bacteria; kingdom Bacillati; phylum Actinomycetota; class Actinomycetes; order Kitasatosporales; family Streptomycetaceae; genus Streptomyces; species Streptomyces sp. NPDC055243. The sequence continues at coordinate 29,344 of NZ_JBITWR010000004.1, forward strand.
GGTCATCGAACGGGCGCCGGTGATCTCGGCGACCTCCGGGTCGAAGGTGCCGCCGCCGTTGATGATGTGACGCGTGGCGTCGACGCCCGCGTCCTCCATCAGACGGAAGATCTGGCGGCGCTGGTGCGGCAGGGACAGCGAGACGACCGTGCCGGAGCGGCCCGCGCGAGCGGTACGGCCGGAGCGGTGCAGGTAGTCCTTGTGGTCGCCGGCCGGGTCCACGTTCAGGACCAGGTCGATGCCGTCGACGTGGATGCCTCGGGCGGCGACGTCGGTCGCGACGAGCGCGTTGACGTAGCCCTTCTTGAAGTCCTCGAGGACGCGGGTACGAGCGCCCTGCGTCATGCCGCCGTGCAGCGCGTCGGCCTTCACGCCGGACTCGCAGAGCTGCTCGGCGATGCGGTCGGCGCCCAGCTGGGTGCGGACGAAGATGATCGTGCGGCCCTTGCGCGCGGCGATGGCGGCCGTGACGGGCGCCTTGTCGCGGGGCTTCACGATCAGGATGTGGTGGGTCATGGTCGTGACGTTGCCCTGGGCGCTGTCGACCTCGTGCGTGACCGGGTTGGTCAGGTAGCGCTTGACCAGCGTGGAGATCTCGTTCTCCATCGTGGCCGAGAACAGCATCCGCTGACCGCCGGACGGAACCTGGTCGAGCAGCTCCGTGACCTCGGGCAGGAAGCCCAGGTCGGACATCTGGTCGGCCTCGTCGAGCACCGCGATCTGGGTGTTCTCCAGCGAGCAGGCGCCACGGCTGATGATGTCGCGCAGACGGCCCGGCGTGGCGACGAGGATGTCGACGCCGCGCTCCAGGGCGTAGATCTGGTTGCCCATGGACGTACCGCCGCAGACGACCTTCATCTTCAGGCCGAGCACGTCGCCGTACGGCTGAAGCGCGTCCGCGACCTGCATCGCGAGCTCACGGGTCGGGGTCAGGATGACGCCGCGGGGCTTCTTCTTCTCGGTGTGGCCACCGGCGAGCGTGGTGAGCATCGGCAGACCGAAGGAGAGGGTCTTGCCGGAGCCCGTACGGCCGCGGCCGAGGATGTCCTTGTGGGCCAGGGCGTCCGGGATGGTCGCGGCCTGGATCGGGAAGGGCGCGGTCACGCCGTTCTGGGCGAGCTTGCGGACGATGGCCTCGGGGAGACCGAGGTCACCGAAGGTGGGGCCGGCCGGAGCTTCGTCGGCGGCCTTGACGGCCTCGTCGGCAGCGTCGGTCGCGGGCTCATCGGCCTCGGCGACGACCTGCTCGGCGGCCTCCACGACGTCTGCGGCCTGGACGGTCTCGACGGTCTCGACAGCCTCGGCGGTCTCGACGACGGCCTCGGCCGCCTCGGCCTTCAGCTCGTCGGTCGTCTCGTTCTCGGGCAGGACGGCGTGGTCAGAATGAGAAATGGACATGCGAAATGCGAAACCTTCCGGAGTCTCGGCACGCGCCCGTCAACTCCGTGATTTCGCAATGGACCGCCTCTATGCGGTCAGCCACGGCAAGGGAGAGTACGCGCCACGCGGCGCTCTTCTTTTTCGGCGCCGGGCAAATGGGATCAAACGATCTACCACCATACGCACCCAACCCCCCAGAAGGCAAACCGCACCCTCCGGGGCACCTTGGATTCCACCCCCCACAGCTCGTCTCACCTGCGACGAAGCGGGTTTCGGACAGGGGCTGAACCCCGCCCCGAGGCGTCCCGGACGGACCCGAGGCCGCCCGAAGCCGTCTTAGGCGGGCCCGGCCTCCGGCGAGGGCTCCCGCGACCTGAGCCCCTCCGAGCGCTCCCCCAGCTGCGTGTCCTGCTTCGGGGGCTCGTGCGCCGACGACGAGGGCTCCGGAGTGGGCTCAGGAGTCGGCGTCGGGGTCGGCTTCGGAGGATCGGGCGTCGGCGTGGGGCGCGGCGGGTCGGGCTTCGTACGGGTGGGCGCAGGACCCCCGCCCTTCGCCGGCGGGGCGGGGGCGTCGCCACCGCCGGACGCGGACGCCGAGGCCTGGGCTGCGTCGGAACCGGACTCGCCGCGCTTGCCCGATCCCCCCTTGCCCTTGCCTTTGCCCTTCCCCTTGCCCTTCCCCTTGCCGCCCTTCGCGTCGCCGCGGTCGGCATCACCGCCGGCCGAACCGGCGCCCGGCGTGACGCTGCCGCCGTCCGGGGCGGCCGCCGCGCTGCGCTCGCCCGCGGACCGCGCGGGGCCGGGCTCACCGCCGCCGTCGTCGCCGATGCTCATGCAGCCCGCGGTCGCCATGACGGCCACCGCCGCCGCGGCCAACCGGACAGGAACGTACAACTGGCGCACGGCCGAGCACCTCCGAGGCGCTGAGAAGCGGGGACGTCCTACCCAACTCCCTTGCCCCGCAAGAGGACACGGACGACGAGCCCCGCCGCCGCCCGGTGCCGCCCGGCCGTCAGCCGTATCCCAGGGCGTGCAGGCGCTCGTCGTCGATCCCGAAGTGATGTGCGACTTCGTGCACCACTGTGATCTCCGTCTCCACGACGACGTCCTCGCGCGACTCGCACATGCGCAGCGTCGGCCCCCGGTAGATCGTGATCCGGTCGGGCAGCACTCCCGCGTACCACTCGCCCCGGTCCGTCAGCGGAGTCCCCTCGTAGAGCCCGAGCAGCTCGGGGTCCTCGGCGGGTGGTTCGTCCTCCACGAACACCGCCACGTTGTCCATCAACCGCGTCAACTCGGGAGGAATCCGGTCGAGCGCCTCGGCGACCAGTTCCTCGAACTCTTCCCGCGTCATCTCCAGCACGCACCCATTGTCGGCCACCGCCCCGCATAGCCGCCCCTCCCCTTGGGCATACCGGCCCAATGGCCCGCGACTTCCGTGCGCCCGCCGCCCTCGTACGCCACTACCGGTCCCGCCACCCGCACCCGGTGAGCGAGCTCATCAGCCCTCCCCACCCGTACGGCCGCGCGGTGGGCCTGATCGCGGTCGTCCTGTTCGGCGCCTGGCTCGGCCTGCTGATCGTCGGCAGCGTGCACGCTCCGGTCGGCCCGATGGACACGCGCATGACGCTGCGCCCCTCGCTCACCGGCGGCACGAAGATCGACGTCTCCCCGCTGGGCGCCCTCGAACTGCGCTCGCACCTCGCGCCCATCCGCCTGGACGTGGACGTGGACCGCCTGGACCCGGTCCGCTCCCAGGCCCTGGTCGACCACCCCGAGCGGATCTCGGGCCTCCAGGACGAGGTGACGAGGGACGTCGGCCACGGCACGCTCGACCTGGCCGTACGCTCCTGCGCCGCCGTCGTCGCGGGCGCCACGACGCTGGGCCTCGCGGTCTACCGCCGCCCGCGCCGGGCCATGGCGGCGGGCGGCCTCGCCCTGGCCCTGCTCGCCGCGTCGGGCGCGGCGGCGTACGCGACGTGGAACCCGAAGTCGGTCCTGGAGCCGAAGTTCTCGGGCCTGCTCAGCAGCGCGCCGTCGGTGGTCGGCAACGCCCGGAGCATCGTGAGCGAGTTCGACGTGTATCAGCAGGAGCTGGCGCGCCTGGTCACCAACGTGACGAAGCTGTACGACGCGACGTCGACGCTCCCCGCGTACCAGCCGGACCCGTCCACGATCCGCGTCCTGCACGTCTCGGACATCCACCTCAACCCGGCGAGCTGGAAGATCATCGCCTCGCTGGTCGAGCAGTACGACATCAACGTCATCGTCGATTCCGGCGACACGATGGACCACGGAAGCGCCGCCGAGAACACCTTCCTGGACCCGGTCGAGGACCTGGGGGCTCCGTACGTGTGGGTCAGGGGCAACCACGACTCCCACACGACCCAGCGCTATCTCCAGCGCATGAAGAACGTCCACGTCCTGGACGAGGGCAGGGCGGCGACGGTCGCGGGGCTGCGGTTCGCCGGGACGGGCGATCCGCAGTACACCCCGGACCGCTCGGAGCCGGCCGAGGGCGAGGCCGTCGAGGAGATGGCGGGCATCGGCCTCGCCTCCGCCCTGCGGGACCAGAAGGCCGCGGGCACGCCCGTCGACATCGCCGTCGCGCACAACCCCGACGCCGCGCGCGAGACGGACGGCGAGGTGCCGCTCGCCCTGGCGGGCCATGTGCACCACCAGGAGATGGAGGTCATGGACGGCGGGACGCGGCTGCGCATCGAGGGCTCCACGGGCGGCAGCGGGCTGCGGGCGGTGGAGGGGAAGTACCCCGACCCGGTCGAGACGTCGGTCCTCTACCTGGACCGGGACACCCGGCGCCTCCAGGCCTGGGACGAGATCAAACTGGGCGGCCTCGGGCTGACGAAGGCGGAGGTCAGCCGCCATCTGCCGAAGGAGAACCAGCCCGGCGCGACGCCGTCCCCGCCCCCCGCGGGCCGCTCCCCGGACACCGGCTCCCCGGCCCCCCGATAACCGTTTTGGCGATAGCTCCCCGCATCCCATATGCTTCTCACGTCCCCGACGCGCTGCAAAGCGCCCAGGTGGGCCCTTAGCCCTCATCGTCTAGTGGCCCAGGACGCCGCCCTTTCAAGGCGGTAGCACGGGTTCGAATCCCGTTGGGGGCACGCAACACCTTGTGCGAGACTAGTGCTCGCACAACGCTTGGTCCTGTGGAGCAGTTTGGAGTGCTCGCCACCCTGTCAAGGTGGAGGCCGCGGGTTCAAATCCCGTCAGGACCGCTTGCGATTCCTTGAATCGCGTGGCTGGGTAGCTCAGTTGGTACGAGCGATCGCCTGAAAAGCGATAGGTCGCCGGTTCGATCCCGGCCCCAGCCACCTCTTCGAAGGCCCCGTCCGATGGACGGGGCCTTCGCCGTTCCCGGAGACCGGAGACCGGAAGCCAGGGGACGGCAAGGGCCGCCTCACCCCGCCGGCGCCGCCGCGTGCGCCGCCGGCCTCTCCCGGCCGCCCGGGTGGCGGTGGCGCCAGACCCAGAACACCGTGCACGCGAGCACCGCCCACGCCGCGAGCACCAGGAACGGGAACACGTGCTGGTGGCCGCCGAAGTACACCGCCGTGTGCTGGGCGTTGACCGATGCCCCGGGCGGCAGCCAGCGCCCGATGTGGCCGAGGACCGACGGGAGCAGCGGCCACGAGACCGCGCCGCCCGACGACGGGTTGCCCAGCAGCACCATCAGGCCCCAGGTCGGGATCATCGCCCAGCGCCCGAACAGGGTGTTGAACATCGTGAAGACCATCCCCGAAGCGAACATCGTCAGCGCCAGGATCAGCCACGACTCCACGAACGGCAGGTCCACCGCGCCCAGCCACCAGTCCACCACCGCCGCGATCACGAACCCGCCGAGCAGCGCGTAGAGGACCGTGAAGGCGATCCGCTCCGCCGGGTTGAGTCCTCGCGCGTGGACGCTCAGCTGGATCGCCCCCACGAAGCCGATGATCACCGCGGCCAGCGAGATGTAGAAGATCGCGAGCCCTCGCGGGTCGCCTTCCTGGAGGGGCTTGATGTCCTTCACCGTGACCGGCACCCCCACTTCCCTCCCCACCTTCGGGGCCGCCTCCGCGAGGACCTGTGCGACCGACGCACCGGAAGCCCCCGAGACGTCGAACGTCACCTTGTCCCCGGACGCCACCGCGAGGATCGCGAAGACCTTCTGCTCCTCCACCGCGGTCCGCGCCGCGCCCACGCTGTCGTACTCGTGCACTTCGAGCGAGGCGTTCAGCGCCTTCTCCATGCCGTCCAGGAACGCCTTGCCCCGGGTGGCCTCCTGCGCGCCGACCACCGCGGTGGGGATGTGGTGCGGGGTCGGTTTCGCCATGGAGTACGTGTACGACCCCGCGAAGAGCCCCGCGGCGGCCGCCAGGATGAACACCAGCACGACCGCGGGCAGGAAGGGCGAGTCCTTGAACGCCGACCACCGCTCGCCCCGGGTGGGGGCCCTCCCGTGGGCTCCGTGGGCGCCGTGGGGACTGTGGGCGCTGTGGGAGCCGTGGGCTGCGGGAGGGGCTTCTTCGTGGCCAGGGCGGTCAGGCTGTTCAGGCATACGAATACGCTAAACCACCTAAAACGGACTCACCCCTGCTCGGCCTCGACCGGCCCCCTGGCCCTCCGGCACCAGGCCCGCACCGCGAACCCCACGCCCACCAGCGCCACGACCCCGACCAGGAGCACCGAGTCCGGCACGGCCCGGCCCACGCCCCCGGCCCACCGCTCCACGGCGAACGAGTCGTCCACGTCGAGCAGACCCGGCAGCGCGGTGGTCCCGTCGTACGCGAGGAAGAGCGCGCCCAGGGCGACGAAGAACGCCCCCGACAGCAACGACGTCGTGTGCAGCTCGAAGCGCCCGACCCGGAACGTCCGCCCCCGCAGCCAACGCCGCCGCCCCAGGTCGAACCGCTCCCAGAGCAGCGCGAGGACGAACAGCGGCACCGCCATCCCCAGTGCGTACACGGCGAGCAGCAGTCCGCCGTAGACAGGGCTCCCGCTCACCGCCGCCACCGTCAGGACGCTGCCCAGGATCGGCCCCGCGCAGAAGCCCGCGAGCCCGTACACCGCGCCCAGCGCGTACACGGACACCGCCGTCGTCGGCCGGATGCGGCCCGACAACTCGGCCATCTTCCGCGAGGCGAACCCCATGCCCACGACCTGGAGCACGCCGAGCGCGATGATCAGCCACCCGGCGACGAGCACCAGCTGATCCCGGTGGCCGAAGAAGAACCGTCCGGCGACCGAGCCCGCCGCGCCCAGCGGCACGAGGGTCGTCGCGAGACCGGCGTAGAAGATGCCGGTGCGGGCGAGCAGCCGCGAGGTCGAGTCGATCGAGTACGCGAAGAAGGCGGGAAGCAGCAGCGCGCTGCACGGGCTGATCAGGGCGAGGAGACCGCCGAGGAACGCCGCGAAGTACCCGACATCGGCGGTCACTTGTCGCCCGCCCCGGACGCCCCGGACGCCCCGGACGCCCCGGAGGACTTCGCCGCCTTCGCCGCCTGCTCGATCGCCTGGTCGAAGACCTCGTCCGGCTGCGCCCCGGAGATGGGCCGCCCGTTGACCAGGAAGGACGGGGTCGACGTGGCCCCCAGGCCGTAGGCCTCCTCCTGGTCCTTCTTCACGGCCGCCTTGGCGCCCGCGCTGTCCACGTCGTCCGAGAAGCGGCCGACGTCCTTGACCCCGGCCTTCCTCGCGAGCTCCTTGAGCCGGTCGCCGCCGAACCCCTTCTCCTTGGAGCCCTCCGCGTACGCCGCCGCGTGGAACTGCCAGAAGCGCCCCTGCTGCCCGGCGGCCCACGCGCCCCGCGCCGCGGACTCGGAATCCGCGCCGAAGATGGGGAAGTTGCGCCACTCGATGCGCAGGGTGCCGTCCTCGACGTACTTCTTCACCAGGTCCGGCTCGGTGTCGCGGGCGAACTTGCCGCAGTAGCCACACTTGAAGTCGGCGTACTCGATGAGCACGACCGGTGCGTCCTTGCGCCCCTGCGCGAGCGGGTCCTTGGCGTCGCGCCGGGCGAGCTCGGCCAGCTCCGGGTAGACCCCGGCCTGCGGGTCGGCGGAGACGTCCGCGGGGGACTCCTCCTTCGCGGTGACCGAGGAGGACTCGTCGGGCCGGGTGGCGCTGTAGGAAGCGGCGCCGAGCAGCAGGGCGGCGAGGGCCACGCCCGCTCCGATGGCGATGTTCTTCTTTTTGTTGTTGTTCTTGGGCATCAGGGAGTTCTCTCTCGTTCCGTACGTCGTTGAAGGGGCCCCGAACGGGGGCCTCTACACGCGCAGGATCGAGAGATCTATGGGAGAAGGCGGCGACAGCGGCGGAGGACCGCGCTCCGGCGTCAGGGACGGCACCGTCTGTCCGACGCCCCACCCACCGGACGCGGAATGGGCCTGATGCAGGGCGGGCAGCAGCTCGTACGCCGTACTGGAGCGCGGCGGGGCCGCGGGGGCCTGACCGGCGTCCTGCTGGCCGCCCTTGCCGCAGCCGGGCACCCCGGCGGACGCCTCGACCTGCACCGACACCGGCGCCGACACCGCGGAGTTCACCGCCGGTTCCGCGGCCGCCGCCGGCCCGCAGAACGCCCCGAGCACGACGAGCAGCACCCCCAGCAAGGGGCACCACGACAGACGCGCACGGGACGACATGCCCAAAATCGTACGTCCCCGGGCGCCCCGCCAGATAAATCGGTTCGCCACCTTCGAGCGGCGGGTGAGATCCTGGACGCCGTATGTCTACGCAGCCTGCCCTCACCCTCGACACCCTCGCCCCGCGCCTGTCCGAGCTGTCGCTGCGCGACGAGCACCGGATCGGCCGCCGGATGGAGGGTGCACGCCGGATCCGCAAGCCCGACGCCCGGGCCGCCGTCATCGCCGAGATCGCGGCGGACGTCGACAAGGCCGCGGCGCGGATGGCCGAGCGGGGCAGTCGTCTGCCCAAGATCACGTATCCGCAGGAACTGCCGGTCAGCCAGAAGAAGGACGACATCGCGGCGGCGATCCGCGACCACCAGGTCGTGATCGTCGCGGGCGAGACGGGCTCCGGCAAGACGACGCAGATCCCCAAGATCTGCATGGAGCTCGGGCGCGGCCTGCGCGGCATGATCGGCCATACGCAGCCCCGCCGCATCGCGGCCCGCACGGTCGCCGAGCGCGTGGCCGACGAGCTGAACACCCCGCTCGGCGAGGCCGTCGGCTGGAAGGTCCGCTTCACGGACCAGGTGGGCGCCGACACGTACGTGAAGCTGATGACGGACGGCATCCTGCTGGCCGAGATCCAGACGGACCGCGAGCTGCGCGCGTACGACACGATCATCATCGACGAGGCCCACGAGCGGTCCCTCAACATCGACTTCCTGCTCGGCTATCTCGCCCAGCTGCTGCCCAAGCGCCCGGACCTGAAGGTCGTCATCACCTCGGCGACCATCGACCCCGAGCGGTTCTCGCGGCACTTCGGTGACGCCCCGATCGTCGAGGTCAGCGGCCGTACGTACCCCGTCGAGGTGCGCTATCGCCCCCTCCTCGAAGACGACTCGCAGGACACGGACCGCGATCAGATCACCGCGATCACGGACGCCGTCGAGGAGCTCCAGGCGGAGGGCAAGGGCGACATCCTGGTCTTCCTCTCCGGCGAGCGCGAGATCCGTGACACGGCGGACGCGCTCAACAAGAAGAACTATCGCTTCACCGAGGTCCTCCCCCTCTACGCCCGCCTCTCGCACGCCGAGCAGCACCGCGTCTTCCAGCAGCACACGGGCAGACGCGTCGTCCTCGCGACGAACGTCGCCGAGACCTCCCTGACCGTCCCGGGCATCAAGTACGTCATCGACCCGGGCACGGCCCGCATCTCCCGCTACAGCCACCGTACGAAGGTGCAGCGGCTGCCCATCGAGGCGATCAGCCAGGCCAGCGCCAACCAGCGCAAGGGCCGCTGCGGCCGTACGTCGGACGGCATCTGCATCCGCCTCTACTCGGAGGACGACTTCGTCGCACGCCCCGAGTTCACGGACGCGGAGATCCTCCGTACGAACCTGGCGAGCGTCATCCTGCAGATGACCGCCGCCGGCCTCGGCGACATCGAGAAGTTCCCCTTCATCGACCCGCCGGACCACCGCAACATCCGCGACGGCGTCCAGCTCCTCCAGGAACTGGGCGCGCTCGACCCGACGCAGAAGGACCCGAAGAAACGCCTCACCCCGGAGGGCCGCAAGCTGGCCCAGCTGCCGGTGGACCCGCGCCTGGCCCGCATGGTCCTGGAGGCCGACAAGAACGGCTGCGTACGCGAGGTCATGGTGATCGCCGCCGCGCTCTCCATCCAGGACCCGCGCGAGCGCCCCGCCGAGAAGCAGACACAGGCCGACCAGCAGCACGCCCGCTTCAAGGACGAGACCTCCGACTTCCTGGCCTTCCTCAACATGTGGCGGTACGTCCGCGAGCAGCAGAAGGAGCGCGGCTCCTCCTCGTTCCGCCGGATGTGCAAGGCGGAGTACCTGAACTTCCTGCGGATCCGCGAGTGGCAGGACATCTACACGCAGCTGCGCACGGTCGCCAAGCAGATGGGCATCAACCTCAACGAGGACGACGCCCCCGAGCAGCAGGTGCACATCTCCCTGCTCGCCGGACTGCTCTCCCACATCGGGATGAAGGACGTGAAGGAGTCCAAGGACAGCGACCCCAAGCAGCGCGGCGGCCGTGGCGAGTATCTGGGCGCCCGCAACGCCAAGTTCGCGGTCTTCCCGGGCTCCGCGCTCTTCAAGAAGCCCCCGCGCTTCATCATGTCGGCCGAGCTCGTCGAGACCTCCCGGCTCTGGGCGCGGGTCAACGCGCGCATCGAGCCGGAGTGGGTCGAGCCGCTCGCCCAGCACCTCCTGAAGCGCACGTACAGCGAGCCGCACTGGGAGAAGGACCAGGCCGCGGTGATGGCGGTCGAGAAGGTCACGCTGTACGGCATCCCGCTCGTCACCGACCGCAAGGTGAACTACGGCCGCATCGACCCCGAGGTCTCTCGCGACCTGTTCATCCGCAACGCGCTCGTCGAGGGCGACTGGCGCACGCACCACAAGTTCTTCGCCGCCAACCGCCGCCTCCTGACCGAGGTGGAGGAGCTGGAGCACCGCGCGAGGCGCCGCGACATCCTCGTGGACGACGAGACGCTGTTCGACTTCTACGACCAGCGGGTGCCCGCGGACGTGGTGTCGGGGGCGCACTTCGACTCCTGGTGGAAGAAGAAGCAGCGCGAGGAGCCCGAGCTGCTCGACTTCGAGCGGTCGATGCTCATCAACGAGCGCGCGGGTGACGTGTCGAAGGACGACTATCCCGACACGTGGCTCCAGGGGCCGCTCAAGTTCCGGGTGACGTACCAGTTCGAGCCGGGCGCGGACGCGGACGGCGTCACCGTCCACGTCCCGCTCCAGGTCCTGAACCAGGTCACGGCGGACGGCTTCGACTGGCAGATCCCGGGCCTGCGCGAGGAGGTCGTGATCGAGCTGATCCGCTCCCTGCCCAAGCCGATCCGCCGGCACTACGTCCCGGCGCCCAACTACGCCACGGCGTTCCTGGAGCGGGCGGTCCCCCTCCAGGAGCCGCTGCACGTGACGCTGGCCCGTGAGCTCCAGCGGATGGTCGGCGTCCCCGTCTCCCCGGACGACTTCGACCTCACCCGCGTACCGGACCACCTGAAGATCACCTTCCGGATCACCGACGAGCGACGCAAGAAGCTCGCCGAGGACAAGGACCTGGAGGCGCTGAAGCTCCAGCTGCGCCCGAAGGCCCGCAAGGCGCTCTCCCAGGCCGCCGCCGCGACGGCCGAGCGCACGGGCGGCTCGGCAGTCGAACGGACAGGCCTCACGGACTGGTCCATCGGCTCCCTCAGCCGCGTCTTCGAGACGCGTCGCGCGGGCCAGCCGGTGAAGGCGTACCCGGCGCTCGTGGACGACGGCGACACCGTGTCCGTACGCCTCTTCGACACCGAGGCCGAGCAGCAGCAGGCGATGTGGAAGGGCACGCGGCGCCTCATCCTGCGCAACATCCCGGTGAATCCGGCCAAGTTCGCCTCGGACAAGCTGACCAACGCCCAGAAGATCGCCCTGTCCGCCAATCCGCACGGCTCCATCCAGGCGCTCTTCGCGGACTGCGCGATGGCGGCGGCGGACAAGCTGATCGGCGACTTCGGCGGTCCCGCCTGGGACGAGGAGTCCTACCGCAAGCTGTACGAGAAGGTGCGCGCGGAGATCGTCGACACGACGGTCCGCACGGTGAGCCAGGTCCAGCAGGTCCTCGCCGCCTGGCAGGCCTGTGAGCGCCGCCTGAAGTCGACGAAGAGCCCGACGCTCCTGGCCAACCTCGCGGACGTGCGGGCGCAGTTGGACGCCCTCGTCGGCCCCGGCTTCGTCACGGCCACCGGCATCCGCCGCCTGGCGGACCTGATGCGCTACATGACGGCCGCCGACCGCCGGCTCCAGCAGATGCCGACGAACGTGCAGCGGGACACCTCGCGCATGGAGAAGGTCCACGAGATGCAGGACGAGTACGCCTGGCTCCTGGAGCAGCTCCCGCAGGGCCGCCCCGTGCCCCAGGAGGTCCTGGACATCCGCTGGATGCTGGAGGAGCTCCGCGTCAGCTACTTCGCGCACGCGCTGGGCACGGCGTACCCCGTCTCGGACAAGCGGATCGTGAAGGCGATCGACGCCGTGGCACCGTGACGAGCCGCTCACGCAGAGCGAGTTCGACCAGCGCCCGTGGCCTGCTGTAGAGTCTCGTCTCGCAGCACAACGCAGCAATCAGTGCCGCAAAGCAAGGTCCTGTGGAGCAGTTTGGAGTGCTCGCCACCCTGTCAAGGTGGAGGCCGCGGGTTCAAATCCCGTCAGGACCGCAGTAAAGGAAGGGCCGCACCCGGCAAACGGGTGCGGCCCTTCTTGCGTACCACCCCATGCACCCCAATCGCCTCGCCACCCCACGGGCCGCACCCCGCAAACGGGTGCGGCCCGTTGTCGTACCCGCATCTTGACTGCGTCACATTCCGCCGGTACCTAGACAACAGGGAGCGGGGCGGGACCGGTTCCTCATCAGGAGGTGGCGCATGACGGCATCTGCGGCGTCCGCACGGCACGAGACACGCGCTCTGCTGCGCGCCCACCTCTCGGCGGCGACCAGCTATCGCCACCTGACCCGGCACTGCCCGATCTGCCACCGCCTGGAGCGCCTCGTCCTGGAGACCTCACCCGCCGCCCAGAACGGCTGTGAGAGCGGCGGCGAGCCGGGCGAGGACGAAAGTCCCCCGAATGCGTGACCAAAGCCGACCCGCGACCCACCCCGGTGGTGGGAGGGTGAGGGGGAGGACCCCCCGGGCGCCTCGGGCGCGCGGGAGCCAACTCCCCTGTGCGCCCCGGGATCTCCTCTAGCTCAGAGGTATCGCGGGCAACAAGGTTCACGGCGTGTGACGGGTGTCACCGAAGTCGTTTTGAAAACCCCTGAACTTACACCCGTCTTACAACCAGTCAATTTAATATGTGCAATTGCACCACCCCGCACAGCGCCCGTCCGGGCCGCACAAGGGTGGGGGGAGGGTGGCGCCACAGCCGCTCCACAGCGCGGCCCCAGCACTCCTCAGAGACCAACAAGCCCGCTCACAGCGGCGCTCACCAGCACCTCCCGGGCACACAAAAAAGATCGCGCTGGACCCGGCGGAGTCCAGCGCGATCGAAGACGACTCACCCATGAGGCTCAGGCGTGGGACCCGTTGGGGCGGGACCCGCGTCGCATGTAGCTAGAAGTCGGACGTTGCGGCTGGATTGGGGGACCCAGCAGCGGTCGTACGTTTCGTCCGGGTACTGCGTGGTACTGCGGTAATGCGGTAGATCAGGCCTCGCTGCGCTGCTGCGGGATACCCGCGAGCAGTGCGCGGACCTCAGCCTCGCGGTAACGGCGATGGCCGCCGAGCGTGCGAATCGACGTGAGCTTGCCAGCCTTGGCCCAGCGCGTCACCGTCTTGGGGTCGACGCGGAACATCGTGGCAACCTCAGCCGGGGTCAGCAGCGGCTCGGCATCAGGGGTGCGAGCGGTCATGAGCGGCCTCCTCGGAGAACCGAACCTTCTCGGTTCATTCCTCTAAATTCTGCACCTTGACCCGCGTTGCCCGAAATGGCGGACGCGAGTCGAGTCGGTTATAGGACGAACGGCTTGTCCTCGGCACTACAACTACACCATCCGTCCAGCCACGTCGGCCAAACCGATGGAATTGCCCTCCCAGGTGTCTATCAGCGACGGAAGCCGATGGACCATGCCATAGCGGACAGTCACGCCACAGTGACGATCAGTCACAGAGCGATCAGGAGTCAACAGACCCCCCATAGCGTGCAATGCTGAGCATTCCGCCCACACATGGACGGAAGGAGCCCTCCCCGGACTCCTTGTCCTATTTTGGCACGAGGGGGGGCGATGGGCGCAAGGGCCCAGTAAGTGCGGTCCGTCACGCTTGAGACAAAAGCCCGGATCGGGACCTACGTCCCGTGTAGGCGTCAGGTAGGGATGACTCGTTGGGATGACCCACGAACGGCCCGCTGACGCTCAGTTCGAGAACTGACGGTCCCGGACCGCCCTCCATCGCTCCATGAGCCTCGCATACGCCTCGCCGGCCCCCTCGCCGTCTCCGTCGCGCAGCGCCTCGATTCCTTCCGCCACGTCCGCCGCCGAGTGGTCCTCGTCGAGCTGCTCCTCGGACAGGGCGTGCACGAGCCCGCCGTAGTCGAGCTCGACCAGCGAGCGCGGATGGAACTCCTCCAGCCACCGGCCGACGTCCATGAGCCCGTCGACGAGCGGCCCTTCGTCGATCGTGTCCCGCAGCGTCCTGAGGCCGCGGGCCACCCGGCACCGCGCCTGCACCATCGGGGTCCGGTAGCGCAGGACGGGCGCGCCGGCCGCCGCCTCGCCCCCCTCGTCCTCCTCGCGCTTCTTCTCGTACCCCTTCTCGAACTGACGCTCCTCGTCCGAGACGAGCACGAACCAGTTCAGCGGCACCTGCCACGTCGACGTACGGATCCACGGGCGCGCGTCCGGGTTCCGCACGAGCCACTGTTCGTAGTCCGCGGTCGTCTGGCGGCGCACCACCGGCGGCAGGACCGCGTCGAGGACCGGCATCGGCAGCTGCCCCGGCAGCTCCCCCAGCGCCTGCCAGCCGCGCAGCCGGGTCCGCCAGGGGCAGACGCACACCACCCCGTCGGCCTCCACCACGAACGCGTCGCTGCTCTCGTGCACCGGCACGGGCACCGGCGGCGTGGGCAGCAAATCGGCCAGCGACCGCCTCAGTTCGTCCTGGTACGAGGGACGGTCGGTGCGACGCGCGTAGCGCGCCCAGTGATCACGCTCGGGCTCCGGGAAAGCGGCGAGCGGCTCATAGACGCGCAAGTAGGACGCGTACGGGACGACCAACGAAGACACCTTGGGCACGGCTGCTCCCTCCCCCGCGTACCGGCTGGAAAACACTGCAAATCGTGCCATGGCCGAACTCCGCCGTACTCCTCGCTGCGCCGGGAGAGGGTGATCCTCGGCACTGCGCGGCCACCGGGTTCTCACAGGCTCTAGTCTCATGCCCATCGGGCCCCGCCACCCGCACGGGCGCCCGCCCAACCGCCGCCACTTGACCGGGAGTCACCACAGTGACCGAAGCAGACAACGGCGTCCTGCACACCCTGTTCCACTCGGACCAGGGCGGCCATGAGCAAGTAGTGCTCTGCCAGGACCGTGCCAGCGGCCTCAAGGCCGTCATCGCCATCCACTCCACCGCCCTGGGCCCGGCCCTCGGCGGCACGCGCTTCTATCCGTACGCGAGCGAGGAAGCCGCCGTCGCCGACGCGCTGAACCTCGCGCGCGGGATGTCGTACAAGAACGCCATGGCCGGTCTCGACCACGGCGGCGGCAAGGCCGTGATCATCGGCGACCCGGAGCAGATCAAGAGCGAGGAGCTCCTCCTCGCCTACGGCCGCTTCGTGGCCTCGCTCGGCGGTCGCTACGTGACGGCGTGCGACGTCGGCACGTACGTGGCGGACATGGACGTCGTCGCACGTGAGTGCCGCTGGACGACCGGCCGCTCCCCCGAGAACGGCGGCGCGGGCGACTCCTCCGTGCTCACCGCCTTCGGCGTCTTCCAGGGCATGCGGGCCTCGGCCCAGCACCTGTGGGGCGACCCCTCGCTGCGCGGCCGCAAGGTCGGCGTCGCGGGCGTCGGCAAGGTCGGCCACCACCTCGTCGAGCACCTCCTGGAGGACGGCGCCGAGGTCGTGATCACCGACGTGCGCGAGGAGTCCGTGAACCGCGTCACGCACAAGCACCCGTCCGTGACGGCCGTCGCCGACACCGAGGCGCTGATCCGCGTCGAGGACCTCGACGTGTACGCCCCCTGCGCGCTGGGCGGCGCCCTGAACGACGACTCCGTGCCGGTGCTCACCGCCAAGGTGGTCTGCGGCGCCGCCAACAACCAGCTCGAGCACCCCGGTGTGGAGAAGGACCTCGCCGACCGCGGAATCCTCTACGCGCCCGACTACGTGGTGAACGCCGGCGGCGTGATCCAGGTCGCCGACGAGCTGCACGGCTTCGACTTCGACCGGTGCAAGGCGAAGGCGTCGAAGATCTTCGACACCACTCTTGCCATATTCGCTCGTGCGAAGGAAGACGGTATTCCGCCGGCCGCGGCGGCCGACAGGATCGCCGAGCAGCGCATGGCGGAGGCCCGCCGCAGCTGACCCCGCAGGCGCCGTGCAGGGGCCCCGTCGACGTGCGCGAGAGACAAGACTCACCCCCGTCGGCGGGTCGCCCGACAAGAAGAGGTTAAAATCGCAGTTGACCAGCGAGGACAGGGCTCCTCGCGGGTTCTGCGCCGAGGCGCGTCCTGCGGGCGACGTACCGTATGGCCGCAGGAGCAGGTACCGTGGAAGCCCTACGGACCGGCCTCTCCACGGAGAGCCCGTTCCTGATCATGAACGCGTGTCAAGACTCTGGGGTCACCAAGCCCCATATCCGAGGGGGTCGAGCCATGGGGCGCGGCCGGGCAAAGGCCAAGCAGACGAAGGTCGCCCGCCAGCTGAAGTACAGCAGCGGCGGGACTGACCTGTCGCGTCTGGCCAATGAGCTGGGCGCTTCGACTTCGCAACAGCCGCCTAATGGCGAGCCGTTCGAGGACGACGACGAGGAAGACGACCCGTACGCCCAGTACGCGGATCTGTATAACGACGACGAGGACGACGACTCTGCTGAAGAGTCCGGCCCCTCGTCGCAGCGCCGCGGCGCTTGACCTCGTTGCATTCGCAGCACTTGCAGCATTCGCAGTTCTCGTAGCAACTGCACCTGACCCGGTCCGGGGTGGTCACCACACCGGACCGGGTTTTGTGCTGCCCCGCAGGGCTTACTTGGAGTAGTCACCGATCAGCGCCGCGCCATCGGTGTGCTCGCCGCGCTCGGTGATCTCACCGGCGATCCAGGCGTCCACGCCGCGGTCCGCGAGGGTCGCGAGGGCCGCGTCGGCGGACTCCTCGGGGACGATCGCCATCATGCCGACGCCCATGTTCAGCGTCTTCTCCAGCTCCAGGCGCTCGACCTGGCCGGCCTTGCCGACGACGTCGAAGACCGCGCCGGGCGCCCAGGTCTCGCGGTCGACGATCGCGTGCAGACCGTCCGGGACGACCCGGCCCAGGTTCGCCGCGAGGCCGCCGCCCGTGATGTGGCTGAAGGCGTGGACGTCCGTGGTGCGGGTGAGCGCCAGGCAGTCCAGGGAGTAGATCTTGGTGGGCTCCAGGAGCTCCTCGCCGAGCGTGCGGCCGAACTCCTCGACCTGGCGGTCCAGGGACCATCCGGCGCGGTCGAAGACCACGTGCCGCACCAGCGAGTACCCGTTCGAGTGAAGACCGGAGGACGCCATCGCGATGACCGCGTCCCCCTTACGGATGCGATCGGGGCCGAGCACGCGGTCGGCCTCGACCGCGCCCGTGCCGGCGCCCGCGACGTCGAAGTCGTCCGGGCCGAGCAGGCCCGGGTGCTCGGCCGTCTCGCCGCCGATGAGGGCGCAGCCGGCGAGCACACAGCCCTCGGCGATGCCCTTCACGATGGCCGCGACACGCTCGGGGTGGACCTTGCCGACGCAGATGTAGTCGGTCATGAAGAGCGGCTCGGCGCCGCACACCACGATGTCGTCCATGACCATGGCGACCAGGTCGTGCCCGATGGTGTCGTACACGCCGAGCTGGCGGGCGATGTCGACCTTCGTGCCGACACCGTCGGTGGCGGAGGCGAGCAGGGGGCGCTCGAAGCGCTTGAGGGCGGAGGCGTCGAAGAGTCCGGCGAAGCCGCCGATGCCACCGAGTACCTCGGGGCGCTGCGTCTTCTTCACCCACTCCTTCATCAGCTCGACGGCGCGGTCGCCCGCCTCGATGTCGACGCCTGCGGAGGCGTAGCTGGCACCAGTGGTCTCAGACATGTGGGGTGAGAACTTTCGTGTCGTTACTACGTACGGGGCTTACGGGCGACGGATCGCGTCGGCCGCTGCCGTGGACGCCGGACCGGCGGCCAGCTCCGTCTCCAGGAGCTGCTTGCCGAGCAGCTCGGGGTCGGGGAGGTCCATCGGGTACACGCCGTCGAAGCAGGCGCGGCAGAGGTTCGGCTTGTCGATGGTCGTGGCCTCGATCATGCCGTCGATGGAGATGTACGAGAGCGAGTCGGCGCCCATGGACGTGGCGATCTCGTCGATCGTCATGCCGTTGGCGATGAGCTCGGCGCGGGTCGCGAAGTCGATGCCGAAGAAGCAGGGCCACTTCACGGGCGGCGAGGAGATCCGGATGTGGATCTCGGCGGCGCCGGCCTCGCGGAGCATCTTGACCAGGGCGCGCTGGGTGTTGCCGCGGACGATCGAGTCGTCGACGACGACAAGACGCTTGCCCTTGATGACTTCCTTGAGGGGGTTCAGCTTCAGACGGATGCCCAGCTGGCGGATCGTCTGCGAGGGCTGGATGAAGGTCCGGCCGACGTAGGCGTTCTTGACCAGGCCGGCGCCGAAGGGGATGCCGGAGGCTTCCGCGTAACCGATCGCGGCGGGCGTTCCGGACTCCGGGGTCGCTATGACGAGGTCGGCTTCCGCCGGGGCTTCCTTGGCGAGTTTCCGGCCCATCTCGACGCGCGAGAGGTAGACGTTCCGGCCCGCGATGTCGGTGTCGGGGCGCGCCAGATAGACGTACTCGAAGACACAGCCCTTGGGCTTCGCTTCCGCGAATCGGGCCGTTCGCAGGCCGTTCTCGTCGACCGCGATGAACTCGCCGGGCTCGACCTCGCGGACGTAGCTGGCGCCGCAGATGTCGAGCGCCGCGGACTCCGACGCGACGACCCAGCCGCGCTCCAGGCGGCCGAGGACCAGCGGGCGGATGCCCTGCGGGTCGCGCGCCGCGTACAGCGTGCCCTCGTCCATGAAGACCAGGGAGAAGGCGCCCCGGACGTCCGGGAGGACCTTCATGGCGGCTTCTTCGATGGTCAGCGGCTTGCCGTCGTCGTCCGTCTGGCCCGCGAGGAGAGCCGTCACCAGATCGGTGTCGTTGGTCGCCGCGACCTGGGTCGCGCGGCCGTTCTCCTTGGGCAGCTCGGCGACCAGCTCGGCGAGCTGGGCCGTGTTGACGAGGTTGCCGTTGTGCCCGAGCGCGATGGAGCCGTGCGCGGTGGCACGGAACGTCGGCTGGGCGTTCTCCCATACGGAGGCCCCGGTGGTCGAGTAGCGGGCGTGACCGACCGCGATATGACCCTGGAGCGAGCTGAGAGAGGTTTCGTCAAAGACCTGGGAAACCAGCCCCATGTCCTTGAAGACAAGGATCTGGGAGCCGTTGCTGACCGCGATTCCCGCGGACTCCTGGCCTCGATGCTGTAGGGCGTAAAGCCCGAAGTAAGTGAGCTTGGCGACCTCTTCACCCGGAGCCCAGACACCGAAGACGCCACAAGCGTCCTGGGGGCCTTTCTCGCCGGGGAGCAGATCATGATTGAGTCGACCGTCACCACGTGGCACGACACCGAGTGTAGGCGAGATCGACCACTGGTCCGAATTGGGGATACGGCCCCCGCACGGAGCGTGATGACGCTCCCGGTGCGTCCGTGGAGTACGAAGCCCTTGTGAACAGGTGAGCGAGAGCGTTGACAGGGGCGGGCGGGTCCCGTGAAGCTCCTGGTCCATGCCCCTGCAGCCCCTCGGTGACCCCTCGGCCACCCTTGTGGAGCGCCGCCACGTCGACCTGGTCCGTGTCGCGAGCGCCATCTGTCGCCGCGCGCTCTGAGCTCACTCTCCGTCTCACTATTTGTCGACTCCGGGTACGTGCCCCAGCCGCGCCGTGCCCCGTTCAGGAGCGCAGCCATGCCTTCGTACGACCAGTCCGCCCTGTCCCGCCGCGCCTTCGGGGGCGCCGTGGGAGCCGGTGCCGCCGCCGCGGTGGGTCTGCCCGCCGCCGCCGAGGCCCACGAGCGGCCCTTCCGCGCGGCCCCGCGCCGCGGCGCCAAGCGGCCGAACATCCTGTTCATCCTCGGCGACGACCTGGGCTGGGCCGACCTCTCCTCCTACGGGTCGCCGCACATCAGCACCCCGAACCTGGACCGCCTCGCACGCCAGGGCGTGCGGTTCACCGACGCCTACTCCGGCTCCGCGACCTGCTCCCCGACCCGCTTCAGCCTCTACACGGGACGCTTCCCGGGGCGTACGAAGGGCGGGCTGGCGGAGCCGATCGCGGACAAGTCCGTTGGCCTGGAGCCGACGCATCCCACGCTGGCCTCGCTGCTGCGGGACGCCGGGTACGCGACCGCGCTGATCGGCAAGTGGCACTGCGGCTATCTGCCGGACTACTCGCCGACGAAGTCGGGCTGGGACGAGTTCTTCGGGAACTTCGGCGGGGCCCTGGAGTACTACTCGAAGCTGGGGCTCGGCGGTGAGTACGACCTCTACGAGGGCGATGTCCGGGAGGGCGACGCCGAGTACAAGGACCTGCGCTACTACACGCGCATCCTGACCGAGCGGGCGAGCGAGTACGTCCGGCGGGACCACGGCGACAAGCCCTGGCTGCTCAACCTGAACTTCACCACTCCGCACTGGCCGTGGATCGCGGACGGCGACACGGAGGAGAGCGCGGAGATCGTAAGGAGGATCAAGGCGGGCGAGAAGGGCGCGCTCTGGCACCAGGACGGCGGCTCCGTCGAGAAGTACACGGAGATGGTGCAGGACCTGGACCGCTCGGTCGGCGAGGTCCTCAAGGCCCTGAAGAAGTCGGGTCAGGAGCGGGACACGCTGGTCTTCTTCGCCTCCGACAACGGCGGCGAGCGCTTCTCGTACAACTGGCCCCTGTCGGGCAACAAGGCCTCGCTCCAGGAGGGCGGCATCCGCGTGCCGACCATCGTGCGCTGGCCCGCGCGGCTCGACGGCGGGCAGGTCAGCCACGAGCCCGTGTTCACCCCGGACTGGACGGCGACGCTCCTGGAGATAGGCGGGGCCCGGCCGAACCCCGCCTACAAGCTGGACGGGACGAGCCTCGCGCCCTACCTCCTCAAGGGCGAGGAGCTCGCGGAGCGGGAGCTGTTCTGGCGGGTGCGCGGGGAGCGGGCGCTGCGGCGCGGGCAGTGGAAGTACTACCGGGGCAAGGGCGGCAAGGACCAGCTGTTCGACCTCGCGGCGGACCAGCGCGAGCAGGCCGACCGGGCCGCGGACGAACCGAAGCGCCTCGCGGAGCTGAAGGCGGCCTGGGAGAAGACGGAGAAGGGGCTGCTGCCCTACCCCGCTGCCTGAACTGGGCCTTAAGCGCGGCCTAAGAAGCCTTCCCGGGGGTTCGCGCGGGCCGATGTGATCGCTAGCGTGCCTCGCGCGCGCCCAAGTTGATCTCCAAGGTCCGCGCGAACCCCCACTCGGAAGGTCCCCCATGAAGCCGTCCCCGCGCCTCTGTCTCCTGCCGGCCGCCGTGGCCGCCGCCCTGGCCGCTGCCGCCGCCGCGCCCGCTCCCGCCGCCGACGGGCCGCAGCGGCGCGTCCAGGTCGCCATGGTGAACTTCACGGACAGCCGCATCCCGGACGCGGGCACGCTCGAAACCGCCCTGAAGGACAACTACTTCGGGTCGAGCGGCTCCCTCACCTCGTACTACAACGAGGTCACCGGCGGCGCGACCACCTTCCAGGCCGCCGAGGGCGACGGCGTCACCGGGCCCGTGGACATCGACCTGGCGGCCACCGGCTGCGACACCGGAAAGATCAACGACCTGACGCGCGAGGCACTCGCCGCGAAGGGCGTGCCCGAGGACGGCTACGACCACCTGTCGCTCGTCTTCCCCTCGGAGAAGGCCGGCTGCGACTGGCTCGCGCTCGGCACCGTCGGCGGCGGCACCACCTGGATGCCCGTCGGCGCCGACGGCAAGATGTCGATGACGGCCCTGGTCCACGAGTTCGGCCACAACTTCGGCTACAGCCACCACATGCGCCTCCGCTGCCCCGAGGGCGACCTCGGCACGGGCTGCGAGGAGGACGGCACCAGCCACAAGACCCCGATGGGCGGCGGCGGTTGGGAGGCCGGGCTCACCGCCCCCGAGCTCCTGCACAACAAGTGGCTGACGGGCGGCGAGGTCGCGAAGGTCGCCAAGTCCGGTACGTACACGCTGCGTCCGCTGTACGGCAGTGGCGGCGGGGTCCGTGCGCTCGACATCCCGCTGGGCGACGACCGCCTGGTCGTGGAGCTGCGGCACGAGTCCGGCACCCTCGACGGCGAGATCCAGGGCGTGCACGCCTACCGGGTGCAGGACGGGAAGTACGCCGATTCGGCCCTCGTCGACCCGACGCCGGACGCCGACGAGTCCACCGGCGGCGACGCCCCGGCCGACGCGGACGCGCTCAAGGCGGGCGCGACGCTGACGGACGAGGCCCGGAAGGTCGAGGTCGAGGTCACCAAGGCGGGGGCGGACACGGCCACGGTGGAGGTGAGCCTGGACGGGGTGGCGGCGCCGGCGGCTGCCGCCGAGCCCGCGGCAGAGGAAGAGGCTCCCGTGGAAGCCTCCAACGACGCGCGCCCCGAAGGCGGTTCCACCGAACTCGCCGAGACCGGCGGCGACTCCGACACCAGCCTCGCCTACTCCATCGGCGGCGGCCTGATGCTCGCCTTCGGCGGCGCGTTCCTGCTGAAGTCCCGCTCCCGCCGGGGCGTCGCTACTTCGTCTGCTTCAGGTCGGCGTTCGCGCTGACGACCGTGCCGTCGGCGGCGGTGAGCGAGAGCCCCCGGTGGGACAGCTGGTAGGTCACCTTGCCGTCGAAGAGCTTGAGGAGCTTCTTCTCGGTGTCGCCAGCCGCTCCCTCGCACATCATCCGGGTGCTCCGGGGAGCGCCCAGGGTGATGCTGTCGCCCTCCACCTCGGCCTTCGCGGTGACGTTGTTGCAGCCGAGCTTGCCGCGGACGGTGCCGTCCTTGCCGAAGGTCAGATGGGCCTTGCCGTCCACTTCCTTCGGCAGGGAGGCGGTGACCTTGCCGTCGCCGATGGCGTTCACGTTCCACTTGGTGCCCGTCAGCGGGACGTCCGGCTCCGAGGTGAGGGCCACGCGGTCTCCCTTGTCGGTGGTGAGGGTCAGCCGGTCGCCGTCGACCGCGGCCTTCAGCTCGCCCTTGCCGATGGCGCCCTTGAAGGCGTCCTCGAAGTCCAGTTTCGCGCAGCCCCTCTTGGTGGAGATGGCGTTGGCGAAGTCGACCTTGTCGCCGTCCGTCGAGACGTCCGCGGTGAAGCCGTTGCAGCCGTAGTTGCCCTCGGCCCTGCCCTTGTCGCCGATCTTGACGTAGGCGTCGGCCGGGGCCTGCTGCTTCTTGCCGCCCACCGTGACGCTCTCGACGCTCCAGTGCACGCCGGTGAGGGACTGTCCGGACCCGACGGACCCACTGCCTGAGCCGGTCTCGGTGCCGCACGCGGTGAGCATGCCCGCGGCGGCCAGGGCCATGACGGTCGGAGTCAGTCGTTGCTTCTGCATGCCGGTGTGACGGGGCAAGTGGGGGTTCTGGTTCCCCTCCGCCAGCCGAAGAGGACCGTCGCCCGCCGGGGCGGATCGTCGGTACGGATCGGCTCAGCTCATGACCGGCAGCAGCTCCGCCAGATCCGCCCGCTCCCCGCTCGCGCTGACCTTCGCCGCGTCCAGGGCGCTCTTCCAGTCCGTACGCCCGGTCGCGAGGCGGATCCAGGTCAGCGGGTCGGTCTCGACGACGTTCGGCGGCGTGCCGCGGGTGTGCCGGGGTCCCTCCACGCACTGGACCACGGCGAACGGCGGGACCCGGACCTCGACGGCGCCGCCGGGGGCCTTCACCGCGAGGGCGTCGGCGAGCAGCCGGGTGCAGGCGGCCAGGGCCTGGCGGTCGTACGGGACGTCCAGACCCGGCACCGCGTCGTTCAGGTCGTCGGTGTGGACGACGAGTTCGACGGTACGCGTGACCAGGAAGTCGTCGAGGGTCATCGCGCCGAACCGGGTGGGCACGAGCCGGCCCGCCGTGACGTCGGGCAGCGCCTCCTCGAAGCCGGCGAGCGTGCGCGTGTACAGCTCGCCGAGGTCCTCCTGCGCGGCGAAGGCCCGCGACGCCTCGTCGACCTGCGCGGCGGCCGAGGCGGTCGCGAACGGCCAGTCCAGCAGCGCCACTTCACGGGCCGGGGGCTCGGGCATGGCGAGGAAGCGGGTGGCGCCGATGAGCGCCATCGTCAGGTGGGCGGCCAGCTCGCGCACGGTCCAGCTGCCGAGCCGGGTCGGCAGGGCGAGCTGCTCGGGCTCCAGGGCGCCGACCGCTTCCCGTACGTTCCCGAACTGGGCGAACACGGCGGTGCGGATCTTGGCGGAGTCGTACGAACGCGTGCGCTTCTTGGCCGGTGGCATGGGCCGAGCCTAATTCTTCTCGGGGTACCCCTGGAGACCCTTTTCCACCTGGCCGAAGACGCGCTCGGCGGACGCGGCGCAGCCCTTCGCGATCTCGTCGAGCGGGTCGCCGGCGAGGGTGCGCTGGTGGTTCTCCACGATGAGCGCGTTCCGGGCGCCGATCAGCTGGGAGGCGGCGACGCGTGCGAGGAGCATGTCGCCCGTCTCCTGGGCGAGGGCGTCCGCGAGGAGCTGGACGCTGCGCATGTGGAAGATGACCATGCGGTGCGCGAGGGTCGGCGTCTCGCTGATGAGCTGGCGGACCTTGAGGGTGCGCGGGTCGCCGCTGAGGCCGATCGAGGGGTCGCGCGCGGTGATCTGCTCCAGGAACTGGCCGCGCATCGCGGCGACCGCGGACTGTCCCGGCGCCCGCTCGCGCACGGCGCGGGCGGGATCGCCGACGTGCTCCTCCAGGGGGCTGACGATCACGCTTTCCTTCGTACCGAAGTAGTTGAAGACGGTCATCTTCGACACCTCGGCGGCCTCGGCGATCTCCGCCACGGATACGTGGTCGAAGCCCCGCTCGGAGCAGAGGTCCACGGCTACCCGCCAGATCCGCGACGCGGTCTGCTTCTTCTTGCGCGCACGCAGCCCCAGCTCCTCTGTCATGCAGGTCACGGTACCGGGAGGGCCTCTTCCCGCACCGTGAACGTCTCGCCGTTGGCGGGCACCCCGACCCCCCGCCAGCGGAACGGCACGCCCCGCGCGGTGGCCAGGTCGGGGCCGTCCATCAGCTGGAAGTGCACATGGGGTTCGGTCGAGTTGCCGGAGTTCCCGCAGCGGGCCATGACCTGCCCGGCCCGGACCCTGTCCCCGGTGCGCACGGCGAGCGAACCCCGCTGGACGTGCGCGTACACGGCGTACGTCCCCTCGCCGATGTCGAGCACGATGTGGTTGCCGACGACGCGGCGGGCACCGCCCACCGTCCTGCCGACGCCTTCGACGATCATCAAGTAGGCGAGCGCGACGAGGGAGTTGCGGCTCAGGTGGTCGCGCTGGCCGTCCTCCGCGTGCACGACGGTCGCGTCGGCGACGGCGAGGAGCGGGGCCCCGAAGGCGGGGAAGGCGTCGTTGCGCCGGGCGATCGGCCACAGCCAGGCGAAGGCGGGGCGCACCCCGTCCTCCGGCTCGGCCACGACGTCGATCGCGTAGGTCTGCCCGAGACCGTGCGTGCCGTGGCTCGGCACCTTGTCGGCGGGGCTGTTCAGCGCGGACCAGCGGCCGGTGACGGGCGGGGCGATCTCCACGGGGGCCGGGGGCTCGGCCCGTGCCCGGTGGCGGCGGGCGACCTGGCCGAGCACCACGGCGACGGCGACGAAGCCGACCGCGGGGACGATGCCCCACCAGGAGGGATAGGGCAGGTCCACGAAGAGCCCGGTGATCACGTGGACGAGGACGACGAGCATCAGCAGCCGCTGCAGCAGCACCGCGAACTTGCGCTGACGGACAGACATGGTGTTTCCCCCAGTGGTCGGTTCAGGGCCGCGCGGCGGACAGCACCACGAGCAGCGGGACGATCCGCCCCGCGGGGACCTCGTGGCGGCCGCGCCCCGTGGTGTGCAGCCAGCCCGCGCCGGTCAGCTGGCGCAGGTGGTGGTAGATCTGGCCGGTCGTGCCGATCTCTGCCAGTTCCGCGAGCTCGGCCGCGGTGCGCCGGCCGCCGAGGATCTCCCGCAGGAGCCTCAGCCGCACGGGGTGCCCGAGCGCGGCGAACGACTCGGCGGCCTCGGACCAGTCGTCGCCGAGGAGCTGCTCGGTGGTGTGGCCGTACTGCCACTCGTACCGCTCGCCCGTCGGCACGCGCACCGCTCCGGTGAACACGACGGCGCCGTCCGGGACCCGCTCCTCGGGCAGTCGCGCCTTCAGCGCGTCCAGCGCCCAGAAGTCACCCTCGACCGCGGCGGGCGCGGGGGCGCCCGCGCTCTCCAGCTCGGCCATGCGCCGCTCCAGCTCCGCGACGCGCTCTTCCAAGTCCATGGGACCAGTATTACGTAATTACGTAATCCCCTGCAAGGGAAAGGCGGAGGGAACGACGAAGCCCCCGCCCGGACCAGGTCCGAACGGGGGCTCGCGGCAGCGATCGTCAGGCGAAGAGCCCCGGAAGGGTCCCCTCGTGCGCCTCGCGGATCTCGCCGAGCGTCAGCGTGAACTCGCCCTGCAGCTCCACGGCGTCACCGTCGACCACACCGATGCGCGTCGCGGGAAGACCGCGCGCCCCGCACATGTCGGTGAAGCGCAGCTCCTCGGAACGGGGGACGGACACGACCGCCCGGCCCGCCGACTCGCTGAACAGGAGCGTGAACGCGTCCAGGCCGTCCGGGACGACCAGGCGCGCGCCCTTCCCACCACGGAGGCAGGACTCGGCGACGGCCTGGGCGAGGCCACCGTCCGAGAGGTCGTGCGCGGCGTCGATCATGCCGTCGCGCGAACCCGAGATCAGGATCTCGGCGAGCAGCCGCTCGCGCTCCAGGTCGACCTTCGGGGGAAGCCCGCCGAGGTGGTCGTGGACGACCTGCGACCAGGCCGAGCCGCCGAACTCCTCGGTGGTGTCACCGAGCAGGTAGAGCAGCTGGCCCTCTTCGGCGAAGCCGATCGGCGTGCGCCGTGCGACGTCGTCGATCACACCGAGGACGGAGACGACGGGCGTCGGGTGGATCGCCGCCTCACCGGTCTGGTTGTAGAGCGATACGTTGCCGCCGGTCACCGGGGTGCCCAGGATCTGGCAGGCGTCGGCGAGGCCACGGGTGGTCTCGGCGAACTGCCACATGACGTCCGGGTCCTCGGGCGAACCGAAGTTCAGGCAGTCCGACACGGCGAGCGGGCGGGCGCCGGTCGCGGCGACGTTGCGGTACGCCTCCGACAGGGCCAGCTGCGCGCCGGCGTACGGGTCGAGCTTCGAGTAGCGGCCGTTGCCGTCGTTGGCGAGGGCGACACCGAGGCCGGACTCCTCGTCGATGCGGACCATGCCGGAGTCCTCGGGCTGCGCGAGCACCGTGTTGCCCTGCACGAAGCGGTCGTACTGATCCGTCACCCACGCCTTGGAGGCCTGGTTCGGCGACGCGACGACCGCGAGGACCTGCTCGCGCAGTTCGTCCGACGTCGCCGGGCGGGTGAGCTTGTTCGCGTCGTCCGCCTGGAGGGCGTCCTGCCACTTCGGGCGGGCGTAGGGGCGCTCGTAGACCGGGCCGTCGTGGGCGACGGTGCGCGGGTCGAGGTCGACGATCTTCTCGCCGTGCCAGAAGATCTCCAGCCGGTCGCCGTCGGTGACCTCGCCGACGACGGTGGCGATGACGTCCCACTTCTCGCAGATCGCGAGGAAACGCTCGACCTTCTCGGGCTCGACGACCGCGCACATGCGCTCCTGCGACTCACTCATGAGGATCTCCTCGGGAGTGAGCGTGGAGTCGCGAAGCGGTACGTCGTCCAGCTCGACGCGCATGCCGCCGGAGCCGTTCGACGCCAGCTCGGAGGTCGCGCAGGAGAGTCCGGCGGCGCCCAGGTCCTGGATGCCGACGACCAGCTTCTCGGCGAAGGCCTCCAGGGTGCACTCGATGAGGAGCTTCTCCTGGAAGGGGTCGCCGACCTGCACGGCCGGACGCTTCGACGGCTTCGTGTCGTCGAAGGTCTCGGAGGCCAGGATCGAGGCGCCACCGATGCCGTCGCCGCCGGTGCGGGCCCCGTAGAGGATGACCTTGTTGCCGGGACCGGACGCCTTGGCGAGGTGGATGTCCTCGTGCCGCATGACGCCGATGGCACCGGCGTTGACCAGCGGGTTGCCCTGGTAGCAGGCGTCGAAGACGAGCTCGCCGCCGATGTTCGGCAGGCCAAGACAGTTGCCGTAGCCGCCGATGCCCGCGACGACGCCCGGCAGGACGCGCTTGGTGTCGGGGTGGTCGGCGGCGCCCATCCGCAGCGGGTCCACGACCGCGACCGGGCGCGCGCCCATCGCGATGATGTCGCGGACGATGCCGCCGACACCGGTGGCCGCGCCCTGGTAGGGCTCGACGTACGAAGGGTGGTTGTGCGACTCGACCTTGAAGGTCACGGCATAGCCCTGACCGACGTCCACGACACCGGCGTTCTCGCCGATGCCGACGAGCATCGCGTCGTTGGCGGGGGCCTTCTCGCCGAACTGGCGCAGGTGGACCTTGCTGCTCTTGTACGAGCAGTGCTCGGACCACATGACGGAGTACATGGCGAGCTCGGCACCGGTGGGACGGCGGCCCAGGATCTCGCGTACGCGGGCGTACTCGTCTTCCTTCAGGCCCAGTTCGGCCCAGGGCAGCTTGACCTCGGGGGTCTCGGCGGCGTGCTTGACGGTGTCCAGAGTCATCAGACGTTGACCAGCTTCTTCAGGATCGAGGTGAAGAATCCCAGGCCGTCCGTGCCACCGGTCCCGACCAGCGGCTCGACGGCGTGCTCGGGGTGCGGCATGAGGCCCACGACGTTGCCCGCGGCGTTCGAGACACCGGCGATGTCGCGCAGGGACCCGTTCGGATTCACGTCGAGGTAGCGGAAGACGACCCGCCCCTCGGCCTCGAGCATGTCGAGGGTCCGCTCATCGGCGACGTACCGGCCGTCGATGTTCTTCAGCGGTACGGAGATCTCCTGGCCGGCCGTGTAATCGGCGGTCCAGGCGGTGTCGGACGTCTCCACGCGCAGCTTCTGGTCGCGGCAGATGAAGTGCAGGTGGTTGTTCTTCAGCATCGCGCCGGGCAGCAGGTGCGACTCGGTCAGCACCTGGAAGCCGTTGCAGATACCGAGAACCGGCATCCCGGCCTTCGCCTGCTCGATGACCGACTCCATGACGGGCGAAAACCGTGAAATGGCCCCGGCCCGGAGATAGTCGCCGTACGAGAATCCGCCGGGCAGCACCACGGCGTCGACCTGCTTCAGGTCCTTGTCCCGGTGCCAGAGCGGCACAGCTTCGGCACCGGCGACGCGCACGGCGCGCTGGGTGTCGCGGTCGTCGAGCGTTCCGGGGAAAGTGACGACTCCGATTCGAGCAGTCACTTCTCTTCCTCCACCTTTACGAAGAAGTCCTCGATCACGGTGTTGGCGAGGAAGGTTTCCGCCATCTCGTGGATACGGGCGAGGGCGGCCTCGTCGACCGGCCCGTCCACCTCGAGTTCGAAGCGCTTTCCCTGACGTACGTCGGCGATCCCCTTGAATCCGAGGCGCGGCAGTGCACGCTGCACCGCCTGGCCCTGGGGGTCGAGGATCTCCGGCTTGAGCATGACGTCGACTACGACGCGTGCCACTGGCACTCCCGGTGTGTGGTGCTGGCTGAGCGGTCCCTTCAGACTACCCGCACAAAAATTCTACTCGCGTAGATTCGTAGAAACGTACGTGAGGACGGTCACGTTCCTGCCCCTACTCGCGTATCGAACAGGGCACCTTCGCGAAAAATCCAGGAAAAGATCACGCATCACCATTGCATCCGGACACGCGGGGGGATTTAGTCGGGCTTCACAATGCAATGCCGGGCACTGTACAAAGGAAAAGGCATTAGCCGATCCTTTGCACATAACAGTGCCCATAACAGCCGGACAGTCGGCATCACCGCACGTCAACGCGGTAGAGCCGCACGAAGGGACCGATATTCGTGGCGCAGCGTGTCGTAGTCACTCTCTCTGACGACATCGACGGCGGGGATGCGGCGGAGACGATCGCCTTCGGTCTGGACGGCAAGTCCTACGAGATCGACCTCAACCAAACCAATGCCAAGAAACTGCGCACGGCACTTGCTCCGTACCTGGACGCGGCCCGCAAGCAGTCGAAGTCCGGCAAGGCCTACCGGCACACGACGGTGGCCGCGAACCCGGCGGCCGTACGCGCATGGGCCCGCTCGCACCAGATGGACGTGCCGCCGCGCGGCCGCATCCCGAAGAAGGTCTACGAGGCCTTCGAGGCGGCCAACTGACCTGGGCCGACGCCCGGCCAGGAGGGCCCCTCGGCAACCGACTTGACCTGCACCCCCGACGGTCGGCTAAAGTCTGGAGCACGCCGAGGGGCAAGGCCGAAAGGCCCGAACCTCACGGAGTCTTGCGGGTGTAGTTCAGTAGTAGAACATCCCCCTTCCAGGGGGAAGGCGCAGTGTGCAATTCCTGTCACCCGCTCTGCATCGCTCACCGATCACTCTTTCGAGTGCGGTAGGCTGGTGCTCGCGCCGATCAGTGAGAGCTGGTCGGAGGCAATGCGAACGTAGCTCAGTTGGTAGAGCGCAACCTTGCCAAGGTTGAGGTCGCGAGTTCGAACCTCGTCGTTCGCTCCAGAGAAGAAGGCCCCGGTCATCGCGACCGGGGCCTTCTTCGTGTGTGGCTGCTGCCTCGTATGTGCCTCCTGCTGACCGCCGCCTTCTGACATTTGTCATGCGAGCCGGTGACAGCGCGCACTGCTCCGGCGCCCGGGGCCGGGGGACGCTGTGGTCATGACTGACCAAGTGATCGACGTGACCGATCTGAGGCGCGTGTACGGGGGCGGTTTCGAGGCGGTCCGGGGAGTCTCGTTCTCCGTCGGACGGGGTGAGCTCTTCGCGCTGCTCGGAACGAACGGCGCGGGCAAGACCTCCACCCTCGAACTCCTCGAAGGGCTCGCCGCACCCGCCGGGGGGCGGGTGCGGGTGCTCGGGCACGATCCGTACACCGAGCGCGGCGCCGTGCGCCACCGGATCGGTGTGATGCTCCAGGAGGGCGGCTTCCCCTCCGAGCTGACGGTCGCGGAGACCGTGCGGATGTGGGCGGGGTGCACCAGCGGCGCCCGTCCGGCCGGAGAGGCCCTGGAGATCGTGGGGCTCGGCAAGCGGTCCGGCGTCCGCGTGAAGCAGCTGTCCGGGGGCGAGAAGCGGCGGCTCGACCTCGCCACGGCCCTCATCGGGCAGCCCGAGGTGCTCTTCCTCGACGAGCCGACGACCGGGCTCGACGCCGAAGGGCGCCGCGAGACCTGGGAATTGGTGCGGGCCCTGCGCGACAGCGGCACGACCGTGCTGCTCACCACGCACTACCTCGAAGAGGCCGAGAGCCTCGCCGACCGGCTCGCGATCATGCACGAGGGACGGATCGCCGCCGAGGGACGGGTCGCCGACGTGGTGGCCCAGCAGCCCTCGCAGGTCTCCTTCGAACTGCCCACCGGGTACTTCGTCGGGGATCTGCCGCCGCTGGGCGAGCTCGGCGTGAGCGAGCACGAGGTGGACGGGCAGCGGGTCCGGCTGCGTACGCACGAACTGCAGCGGGCGGCCACGGGGCTGCTGCTGTGGGCGCGGGACGCCGACGTCTCGCTGGGCCGGCTCGATGTACGGGCGGCTTCGCTGGAGGAGGCGTTCCTGCGGATCGCGCGGGACGCCGAGGGGGTCGCGGGTGCGGCTGGTGCGGCTGGTGTGACGGAGAAGGAGACGGTGGCATGAGTGGCATGAGTGGCGTCAGTACGGCGGCGGTGACCAGGTCCGTGACGACGACCCCCGCGGGGCGGATGGGGGCGCTCGCGCGGGCCGAGCTGACGCTGCTCGGGCGCGCCAAGGGGACGTTGTTCGCGGCGCTGTTCGTGCCGCTGGTGATGCCGTTCAGCCTGCGCCAGGTCGCGGACGGCATGGATCTGAAGGCCAACGGCCTTTCGGTCGGGGCCGTGGTGGTGCCCGGCGCCATCGGCATCTCCCTGCTCTTCGCCGTCTACTCCGCACTGACCACCGTCTTCGCCGCCCGCCGCGAGGAGCTCGTACTGAAGCGGCTGCGCACCGGCGAGCTGCGGGACCCGGAGATCCTCGCCGGGGCCGCTCTGCCCTCGGTCGCCATCGGACTCACGCAGTGCGTCGTCCTCGCGGTCGGCTGCGGGCTGCTCCTGGACGCCGGGGCGCCGAGCGCGCCCCATCTCGCCGTGGTCGGCGTACTGCTCGGCCTGGTGATGTGCACCGCCATCGCCGCCGTCACCGGCAGCTTCAGCAGGTCCGTGGAGTCCGCGCAGGTCATGGCCATGCCTCTGACGTTCGTGTCGATGTTCGGCTCGGGCCTCTTCGTCCCCTTCGAGGTCATGCCCGACAAGCTCGCCTCGGTCTGCGAGTTGCTGCCGCTGAGCCCGGTGATCACGCTGGTGCGCGGCGGCTGGACCGGGGAGCTCTCCGGGACGGAGACCCTGGGCGCCCTCGCCACCGCGGTGGCCTGGACCGTGGTCTCGGTGTTTGCTGTACGCCGGTGGTTCCGCTGGGAGCCGCGGCGGTGAGGAAGGGGTCAAGTGGTGGTCGGCCGATTCCGTGGGCTGCAGCGCGGCTGGCATGAGCGGAGCAAGATCGAGAAGGTCGAGTTCCAGAGCATGGCCATGTGGCACGCCATGCCCTGGCTCTTCTTCCTCAGCTGGGCCTCGGTGCCGCTGGCCGTGACCCTGCGGCGCGACACCGTCCCGATGGTCCTCGGCTGCACGCTGATCGGCGTGGCCCTCGTGCAGTGCGTGCACGTCAACCGCACGCTGCGCCGCTCCCTCGATCACTTCCTGAAGCGCGCGGAGCCGCCGCGCCGCGACCTCGCCGTGTCGCTCGCGCTCCTGGTCATGACGCTGGGCCTCGTGCTCGCCCTGCAGACCGTGGGCGGGGTCAAGGCGGAGATGCTCACCCTCGCCTTGATGTTCGCGGTGATGCCCTACGGACAGTCGCTGGCCTTCGCCGTACCGATCCGCGCCTTCTTGATCCGGTTCGCCGTGATCGACGCCGCGACAGTGGCCGGGTTCGCCGCGGTCGGCGTCCGCGGCGGGCAGCTCGTGGGCACGGCTCTGGTGATCGCGTTCGGCACGCTGGTCTCCCTGCTCTCCTCGCGCTGCGGCGCCTGGACGCTCTCCGTGATGTGGGAGGCCGACCGGGCCCGCGAGGTCGAGGCACGGCTCGCGGTGGCCGAGGAGCGGCTGCGGTTCGGGCGGGATCTGCACGACGTGATGGGGCGCAACCTCGCCGTCATCGCGCTGAAGAGCGAGTTGGCCGTGCAACTGGCCAAGCGGGGGCGGCCCGAGGCCGTCGACCAGATGGTCGAGGTGCAGCGGATCGCGCAGGAGTCGCAGCGGGAGGTACGGGAAGTGGTGCGGGGGTACCGGGAGGCCGACCTCGCGGTCGAACTCGCCGGGGCGCAGGGCGTCCTCGAGGCGGCGGGGATCGACTGCCGGGTGAGCGGTTCGTCGGCGGGGCTTTCGCTGTCCGTGCAGTCCGCTCTGGGGTGGGTCGTGCGGGAGGCGACCACCAATGTGCTGCGGCACGGGGACGCGCAGCGGTGCGACATCGCTCTTGCGATCTCTGAGGACCGTACGACGCTGGTCGTCGAGAACGACGGGGCGCCCGAGGTGACATCCGACGGCAGTACGGGGTCCGGGCTCGCCGGGCTTCGGGAGCGGCTCTCCGCGGTGGGCGGGACGCTGGACTTCGCGTCCCGCGACGGGCGGTTCCGCCTTGCCGCCGAGGTGCCGCTGACCCGCCCGCGGGGCAGCCGGGAGCAGGACGGCCATCAGGAACGGGCCGGCAACCAGAAACAGGACGGCCACCAGGAAGTCGAAAGGGTCGCGCCATGAGTCTGCGCGTACTGCTCGCCGACGACGAGCACCTCATCCGCGGCGCCCTCGCCGCGCTCCTCGCGCTTGAGGACGATCTGGTCGTGGTCGCCGAGGCGGCCACCGGGCCCGAGGCCCTGGCCATGGCTCGGGCGCACCGGCCCGATGTGGCCGTGCTCGATCTGGAGATGCCGGGCGCCGACGGTGTGAGTGTCGCCACATCGCTGCGGGACGAACTGCCGCACTGCCGCACCATGATCGTGACGAGTCATGGCAGACCGGGGCATCTCAAGCGGGCACTCGCGGTGGGGGTACGGGGCTTCGTCCCGAAGACCGTGAGCGCGCAGCGCCTCGCCGAGATCATCCGGACCGTTCACGCCGGTAACCGCTATGTGGACCCGGAGTTGGCCGCCGACGCGATCTCCGCCGGGGACTCTCCGCTGACCGCCCGCGAGGCCGAAGTGCTCGAACTGGCCGCCCACGGTGCGCCCGTCGCGGAGATCGCCGAGCGGGCCGCGCTGTCCCAGGGGACCGTCCGCAACTACCTCTCGTCGGCCGTCACCAAGACCGGGGCGGAGAACCGTCATGCCGCGGTGCGTCTCGCACGCGAGCGAGGTTGGGTATAGTTGTCCTCGCGCTTCGGCGCAGCGCGGACGTAGCTCAGTTGGTAGAGCGCAACCTTGCCAAGGTTGAGGTCGCCAGTTCGAACCTGGTCGTCCGCTCCACATGAAGAACCCCCGGTGCCTCTCGGCCCGGGGGTTCTTCTCGTTCATGGGTTCCGCCGCTACCAGGCCGTGCCCGTCAGACGCTCGTACGCCTCGATGTACTTGGCGCGCGTGGCGTCCACCACGTCCTGCGGCAGCGGGGGCGGCGGCTGCTCGCTCTTGCGGTCCCAGCCGGAGACCGGCGAGGTCAGCCAGTCGCGGACGAACTGCTTGTCGAACGACGGCTGGGCGCGGCCCGGCTCCCAGCTGTCCGCGGGCCAGAAGCGCGACGAGTCCGGGGTCAGGACCTCGTCGGCGATCACGAGGTCCTCGCCGTCGAAGCCGAACTCGAACTTCGTGTCGGCGAGGATCACACCGCGGTCGCGGGCGATGTCACGGGCCCGGCCGTAGACCGCCAGGGTCGACTGGCGCAGCTGCGCCGCCGTCTCCGCGCCCACTTGGCGGGCCACTTCCTCGTAGCTCACGTTCTCGTCGTGCTCGCCCACCTCCGCCTTCGTGGCGGGCGTGAAGATCGGTGCGGGCAGCTCCGAGCCGTCGGTCAGGCCGTCGGGCAGCGCGAGGCCGCAGACGGTGCGCGTCGCGTTGTACTCGACCAGGCCGGAGCCCGTGAGATAGCCGCGGGCCACGCACTCGACCGGGACCATCTCCAGGGACTTGCAGACCGTGGTGCGACCCTCCCAGTCGGCGGGGGCGCCGGCCGGTACGTCGGTGGAGATGACGTGGTTGGGGACGAGGTCGGCGAGCTGGTCGAACCACCACAGGGAGAGCTGCGTGAGGACCCTGCCCTTGTCAGGGATCTCCGTGGGCAGCACCCAGTCGTAGGCGGACATGCGGTCGCTCGCGACCATCACGAGGTCGCCCGCCTCGTTCCGGTACAGGTCGCGCACCTTGCCGGTGTGCACATGCACCAGGCCCGGCACCTGAAGCGGCTCGGGCTTTTCTACGAATCCGGACACGGTTCCTCCCCGTGGTTCTGACTGAGTGCTGCCGATTCTCCCGCATGGGGCGGCAGCTTTTGGCCAGGGGTTGTCCCGAGGGTGCGTGGGGCCGGTCTCAGTCCCGTTTGCAGATGCGGTCAAGGAGATTGGCGGTGGCCCGCTGGACGCGGGTGTCCACATGGCCGGGGCGGTCGAGCGCCGGGGACCAGGCGAAGGTGCCGGAGGCGAAGACCAGGGCGCCGGAGGGGGCGCGGTAGAGGGACGACTCCTGGTGGCGCGTGACGCCCTCGGAGTCCTCGTACGGAGAGTGGGCGAGGAGGATGCGGCCCTGGTGCTCCGGGAGCGCGGTGCGCGGGAAATAGCGGTCCGCCTCGCCCGCGACCAGGCCGGCGAGCTCGTCCCCCTCGTGCGCGCCGGTCGCCTCCCACAGCCAGTGGTCGGCGTTGCGCACGACGAGCGGGGCGGGCTCCGGGACCCGGCCCGCGTACTGGATGCCCAGGAGCTGCTGCTCGGCCTTGTCCTGCTCGCGCCAGAGGGCGGGTCTGCCGGGGCCGTGGCGCTTGCGGCAGGTCAGCAGGCGGTCCGCAACGCCGGACGGCGAAGGGCCCAACTCCACCTGCCAGTACATCGTGTTGGCGGAGAGGAAGACGAGCGACGTGCCGTGCTCGCGGGCCCGCTCCGTGGTGCGGCGCATGTTCGACGACCAGTACTCGTCGTGACCCGGGAAGACCAGGCCCCGGTAACGGGTCGGATCGATGCGTCCCGCGTGCAGGTCGCGGGTGTCGGCGTACGCGAGGTCGTAGCCGTACCGCTCGGCCCAGCGGATGAAGTCGTAGGCGTGGCCCACGTGCAGGGGCAGTCCCGCGCCCGCGTACGGACGGTCGAAGGAGACCGTGTGCGCGGCCTCGCTCTCGCCCAGGAGACGGCCCTTCTCGTCCCACGCGTGGTAGAGGCTCGCGCCCGTGCGGCCGTCCTCGGGGTAGAGGTTGTACGCCTGCCAGGTGATGTCCGGCAGCAGCAGGAGCAGATCGGCGCGGTGGTCGTCGCGGACCGTGAAGGGGACGTGCGAGCGGTAGCCGCCGACGGTGGTGAGGACCGCCACGTACGCCCCGACGCTCCAGTAGCTCGGGATCTGCAGCCGCCAGGAGAGCCACCAGTGGTGGCAGGAGACCGTGCGGTCGGCGGTGAGCGGGGGCGGCTGGACGATGCCGGAGAGGCGCGGGCTCGTGGTGATCTTGCTGGCGCCGTCGCCGCCGTAGTGCCCGATGCGGTAGATGTCGACGCTGAACTGCTGGGGCGGGTCCACCGTCACGTGGAAGTCGATCGCCTCGCCGGGGGCCGCGGCGCCGGTGGAGGCGAAGCCCTTGATCTGGCCGTGCACGTCGTCGGCGGTGCGGGGGCCGTTCGTCCGGACGCGGTCGCGGGGCGCGGGGATGTTCTGCGCGCCGGGGGCCGGGGCGTGGTCGACGTACCAGGGAACGACCTGGCCCGTGTCGTCGAAGTAGTGCTCGGCGCCTCGGAGCCAGGGCAGGGGCCCCTGCCCGAAGGGGTCGGTCACGGCGTGCGCCAGGGCGCCCGATTCCCACCTGCGGATCTGCTCCGACCCCATGTGTGTACCCCTCCCTCGCTGCTCCCCCGAGATTGCTCTGTGGTGTGTGGCGCTGCTGCTGGCACGTTCGGACCGGCGGTCGATCCCAGCACATCACATTACGCACGCACTCCGTCACCGTTCGTCGCTAATCGTCGAGAACGGAAGGGAACGTTCCGGGTGTTGGCGGGAGTGGAGGGTCGTTACGGGGCTCGTCGCGAGGGCTCGTTGCGGGGCTCGGCTCGGGCCGGCCGGACCGGTGGAAGAAGCTCGGCTCAGACCAGCCGGACCGGTGGAAGGAGCTCGGCTCAGACCAGCCGGACCGGTGGAAGAAGCTCGGCTCAGACCAGCCGGACCGGTGGAAGAAGCCCGGCTCAGACCAGCCGGACCGGTGGAAGAAGCCCGGCTCAGACCAGCCGGACCGGTGGAAGAAGCCCGGCTCAGACCAGCCGGACCGGCTTCTCCGGGCGGACGCCCAGGCGGGCGAGCCAGCCGCGCAGCGGGATGGAGTCGCCGTCCTCCACGAGGCTCCGGACGTGCGGCGTGAGGTCCGCCGCGCGCTCGCCGTCGATCAGGAGGGACGGGCCGTCCAGCCAGTCGAGACCGGGGGCGGCGCCCGCCGTGTCCACGGCCGCGCAGCAGACGAGCGCCGTGACGTGATCGGCCAGCAACTCCCTTCCCGTGCGCGGCGGCTGGAGCGGGAAGAGCGGCAGCATGCCGTCGTCCCAGAGCGCGTCGTCCGGGCCCTGCCCCGTGGGCGCCGGGCGGGGCGGCGCGGCGGCCTCCTCGCGGGCGAGCTCCGCGCTGAGGCCTGCGGCCAGGAGCCCGCCGGGGCCGTCGGGGGACTCTTCCGGGTCCTCGGGGCCTTCGCCGTACGCGACCATTTCGTTGAGCTCGCTGGACTCGCAGGACTCGCTGGGTGCGGGCACAGCGCCGTACGCGGGCTCTTCGCCGTACGGGGGCGTTTCGCCGCCGGGGGTGAGGGCGTGGGGTTCGGTGGTGAGAGTGGCGGGCCCGTCGGGCCTGTTGCCCTCCCCTGCCTCCCGCGCCTCTTCCGCCTCCTCCGCCTCCTCCGCCGTCAGGTGGTCCAGCACGCGGCCCAGCGTCGGCCCCTCGGAGTCGGGGGCCGTCGGGTCGGCGGCGTGGCCGACGCCCAGGGAGTCCAGGACCCGGTGGAGGCGGGCGGCGTCCATGCGCCACTTGCGATCGACGACCTCGTCCGGATACTCCTGCCACGCCACCGGCGCCCAGTCCGGGCCCTGCTCGGCGGGGCCGCCGTGGAAGAGGCGGGCGGCGAGCAGCGAAGCCGCCTCGTCCACCGATCCCGGCTCCTCCAGGAGGTCACAGGCGGGGCGCTCGCCCAGGCGGGACGTGAAGCCCTCGGCCAGGCGGTCCCTGCGGGAGAGCTCGGTGAGGGCGGAGACCACGCCCGCGTCCAGGCGCGAGGGCCAGCGGCCCATCCGCCAGGCGGGCAGCGCGACCTTGGTCAGGAGCCGGTCCCACCCGGCGTACGCCAGGCCCACCTGCTCCTGGGCGACGATCCGCACCCCGTAGTCAACGGCCTGGGCGCGCTCGGCGGCGGCTGCCGCCACTCCGCGCTCCATCTCGCCGGCATGCCCCCGGCAGCTGCGCAGGAGCAGCCGTGTCACCCAGCCGATGCCGCCGAGGACCGTGCGCACCAGTGGACCGCGCCCCGGTGCGGAGGTGACCGCGACCGCGGCGTCGAGGCCGCGGATGAAGCGCCGGGCCGCGGCTATGTCGGGATGCGCCGAGGGGCCGGTGCCGGCCACGACCGGGGCGAGCACCGCGCGGAGCTCGCCGACCCGCATCCACCACAGGAACGGGGAGCCGATGACGAGCACCGGAGCCACGGGGGCCGGGCGGCGCGGGGCGGGGCGGCCGTCTCGTACGCCATTGCCCTCCGCGCCCTCCGCCGATGGCTGGGCGGAGGTCTCCGCGGGCGGGCCGTGCGCCGGGTGGGTGCGGTCCTCCAGCCAGCTGTCGCAGTCCGGGGTGAGCGCTATCGCCGACGGCGCGGGCACGTCCAGACGGTCGGCGAGGTCCCGCACCAGGCGGTACAGATCCGGGGCCGAGCTCTCGGCGATCGGGACGGTGGGGCTGACGGCTGGCCTGGACCGCGCGACCACGAGCGCGACGGCCGCGGCGGCGAGCAGCACCAGGGCGGCGACGGCCGTCACGACGCCGCGCACGACGTCCCAACTCCCGCCGCTGACATGGCCCGTGGCCCCGCCCGCGATCAGCACGACGGCGACGGCCGCTGGCAGCAGTGCGACGGCAAGGGCCCTGCTGCGGATGCGCAGCACGGCGAGCGCCTGGGAACGCGCGGACTGCACGCCCACCTCCACACCCGTACCTGACACGACCGATGTCACCCCCTGCTGCCTGGGACGCCCGCAGACCGGCCATGGGCCGGGACCGCGGGCGGACGGCAGCCGCCGATGGATTTACTCACTCCCCCACTGTGGCACCCGCCACCGACATCGCAATGCCGGTGGTCTGTTTGGCTCTGGGCACCTGAACCGCTTGCGCCGCACCCTAGTTGGGGCACAGGGCATCGTCAGCCGGATGGGCCAGCGGTCACTCGATGGAATGGCTTTGGGTAAAGGTGGATGACGGGGCGGGTGACGGGCGGACGACTGGCGGACGACGGACAGGCCCCGGATCCAGGGTGGGATCCGGGGCCTGTGAGCCGTTCATGGGTGCCGCGTGGGTGCCACGTGGGAAGCGGGTGAGGCGACCTCTGTTACGCCTCCGCCGCGTCCGACGCCGCCTTCGCCGCGATGTCCGTACGGTGCTGGGAGCCGTCGAGGCGGATGCGGGACAGCGCCGCGTACGCGCGCTCGCGCGCCGCGGTCAGATCCGCGCCGGTCGCGGTCACGGAGAGCACACGGCCGCCCGCGCTGACCACGGCGTCGCCGTCGCGCTTCGTCCCCGCGTGCAGGACGTACGCATCCGGGGCATCCTGTGCCGCGACGTCGCCGAGCCCCTCGATGGGGTCGCCGGTGCGCGGGGTCTCCGGGTAGTTGTGCGAGGCGATGACCACGGTGACCGCGGCGTCGTCGCTCCAGCGCAGCGGGGGCAGGTCGACGAGGGTGCCGTTCGCGGCGGCCAGCAGGACTCCGGCGAGCGGGGTCTTCAGGCGGGCGAGGACGACCTGCGTCTCGGGGTCGCCGAAGCGGGCGTTGAACTCGATGACGCGTACGCCGCGGCTGGTGATCGCGAGGCCCGCGTAGAGCAGCCCGGAGAAGGGAGTGCCGCGGCGGCGCAGCTCGTCGACGGTGGGCTGCAGAACGCTCTGCATGACCTCGTCGACGAGCTTCGGGTCGGCCCACGGGAGGGGCGAGTACGCGCCCATGCCGCCGGTGTTCGGCCCTTCGTCGCCGTCCAGCGCGCGCTTGAAGTCCTGCGCGGGCTGGAGCGGGACGACGGTGATGCCGTCCGTGATGGCGAAGAGCGAGACCTCGGGGCCGTCGAGGAACTCCTCGATGACGACACGGTCGCAGGCGAGGGCGTGGGCGCGGGCGGCCTCGATGTCGTCCGTGACGACGACGCCCTTGCCGGCGGCGAGGCCGTCGTCCTTGACGACGTACGGCGCTCCGAAGGCGTCGAGGGCTTCGTCGACCTCTTCGGGGGTGGTGCAGACGTAGGACCGGGCGGTGGGCACCTGGGCGCCCGCCATCACGTCCTTGGCGAAGGCCTTGGAGCCCTCCAGCTGGGCGGCCTCCTCGGAGGGCCCGAAGCAGGGGATGCCGGCGGCGCGTACGGCGTCGGCGACTCCGGCGACGAGGGGTGCCTCCGGGCCCACGATCACCAGCTCGGCGCCGAGCCGGGTGGCGAGGGCGGCCACCGCGCTGCCGTCGAGGGCGTCGACCGGGTACAGCTCGGCCACGTCCGCGATGCCGGCGTTGCCGGGGGCGCAGTACAGGGCGGAGACGTCGGGGTCGAGGGACAGAGAGCGGCACAGGGCGTGTTCGCGGGCACCACTGCCGATGACGAGGACCTTCACGGGCGCCAGCCTAGCTGGCGCGGGCCGGTGCGTTCGTACGGGAGCCCCACGGAGAACCCCTCCGCCGCCTGTACGTTCCTCCAGTCCACGGAGCCCGCACCCGGCTGCGGCCCCGCGCTTCGCTGCCTCTCACCGGGGGCCGGGCCTTCCCCTGCGGGCCAAGTCCGGACGGGCCCGCCGCTGCGCGGCGGATCTTTCCCGCCCACCCACCCGATCGCCCCGCGGTGCCGTCAGGGTTCGTTGTTGTATTCCTCGACGATCGTCGCGCCCAGTTCGCGGACGATCAGGTCGTGGCCCGACAGGGCCGACTCGACCAGGTCGGGGTCGTCGTCCGCCGGGACGTCGTCCTCCGCGGAGACGTGCTCCGGGGCCGGGGCGGGGGCCGGAGTAGGAGTCGGCGCCGGTGCCCGGTTCGCGGCGGGCGGCGGCGACTGCTGCTGCTGTTGCGGGGCCGGGCGGGCCGGCGGCGGCGCGCTGCCGCCGAAGTTGCCCGCCGCGGGCGGCGGCGCCGAGCCCCCGGAGGGATCGACGATCGCCTCGACCTTCCACTGCACCCCGAACTGCTCCGACAACGCCTGCCGCAGCACATCCTCACTGCCGCTGCTGGCGAAGTTGTCCCGCGCCCCCGCGTTGACGAAGCCGATCTGCAGTGTCGTCCCGTCGAAGCCCGCCACCTGGGCGTTCTGGCTCAGCAGGATCCAGGTGAAGCGGCGGCGCCCCTTCACCGCGTCCAGGATGTTCGGCCACAGGGTGCGCGGGTCGGGCCCGCCCACCGGAGCCGCAGCCGGGGTTGGAGCGGGCGTCGGAGCCGAAGCCGCCGGAGCAGGCTGCTGCGGCGCCGGAGCGACGCT
The DNA here is from genome assembly GCF_044544025.1 of Streptomyces sp. NPDC055243. Lineage (NCBI taxonomy): Bacteria > Bacillati > Actinomycetota > Actinomycetes > Kitasatosporales > Streptomycetaceae > Streptomyces > Streptomyces sp. NPDC055243. Next base: position 71,285 of record NZ_JBITWR010000004.1, read on the forward strand.
TCCCGCGGACGCGGCCGTGGGCCAGCCGCCCGGGCGAGGGGCAGCCGCCTCCGGAGGCGCGGACGGGGCCGGAGCCGCAGCCGGGCCGCTCCCCGGCGCCGAAGCCGTGGGCCACCCGCCGGGCCGACGCTCACCGGACGGCGCGGCAGCCGCCACCTCGGGAGCAGGAGGAGCCGGAGGAGCAGGAGCAGCGGGAGGAGCCACAGGAACCGCAGGAGCCGCCTCCTGCTCAGGCCCCCCGCCCCGCACAGCCGCCCGCGCCGCCGCAGGCCCACCGCCCGGCGGGACCGGGGCCCCCTGCTGCTGCGCCCCGGCATGGGCATCGGGCCCGGGAACGTACGCCATAGCAGGCCCAGGAGCGGAACCAGGAGCCCCGCCAGCCTGCGGCGCCCCCGCCATGAGGTTGCCGCCACGCTCCAGCCGGTCGAGCCGGGCCATGAGCGAGCGCTCGTCGTCGTACGCAGCCGGGAGCAGCACGCGCGCGCAGATCAGCTCCAGCTGCAGCCGGGGCGAGGTCGCCCCCCGCATCTCCGTGAGGCCTTCGTTCACGAGGTCGGCCGCGCGGCTGAGCTCCGCGCCGCCGAAGACGCTCGCCTGCGCCTGCATCCGCTCCACGACGTCCGAGGGGGCGTCGATGAGCCCCTTCTCCGCCGCGTCCGGAACCGCCGCGAGGATCACCAGATCCCGCAGCCGCTCCAGAAGATCGGCGACGAAGCGCCGCGGGTCGTTCCCGCCCTCGATGACGCTGTCGACGATCTCGAAGGCCGCCGCCCCGTCCCCCGACGCGAAGGCCTCCACCACGGCGTCGAGCAACGACCCGTCCGTGTACCCGAGCAGGGACGTCGCCATGGCATACGTCACACCGTCGTCCGCCGCGGACGCGAGCAGCTGGTCCATGACCGACATCGAGTCACGCACGGACCCGGCACCGGCCCGCACGACCAGCGGGAACACGCCCTCCTCGACGGCCATCTGCTCCCGGCCGCACACCTCGGCCAGATACTGCCGGAGCGTCCCGGGCGGCACGAGGCGGAACGGATAGTGGTGCGTGCGCGAGCGGATCGTCCCGATGACCTTCTCGGGCTCCGTCGTCGCGAAGATGAACTTGAGGTGCTCCGGCGGCTCCTCGACCACCTTCAGCAGGGCGTTGAAGCCCGCCGGGGTGACCATGTGCGCCTCGTCGATGATGTAGATCTTGTACCTACTGCTCGCCGGGCCGAAGAAGGCCTTCTCGCGCAGGTCACGGGCGTCGTCCACGCCACCGTGCGAAGCCGCGTCGATCTCGATGACGTCGATCGACCCCGGGCCGTTCCTCGCCAGGTCGCGGCAGGACTGGCACTCGCCGCAGGGCGTCGGGGTGGGACCTTGCTCACAGTTGAGACAGCGGGCCAGGATGCGCGCGCTGGTCGTCTTGCCGCAGCCGCGCGGACCACTGAACAGGTAGGCGTGATTGACCCGGTTGTTGCGCAGCGCCTGCTGCAACGGGTCGGTTACATGCTCCTGCCCGATGACCTCGGCGAACGACTCCGGGCGATAGCGGCGGTACAACGCGAGAGACGACACACATACGAGGTTATAGGCGCCCACTGACAACACGTACCGCGAACGCAAAGCGCCCCCCACGCACCCGCCAGAGCCAACCTACCCTTGCTGCCTTCCGGCCCTGGGGGAGTTCAGTCAGATAGCGCCACGTGAGGGGCTGAGCCCCACCCTAGCCGATCCCCGGGCCCGGAAGCGACGCCGGACCCCACCCCGACGGCCGCCACGGAACGATCTCGGGAGCGATCTCGGCACCGGAGGCGGATCGTGTTCGCGAGCACTCCTCAACGTCTTGTATTGTTTGCGGCGGAGGATTCGCCTAGTGGCCTAGGGCGCACGCTTGGAAAGCGTGTTGGGGGCAACCCCTCACGAGTTCGAATCTCGTATCCTCCGCCAGTGCCTCACCGGGCACTAACGTTGCAGGGCCCCACCGTTCGCGGTGGGGCCCTTCGACGTTCCCGGGGCGATGTTCTGGTTGGCGTGGAAGAGATTGGCCGGGTCGTACGCGTTCTTGATGCGCGTGAGCCGGGCGTAATGGTCGCGGTACGTGGCCCGCACGCGGCTCCGGTTCTCGTCCTCGCCGATGAAGTTCACGTAGGCGCCGCCCATGGAGTGCGGGTGCAGCTCCTCCCAGTAGTCGACGCACCACTGTCTGATCGCCCCGGCGTTGGCGGGGTCCGGGTCGATGCCGCCGATGACCCCGGACCAGACCGCGTCGCGGTAGCCCCACGCGGTGTCCTCCTGGTCGACGCGGGCGGCGGCCCCGTCGACGGGGTAGAGGTGCATGGTCGACAGGTCGGTGGGGAGGTTCTCGGCGTACTTGGCGTGCACGTCGATGGCGTCGTCGGTGATCTCGTCGAAGAAGTCGCCGCGCCAGTACCACTGGAGGCCGGTGGGGATCAGCTCGTCGAACATGCTCTGCAGCGCCGGGTAGGGCATCGGCGCCGTGAAGTGGAAGGCCGGCGGGCCCGGTTCGCGCACCGCGGCCAGGATCTTCTCGGCTCCGTCCGGGTCGCCCGTCCAGCACCACACGACGCCGCACATCCGCTGGCCGTGGATCTCCTCCGGGAACGGCGGGCCCGGCGGGACGGTGAGCGCCGCGAAGAAGCCGTTCAGGTCGTCGGGCGCCTGCGGGAGGAAGTCGCGGTACCAGCGCAGTACGTCGCGCGTCAGGTCCACCGGCCACACGGTGACCGCGACGACCACGTCGCCCACCGGGTGCAGCCGGAAGCGGAACGAGGTGACGACGCCGAAGTTCCCGCCGCCGCCGCGCAGCGCCCAGAACAGGTCCGGGTGCTGGGACTCGCTCGCGGTGACGAAGCTGCCGTCGGCCAGCACGACGTCCGCGGCGACGAGGTTGTCGATCGTCAGGCCGTACTTGCGGGTGAGGTGGCCGTGGCCGCCGCCGAGGGTGAGGCCTCCCACGCCCGTCGTCGACATGATTCCGGCGGGGGTGGCCAGGCCGAAGGCGTGGGCCGCGTGGTCGAGGTCCCCGAGCAGGGTGCCGCCGCCGACCCGGGCCGTCCTCGCCACGGGGTCGACGCGTGCCCAGCGCATGGGCGACAGGTCGATGGTGACGCCGTCGTCGACCTCGCAGAGCCCGGCGCCGCTGTGGCCGCCGCCCCGGACGGCGAGTTCCAGGTCCCGGTCGCGGATGAAGTCGACGGCGGCCATCACGTCCGCCGCGTCCGAGCACCGCACGAGGGCGGCCGGGCGCCGGTCGATCATCGCGTTGTACATCGTGCGGGCCCTGTCGTACCCGGGGTCCTTCGGGCCGATGACCGGGCCGCGGAGCGCGGCTCTCATGTCGTCGAGTGTGGTGCCGTCCATGACGGGCTCCTTGCCGAGACGCGGACCGCTTCGTCCCGCCCGGCCTCTCCCCTGTCGGGCCGTCGGTGAGCGGTTGTGCGCCGGCGTCCGGGCGCCCCCCGTCAGCCGATGCCTCAACAGGGCTGACCTCTCCAGGATCCCGCCGGTCGGCCCGGCCCGCAATCGGCGGGCGGCCGGGCCACCGCCTCAGGGCTTCGCCGCCGCGTCGTACGCCGTCAGCGCCGCCCGCAGCGTGAGGAGATCCGTGTGTGCGGCGAGGTCGAGGCCCGTCAGGGCGGCGATGCGGCGCAGACGGTAGTCGACGGTGTTGGGGTGCACGTGCAGGCGGGCCGCCGTCTCGCGGCGGTCCAGGTTCGACGCGAAGTACGTCCGCAGGGTGGCCGGCAGATCCGGGCCGTCCGCCAGCGGGGCGAGCAGCGCGGCCAGGTGGGCGCGGGCCGGGCTCGCGCGGGTGAGCTGGTAGTCGAGGAGCAGCGCGGTCAGGGGGTAGACGCCCGGCGGCCGTCCCGTGCCCGTCGCCGTGTCGCGCAGCTCGGTGGCCAGGCGGACGGCGTGCGGGACGTCGGCCGGGGTGCTCGCGGCGAGACCCGCGGTCAGGGACACCCCGCTGACCGTCATGAGGGACGCCGTCAGTTTCGACAGTCGCGCCCGGTCGGTGTCGGCCGCCAGGTCCGGTGCCATGTCGGACGGGATGAGCACGAGGCCCTCGTCGGCGGACAGGCGGGAGAGGACGGGGTGGCCGAGGGCGCGGTCCAGCTCCGTACGCAGGCGTCGGATCTTGCGCCGGGATGCCACGGTGGCGTCGACGTCGTCGCGGTCCTCGTCGGGGTGGCGCCCGATGGTGAAGGCGAGCACCAGATAGCACGGCGGCAGGCGCGTCCCCAGGTGGGCGGTTGCCAGTTGGGCGCCTCGGCCGTCGAGCAGGGCGGACAGGACCGTGTGCCGGGCCGCGTCGCGCTCCCCTATCAGTGACTGGCTCTCCTCCACGTACCCCGAGGTGACGGCGGCCGTGATCTCGCGCAGGCAGTCGAGCAGCAGCCGGTGGGCCTCGATCAGTTCGTGCGGTTCGACCGTCGCCGTCACCGCCTCGACGCAGATGCGGGCCCCGTAGTGGTAGGCGCTGACGACCGCGTCCACGGGGAGGCGTTCCTCCGCGCGCCTGGCCGCCGAGCGGCGCACCGTGTCGAGGAACTCCGGGGGCGGCATGCGCTCCGTGCGCAGTACGTCGGCGAAGGCGCGGATCGTCATGTCGACGATGGCCCGTACGTCCCCGTGCAGTTCCTCGGCGGGCAGTCGGCCGTAGACCGGCAGGTCGTCGGCGATGCGCCGGGTGACCGTCGCGGCCAGCCCCGGTACGTCGGCGATCAGGAAGCGGCCCACGCTCTTGTCACCGGTCACAACTGACCCCTCGGAAAGTCTGGTTGCGCGCCTAGAACAGCGAGGCCGCGATGGCCCGGATCATAAGGGCGTCCGTTACCCCCGGTACACCCCACCCAGGAGAGCCCGTGCGCCCCACACGCGCCCGCACCACCGCGGTCATGGCCGCCGCCCTGTCCGCCGTCTGCGTCCTCGGAGCGGCTCCGGCCGGTGCGGTGTCATCGCAGGTGTCATCGCATGAGCCCTCACAGGCGTCCTCGCAGGCCGAGGAGCCCATGGAGTACGTCGCCATCGGCGACTCGTTCGCCGCGGGGCCCCTCATCCCCGGCCAGAGCCAGCTGTCCTGTCTGCGCTCCGGCCGGAACTACCCGGCCGTCGCCGCGAAGGCCCTGGGCGCGCGGCTCACCGACGTCAGCTGCTCGGGCGCGAAGGTGAGCGACTTCTCCGGCCGCCAGTTCGGGCTCCTGCCGCCCCAGTACGACGCGCTCAAACCGAGCACCGACCTGGTGACCCTGACCATCGGCGGCAACGACGTCATCCTGGTCAGCAAGGCGCTCGGCTGCGTGAACCTCCTGCCCGAGCCCACCGGCATCTCCTGCGCCGACACCGCCGCGGCCGAGGGCGACCCCACCGCGAAGGCCATCGACGCCTGGAGCGCCACCTTCGGCAAGGCCCTCGACGAGGTGCGGCGGCGCGCCCCCAACGCCCGCATCGTCGTGGCGGGTTACGCCACCTACGTCCGCAAGGACGGCTGCTGGCCCACCCAGCCCCTCTGGGGCAAGGACGCCAACTACCTCCAGGCCCGCGTGAACCAGCTCAACGGCGTGCTCGCGGAGCAGACCAGGGCCCACGGCGCCACGTACGTCGACACCGCCGCCGTCAGCGCCGGTCACGACACCTGCGCCGCACCCTCCGAGCGCTACATCGAGGGCCTGGTGCCCACCAGCATCGCGGCTCCCCTCCACCCCAACGCCCAAGGCATGGCCGCCTTCGGAACGGCCGTCGCCCAGGCAGCGAGGTCCTGACAGGCCCTGACAAGCCCTGACAGGCTCTGACAACCTCCCTCCGTCGCTGTCAGCGGGCGGTCCGAGCGCTGACAGCGGCCCCCGGCATCGTCTTGCTCGCCGGCCCAGACGCAGTTCCGCGTCGAAGCGGTCCTCCACGGCGGCGGCCCGCAGGTCCTACCGGCGCGTGGCGGCAGCGCGCGCGAAGGGTGCCTCCAGGACGTCCGCTAGGGCGGCGCCCCGCCAGAGCGCGAGGGCCTCGCCGAGCGTCGCCGCGACCTCGTCGGCGTGACCCGCGGCCAGTTCACGCCTGCCCTGCCCGGCCAGCTCCTCGAAGCGGTGGGTGTCCACGTCGTCGGCGGCCACCGCGATCCGGTAGCCCCCGCGACCGACTCCACCGTCCCCGCCCCGCGCAGGCCTTGCGCAGCCGGGACACCAGTGCCTGGAGGGCGTCGCCCGCGTCCGCCAACGGGTGCTCACCCCGCAGGCCGTCGGCGAGCGCGTCCACGGAAACCGGCCGCCCGCCCTCGACGGCGAGCCCGGCGAGCAGCATGCGCAGCCGTACGCCGCCCACGTCGACCGGCGTCGCGTCGGCGGCGGTGGCCCTGGCCGGGCCGGGCCGGGCAGGGAGACCCTCACCGGGCGTCGTCCCTCACCGCTCGACGAAGAAGCTGTCGTGCTTGACGAGGAACTCGCCGAACTCCTTGCCGCCCTTCTGGGCCATCTCCGCCACCTGCTCGAAGTACTCCTCGCGCGGGGCGCCCGGCGAGAAGAGCATGATCATGGAGGCGGGGTCGTCGCTGTCGTTCTTGAAGGCGTGCAGGCCGCCGACCGGGACGTAGAGGAAGTCGCCGGGGCCGCCGGTGATCCAGCGGTCGCCGTCGTAGAGCTGGACCTGGCCGGACAGGACGAAGAAGGACTCCGATATGGACTTGTGGAAATGGGTGCTCGGGCCCGGCGACTTCGGCCCCAGATCCACTTTGTAGAGGCCGAATTCGCCGCCGGTGGAGGCGTGCGTGGCGAGGTAATGCGTGCGGTTGCCGCCGGGGCGGACCAGCTCGGGCTCCTGGTCGGCGGGCCTGAACACCGCGTTGATCTCGCCTTCTTCGCCGAGATAGCGCGGCTCCGGATAGGACATGTTCCACTCCTTCGTTACAGACAGGTCCGTTGCTGACAGATCCGTTGCTGACAGGTCCGTTGCTGACAGGTCCGTTGCTGACAGGCTCAGTTGACGCTCACTGCTCGATCGCGGGTGGCCCACTTCTCGCTCACCGGCTGCCGACCCTATCCATCGCGGCCCCACCCTCCCCATTAGTTGTACGTAAGGCTTGCGTGGCAGCGTTAAGCTGGACTGCATGCTTGATACGCGGCGCATGCAAGTCCTCCGGGCGGTGGTCACCAGCGGCTCGGTGACCGCGGCGGCACGGAACCTCGGGTACACGCCCTCCGCGGTGAGCCAGCAGATGGCCGCCCTGGAGAAGGAGGCGGGCATCGCCCTCCTGGAGCGCACCGGGCGCGGGGTGCGGCCCACGGACGCCGGGCGCCTCCTCACCGAGTACGCGGTGGCGATCGGCAAGCAGCTCGCCGAGGCGGAGACCGCGCTCGCCGGGCTGCGGTCGGGGCGCACGGGCCGGGTATCGATGCGGTACTTCACGACGGCGGGCGCGGCGCTCGTCGCCCCGGCCCTGGCCTCGCTGCGGCGAGCGCAGCCGGATGTGCGGGTCGAGCTGAAGCTGGCCGATCCCGACGACCCGATGCCGGAGGTGCGCGACGGGCACGCGGATCTGGCCCTGGTGGTCCGGCCGCAGGGCCAACTGGGCGTGGACGGCGTCCGGTTCGAGCACCTCCTGGACGACCGCTATCACGCCGTACTCCCGGCCGGGCACCCGCTCGCGGCGAAGCGGCTCATCGACATGACGGACCTGGCCGACGAGCCGTGGGTCGCCAGCGAGTCGCCGGGGCCCTGCCTCGACCCCATCCTCGAAGCGTGCGGCGCGGCGGGTTTCAGTCCGGACTTCGTGGTGGAGAGCGGGGACTACGCGACGGCGCAGGGCTTCGTCGCCGCGGGTCTCGGCGTCAGCCTGGTCCCGGAACTGGGCCTGGACACACCCCACTCCGGGGTGGTCGTGCGCGAGGTCCACAACCCGGTGCCGGTCCGTTCGATCTACGCGGCGGTGCGGGGCCCGGCGCCGGACCGCCCGGCGGTGCAAGGACTCCTCGACGCGCTACGGGACGCGGTGGCTCAGCTCGGGGAGACCTCTGCCGGGAGCTCCGGCGCGGCGTAACACCGCACGGTGACGGTCTGCCGCGGACTCCAGTGCTGCTCGCCGGTCCCGAGGAACCGCCATCCCGTACGTTCGTAGAGCGCGGTCGCAGAGACATCGGACGTGACGACGTCCAGCACAGGGAACAACCCCAACTCCCCCGCCTCCGCCACCACCCGCGCCAGCAGCAGCGCCCCGAGCCCGTGCCCGCGGGCCCCCGGCGCGACGAACAGCCGGCTGACCACGGCGATCTCGTCGACCGCCACGGCCGTGCGCCCGCTCCACAGAACGGGCGCCACGTCGCCCTCCCCGCTCCGGCAGAGCGAGACGTGCCCCACGACGCGCCCGCCGAGCTCGGCGACCCAGGCCCCGACGACGGAGCCCCCGGCCAGCCAACCGGCGGGCCGCGCAGGCCAGTTGGTGGGATAGCCGTCGGCCACGTGCACCTGAGCGAGGGCTTCCACGCAGGCGGGGAGGTCGGCGGCATGGCGGGGGCGGACGCAGGGGGCCGGGGCGTGACTCATCGCCGTATGCAAGCACAGAGGCGAGCTAGGCGAGCGAGACGAGCTCCCGATGGTCCGGGCCCCAGAGATCCTCGGTCCCGTCCGGCAGAAGCAGCACGCGATCGGGCCGCAGCGCGTCGATGGCCCCTTCGTCGTGCGTCACCATCACGATCGCCCCCGGATACGTGCCCACCGCGCCGAGCACCTCGTCGCGCGATGCCGGGTCGAGGTTGTTGGTCGGCTCGTCGAGGAGCAGGACGTTCGCCCCCGAGTGCACGAGCCCCGCGAGCGCGAGCCGGGTCTTCTCGCCGCCGGAGAGCACCGCGGCGGGCTTGTCGGCGTCGTCCCCGCGGAACAGGAAGGACCCCAGGACGCCCCGCGCCTCGCCGTCCGTGAGGCCGGGCGCGGCGGCGGCGAGGTTCTCCCGCACGGTCATCCCGCCGTCGAGGGTGTCGTGCTCCTGCGCGAAGTAGCCGAGCCGGGCACCGTGGCCGTGCACCACGCGTCCGCTGTCCGGGAGTTCGGCACCGGCGAGGACCCTGAGCAGGGTGGTCTTGCCGGCCCCGTTGAGCCCGAGGACGACGAGCCGGCTCCCCCGGTCGACGGCGAGATCAATACCGTCCAGCACCCTCCGCTCCCCGTACGCCTTCACCAGAGCGACCGCACCGAGCGGCGTCCGCCCGCAGGCGGCGGGCTCGGGCAGCCGGATGCGTGCGACGCGCTCGGCGCGGCGCACGGGCTCGGTGGCGGCGAGCATCCGGTCGGCGCGGCGGGCCATGTTCTTCGCGGCGGTGGCGGTGGCGACGTGCGAGCGCATCTTCTCCGCCTGGCTGCGCAGCGAGGCGGCCTTCCGCTCGGCGCTGGCCCGCTCGCGGCCGCGGCGCCGCTCGTCCGCTGCGCGCTGTTCGAGATACGTGTGCCAGCCGGTGTTGTGCACATCGAGGGAGGCACGACCAGGATCGACCTCGAACACACGATTGACGGTGTCCCCAAGAAGCTCGACGTCATGACTGACGAGAACGAGCCCACCGGGATAGCCCCCGAGATACCCCCGCAACCAGCCGACGGAGTCGGCATCCAGATGGTTGGTCGGCTCGTCGAGCAGCAGGGTGTCGTGCCGCGAGAAGAGAATCCGGGCGAGCTCGACGCGGCGCCGCTGGCCGCCGGAGAGGTGGCCCACCGGCGCGTCCAGGGTGCGCGCGGGCAGCCCGAGCCCGGCGGCCACGCGGGCGGCCTCCGCCTCGGCGGCGTACCCGCCCCGCGCCTGGAACGCGTCGTCCGCGCGGGCGTAGGCGGCCATGGCCCGCCGCTGCTCACCGGCGCTTGTGGCGGCGGCCATGGCGCTCTCGGCGGTACGCAGGGCCTGCGCCGCGCGGTCGAGGCCGCGGGCGGAGAGGATGCGGGCCGTGACGGTGCCGTGCGGGTCGGCGGCGGCGGGGTCCTGGGCTAGGTAGCCCACGGAGCCGGTGCGGTCGAGGGTCCCCGCTGCGGGGGCGAGCTGCCCCGCGAGGGTCTTGAGCAGGGTGGTCTTGCCGGCGCCGTTACGGCCTACGAGGCCGATGCGGTCGCCGGGGGCGATGTGGAAGGAGGCGCCGGCCAGCAGGAGCCGGGCGCCGACGCGGACGTCGATGCGTCGGGCGGTGATCATGGGGTAACGCTCCGCAGTAGCGAATGGACACACGGGTGACGTGGAGACCGGTGTCCTGGCTAGGAGATGCGGGGCGTAGACATGCGGCGAGGGTAGTAGGAGCAGCCCTGCGGCCGCACGCGGTTTTCCACCCCCTCCCTCCGGCGCACCGTGCGAACCGCCACCCCCCGGGGGATGATCGACTCCATGGACGTCACCCTGCACCTGGCCCAGGAGCCGGAAGCCGATGAGCTGCTCGGCCGCAGTCCGCTGGCCGCGCTCGTCGGGATGCTGCTCGATCAGCAGGTCCCGATGGAGTGGGCGTTCGCGGGCCCGCACACGATCGCGCGGCGGCTGAACGCGGACGATCTCGACGCGCACGAGATCGCGGCGTACGACCCCGACGAGTTCGCCGCGCTGCTCTCCGCCAAACCGGCGGTGCACCGCTATCCGGGATCGATGGCGAAGCGGATCCAGCAACTCTGCGCGTACCTCGTCGAGCACTACGAGGGCGACCCCACCGCCCTGTGGGAGGGCGCCACCTCCGGCAAGGACCTCCTGAAGCGCCTGAACGACCTCCCCGGCTTCGGCAAGCAGAAGTCCCAGATCTTCCTGGCCCTGCTCGGCAAACAACTGGGCGTACGTCCCGCGGGCTGGCGTGAGGCGGCGGGAGCGTACGGAGAGCCGGACGCGTACCGCTCGGTCGCGGACATCACGGGCCCGGAATCCCTCCAGAGGGTCCGCACCCACAAGCAACAACTAAAGGCAGCAGCAAAGACCACCCCCAAGTAACAACCCACCACCCAACCTCTCCCGCCCACCCGTCCGATTGCCCCGCGGTGTGGGCGGATGGCTCGCTGGCACGGGGTGGGTGGCGGGTCGGGGGCTGCGCGGCGGGCGGGGAGAGCACGCCGGGCTGGCGGGGAACGCGCGCAACAACAAGGCTGCATGATCCTGCACACCCCAGCTACGGCCGCTCGCCCCCACACGGGCCGGTACGCCCGCCCACAGCGCGGCTAGCGGCGCTCCCGCCGAAACAACCCCGGCAGCACGCCCCACGCCCCGCACACGGCAACGCGACGCGAGGGGGCGGGCCGGTATGTCCGCCCGGAGCACGGCTCCCAACACTCCGGCGCCGAAGCACCCCCACGGCCACCGGACGATAACGAGGACGCACATACCGGCACGGCCCCGCACCCACCAACAGACCGACCCCGCAGC